>CAZAEC010000020.1:0-50766 GCA_964484055.1 uncultured Clostridium sp.
ACAGCTTATTAAAGTGCGCCCATTTATGGCTTTCCTCTACTTTCTTTCACACTAATCCTCCTATTTATCTGATTATCATCTATAAAGATTATACTATATTAAATTTCTTACTTAACCAATTCGCTGTGTTTCATAACCACACCATACCAGTTACTCATTACTAGATAATTTGCACGAACGATCACTCGATCCCCAACAGAAACTTCATTATAAAACTCATCCGTTGGGAAAATGCAAAGAGCATAACACTTGCCACCTACCTCATCTGATATCTCAATTGACGGTTTATTATGAATATCTGGTCCTATCTTTGAAGCAATCCCTGTCACTTCAAATCGTTTATCTTCATAAATAGCCAATGCCTTGTCTAAATCTGTACAAAACTCATCACAAAGTATTTTTGCATCAAATGGCATTTCCTGTTCAAGAATTGGCATCGGTGTCGTTTCTATTATGTGTGTCTTTCTATCCGATGGATGTTTCGGATAAAATGTAAGTTCGTTGTTATTCATCGTATCTACTCCCATATCTTTATTATACATTCTTCCAATCAAAGAGTCTTTCTGCATTAAGATGTGCTATCTTTTCTTTCTCTTCCTCACTGATCGGTGCATTTTCAATAAACGGTTTTGCACCTTCATTGCTAACAAATGGACAGTCTACTGAATGGATAATACGATCTGCACCCACTACTTCTACACAAAATTTAAGCTGAGGATAATCAAAGATTCCACTTGGTGTTATATACACATTTTCTTTAAAATATTCTGTGACAGTCTTCTCCAGTTTTGTCACCATTGGTGGAATTGACTGATCAAGACGTGAAAGGAAAAATGGAACCATTTCACCCCAATGTCCTGCGATCAATTGAAGATCTGGAAACTGCTCAAATCTTCCTGCCAAAATCGTACGTAATACTTGAATTCCAGCCTCATTATGCCAACCCCAGCCATGCAAAGAAAGTCTTGCACTTAATTCGTCTCCTAATCCACCATAATATGGTTTCTGTACATCTTTAAGTGGTGCACCTGGATGAACATAAATTGGCATATGACATGCCTCTGCTACTTCTAATATAGGCAAATATCTTTTGTCATCTAAAAACTCTGGTCCTGCAGATGCTCTTCCTGCCAACAAAATTCCTTGAAATCCTAACTTCTTTACACGCTCTATTTCTTTCACAGCTTCCTGTGGTACAGACCATGGTAATAATGCAAATGCACCGTAACGATCCGGATGTTTTGCCACTACATTTGCTATATAATCATTGCTTTCTCGCACGATTGCAGCTGCTTCATTTTCAGGAAGCAACTGTGCCTTTACCGGGCAAGATAACACCTGGATATCAATCCCATTTGCATCCATATCTGCAATACGTCTTTTATCCAAATCCCCATAAAGTTCTGGATCCGCATCATACGGACGCCCCGGTCCATGTGCTACTCCAAAATAATCTGCGTCCCGCATCGCATATTTTGCTATCGCCTGACTGATTGGTACTCCACCAAGATGTTCTTCAATCGTAATAATCTTCATTTGTTCATTTCCTCCTTATTTTCTAAAATAGGTTTTCCATCCACCCAAATTTGAACAATTTTTGTGCTATCCGTAATTTCTTGATCCGGCCTGCCTTTTACCAAAACCATCGTTGCTTTCATTCCAGCTGTGATCACCCCAGCTTCATTTATTCCAAATGCTTCTGCAGTCTTTGTTGTTGCACCTTGCAAAACTTCTAATGAAGTCAATCCCGCTTCTACAAGAAGTTCCATTTCCTTATGAAGCGTTTCTCCATGCTTGAGCTGTGGTACAAAAAATGTATCGCTGGAATCTGTTGCTACGAGAATCGGTACTTCCAACGAATGTAATAAATCTACCGCTTCTTTCGCATCTTCATAATCTGCTTTTTTATAACCATACAAAGGTGAATTAGCAAAAGCCTGCATCATAGCCAACGTAGGCATAACTGCAATTTCTTTTTCTGCAATCTGCTCAGCTAAGCCCCTCGGAAATGTTTCACCTATTGGGATGTGAATTAATAAATCTACTCCTGCATCTACCGCCATTTGTACTCCATCTACTGATATTGCATGAACTGCTACTTTTAAATTATTTTCATGAGCACATCTAACTATTTCTTCAAGAACAGATTTATCCATCGTATCTCCGCCCATAATCTGTGGAAGATCTGCAACAACCTTAATGTATTTTCCTCCTTGTGCGATCGTATTTTGTACAAAATCATTTACGTCTTCTACGCTTAACCAAATACTCGTACGTGATGACCAGACATTCAATCCTTCATATGAATTTTGCAATTCTTCAGAAGCAGAAACATCACAAGCCGTTGTTACTCCATTTTCTACCAATAATTCCATTTGATATGGCTTTGTTAAATGCACATGTGCATCGATCAATCCTGGCATCAGAAAATAATCACTATTATTTTGACTTTTTTTCAAAGAAGTTTCTTCGGTTATCACTCCATCTTTAAGAACTACCGTAGAATCCTCCCAAAGCTCTTTTCCATCAAATACCGCACATGATATTGTCGTTGTATCCGTTGATAATTCCTTCACATTAATCTTTGTATTATTTGCACGAAATGAATTATAAAAAAAACACATACATACAACCAACACTAAGATGATTGTGAGCCAAATCAGAACTTTTTTCCTTTTTAACTTGCTTTTGGATTTTTGCTTCATGCTACACCAGCTTTCCAACTCCATTTTCAAAAATCCATTTACGCATTGTATGTCCCTTTATTGTTTCTGGTGAAACAATCTGTTCTATTTCTGCAACTGTAGCTTCATCCAATTTTACTTGCATAGCTTTTAAAGAACTCAAGAAATGTTCTGATTTTGTTGTCCCTATCAAAGACAAAATATTATCATATTTTGCTTGTGTCCATGCCAAAGCAAGTTCACTCATCGTAAGTCCGTGAGCTTGAGCAATTTCGGCAAATTCATTTAAAATCTGCATATTATGCTTCTTATTGAAAGGTGATAATATTCCTTTTAACATCATTGGATTTGACATACCACCATTTATCACTTTATCTGTCAAAACGCCATGCCCAACTGCACCATATACAACAACCTGTACTCCAAGTTCTTTTGCTGTCATAATAAGTTCTCTTTCAATCTCACGATTGAGCAAAGAATATTCAACCTCAACACTGTGAACAGGATGAATCTTATGGGCTCTTCGGAGTGTATCCGCATCAACTTCAGATAATCCAATATTCTTGATCAACCCTTCTTCTTTCAGTTTTACTAATTCCATCATGATTTCTTCCACTGGAATCGTAATATCTTGTCTTGCAGGCTGATAAAGATCCACATATTGAAGACCCATTTTCTCAAGTGCATCTACTAATTGTGGTCTGATATTTTCAGGTCTTACATCAAGTTTTGCTCCCGTAAGAGTAAATGTCACACCAAATTTAAGAGATACAAAACAATCTTCTCTTGGAAGATTCTTTAATGCTTCACCTAATACAACTTGTGATTCCCCTCTTTGATAAAAGTCACCCGTATTAAAAATCTTGATGCCATTATCATACGCTGTTTGGATCGTCTGGATCGAACTCTCTTTATTTCCAAAATTCATTCCCATAGTTCCTAATGCAAGTTTTCCAATACCGTTCATAATAACCCTCCTATTACAAATATTACACATAAATGTGCTGGATAATAAAAATAAAATAAGTTCTTCAACTTAAGTTTTCCTCTTTTATAGTTATACATCGCTATCAATGGAAGTGATAATAAACAAAACCATTGAACTCCACCATAAAAAACAGATAATGCAATAAGTCCTACTGCAAAAATCGCTATTCTACTTTTCTTATTTGGGGTAAAATAACACACAACAGGTATCAGTATGCCTACGATGTTATAATCAATATCATAATCTGTTTCGTACAATATCTTCGGCAAAATCAAACACAAAAATATAATTGCTAAAACAGTAACAACCACATATATCCACTCTAGGATCTGTTGTTTATTCCTTGCCCTATCTATCATATAAATAAGTATGATTGCTAAAGTAAATGAAATAAAAACCGACTGATACAAAGAGCCTGAAACAACAAAAAAAACTATCTGCATGCCAATTCCAAGGATTGCAATCTGCGATAAATATCTCTTACGATCTCGCGTGTACCTACATCCTTCTGCAATCATAAACGCAAAAATCGGAAATGCGATTCTTCCTACTGCACGCATCCACTCATAATCTGGTAATAACATTAATCCCACATGGTCTATCGTCATTGTAATCAGTGCTATCATTTTCAAAACATTCGCAGACATACATCTCGCCCTCCAGCCATTTTATACAATCCTTTATCCCATCAATTTCGTTAATAGCTTACATAACTGTTCTTTTTCTTCATCATTTAAGTTCTTCGTCATCATCTCTTCCAAATATCGCTCTATTGAAAGCATTTCTTCTTTTCTATCCAATGCCTGTTGCGTTAAAATAAGCTGTTTTACACGCCGATCCTCTTCCTTAACTACACGTGTGAGCAATCCTTTTGCTTCCAATTTCTGAACAAGTCCTGTTACTGTCGGATTTGTCATATTAAATTTTGCTTCGATATCACTCTGACAAATTGATTGTTCTGAATGATAAAGTGCAAGCATGATCTTAAACTGGCTAGCCGTGAGATCTTGCTTTGCCAAAAGCTGATTGGAATATTTATCAAATAACAAGGATGATTTTTTTATTAGTACTGATAATTTTGCAATCATCACTTTTCCTCCTATTTATAATATAAATTCAATTATTATATTCCGCTTTAAAAGTATAGCTTCCTATATATTATAACATAGGAACCTATGGTTTCAATATATTTCCTTTATCTAACAATTAAGTATTTTCCATTATTTAGCAATCGAATATACAATTCCTAATAAAAAACAGCACTGTACATCCTATATATGGAAGTACAATGCTGTCACATTTTCTTATCTCTTTATACATTTTTTCCCATTTGATAAGCTTCCTGCATCACCGCTTTTTCTTTTACTTCTCCTGCCTCATACACGCCAGTTCCATAGATAACACCTTTTTCCACAACGCCTTCCACACAGTCCGCATAACCTCTGAAACAAGCCAACGTTGTCTCCATAGATGTTTTTTCCGCATCTGCTGCAGTCATAATGTAATACATTTCTTTATTCTTCACTTCTGTCCATCGACACACACTTCGATCAATAACAGCTTTTAACTGCGCATCTACAGAATAAAAATAAACAGGACTTGCCAAAACCATAACATCACAATCAATCATCTTCTGAATAATTTCTGCCATGTCATCTTTTATTGCACAGACCCCTGTATTACGACAGGCATAGCAAGCGATACAACAAGCAATCTTTTTCTCCTGCACACGGATCTTTTCAACTTGATGCCCCGCTTCTTTCGCACCACGCATAAATTCATCACATAATAAATCTGAATTACCGCCTTTTCTTGGACTACCTGATAATATTAATACCTTCTTTGACATGATCATCGTTCCTTTCTTCTATCCTGTTTTCTACTTGCAAGAAATAATCAACGGTGGTTTTCTACCATTATCCCATTCCAACGTTCCTGTCTTTAATGCCTCTTCATATTTCCCGATCTTATATGAAAGATGTTCCATTGTTGCTTCCAATTGTTTTTTCTGTTCCACCAAAATATTCATCTGATCTTTCAAAAGATCTAATCGTGCCGGAATTGTTTCCTTGCCCTGCATATAAAGATTTAAATACTCTATCACTGCTTCAATTGGAAGTCCTGCTTTTCTCATACATAAGGCAAATTCCAACCACGCCATATCTTCTTCTGTATAATTCCTGATTCCACCTGATGTGCGATGTACCGGCGGTATCATTTTTACTTTTTCATAATACCGAAGCGTATCCTGTGAAATATGATACTTTTCTGCTACTTCTTTAATCGTCATAATTACTTTCACCTTATTTATTTCAATGCACTACTATACTGTGCCTCATCTACCGGTTCCAGCCATTCATTAGAAGTTTCTGTTCCCGGTACTCCGATTGGAAAGATCATATCGAATTCATTTTTTCCTGCTGTCTGTGTTACTTTTCCCATTTAGAAACTCCTTTCTGTATACTGTTAAGTTTACTTCATTGTCATTCACAATTTCTTGCTTGTTTTTAGTATACTTCTTGGAGCTGACTCCAAGTCAAGACTTTTCATAAAATCTCGCCCTTAATCTCACTGTAAATCTCGCTCTTAAATGTCATATTAGTTGAGTGTGACAGATAGCTTCCTAATTTCAACTTCTTTTATATGCCCAATTCCCACCAATTTTCTTAATTTCTGACCAAACTAACATATATAAATCACAAAATTTCTAATCCTATATGTATTTTTCAAATTATCTTCCAGAAATGAACAGATAAACCATATATTTCTATCAATTCTATCTGCTTATACAACCAATAGTTTTTTCATTTTTCCAATTCTATCGGTCTTGCTTAACGGATATTTTAAGACTTTTCTCTGCTTCTCTCTGACAACCATATTTTTTGACGCCATCTGAATATCGTTATTATTGGAAATCTCACAACATATGTGTTCTTTTATAAACATAAACACGATTATTGACTACCTACACAAAATAGAAAAAGAATCTTTCACATCAACACTTCTTATTTATCAGAAACAAATTTGACCGCAGTACCATAAGCAATTACTTCTGCCGCTCCCTGCATCACAGCTGATGATGTGTAACGAATGTTCACAACTGCATCTGCTCCCATTTCTTCTGCTTCTGCAACCATTCTTTTTGTTGCAAGTGCCCTTGCATCATTCATCATCTCATTATAAGCGGTCAGTTCTCCGCCTACCAATGTTTTGAGCCCCTGCGTAATATCTTTGCCAAGATTTTTTGATTGAATGGTGCTTCCTTTTACAAGTCCCAACATTTCCAGTTCTTTTCCGCTGATATAATCAGTATTTACTAAGATCATCTTCTTCGCCCTCCTGAATTTCTTTTATTCTTTCTATGCACACTTTGAGCATTGCAACCGAAAAGATAATTGGAATGATTCCTAATACATATTTCCAAATCCCATGGAACAATGTTACCAAAATGCCAAAGTAAATCCCATAGTAACATATGATAAGTATCGTCACCACAATCGGTGCTGTCATCTTCTTTTTATGATTATCCAATCAGACCACCTCTTCCTGCACCCTTTTTGATTTCTGATTTCTCCTTCATCTTCCGATTTTCCAGTAATATAAGCAGAAAATTATTTATCATCTGTATTTGTTTTGTTGTTTTCCTTTTTCTTATGAGTCGAACCCAAACAAAGAAATGAGGAACCAAGACACAACCATACTATAGCCATAGAATTTTCATTTCCGCTCGCAAAGCCAATAGCTGAGGCTATGAAGAACAGAACTGATGCAACATAAAATAAGATTGATTTGTTTACTCTTTTTTTCATAAATAAGAATCTCCTCCAAACTTCAAGTTATAGAACTCTTCCTATTATCCCATCTTCTTGCCCTCCTGACAAGAAGCATCCCACGCTCCACGACAATAGAACAGTGGTATATTATTCATTCCATTTTTAAAATGCAGTTCCCGTATCTGTACAATTGCTTTCTCATCATACGGAGAAGCACCGACCGCAAACACCGCAATCTTTTTGTTTGCCAACTGATTTATATTCTTCTTTAGGAATTGTAATCCGGCAATACCGGAAGCATACACACCGTCGCCCAAAATAATTACATCATAATCTTGTAAATTAAATTCCTTTGCCCATAATTACAAATCTCCTTTAAATTATCCCTAACTATTGTATGTCGGCGGTTATAGAGGGCATCAGCCAGCTATCTCCATTTACTAATCGTGTTATCTCATCATCAGTTGCTTTTTCCAGGACAGAGAAAGTGTATATAGAATTCCCTTCTATATCATGTACCGTTATCGTTACACCCCTCAAATCAGAATCTTTATTTAGTTGCTCTAGGATTCTTCTCCAACCTCATAATTTTAAGCACATATAATCAAAAGCTATTTCTTCCCCACCAATCTTAAAGAATGAAGGGTGGATTCCTATTTTCTGAAAGCCAAACTTTTCGTACAAATGTATTGCCGATAAATTGTCACTGCGAACTTGTAAGTCAATTACTTCAAATGAATTTTGTTTTGCGAAATTGATTATTTCAAGCAATAATTGACTTCCGATACCTCTGTTCCAACATTTTTTTAAAACAGATATACCCAAATCTCCCCGGTGCTTCATTCGACGAGGCAAGCGACTTAAACTGGCATCACCAACGATTTTTCCATTTTCTTTTGCGATGAACATAATTGCATCACAAGAGTTTTCGATTTGGCGAAGGTATGCCGCTTCTGATTCGCTTGTAAAAGGCAATCCTTCTGCACCAAATGTCAAATTATCCGTTTCTGCACCTATTTGTTTCAGATATTGCAATATTTCAGCTGCATCTACACAAGTTGCTCTCTCGATAGTAATACTCATAATAAAATCTCCTCGTCAACATTCCATCCATCTACTTATTTTTAACTAACATAGAGCGGATCAGATTAAAAAGATTACTCAATGCACAACAGAAAAGTCCAGCTGGCAATATCCACTCCGACTGTGTATCACTAAATATAGAAAAGCCTCCTTAGAATAATCCAAAAGAATTTTTCCATATCCCTTACGTTTCAAATCATTGTCAATGCAAATTGGACCCATGGTCATGATTGGATTTTCTCTGCCATCGTCTGCCTGAATCTTTGCTCTCATAAAGATATTCTGACCGATGATCCGACCGTCTTTTTCCATCACAAAATCAAGTTCCGGAACAAAGTCTTTGTCATTTCGCAAGCAGTGCAGCACATAATGCTCCAAGCAGCCTAGACGATACACATTCCAAAAAGATTCTCTTACCAGATTTTCTACTTTCTTCTGATCTGCAGGTGTTTCCAAACGTATAATATAGTCATTTTTATTCATTATTTTATCTCCGTTTCCACTACGGTCCGCGTTGAACGGATGTCCACTGGACATCCAGCGCCCTCCTGATGATTGTTGACTGCAATACTGGGAGGCTACGACCTACAGAACCTGCCACCGGCAGCTTCCTTCGTATACATTGCAATTTAACTGCGTACATAACCTCCCGGTTATTCCACAATCTCTAAAGTGTTGTTTTTTCTCAAACAGCAATCTCCTTAAAATATAATTTTTATATAATCAAGCCATATGGCTGGATCACTTTTCTACTTATTTTCCTAGATACCAATACATCTACTTTTTATAGCAGAAAATAACTGTACTATTATCTATTCTCGATTATTCATTTTAGATTACCTATTCTTATTATATTATAATTTCTTACATATTCAATAGAAAAATTATACTTTTATATAAAAATAGCACTGTACCTCCGATTAACGAAAATACAGTGCTGTCTCTTTTTATTTATTCATCTTTTTTCCAGTAAGTAAACAATCTCACAATGGCACGATACGTTCTGATTGATGTCGTAATTTCTGAACATATCGCCCCATCTTGAACCTATTTTCGATTGTTCTCGGAAACATATCGAGTTTTTATAGTTGCTACTACATATAATCAGAAGATCTACCGCCATTGCATCAAGCTAGGACTAGCCTTTTAGGAAATTGGTCATCATAGAACTATTTCTACTTAGAAGTCATCGTCTCAACCTTATTTTTATACATTGTAGCTGATGTATTCCGGCATTTTGCCCTCTTCTTGGTACTGTCTGAACAGATAGAAAAGAATGTGTAGTGCCATTACATCTATATTCGATTCCGGTGAACAGTGCCAACAATTACTACAGTTCTTAATAATAATTCTACCATCACTAATCATCTGAGGATAATCCACACTAACTGGAATTCTCTTTTTGATAAGCTTCTTTCTTCCACTCGGCATCTTTCTTAGCTTCTCATGAAGCTCTGGTTCAGCAAAGCAATCACGAGATATAGTTATCATACCATCGTATATATGATTTTCATTCCTATACTCAGGTTCGTTCAAATTGTAACCGCCATATTCATACATGACGATATTCTCATCTTCCAAAACGCGATTAGCGTGTGCTCCGATTCCTCGACTCATACTAACACCTCGCTTCTAATCCAAAGTGCATCTCGACTATTTTATTTAACTGATTTGCTATATCAGAAAAATCACAATCCAAATCTAAAGTTTTGACACTTATTTTATTGCCGCTCATCATGTAACTATTGTTAGGAAATACTGCTTCATCTGTTTTTGCATTCTTCCAATTCTAACCGGCTGATCATCATGAACACCATTTACGAATGAATTCATAATATTGTCCCAGTTTTTTTCTAAAAAATCGTCAAATGCATCTTCTAAAATATAACAATTAAGATCATCTATTTGACTTAGGATGGCTACTTTCTTTGCTACATTACCATCATAATAATAGAAGTCTCAATCTGGTATTTCAAAGAAATGCTTCTTTTGGGTTGCATACAAAACGCCCTTCCATAACACCTAATCCACAGTCTAAACCCACGAACCGTTTTTGCAGTAGATATGTTTTCATATGAAAAATACGGACTTTTATGGGCTATCACCTAACCTCAAAAAAGCCCGTAACTACGCCACTTTTCTCTATTTATTTTTCTTTTCCAGTAAGCAAACGACCTCACAATGCACCGTCTCACAAAATTGATCAACCGCTGTATATTTCACCACTTCATATCCCTTTGCCTGGATCATCTCCAAATCTCTTGCAAGACTTGTCATCTTACAAGAAATGTATACGATCTTATCTACACCGTATGACAAAATCTTTGGCAATGCCTTTGGATGGATTCCATCTCTTGGTGGGTCAAGTACGATCACTTCTGGTTTTTCTTCAATCTCATCCAATACTTTGAACACATCACCAGCGATAAATCGACAGTTATCAAGACCATTTTTCTTTGCATTTTCTTTCGCAGCTTCCACAGCCTCTTCGATGATCTCTACGCCGATCACTTGTTTTGCTACTGGTGCAAGCACCTGTGCAATCGTACCAGTACCACTAAACAAATCGTAAACAATCTTGTTATCAATATCACCAATGTAGTTTCTTACTGTATCGTATAATACTTCTGCTCCTTTAGAGTTTGGCTGGAAGAATGAAAATGGTGTGATCTTGAACTCCAAACCAAGAAGTTTTTCATAAAAATGATCCTGACCATATAATACTTTTGTTTCATCGCTCTGAACAACATCAGATAAGGAATCATTTAAAATGTGAAGGATTCCGACAATCTTCCCTTCTAATTCGAGAGCGAGCAAAGCATCTACTAGTGGAGTAAGATCATATTCATCCTGTGTTGTTGTCACAAGATTTACTAAAATCTCACCTGTTGTATCTCCTCTTCTGAGCAATAAATGTCTTAAATATCCTTCATGCTGCATTTTTTTATAATATCTAGCGCCAAGTTTCTGGAAATATTCCAGCACACATGTGAGGATCTTTGTCATATCTTCATGCACTAATTTACAATCAGCTGCTGTCAACACATCATATGTACTTCCTTTTTTATGCAATCCTAAAGACAGCGGACCATCTTTGTACTCATCGCCAAAAGAAAACTCCATTTTATTACGGTAACAGAATTCTTTTGGACTATGTTTTACTCCTTCGAATAACTTTTCCGCATCTTCCTGTGTGAATTCCAGATCACCATTACATCTTTTTCCACGAACGATCGCGCCACCAACAATCTCTTTCACCTGCTGAGCTTTCATCACAACCTGATCTTCATATTCCATTGTCTGATACATACAACCGCCACATGCTGGAAAAATACTACAGACTGGTTCCCGTTTTTCCATTGGAGACTTCTCTAATACTTCCAAAAGACGACCTTCTGCCTGTCCACTTTTAAACTTATTCACCACAAAACGTACTTTTTGTCCAGGTATTCCATTTTTAACGATTACATAACGGTCTTCTTCCAGAATATAGATTTTCCCTTTATTTGGGAATTCAATCTTTTCAATTATTCCTTCAAAAATCTGTCCTTTTTTCATTTTCTTAATCCTTCTTCTAACAATTTATTTTCAAAACATGAAAATGGACAGGAGCGACCTTAACCACGTCCTGTCCTAATCAGCCTAATCTTTCGTCAGATCTTAATCCTCATCACTGAAATAATCATCAAATTCATCTTCGAACTCTTCTTCAAAATCTTCCAGATAATCAGGTGTCACAAATCTGTATACAGCATATGCGATAGCAGCTATCGCTGCAACTGCTCCGATAATAGCAAGAACTGTAACAAAACATTTCTTATTCTCTTCATCTGCTCTCTTATTCAAAAGCTCATTTAACTTTGTTTCAGCAATAAACTCTTCCATTCTGTTCATATCTGCACGTCCTTTCTTTTTATATGAAAGTTGTTCTTTCTGGTTATTATACCATTATCATTTTCAGATTACTACTAAATTATCTTTTTTTAGATTATTTTTATACCTGTTTTTGCAGTTTTGCAAAAGATGCAAACATTCTTTTTAGACCAAAATTATCAAACTCAACTGACACTTCATAATCTCTTCCGCCTTCTGTGATCTCTTTAACAGTTCCTAGACCAAACTTGATATGTCTGACTCTGTCTCCCACACCATAACTAAGTCCCTGCTCTTTCGCTGATGCAAATTGTTGTTTTCCTTTTACAAGTGTAGAACCACTCTGGAATGGCTGTTTACGAAATGCCTGCTTTGCCTGACTATATGTATTTTGCACAGGCACTTTTTTCTCTTCCATTGTAAATGCTTTTTTTCCAGTTTCCAAAAGTTCCATCGGAACTTCACCAAGAAATCTAGAAACTTTATTATACTGTGTCTGTCCTCGAAGCATTCTACATCTTGCACATGTCATCGTAAGTTCTTTTTCTGCACGTGTGATCCCTACATAACAAAGTCGTCTTTCTTCTTCCAATTCATCTTTATCATCAGAAGAAATTGTCATATAACTTGGAAACAGACCATCTTCCATTCCAACAAGATAAACTTGTGGAAATTCAAGTCCTTTTGCACTATGCAATGTCATCAATACAACATAATCCTGTTCTTCATCCAAACTATCAATATCTGCAACTAACGCAACTTCTTCCAAGAAACCACTTAAATCTGCTCGTTTCCCTTCAGCTGCACATTTTTCTTCATAAGTAGCAATCTTACTCAATAATTCATCGATATTTTCTTTTCTTGCCTCAGCTGTTTCTTTATCTTCTGCTTCTAAAATATCAACGTATGCTGTCATTTCCAAGATTTCTTTCATCAGTTCAAGAATACTGCACTGATCTACTCTTGCACGGAAATATTCAATCAATGCCACAAATGAATCGATCTTCGCTGCGCTTCTTTTCACTTCTGGAATCAGATCTACTCCTTTTAATGCATCATAAAATCCAATCTCTCGCATCGCTGCAGACTCTTGGATACGATTGATTGTAGTCAGACCGATCCCACGTTTTGGAACATTGATAATTCTTCTGACTGCAAGATCATCTTTTCCATTATCGATCGTCTTTAAATAAGCCAAAAGATCTTTGATCTCTCTTCGTGCATAGAAATTGATTCCGCCAATAATCTTATATGGGATATTAGAACCAACAAATTTTTCTTCAAAAATACGTGACTGTGCATTCGTTCTGTACAAGATTGCAAAGTCATTATAAGACTTTCCTTCTCTTATTCCCTTTTTAATATTCTCTGCAACATAATCACCTTCATCATAAGCAGTATCAAACTGACGAAAATGAATCTTTTCCCCTTCGCCATTATCTGTCCAAAGTGTCTTATCTTTTCTTCCGATATTATTTCTGATCACAGCATTCGCTGCATTCAAAATATTTCCTGTCGAACGATAATTCTGCTCTAACTTGATTACTTTCGCACTCTGAAATTCTTTTTCGAAATTCAAAATATTTTTGATATTCGCACCTCTGAACTTATAAATCGACTGATCATCGTCACCTACTACACAAAGGTTCTGATATTTTGCTGCGAGAAGACTTACAAACTTAAACTGCACTGTATTCGTATCCTGATACTCATCTACCATAATATATCGGAAACGTTCCTGATAATTTTCCAATACATCTGGGTTCGTCTGGAATAACTGCACAGTCTTCATCAACAAATCGTCAAAATCCAATGCGTTATTCGCTTTCAACTGTTTTTCATATTCCCAATAAGCCTTTGCGATCTTCATCTTTCCGAAATCGCCAGCCGCATTCATCTCATACTCAGCTGGTGTGATCAGCTCATCTTTTGCTGCAGAAATTGCAGAAAGTATCGTTCTTTCTTTTAATACCTTTGTATCAATCTGCAAAAGTTTACATACATCTTTCATCAATGTTTTCTGATCATCTGTATCATAGATCGTAAAGTTCGTATCATATCCCAATCTATCAATGTATCTACGAAGAATTCTCACACATGTAGAATGAAATGTACTGACCCATACACTTTCAGCACCCATTCCAACTAAATTATCCACACGTTCGCGCATTTCTCCTGCTGCCTTGTTCGTAAATGTGATTGCCAGGATATTCCAAGGATTTACCCCCAATTCCTCCATTAGGTATGCAATTCTATGTGTTAATACTCTTGTTTTTCCGGAACCTGCCCCTGCTAATATCAAAAGTGGCCCTTCTGTATGATATACCGCTTCTCTTTGCGGTTCATTTAAAGAATCATATATACTCATTATTCTCTCCAATTCAAAACAAATGTTCTTTTCTTTCTGCCATAATACCACAATCAGAATAATTTTCCTATATTCAATTCATTTTTATTTTTATTTTAGAAATAAAAATTCTCTTGCTAGATGGTTTTTATTACTATATAATAGTGTACTGAGGTGATAACATGAAATTTGATTCTAATGATTTACTAAATAGTATTATAGAACGACTCTCACAAATCGATTATGTACACGCAAGTGATATTCCAAATATTGATTTATACATGGATCAGGTTACCACATTTATGGATTCACATCTTTCTTCTACAAAACGTTATCCAGAAGATAAGATCCTAACAAAAACCATGATCAATAATTACACGAAGAATAACCTTCTTCCGCCATCTAATAAGAAAAAATATTCAAAAGAGCATGTATTGCTCCTTATCCTTATTTATTATCTAAAAAGTTTCTTATCGATCAAAGATATCGAAACTCTTTTGGGTCCTGTCAAAGAACAATATTTTTCTACAAACAATGGAATTGATCTAACTTATATATATGAAGAAATTTTCAAGACACAGGATATTCAACTCAATCTCATAAAAGAAGAGCTCACTCAAGCTTTTTCTAGATCTGAGCAGACATTCGCCGAAGTACCGGAAGATGATCGCAATACACTTCAGAATTTTGCTCTTTTGTGCAGTCTCAGTTTTGATGTGTATGTCAAAAAGATGTTGATTGAAAAAATTTTGGATGATATCGTGATCAAACCTGAAAATAACAATAAGTAGTATTTAAGTAAATATATTTTTTATTTTCAAAAAAGCAGTTGAAACAATGATTAGAAGACCTTTCTTCTCATTGCTACAACTGCTTTTTACATTTCTTATTCTGTTTTCGATATGATTACTTTATCAGTAATAAATAACTTTACTTATTTTTTTCTTCAAGACGTGTAAATACCATATCATATCCATCACATCCATAATTTAATGAACGATTTACACGACTGATCGTTGCTGTAGATGCCCCTGTTTTTTCTGCGATCTCTAAATATGTTCTTTTTTCACGCAACATCTTTGCTACTTCAAATCTCTGAGACAGTGACAATAATTCATTGATCGTGCAGACATCCTGAAAAAATGTATAACATTCTTCTTTATTCTCTAAACTTAAAATAGCACTAAATAAATGGTCTACTGCTTCTGTACGTATTGATTTACTCATATTTCAATTCTCCTTTATCAGCCAATCAAATATTCTGTGATTATGTCTTATACTTCCCTACGCTAGTCTTTCCTTCTTCTGCTGATTCTTTCATTTTAACACATCAGTCTTCTAAAGTCTACTTTTTTAAAGTGAATATCACATATTTTACACTTTTTTTATTATTTTAATTGATTTATTTTATTGTTTTAAACCGATTAAGATATGGTTTCAACTTTTCAAGACTGGTTGTAGCGATCAATTCCTCTGGAAAATCACATTCACGCAGCACTTCCTGAACATAACAGAATTTTCCGACTTGGACATCTATATGTGCATCACTTCCAGTTGTGATCATAACATCATATTTCTTACACAGATCCAACATTTTCTTCATATTCTCACGTCCACCTTCTCTAAAACTTTCAGGACGTAAAGATGAATTGTTCAACTCCAACAATGTTCCTGTCTGCTTGGCAGTTTTTACGATCATCTCATAATCTACAGGAAAACGCCCGTCATCCGGATGTCCTATGATATTCACATATGGATTCTTCATAACATTAATATATGCCTGTGTATTTTCCTCCATAGTATGGTCCATCCCATAACAAGGCGGATGAATGCTTGCGATCACAATATCCAGATCTTTATACACACTATGCGGAAGATCCAATGCTCCATCAGGATTCATAATATTTAATTCTGATCCAAACAACATCTGTACACCATTCATTTCACGTGGAATCACATCAAAATTCATAAAATAATACAATCCGCAAGTTCCTGGCATCTCCGGTGCATGTTCTGTTAATGCAAGCATTTCAATCCCATTCCGTGCAGCAGCGGCAGCCATTTCCCGGATCGTACTATATGCATGACCACTTGCTATCGAATGTGTATGCGTATCAGCAATGATTTTCATATCTATCCCTACTTTTCTATGATTTTTCCTTAATTGTATCATAAACATCTTTTCCATAAAACATTTTTTCTTTAATAAAACATCGTATAATTCAAATCATTTTGCAAATACTCTTTCACGAGGTGAAAAATATGACTGATTCAAAGAAAAATCAAACAATCATTGATAACTATGACTATCTTACAAAAGCAGCATCTTCTGGGGATTGCACAGGACTCATTCCTTCGCTTCCACAAAACAAAGCCGAACTTGATTCGTACAGTGAACTGTATCAATATCTCCCACCTACAACCACGCACCATAATAAAGCTATACACAAAAATCAAGAAAAATAAACCTTGTCACAACAAATTTTACGAATATATCATTTTTCCCATTGTCGTAAATAACTGAAAATGTTATACTAGTCATAAGGTTTTCCTTATTGGAGTATGCCTATATTTACGGAAGAGAGGAATTTACACATGAAGTGTCCAATATGTGGAAAAGATGTCGTAATAAAAAATAAACAGGTTGGCGTTAACGAACAGGGTAATCCTGTCTTCAACCAGTACGCTGTTTGTAAAGATTGCAAAAAACAGTGGAATTTAGATAAAAAACGTGCATCAAAAGCAACTAGCAAAAAAACAACAGAAAAACCAGAAGATGGAAAAGAAGTTTCTGCAAAACAGAATACAGTAAAAAAAGAAGCTCCTGTAAAACAGAACACAGTAAAAAAAGAAACTCCTGTGAAACAGAGCACAGCAAAAAAAGAAACTCCTGTGAAACAGAATGCAGTTAAAAAAGAAGCTCCTGTGAAACAGAGCACAGTAAAAAAAGAGACTTCGATAAAAACAACTTCTCCAGAAAAAGAAGCAATTAAAAGAGCTGCTACACCTGGTCAGAAGCCACGCAAAAAATCGGAACATACATCCACGTCTAAACAGGCGACTACTGTTCCAAATTCCGATGTACAAAAAACAGAAAAGAAAGCTTCCAACAAACAGCATCCTGCAAAAAAAACAGATCATAAACCGGAAGCAAAACGAAATACAACAAAATCAGATGTTTCACGCACAAAAACAATCACGAAAGTAGCTTCTTCTAAAAAAGAGGATATTGACAATCCAAAACTGAAAAATACCATTATTTTAGACGACGATGATCTGAAACTTGGCAATATCCCATCAGAAAAAGTTCGTGAAAAAAGAGAACGTAAAGTAAAACAGGGCTATGCAGAAATGGTAGCTGCTGATTCTAAAAATACTGCAAAATCAACCGAAAAAAAACAGACTGATATGTCTGATTCCTACGATGACTATGAACCAATCGTAAGATTCCGTGCATTACGTGTGATCTTTGGTATTATTTCTATTTTGATCGCAGGTTTTTATGCATATAATAGTTATACAGCGGATTTATTCAACTCTACTACAGGTATGACATTCTTGATCCTTGCTGGATGTATGGCTCTCGCAGGTTTGTTATTGATCATCTTAAATGCTACAAACAATATTTTTGCATTCCTGCTGCCTATGATCTTATACTTAGCAAGCGGATTATATGCATTCCTCAATCGTGGAGATGATACTTTCTTACTTTACAGTGCAATCGTTGGCGCAGCATTTTCTGTATTATTCATAATTCTTGCAATCTCCTCTCGCGGTGATGAAGAAGATTATGATGATTTTGATGATGATAGCGAGGAAGATGAAGAAGACGATTGGGACGATGAAGAAGACGATTTTTAATTTGTCACCACATAATTTAATCACTATTTAAAGAAAGAGACGTTCTTGCGTCTCTTTTCTTTTATATTTCTCACGTCATTTTTTCTTTTTCATATAATAAAATCAAGCAATTCATCTAATATTTGGAGGATTTATGAAAAAAAGATTATTTTCTCTTTTCCTTTCATCACTCTTAGTCATCCCACTACTCTCCGGATGTACCTCGAAACCAACTTCACCCACCAAAACAAACACTTCCAAAACGATTCATCAAACGGATACAACTGATAATACGTCAGTCCTTATTCCCGTTACATTAAATGAAGTTGCTCATTCAATTTTTTATGCCCCTATGTATGTTGCTATTGAAAACGGCTATTTTATTGCTGAAGGCATCGACTTGGAACTTGTCTGCGGATTCGGTGCAGACAAAGTAATGACCGCTGTTCTTTCAGGCGAAGCAGATATCGGTTTCATGGGATCTGAATCTTCTATTTATACTTATGTTGAAGGCGCCAACGATTATGTTGTCAATTTTGCTCAACTCACACAACGTGCCGGCAATTTCCTTGTAGCACGTGAAAATATCTCCGATTTTTCTTGGGATAATCTAAAAGGCAGCTATGTACTTGGAGGTCGAAAAGGTGGTATGCCTCAGATGGTTTTTGAATACATTCTCCGTCAAAACGGCATTGATCCAGAAACCGATCTTGAAATCAATCAAAATATCGACTTCGGCTCCACTGCTGCCGCTTTTTCTGGCGGACAGGGGGATTTCACAGTCGAATTTGAACCGTCAGCTACTGCTCTTGAAAATGAAAATGCCGGTTATGTAGTCGCTTCTCTTGGTGTCGACTCCGGATATGTTCCTTATACCGCTTTCAGTGCAAAGCAAAGTTATATCGACAAAAATCCAGACACAATCCAACATTTTGTAAATGCTCTTCAAAAGGGAATGGATTATGTACAAACACATACTCCTGAAGAAATTGCTTCTATTATAGAACCGCAGTTTCCTGAAACCGATCTAGATACAATTACTTCTATCGTGACTCGTTATTATGAGCAAAGCACTTGGAAAGAAAATTTAATCTTTGAAAAAGAAAGTTTTGAACTTTTGCAAGATATCCTTGAAGAGGCCGGTGAATTAACAGAACGTGCTCCTTATAACGAACTTGTAACGACAAAATACGCTGAAAATGCAACAAAATAATACTTTTTAATTTTAAAATTTTATTACCGAGCTGACTTTTTTCGTTATTATGCATAACAATAAAAGCAGCTCTTTTTCTATTTTGTACATTATTTCTCGCTTCTTTTCTATAATTTTTATTGTAAATTTACCGCCAAAATGCTATTATATACATATAAATTGTAGACTCGCTTATTCTATCCATAATGCATATAACTACTTGAAGTAGGTATATGTGTTGTTTGTGAGTCTAAAAATGGCTGATATGATTTTTGGTTGTTAAGATACTCATTTCTTATAAGCCATATTATCAAAAGGGAGGTTAGTAAACATGACAACATTTTATGTAAATGGACAGCAGGTTCAGACTAATGAAAAGAAGAAACTGTTACGTTTTCTTCGTGATGATCTGCGACTTACATCTGTAAAAGATGGATGTAGCCAGGGTGCCTGCGGTGCATGTACTGTATTGATTGACGGAGAAACATGTAAATCTTGTGTTCCTGATACAACAATGCTTGAAGGAAGACACATCGTTACTGTTGAAGGTCTTAGTGATTGGGAAAAAGAAGTTTTTACATATGCATACGGTGAAGCAGGTGCTGTACAGTGCGGTTTCTGTATTCCAGGTATGGTAATCTGTACAAAAGGGCTTTTAGATAAAAACCCGGATCCTACAGAGGATGAGATTAAATACGCTCTTCGTAACAACTATTGCCGTTGTACAGGATATGTAAAGATTATCGCAGCAGTTAAATTAGCTGGTGAGATCTTACGTACAGGCGTAATTCCAGGAAAAGGAGCTGACGATTGGAAAGTTGGTTCACGTGTTCACCGTCTTGACGTTGAAGAAAAAGTTCTTGGTTATGGTAAATACCCAGATGACTACTATATTGACGGAATGTGCTATGGTTCCGCAGTTCGTAGTAAATATGCTCGTGCTAGAGTATTATCTATCGATACTTCTAAAGCAAAAGCACTTCCAGGTGTTGTAACTGTTCTTACAGCAGAAGACATTCCTGGCGAAAACAAAGTTGGTCACTTAAAACACGATCAGTATACTCTGATTCCTGTAGGTGGCTTGGTTCATTATCTCGGCGATGCACTCGCACTTGTAGTAGCTGAGGATGAAGCAACTCTTGAAAAAGCTAAAAAATTAGTTAAAGTTGAATATGAAGTTCTTCCTGCAGTACATAATATTCAGGAAGCTCAGGCTCCAGATGCTCCATTAGTATTCGATGAAGAAGAATCTAACGTACAGGCATACAAACACGTAAGCCGTGGTAATGCAGCAGAAGCAATCGCTAATGCTCCACACGTTATCTCTCACCACTTCGAAACACCTTGGACAGAGCATGCTTTCCTTGAGCCTGAATGTGCAGTAGCATTCCTCGATGATGACGGAGACATTTTCATCTACTCTACTGACCAGTCTTCACATACAACATTGCATGAATGTACATTGATGCTTGGTTCTGAAAAAGTAAAAGTACAGAATGCTCTTGTAGGTGGTGGATTTGGTGGTAAAGAAGATATGACTGTTCAGCATCATATCGCTCTTATGGTACATGCTACAAAACGCCCAATGAAATGTAAATTAACAAGAGAAGAATCTCTTCTTGTTCATCCAAAACGTCACCATTTTGAAATGGACTTCACAATGGGATGTGACAACGATGGTAAGATCCTTGGTGTAAAAGCTACTTGTGCTTCTGATACAGGTGCATTCGCATCTCTTGGTGGTCCTGTTCTTGAACGTGCTTGTACACATGCCGCTGGTCCTTACGCATACGAAAACTTCGAAATCGAAGGAACAGCTTATTATACAAACAACCCACCAGCAGGTGCTTTCCGTGGATTCGGTGTTACACAGACATGTTTCGCAACAGAAACTCTGCTTAACATGATGGCTGAAAAGATCGGTATCTCACCTTGGGAAATCCGTTACCGCAACGCAATCCGTCCAGGCGGAGTTCTTCCTAACGGACAGATCGTTGACGAATCAACAGGTCTTGTTGAAACACTTGAAGCTATCAAACCAGCTTTTGATGAAGCTGTAGCTGCTGGTAAACCAGTTGGTCTTGCATGTGCTATGAAGAATGCCGGTGTAGGTGTTGGTATTCCTGATACAGGACGTGTAAAACTGATTGTTGAAGAAGACGAAAAACTTCATATCTACTCTGGTGCTTCTTGTATCGGTCAGGGACTTGGTACAGTTCTTGTTCAGGGTGTTGTTGAAGTTACAGGACTTTCTAGAGATGATGTTGTTTACGAACGAAGCAATACTTGGGTTGCTCCTAACTCAGGTGATACATCAGGTTCTCGTCAGACACTTGTTACTGGTGAAGCTTGCCGTCGTGCTTCTGTTAAATTTGTTGAAGCAATTGAATCTGGAAAGACTATGAAAGATTTGATCGGTGAAGTATTCTACGGTGAATACCTTGCTAAGACAGACCCACTTGGAGCAAATGTTCCTAACCCTGTATCTCACGTTGCTTATGGTTATGCAACTCAGATGTGTATTCTTGATAAGAAAACTGGTAAGATTGAAAAAATGGTTGCAGCTCACGATGTAGGTAAAGCGATCAACCCACTTTCTGTTGAAGGACAGATTGAAGGTGGTGTAGTTATGTCTATGGGATATGCTCTCCGTGAACAGTATCCAATCGATGAAAACTGTAAACCAATCGAAAAATACGGTGCTTTAGGTTTATTCCGTGCTCATGAGATTCCTGAAATCGAATCTATCGTTATTGATAAACCAGGTCTTAATGTTGCTCATGGAGCGATCGGTGTTGGTGAGATTACTTCTATTCCAACAGCTCCAGCAATTACTGAAGCATACTATCAGTTAGACAAAGAACGTAGATATATTCTTCCAATTACTGGAACACCATATGAAAGGAGATAATGATTATGGCAATTAAGAAAAAATTTCCATACCGTGCAGCAGTTGTAGCCTGTGATGGTAACTGTGCAGGTGTTCACACATGTGCAGACGGCTGTGTTGGCTGCAGAAACTGTGAGGCAGTTTGTAAATTTGGTGCTATTTCTTTCACAGACACTGGTGTTGCGGTTGTAGACGAAGATAAATGTATCGCTTGTGGACAGTGCGTAAAAGCATGTCCTCAGGAAGTGATTCGTATTCACGACTGTGCGAACTTCATCGTTGTGAAATGTTCTAACAAAGAAAAAGGAGCAGATGCTCGTAAAACTTGTACAGTAAGCTGTATCGGTTGTGGAATCTGCGAAAAAACATGTACAGCAAATGCAATCAAAGTTGTAGATAACTGCGCAGTTATCGATGATACATATTGCTTAAGCTGTGGTATGTGTTCTGTTAAATGTCCACGTGGAGTAATCCAGGATTTAAGAGGCATCTACTAAAATATAATTTTAGTTTTTTAAACTAAACAATTACTCCCTTTACTATATTGATATATAGTAAAGGGAGTTTCTTATATTTATTATAAAATTGTGAGGGATTAAAAATGATCGATAAAACACTCGTTCCTGTAGGCGGTCTAAAAAAAGAACCTTTTTCCGGTGAACACCACGGAATGCGCTATTATTTCTGTTCAGACGCTGATAAAACAACCTTTTCTGTTTATATTTATCCAGATCCATGGTCATTTGATAAAACACCTGACACAGAAAAAGTATCCTCTTCTTTTCCAATGACTGAAGAAGGAATGGATCATGCTATTTCTTGGCTCTTTCGCATGTATGACGAACAAAGGGAAAAGTGGGATTCCGCATATAAAAATCGAATGCAAGTATTATAAAATAAATTTCCAAGAAAAAACTGCTGTAAATCACTTCTACAGCAGTTTTTGACATTATCGAATAAATCCGTTCTGATATGCAATTGACTTATTTGCAGTATACAGTTCTGCAAAAGTTGCCTGATAATATGGTTCTACATAGAAAATACCAACAATTCCCATTGTAATTCCTTCTAAAATTCTCCATCCAATAAATGACAGTTCTAACACAAAAGCATCCATCTTCTGCCCCATCATCATCTGTTTACTGATCTGAAAAACTTCTTTTTGACTCATCTGTGGATTCTCTGCTAATATGTATGGGACCATCAAATATTCATAATGTTTGATAATTCCAGGAATAATAAATAATAAAGTCCACAACCCAGTAAACAAATCTCTTAAAAACATTACCAAAACAATGTTTCCAAAACCGCCACACTTAAATCCAAAAGCAAGTTCACCAATTTTTGCTTTTTCAATCTGGTTTGCAATAAAGAATCTTGCTCCACCAACAAACAATGCATTGCCAATAACTATTTTCAAAATTATTGCAATGATCATAATAATTGCTGCAATTGCAAATATTGCAATCATAGCTGCTGCAAGTCCCGGATTTCCATAACCTACTGAAACATTCAATGCTTCTTCTGAATTTTTTTCAGTAGTGCTACTTGCCGCAGAAGTAATAATTGACATTACAAAAGCAACAACTACACAAGACCAATAGTTACGATGAAATGCTTGTTTTGCTCTCGCCTTTAATTCCGCTCTTGTCCACATAAGCATCCCTCCAAATATGTTTTCTTTTATTATAATTCATCCTATTAAAGAAAACAAGTATCTGCATACTTTCTTACAAATACTTGCTTCTATTTTTACATTTCTACAAAATCATATAATTCTTCTTTTTTATCAATATCGTAAAGTTCGATTCTCTGTGTATCTACACAAATCAAAGCATCTTGATGTTTTGCAAGAAGTGATTTTCCACCAACATCTCCGCTAAGTTCCAACAACTCCGAAAAATATTTTCGATCCCACAACACAGGATTTCCCAATGTCTGTCCATGACTTGCACAGATTATTTTTCCCGGATGGAACATCGCCTGCTGTAATAAAGACCACATTGTATTAAATGTTAAATTTGGCTGGTCACACACAGTGAATAATACTCCCTGAATATCCGGATCATCTTCCAAACATTTTTTTAGACCTAAATTCAATGATAAAGAGATACCTTTTTCTGACTCTTTATTCTCTACAGACTGAACTCCGATTGCTTCTGCAGCTTCTTTAATTTCATCATATCCAGTTACGATATAACGATTAAAAGCGGTCATACCTTTCAATTTTTTGATCATTCGTTCATAAATCTGCTCATCACTTACATAAGCAAGTAATTTATTGCTTCCGAAACGTTTTGCTGCTCCTGCTGCTAATACAACTACCGCATATTTTCCTTTCATGCGCTCAAATTGTGTAATGGCCTCAAGTACTCCGCCACCAATTGCACGTGCTTTATCAGAAATTGTAAAACAATGACTGATCTCACATCTTGCATCAATATCTCCGATTTTCAAAGCCTTTGTAACTTGTACACCATCCTGAAGCATACCTCTTACAATACCACTCATCAATGCATACACTGGCTGTCCTCCTGTATATGCTACAACCTGTCCTTCTTTTACCTGATCTCCAATATGAGCTACTGGCTGCATTACACCTTCTGCACTTGATTTGATCAATCTCTCAAGCGTATATCCACCAACATTTCCTGGTACACCTGTATTTGGAATTGCACTGCCTTTCCAAATAACTGTCGCTAATGTATGTCCACGTTTTGTTTCGATTACACAATGGCAGTCTTCTCCAGCAGTAAACCCTGGTCCCACACCAATTACAAATGGTGCATCATCAATCTTTGTACCTGTATTATATTTTGCCAAAATAGCATCTACAATAACATCTGGTTTAAATTCCTCTTTAACAGCTGCCTCTGGATCTACTATTACAGCAACATTTCCATCGTTTATAATCTGTTCAGCTTCTTTATAAGATTCCGCTAATTTACTCTGAATCCCTTCAACGCTCGCTTCATTTTCATATACAGATCTTGAAAATGCAACGTAACGTCTTACTGTCATTGGTTCCTCTATCTCAGTCATAAGAATTTGATGACCTGCATTATACAGACGCACTGCAATCCCTGTAGCAAGATCTCCTGCCCCTTTTATCAATACTTTCATACTCTTATGCCTCCTTTAGTCATTAAAATTTATTTTTTACTTTTCTTATGCTTATATTCAATCTATGTTATCTGATACAATCAGTAATTTTCTTTTTCAATTTATCTATTTTTTCTATATATTTTCTTTAATACAGGAATTGACGGGACAAAATGCCCCGTCAATCCTTGAAAGTTTATATTATAAAATATAAATCTATGTTTTCTATTACAGCATGTAAGCGTAATCTTTGCAAACTGTTTCGATAATTTTCTGAAGACCTTCAGCGAGTTTTGTTTCTTCTCCCTTAGTCCATGTGAATTCTTCTCCAAGAACTCTTACTTTAGCTACAACAGCATCTTTGTCAAGAACTAAGAAGCCCTGGTTCTTGCTGTCTGCCATATCTTCTTCACTTCCGAAGAGTGTGAATTTGTCAAGGTATGGAGCACTGCTGTATGGACAGAAGCTCTTACAGTTACCACATTCATTACACATGTAATCTACATGGATTACCTGAGCTTTTTCCATTCCTGGAACTTTGATAGCTACGTTAGCACGGTTTGGACAAGCTTCTACGCAGTTTTCACAAATTGTTGAACATCCAAGACAACGAGCAGCTTCTGCTTTTCCGTCAAGTTTATCAACGAGGTTTGCTTTTCTTCCGTAGATTGCTTCTGATGTAAGTGCATTATCGTAATCTTTTACAAGTTTTTCACCGATAATAGCTTCTGCTGCTTTAAGACCATCAGCAATACCTTCTACTACTGTAGCTGGACCGCCGAGACCATCACCAACAACATATACACCTGCTACATTAGATTCTAATGTTTCTTCGTTAACAAGAGCTTTTCCTCTTTCGTTTACGTTAAGACCATTAGCCTGGTAGAATGCTGTAGGAACTTTTTCACCAACAGCTACGAGTACTGTATCAGCATCAACTTCAACAGTTTCTTCTGTTTCTACAACACCTCTTCTTCCAGATGCATCTGGCTCACCTAACTGCATAACTTTGCAAAGGAGTTTTCCGCCTTCAAGTTTAACAGGAGCAAGAAGTTCTGCGAATTCTACGCCATCTTCGATAGCTAATTCAAGTTCTTCTGCATCAGCTGGCATGTATTTCTTTGTACGACGATATACGAGAGATACTTTTTCAACACCAGTTGTACGTTTTGCTGCTCTAGCTGTATCCATAGCTGTGTTACCACCACCGATAACAACAACATTTTTACCAATGTTAAGTTTTCCATCAGCTGCTTTGAATTCAGCAAGGAATTCTACTGCGTTCTTTGTTTCGCCAGCTTCAAGTTTAAGTGTTCCTGGTGCAGAAGCTCCTGTTGCAAGAACTACTGTATCGAAACCTTCAGCTTTAAGAGCTTCAACGCTTTCGATCTTAGTATTAACTTTGATGTTAACGCCAAGTTTTTCAAGGATAGCTGCATCTTTATCAAGAGATGAGCTTGCAATTCTGAACTCTGGAATGATGTGACGAACTGTTCCGCCAAGTGCTCCGTGCTGTTCGAAAATTGTAACGTCTTTACCAGCTTTTCTTAAGAAGTAAGCTGCTGCCATACCGGCTGGACCACCACCAACGATAGCTACTTTACCTTCTTTTGTAACTGCTGGAGCTTCCAGTTTAGCCATAAGTGCATCATAGCCGTTCTGTGTAGCAACGAGTTTCATATCACGGATGTGAACTGATTCTTCATAGAAGTTACGTGTACATTTGTTCATACAGTTGTGTGCACAAATTGTACCTGTGATCCATGGAAGTGGGTTCTTTTCTGTGATAACATCCATAGCTTCTTCATATTTTCCAGCATTTACAAGGTCAAGATATGTTGTGATATCCTGGTGAATTGGACATCCTTCTTTACATGGAGCTGTGAAGCAGTCAACCAATGGAACTTCTTTGTTCATTTTTCTTGATGGCAATGGTTTAACTGGTTTAACGTGATGTTTATCTGTTTTAAGCTCTTCTACAATCTTAGCTGTAGCTTCTTTATCAACACCTTCGAATACAAGGTTTTTGTCAGCGATCTTGTTAACGATCTGACCTGTTCTGTCATATCCGCCTGGTTTTAACAATGTTGTTGCAATTGTTACAGGCCAGATTCCAGCACCAATGATCTTGTCGATGTTGAAGAAATCTGCACCACCAGAGTAGGAAATACGAAGTTTTCCATCAAAGTCATGAGCAAGTTTGTTTGCTACTGACATTGAAAGTGGGTACAGAGATTTACCTGACATGTACATTTCTTCACTTGGAAGTTCGCCAGCTTTTACATCAACTGGGAATGTGTTTGTAATTTTAACACCGAATGCAAGACCTTTTTCGTCACAAACTTTCTGAAGTCTCTGAAGCATTGGAACTGCATCTTTGTACTGAAGGTCATCCAAGAAGTGGAAATCGCCGAATGCAACATAATCATATCCCATGTCATCCATAAGTTTTCTTGCATATTCATATCCAAGAAGAGTTGGATTACATTTGATAAATGTATTGTAACCTTTTTCTGTAATAAGGTGCATAGCGATTCTCTCGATTTCGTGAGGAGGACATCCATGCAGTGTAGAAATTGTTACTGAATTACAGATTTCTGCCTGAATTGCTTCAACATCTTCTGCTGTAAGTTTTTCAAACTTATCAAGGTTATCAAGAAGATACTGTTTGCAGTTTTTGAATACTTCAGAATTAGCTGCATTCTGCATTGTGTTCAGGAAGTTATCAACTTTTTCAGATTTAATACCTTCAAGGTCATAACCAACACTGATGTTAAACTGGAATCCGTTAGGATCTCCTAAACCATATTCGATTGCGATCACTTTGCAAAGGAACCAAGCTTTGATGTACTCTTCCATAGCCTGTGGAACATAAAGTTCTGTAGACCACTCAGCATTGTAACATTCGTCATCAGCTTTGATACATGGTCTTGGTACGCATGCTGAAAGTTCAGCACCATCCATAACCTGTACAGTTTTCAGCTCGAAGAAACGGCTTCCTGTGTAGTAAGCTGCTACGATGTTCTGTGTTAACTGTGTGTGAGGACCAGCTGCTGGTCCGATTGGTGTTTCAAGTGTACGACCAAAGATTGTTCTATTGTTCTTTGAATCTGCAATATAAGGTTTCTTTTCTCCGAATACTGTACCGGAATTTTTGTGTTCTGTAAGAACCCAGTTCACTAATTTGTCAAAAGACATAGGTGTCATTTTCTCGCCCATTTTTAAGCTCCTCCTATTCTTCCTTCTTATTTTTATTTTTGCTATTCAATTATATCATACAGTCATTTTTTCAAATCTTTCTCTATAAAATATTTTCTAAAACAACTGTATGATAAGTTGTCCTGTAAATTAAGCGTTGATTCTGTTAGCCAGTTCAAATGATGCCTGACGAGCGTCAGCCATAACTTTTTCAACGTCAATGTGTGGAATTTCTCGA
Source organism: uncultured Clostridium sp. (assembly GCA_964484055.1). Taxonomy (GTDB): domain Bacteria; phylum Bacillota; class Clostridia; order Lachnospirales; family Lachnospiraceae; genus Schaedlerella. The sequence continues at coordinate 29,209 of CAZAEC010000020.1, forward strand.
TCTTTCATGAGGACTTTACCGTTACCTACTGTAGTAACTACATCATGTCCCTGCATACCGAATAAGATATGTCCATTTGCATTATTTGCATGCATTGGTGTACGTGGATCGTAATCAACAACGATAACATCACCTGCAGCACCTTCTTTAAGAACACCAAGTTCTGGTTCGAAGTAACGGTTTGCAATCTTAGCATTGTTTTCGAACAGCATACCTGTAACTTCACACCAAGCAGCAGCTGGATCACACAGATTGTGTCTGTGAAGCACAAGAGCTGTCTTAACAGATTCAAGCATATCCTGTGTGTATCCATCTGTTCCAATACCTGTAAGGATACCTTTGTTGTAAATATGGATTGTTGGAGGGCATCCACATGCATTACCCATGTTAGATTCTGGATTGTGAACAACCATTGTGTTAGTTTCTTTAATCAGATCCATTTCATGTTCATTTACATAAATGCAATGTCCAAGAAGAGTTTTTTCTCCAAGAATATCCATATCATGTAATCTATTGATGATTCTCTTTCCATATTTTTTCAGACAATCATGAAGATCTTCAATACCTTCTGCTACGTGGATATGATATCCAACTTCTTCTGGTTTGTTAGCAGCTGCTAATTCCATAGTTTCATTTGAAATTGTGAATGAAGCATGCATACCGATCATACCAGCGATCATTCCACTCTCATCTTTTAATGCATGACGAGCGAATTCACAGTTTTCCATAACAGACTCTCTTGCTTTGTCCATACCATCTCTGTCTGAGATTTCATAACAAAGACAGGAACGCACACCTGTCTCTTTAGCGGCTTTTTCAATCTCATACAATGAGCCTCTGATAGAACCAAAACTTGCATGATGGTCAAATGTTGTTGTAACACCATTTTTGATACTGTCAACCAATGTTACCATTGCACTCTTATATGTATCATCTAATGTAAGGTTACGGTCAATTGTCCACCACTGTCCATCAAGAATTCCATCGATAAATCCTTTTGATGGGTCATATTTGTTAATTGTCATACCTCTATACAGTGCACTGTAAATATGTTCGTGACAGTTGATGAATGCTGGCATAATAACGCCACCTTTAGCATCAATAAATTCTGCATCTGGATATGCTGCTTTCACTTCTTCAAGAGTACCAACTTTTACAATCTTTGTTCCGTCGATAGCCACAGCACCGTTCTCAAAATAAGGATTCGCTGCGTCACGAGTAATCATTCTGCCATTTCCTAAAATCAGCATCGTTTCGTCTCCTTTTCCTTCTATTTATAGTTCACGTATGCGCAAAAAGAGCGCATTAGCCGCTTACGCTATTTATAGAATACCATTAAAACGGAAGAAATGCAACACAATTCCTTAGTCATTCTAAAAAAGTTTTAGATACTCCAATTTTTTTTAGAAAAACTATTGATTTTCCATTTTTTTGTGCTATGATTGTATCAGAAGCAAAATAGAAAAGCAGCGCAAGTGGATTGTCGTTGGCAGTTATAGAAAGGACGGTTGTTTATGGGCTCAAGACTTGACTTGTTAAAGCAGATCGCACACGGTCTTGCCGTACAGTTTGGAGATCTTTGTGAGGTTGTCATCCACGATTTGGCACAGAAAGATATTGAACACTCCATAGTCTACATAGAGAACGGACATATAACCGGACGCCAGCTTGGAGATGGTCCTTCCAGAATTGTTTTTGATACGTTGAGCAGCGAACCTGCTTTAATTAAGGATAGATTATCTTATCTGACAAAATCTGAGAATGGACAAATTCTAAAATCCAGCACCATGTATATTCGCGGTGAAGATGACCGAGTTGATTATATCTTCTCGGTAAACTTTGATATCACCGCTCTTTTGCCTGTAGAAACAGCAATCAATGCATTGATTTCAACCGAGTATGAACAGAATCTTTCCGAAGATTCATCTAATACCGTTCAGCCTCAGGAAATTACTCATAATGTAAGTGATCTGCTGGATTCCCTGATTGAACAGGCACTGGCCATGACTGGAAAACCGGTAGCTGCTATGACACGAGAAGACAAAATCCAGATTGTGCACTTTCTGGATAATGCCGGAGCTTTTCTTATTACGAAATCAGGCGACAAGATTGCCGCCTTGTTAGGAATTTCGAAATTCACGCTTTATAATTACATGGACGCAGGGAATAAATTGAATCCCGATGAGTAATCGGGTTCAAATAACCACAATAATGAAGGAGGTTTATTCAAATGGAAACAATTAAATGGGCAGTCAATCAGATGCCAAAAACAGCTGATACTAACCTTGATGTTATGGCAGTAACTGAAATTGAAAAAGCTCGTGCTTTTCATCAGAGTTTTCCGCAGTATTGCGTAACTCCTCTTGTAAAGCTTGACAAAATGGCTGAAAAACTTGGTCTTGGTGAGGTTTATCTTAAAGATGAGTCTTATCGTTTCGGTCTGAACGCATTCAAAGTACTTGGTGGATCTTTCGCAATGGCTAAATACATTGCTCAGAAAACAAACAAAGATGTTTCTGAACTTCCATATGAAGTACTTACATCTGATGCATTAAGAGAAGAATTCGGACAGGCTACATTCTTCACAGCTACAGACGGTAACCACGGACGTGGTGTTGCTTGGGCTGCTAACAAACTTGGACAGAAAGCTGTTGTTCTTATGCCAAAGGGATCAACTCAGACAAGACTGAACAACATCCTTGCTGAAAACGCTACAGCTACTATCGAAGAAGTAAACTATGACGAATGTGTTCGTATGGCTAACGCAATGGCTAACGAAACAGAAAACGGAATCATCGTTCAGGATACAGCTTGGGATGGTTACGAAGAAATTCCAGCATGGATCATGCAGGGATACGGAACAATGGCTCTCGAAGCTAATGCTCAGCTTCATGAATATGGATGTGATCGTCCTACTCATGTATTTGTTCAGGCTGGTGTTGGTTCTCTCGCTGGAGCAGTTCAGGGATTCTTCGCTAACTACTATGCTGATAACGAACCAACTGTTGTTGTTGTTGAAGCAGAAGCTGCAGCTTGTCTGTACAAAGGTGCTAAACACGGCGACGGATCTATCCAGATCGTTGATGGTGATATGGTTACAATCCAGGCAGGTCTTGCTTGTGGCGAACCAAACACAATTTCTTGGGATATCCTGAAAAACCACGTAGATACTTTCGTAGCTGCTCCTGACTGGGTTGCTGCAAAAGGTATGCGTATGCTCGCTGCACCTATCAAAGGTGACAAACCAGTTACATCTGGTGAATCAGGTGCTGTACCATTCGGTGTTCTTGCAAGCATCATGACTATGGATGAATACAAAGAACTCAGAGAACATCTTGGTCTTGGAAAAGACTCTAAAGTTCTTCTCTTCTCTACAGAAGGTGACACAGACCCTGAAAGATATGAATCTATTGTCTGGGATGGCAATGAGAAATAAAAAACTTTTTATTTAAGCAAAGGAGATGTTTATCATGGATTTGAACAAAATCAAAGAAGCTGCAAAAGCTTATGAAGCTGACATGACTGCATTTTTACGTGCAATCGTAAAGAATCCTGGCGAAAGCTGTGATGAAGGAGCTCACGTTCAGACAATCAAAGAAGAAATGGAAAAAGTTGGTTTTGATGAAGTAATCGTTGACCCACAGGGTAACGTAATGGGCTTCATGGGAACTGGCGACAGAATCATCGCATTTGATGCTCATATCGATACAGTAGGTATCGGTAACATCGACAACTGGACATTCGACCCATACGAAGGATATGAAACAGAAACTGAAATCGGTGGACGTGGTGTATCTGACCAGTGTGGTGGTATTGTATCAGGTGTTTACGGCGCTAAGATCATGAAAGATATGGATCTTATCCCAGAAGGATGCAAAATCATGGTAGTTGGTACTGTTCAGGAAGAAGACTGTGATGGTCTTTGCTGGCAGTATATCATCAACGAAGATAAAATCCGTCCAGAATTCGTAGTATCTACAGAACCAACAGACGGTGGTATCTACCGTGGACAGAGAGGACGTATGGAAATCCGTGTTGACGTTAAAGGTGTATCTTGTCACGGATCTGCTCCAGAACGTGGAGACAACGCAATCTACAAGATGGCTGACATTCTTCAGGACATTCGTGCATTGAACGAAAACGACGCTGAAGAAGGAACAGAAATCAAAGGTCTTGTTAAAATGCTTGATCCAAAATACAACCCAGATTGGGAAGAAGCTAGATTCCTTGGACGTGGTACAGTTACTACATCCCAGATCTTCTATACATCCCCAAGCCGTTGTGCAGTAGCTGACTCTTGTGCAGTTTCTCTTGACCGTCGTATGACATTTGGTGAAACATGGGAAAGCTGTCTTCAGGAAATCCGTGATCTTCCTTCAGTTAAGAAATATGGCGATGACGTTGTAGTATCTATGTACAACTATGACACACCATCTTACACAGGATTAACATACGAAATCGAATGTTACTTCCCAACATGGGCTATTCCAAAAGATCACAAAGTAACAAAAGCTCTTGAAGAAGCTTACATGGGACTTTATGGCGAACAGCGTATTGGTGCTGCTAATACACTTGAAATGCGTCAGGCTCGTCCACTTACAGACAAATGGACATTCTCAACAAACGGTGTTTCTATCATGGGTAGAAACAACATTCCATGTATCGGTTTCGGACCTGGTGCAGAAGCTCAGGCTCACGCTCCAAACGAAATGACATGGAAACAGGATCTTGTAACATGTGCTGCAGTTTACGCTGCTCTTCCAACATGCTACTTTAAATAAGAATTAGTTTTCACTGAAAAAATTTATTAAACTTTACCGGGGCAGCATCCCTGTACATATTGTATAGCTGCCCCAATAACTAAAAATTTCAAAAATTAAAATTCGGAGGATTTTGAACAATGAAAACATTACAGGATTATATCGATAAGCTTAATTCCTTAAACTTCAAAGATATGTACAATGGTGACTTTTTCCTTACATGGGAAAAAACAGATGACGAAATCATGGCTGTATTTACAGTAGCTGACGCTCTTCGTTACATGAGAGAAAACAACATCTCTACAAAAGTATTCGAAAGCGGTCTTGGAATTTCTCTGTTCCGTGACAACTCTACACGTACACGTTTCTCTTTCGCATCTGCTTGTAACCTTCTTGGTCTTGAAGTTCAGGATCTTGACGAAGGAAAATCACAGGTTGCTCACGGTGAAACAGTTCGTGAAACAGCTAACATGGTATCCTTCATGGCAGACGTTATCGGTATTCGTGATGACATGTACATCGGTAAAGGTAATGCTTACATGCATGAATTTATGGACGCTGTAACAGAAGGAAACAAAGATGGTATTCTTGAACAGAAACCTACACTTGTAAACCTTCAGTGCGATATCGACCACCCAACACAGGCTATGGCTGATATGCTTCACATCATCCACGAATTCGGCGGAGTTGAAAACCTTAAAGGTAAAAAACTTGCTATGACATGGGCTTACTCACCATCTTATGGTAAACCACTTTCTGTACCACAGGGTATCATCGGTCTGATGACACGTTTCGGTATGGATGTTGTTCTTGCTCATCCAGAAGGATATGAAATCTTCCCAGAAGTTGAAAAAGTTGCTGCAGAAAACGCTGCAAAAACTGGTGGATCATTCAAGAAAACAAACGATATGGCAGAAGCTTTCAAAGATGCTGATATCGTATATCCAAAGAGCTGGGCTCCATTCGCAGCTATGGAAAAACGTACAGAACTTTATGGCAATGGCGATACAGAAGGTATCAAAGCTCTTGAAAAAGAACTCCTTGCTCAGAACGCTGAACACAAAGATTGGGCTTGTACAGAAGAACTTATGGCTACAACAAAAGACGGAAAAGCTCTTTACATGCACTGTCTGCCAGCTGACATCACAGGCTTAAGCTGTGCTGAAGGTGAAGTTGATGCTACAGTATTCGATCGTTACAGAGATCCACTTTACAAAGAAGCTAGCTTCAAACCATATATCATCGCTGCAATGATCTTCCTTGCAAAATTTGCAGATCCAGCAGCTACACTTAAAAAACTGGAAGAAAAATCCACAGCACGTGTATTCGAATAATCTGAATATTTAGATTTTCAATCACATATAACCGGCAGCGGTTTCTCTTTGAGGAACCGCTGCCATTCGTAATAAGTTTTTTAATTTAATTTTTCAGGAGGAATCATCCAATGAAATATATTGATACACCAAATGCACCAGCTGCAATTGGCCCATACTCACAGGGTATCGTAGTAAACGGACTTGCTTTCTTATCAGGAGCAATTCCACTTTCACCAGCTACAGGTGAAGTTGTAGGAACAACTATCACAGAGCAGGCTGAACAGGTTATGGCTAACATCAAAGGTATTCTTGAAAGCCAGAATGTTGATTTTACAGCAGTTGTTAAAACAACATGTTTCTTAGCTGACATCGCAGACTTCGCTGCATTTAACGAAGTTTACGGAAAATACTTTGTAGGTAACCCAGCTCGTTCATGCGTAGCAGTTAAAGACCTTCCAAAGGGAGTTCTTTGTGAAGTAGAATGTATCGTTAAAGTGGAGGACTAATTAATCATGGCAAATAAAAGAATTGTAATCGCCCTCGGCGGTAACGCACTTGGAAACAACTTACCAGAACAGATGGAAGCTGTTAAAATCACAGCAAAAGCTATCGTTGACCTTATCGAAGACGGTAACGAAGTTGTTGTTGTACACGGAAATGGACCACAGGTTGGTGTAATCAACAACGCTATGACAGCTCTTACACATGAAGATCCTACTCAGCCAGCTACACCACTTTCAGTTTGCGTAGCTATGAGCCAGGCTTATATCGGATATGACCTTCAGAACGCACTTCGTGCTGAAATGTTAGAACGTGGAATGAAAGAAATTCCAGTAGCTACAATGATCACACAGGTACGTGTTGATGAAAACGATCCAGCATTTGATAACCTTTCCAAACCAATCGGAAAATTTGTTGATGCTGAAACAGCTAAACAGCTTGAAGAACAGTATGGTTATGTTATGAAAGAAGACGCAGGACGTGGATATCGTCGTGTTGTTGCTTCTCCAAAGCCAGCTGAAATCGTTGAAATCTCAGCTATCCGTGCTATGGTAGAAGCTGGTGAAGTTGTTATCGCTTGCGGTGGCGGCGGAATCCCTGTTGTTCGTAAAGACAACCAGCTTAAAGGTGCTGGAGCAGTTATCGATAAAGACTTCGCAAGCTGCCTGCTCGCTGAAGAACTTGACGCAGACTTCCTCATCATCCTTACAGCTGTAGAAAAAGTTGCTATCAACTTTGGAAAACCAGAAGAAAAATGGCTTGACCAGATTTCTGTTGACGAAGCTGAACAGTACATCGGTGAAGGACACTTCGCTCCAGGTTCAATGCTTCCTAAAGTACAGGCTGCTGTTAAATTTGCTAACTCCAAACCAGGACGTGAAGCACTCATCACATTGCTTGAAAAAGCTAAAGATGGTATCAACGGCAAAACAGGTACACGTATCGTTGTTAAATAATTTTAATAATGTTAAAAAGTCTGATGCTTCAGCATCAGACTTTTTTTGTATAATTCCATATATAAAGAGGACAAAATATCGATTCTGCCCTCTTCTATTCATCAAATATATTTATTTTTCAATACATTTTTCTAAATTTCTCATCCAAACAGCCACACAAGCATCACTTGGCATCTTTAATCCACCTCTTGGAGAAAGATCGACCATACCAACTTTCGGTCCATCTGCCATACAAGAACGTTTAAACTGCTGAGAGAAAAATCTCCAACAAAATGTTCTAAGCCATTTATATATTGTTTCATCATCATACTCATCGCCAAAAGCATGTTTTGTCAAACAGAACACTTTGCTTGGTTCAAATCCATATCGAACTATATAATATAAGAAAAAGTCATGTAATTCATATGGTCCAACCAAGTCTTCCGTCTTCTGCGCAATATTTCCGTCTTCTGGCGGCAAAAGTTCTGGACTTACAGGAGTATCAAGTACATCATATAAAACTTCTCTAAGCGCATTATCTGATGTTGTATCAGCAGCAAAACGAACAATATAACGCATCATTGTTTTTGGAACCGATGCATTGACACCATACATTGACATATGATCTCCATTGTATGTTGCCCATCCAAGTGCAAGTTCTGACATATCTCCTGTTCCGATCACCATGCCGTTATGCTGATTTGCAATATCCATTAGAACCTGCGTACGTTCTCTTGCCTGCGCATTTTCGAATGTAACGCTGTGATCCTTAGGGTCATGCCCAATATCCCTAAAATGGACGTTTACAGCGTCTGCAATCGGTATCTCACGAAGCGTTGCACCCAACTGTATCGCCATGCGGCATGCATTCTGATATGTTCTATCTGTTGTTCCAAAACAAGGCATTGTTACTGCGATCACATCTTTTTTATCTTTTCCAAGCAAATCAAATGCTTTTGCTGTAACAATCAATGCAAGTGTAGAATCTAATCCCCCAGAAATTCCTACAACTGCCGTCTGCACATGTGCATGTTCCAAACGTTTTTTTAATCCTTGCGCTTGGATCATTAAAATTTCTTCACATACCTTTGCACATTCTTCTTTATTCTCTGGAATAAAAGGACTTTTTGCATAATGTCTTGATAATTCTGTTTCTTCATTAAAAAGAGAAAATGTTATCCTTGGTAATGTATGTGATTCCTTTTGTGGAAATAAAGTATCACGTCTACGTTCATTTAGTAAACATTTTACATCGATCTCTGTACAAATCATTCCTTCTGAAAATACTTCAGACTCCTTTAAGATAACTCCATTCTCTGCAACAATATTATGGCCGGCAAATACCAAATCTGTAGTTGACTCCCCAGCTCCAGCATTTGCATAAATATATCCTGCATGCATCTTTGCAGAGCTGCATTTGACCATCTCCGAACGAATAGTTCTTTTTCCTACTAATTCATCACTAGCAGCACAATTCGCTATAATCGTTGCGCCTTCTATTACCGCCTGTGCGGACGGTTGGATCAGCGCCGATAAATCAGCGCCAATTTCCGCTGTAACAACAAGCTGTTTCAACGTATCTGCCTGATATAAGATCTGTGGTCCAAAAGGTACTTCTTCTTCATCAAATGTTATAATAAAACTTTCCGATGGACCTGGTGTAAAATAACGAAATTCATTAAATTCACCTTGATCTGACAAATTCATCTTTGTAGTAAATCCAAGTATTTTTCCATGATTGAGCGCTGCTGCCACATTATAGATCTTTCCAGCTACACAAAATGGAAGCCCAACAAACACAAGCATATCTTTCGTTTTTGTATACGCTGAAATTTCTCGTAATGCTTCCTCTGCTTCTGTTAATAATGTTTCGTGCAAAAATAAATCTCCACATGTGTATCCTGTCACACACAACTCTGGAAACACAACAACTTTCGCTTTCTCTGCTACTGCCTTATCAATCCCTATGCAGATCTGCTCTGTATTATATGGAATATCTGCTACTCTAACATCTGGTGTTATAGCAGCAACTTTAACAAATCCTTGTTTCATTCAATCATCTCCTAATCATAATCTGTAGATTATCTTGTAGCTTTTTTCAAAAGACCTTTCAATTCATCCACTGTAAATTCATATGCAGTATCGCAGAAATGACATTTTACTTCGATAGATTCTCCATCTTCGATCATATCCTGAATATCTTTTTTTCCAACACTGATGATCGCTTTTTCAATTCTATCCTTTGAACAGTTACAATAAAATTCTGTTGGTACAGAATCTGTAAATTCTACATCTAATCCTTCTAATACTTTTTCTAGGATCATTTCTGGTGTAAATCCTGCATCTAACATAGATGTAACTGACTGGATATTAGAAATATTTTCTTCGAGCTTACAAAGAACACTTTCTTCGATGAATGGCATAACCTGAACAATAAATCCCCCAGCACAACGAACTGTGTTATCTTTTTCCATCAGAACACCCAGACCTACAGAAGATGGAACCTGTTCTGATGTAGCAAAATAATATGTCAGATCTTCTGCAATTTCTCCTGTCTGAAGAATTGTCTGACCTGAATATGGTTCTTTCAATCCCATATCTTTAATAACTGTCATTACACCCTGACCAAGTGCACCGCCAACATCCAACTTACCATTCTTTGGTGGAAGGATTGCATCTGGATTATCTACATAACCTTTCATTTTTCCTGATGCATCACCTGTTACTGTAAGACCACCGATTGGTCCGCTACATTTAATCTGAATTGTAAGCACATCTGTAGGGTTCTTCATCATACTTCCCATCATTGCACCACCTGTAAGCAGTCTTCCTAATGCTGCTGTAGCTACAGGACTTGTATTATGATGCTGTCTTGCAGTTTCTACTAATTCCTTTGTTGTTGCAGCAAATGCGCGGATCTGTGCATTTCCTGCTGTTGCTCTTACTATATAATCTCCCATATTTATCTTCCTCCTAAATTATCAAAATATACTGATCTATTTTCCATTTTCCTGTGCGATCACACAGATTCTCTCACTTTTTTCTGTTACTGCATTCTTCGTAAATGCATCATAAGCAGCAACAAAGTCCATTCCAGACTGCTGAAGCAATTCTTTTATTTCCTCTAAATTATATGCTCTCTGGAAATGTGTTTCATGAAACTTTCTACAAATATCTTGTCCACATTCTTCGCTCAACTCATCATCACGAATAAACAAGGACAACTCATATTCATTGATCTTTTCATCCTCATAATAATAATTATCCCAGATAAAACTACAATCTTCTCTTTCTTCTGCGATTGTATTACTTCCAAGAATCTCTCTATATTTATAATCTGTATTAAAGTCAAATACAAAAATTCCTTTTGGATCCAGATAATTATTCGCCAGTCTAAATACTTCTATAAGCTCTTCTGGATCTGTAATGTAATTCACAGAATCGCATACACTGATAATCGCACGCACAGTTCCATATAATTCAAATTCACGCATGTCCTGTAAAAGATAAAGAATATCCTTTCCAGACTCCATACGCTTTTCCATCGCGATCTCAAGCATATCTTCTGCATTATCGATTCCGATCATATCATATCCTAATTCATCAAAGATCTCTGTCAGTGTTCCTGTCCCACATCCAAGATCAAGGAGCAGTCCCTCTTCAATGCCGAATTCCTTTAATGTCTGCTGTAAATAAGAAGCCCATTCTTCATAAGGAACATTATCCATAAAAGTGTCATACACTTCTGCAAAACTTGTATATGCTTCCACTATTAATATCCTTTCCGCATTCCATTTTTTAGTACACAGACTATCATACCATTCTGAAATTTTCTTGTAAAGAATAGAATATCTGCACACTCAAAAAAGGACTGCACAAATTATTTTCCGTGCAATCCCTTTCTTTTCATTCAATTGAATTTATTCGATTACTTTGATCCAACCTTCTGGTGCTTCAATGCGTCCCATCTGGATTCCTGTCAATGTATCATATAATTTCTGTGTTACAGGTCCCATTTTTTCCATACCTGATGGCATACAAATCTCTCTTCCATGATCAACGATCTTGCCTACTGGAGAAATAACTGCTGCCGTACCACAAAGACCACATTCTGCAAAGTTCTCAAGTTCATCCAGATATACTTCTCTTTCTTCAACTTCCATTCCAAGATAATGTTCTGCTACATATACTAAAGAACGTCTTGTAATGGATGGAAGAATTGTATCTGACTTCGGTGTTACAACTTTATTATCCTTTGTAATGAATAAGAAGTTTGCACCACCAGTTTCTTCTACTTTTGTTCTTGTTGCTGAATCAAGATACATATTCTCGTCATAACCTGCTGCATGAGCTGTAACGATTGCATGAAGACTCATCGCATAGTTAAGACCAGCTTTGATATGTCCTGTTCCGTTCGGTGCTGCACGGTCAAAATCTGATACACAGATTGTAAGCGGTTTTGCACCACCTTTGAAATATGGACCAACTGGTGTTACAAATGCACGATACTGATATTCAGTAGCTGGTTTTACACCGATTACTGGATTTGTTCCAAACATATATGGTCTGATATAAAGAGAAGCTCCTGAACCATATGGTGGAACATATTCTGCATTTGCCTTAACGAGCTGTACGATCGAATCTAAAAAACGATCTTCTGGGAAAGGAGGCATCTCAAGTCTCTTCGCTGAATCTACTAATCTTGATGCATTCAGATCAGGACGGAATACAACGATTTTTCCCTGTTCTGTTGTGTATGCTTTCATACCTTCAAAAACAGTCTGGGCATACTGAAGAACTCCGGCACACTCATTCAGAGTAATAGTTGCATCATCTGTGATACATCCATCATCCCATTTTCCATCTTTATAATTTGATACATAACGTTTTTCAGTCTGTATATAGCCAAATCCAAGATTTGCCCAATCAATATTTTTTTTCTCCATCTCTATGTCCTCCATTCCTAGGATATTTTCTAAAAAAATTTACTTTTCAATTATAATACACATCTATCCATAATTCAAGAGTGCACTCTGTTTTTTATCTTTCCATCATGCTAATCGACTCAATACCAACACTTCCGCCACGTACAACTTCGATATTTCTAAAATCTGTCTTAATAAGTTTGATCACTGCATCATTTTTTGTGGCCGTCTGTACAAACTCTAAAAGCAGACTATCTTTTCCATAATCAATCACTCTTGCCTTAAATGTTTCTGCAATCTGAAAAAGTTCTGTCTTATCCTCCAGCGAACATTCTCTGATCTTAATATACATGATTTCTTTCATTCGGATAAAGACATCTGTAAAATCCAAAACTTTGATAACTTCAACCATACGGTTAAGCTGTTTTTTTATCTGTTCAAATGTTTCATCATCTGCAACTGTTGCAATTGTCATTCTTGAAATCGTATGATCTTCCGTAGTTCCTACAGTTAAACTATCCAGATTGTATCCCTTTCCAGAAAATAATCCTGAAATCTTTGAAAGTACTCCGACTTCATTTTCAACATATAAAGAAATCCAACGTTTTTTCATTGTACTATCCATTGCTTTTCCCTCTCACTTCATGTATTAACATTCGATAATCATCTCTTCCAATGTTCCGCCTGGTTTGATCATTGGCAGTACCATCTCCTCTGGATCAATGATAAATTCGATCAATGTCGGAGTCTTTGTATTTTTCTTCGCTTCTTCAAATGCAGCTTCGATATCTTCTCTTTTCTCTACTCGAAGACCTTTTGCTCCATAACTTTCTGCAAGTTTTACAAAATTTGGTGTGTATTCTGGCATTTCTTTTCCTTCTGTACGACGGAACAATGCTCCGGCACGCAGATTCGTCATTGCATAACGTTTTCCATAAAAAAGTTTCTGCCACTGTCGTACCATTCCAAGATATGTATTATTAAATACGCACAAAATGATTGGAAGTTCTTCCAATACAGCAGTTGCCATCTCCTGGATATTCATCTGCATACCGCCATCTCCTGCGATCATGATCACATGCTTATCTGGATTACCAAGTTTCGCACCAATTGCACCCGGAAGACCATATCCCATTGTTCCAAGACCGCCAGACATAATCATCTGCTTCTTCTCTGTGATTTCAGCAAACTGAGCAGTAAACATCTGATGCTGTCCTACATCTGTAACAATGATAGAATTGTCAAACTGCTTATTGATCGCATCAATTACATCCTTCGGTCCCATTGTATAGTGTTTTCTCATATCCAATGGATGAACCTTTTTCCAATCAGCAACTTTTTCAAGCCAATCCTTTGTATCACATTCTTCTACATATTCAATCATCTTTGCCAACGCAGACCACGCATCCGCAACGATTGGCACGTCTACATGAATATTTCTAGAAATAGAAGCTGTATCAATATCAATATGAACAATTGTTGCATTCGGTGCAAAATTATGTAATTTTCCAGTAATACGATCATTAAAACGGGTTCCGATCGAGAAAAGAAGATCACATTCACTCACTGCCATATTCGCTGCATATTCTCCATGCATTCCAAGATTCCCTACAAATAATGGGTGAGTTGTAGAAATTGCACCTCGACCCATAACGGTCGTAACAACCGGCACCTTTGTCTTTTCTACAACTTCTTTAAAGGCTTCTTCAGCTCCTGCAATATGTACACCGCCACCTGCAAGGAATAATGGCTTCTTTGCATTATTTAACATCTTAATTGCTCGTTTAAGCTGACCAATATGTACGTTTGTATTCGGCTTATATCCTCGAATATTGATGCTTCGTGGATAATCTGCACTTCCTAATTCACACATCACATCTTTCGGAAGATCGATCAGAACAGGTCCTGGTTTCCCTGTTCTCGCAATGTAAAATGCTTTTTTGATGATTGGACCGAGATCTTCACGATTTCGCACTGTAACACCATATTTTACAATGCTACGTGTGATACCAACGATATCTACTTCCTGAAATGCATCATTCCCGATCAAATGTCTTGCTACCTGACCTGTAAAACATACAAGTGGGACACTATCATAATTCGCTGTCGCAAGACCTGTCACAAGATTGGTTGCCCCGGGACCACTCGTAACAAGACAGACACCTACTTTTCCTGTAGTTCTCGCATAAGCATCTGCCTCGTGAACCAGTGCCTGTTCATGTCTTGGTAAAATGATCTTAATCTTATCTTGTTTATAGAGTTCATCACTGATATCGATCGTACAAGCTCCTGGATATCCAAACAGAATCTCCACTCCCTCTTCTTGTAAGGCTTTTACCAGTAATTTATTTCCTGAAATCTGTCTCAATGCCAACTCCTCCTGTTCCTCATTTTATACGAAAAAACCCTAAGCCTTTTACAGCTTAGGGTTAATATACATCCTTATTACTACCTAAATCCAGAGATAATCTCTGTTCTCATCCAGTATGGGAATCGCTTCCTTATCACTGTATTTTTCAAGCTAATGTTTATTATAATTTTAAGCCTATCCTTTGTCAACCTACAAAAAATCTCCTCTTTAAATTAAAAAACGCTAACTGCTGCCCCTTTTTTACATTAATTTCACTCAGATTTTCGGTCTCTGATGATTCCAACAATAGAATAAATGCCCAACATCAGCAGATTTACCATTACAACACTTGCACCTGCCGGTGTTGCCCAAAAATAAGAAATTAAAATTCCTGCACAGAAACAGATAACAGAGATCACTGCAGAATTGATGATCACGCTTCGGAATGTCTTACATACGCGCATAGAAGTCAATGCTGGAAAGATGATCAAACTGGAGATCAATAAAGTTCCCATCATACGCATTCCAAGTACAGTCGTTACTGCAGTAAGAATCGCAATCAATGTATTATATAAATCAGCCTTCACACCTGTTGCCTGTGCAAATGTTTCATCAAATGTAACCGCAAAAATCTTATTATAAAATAAAACGTATAAAATGAGTACGATCACTGATAACACAACGCTCAAAACAACATCGTCCTGGCTCATTGCAAGAATACTTCCAAACATATAATTATAAACGTCTGTATTCATTCCTGTTGTCATAGAAATGACCATAACACCAACAGCTAATGCACTTGTTGAAATAAGTGCGATCGCCGAATCTCCTTTAATCTTACTATTTCCTCTGATTCTCAAAAGTAAGATTGCAGCAACAACAACAACCGGAATCGCAACACTCATTGGCGCCATATTTAATGCTGCAGCGACAGTAAGTGCACCAAATCCCACATGTGACAGACCATCACCGATCATTGAATATCTTTTTAATACAAGGCTCACACCCAAAAGTGCCAAGCACAGCGCAACCAATGTTCCTACCACAAAAGCTCTGACCATAAATGGATATGACAACATTTCTAAAATTCTACTAAACATCTGCCATACCTCCTAAAAATCTTTTTCCAATCGGACTCTTAAGATAATCCTCTTTTGTTCCACTAAACAACGCTGTCTCCTGCAAATGTAAAATGTGAGACGCATCTCGCACTGCACTCTCGATATCATGTGATACCATTACAACGGCAATCCCAGACTCTTTATTGATCTTATTGATCAACTGATAAAATTCTGCCGTTACGATTGGGTCTAATCCTGTAACTGGTTCATCAAGCAATAAAATCTTCTTTGTTGCACACAATGCACGCGCAAGCAGTACACGCTGTTTCTGTCCGCCCGACAAATCTCTATAACAAGCTTTTCTCAAATCTTCAATTCCAAGCATCTGCATCATTTCTTCTGCTTTGCTTCTATCCTTTGATGTGTAAAACGGAAAGAATCCACGACTGTTGAGCCTGCCGGAAATAACAACTTCATACACACTTGCTGGAAAATCTTTCTGAATATCTGTCTGCTGAGGCAGATATCCAATTTCATTCTTTTTTAATCCGTCTCCAAGAATAATCTTTCCCTTCGCCGGTTCTTTCAATCCTAAAAGACTTTTTACCAATGTACTTTTTCCCGATCCATTTTCTCCAACGATACATAAGTATTCGCCTGACTGAATCTGAAAAGATAGATCGGATACAACGGTCTGTCCTTCATATGCAATTGAAATATTATCGCATTGGATCAATGCCATACCTGCAATGCCTCCTTTAATGTATTTACATTCTCTTTCATCAAACTAATGTAGGTCTCTCCTGACGCAAACTGATCTGCAGTCAGATTATGACACGCATTGAATGTCATGACTTTCGTTCCTGTCGCTTCCGCAATTGCTTCCGCAATATTATCGTTGCTTAATTCCATTTTTAAAACAACAGGAATCTGTTCTTCTTTTACTTTATCGATCAAATATGCCATAATCGCTGCACTAGGCTCTGTGTCTGCTGCACAGCCCGAAAATGCTGCATAATGACTTAATCCATATTCTTCTTCAAAATATTTAAACGGATATCTGTCTCCAAATAATAGTGTCTTTCTCTCTGCTGCGTCTACAACTTCACGTATCTCTGTATCTAGTTCTTCTAACTGCGCAAGATACGCTTCACAATTTTTCTGGTAAAATGCTTCATTTGCCTCATCTATATGACACATCTTATCTGTGATTGCCTCAACGATTGACATTGAATTTACTGGAGAAGTCCACACATGTTCATCAAATGTATGTGCACTTTCACTTTCATCCTCATGATCATGCTCGTCGTGTTCACACGCATCTGTGTGAACATGTTCCGTCGTTTCACATTCTGTCGTATGAACATGATTTTCTGTGCATTCTTCAAATGTCTCATGCTCATGCTCCTCTAATTCATCCACACAATCAATCAGACGCATCGTATGAACATAATCCATTTCTGGCATTTCCAAAATATCTTCTACCCAGACATCATTTTCCCCGCCAACATAAATAAACAGATCACAATGCAAGATTGAAATAATATCCTGTGGAGTTGGCTCATAAGAATGTGTTTCTTCTCCTGGCACCAAAAGCATGTGCAATTCTACATTATCTCCTGCAATCTGACGCACAAAATCATATTGAGGAAAGATTGTTGTAACAACTTTTATCTTATCAGACTCCGAATTCTCTGTCATAGTTTGTGTATTTCCCTGACACCCGGTCAGCAAACATACAAATAAACTGATCATTAAAAATATACTTGTAGTTTTCTTCAACATCTTTTATTTTACTCTCTGATACTCAGCAAAAACATATTCCAAGTTAAAGCAAGTCTGTTCGTCACTTACATTTGTCACATGCCAATCATCCATCTCATCGAGATTTGGGAAATATGTGTCTGCCTGATATGCGTGATCGATCTTTGTAACATATGCAGTATCGCAATATGGCAGCATCATTTCATAAATACTCTGACCGCCGATCACAAAAATATCATCTGAATTGTATTCCTTCAAAGTTTCTAATAATTCCTCTTTTGTATGCACGATGATCGCATCTTTCGCTTTATAAGACTGGTTCGCTGTCAATACAATATTCGTACGATTTTTTAATGGTGCTCCTGCCGGGAAACTTTCCAGTGTCTTTCGTCCCATAACCACAACATGACCTGTCGTTCTTTCGCGAAACTGTTTCATATCTGCTGGAATGCTTACCAGCAATTTATTCTTATTTCCAATTGCCCACTTAGAATCAACTGCTACGATTAATTTCATATCAAGTCTCCTATCTTTATCTTATTTTATTTAAAATATTATTCTACTCGTAATATTTCACGAATCGAAACTCTTGATTTTTACTTAGATCGCAACTGGGATATTTTTAATCTGAGGATGTGTCTCATAATTTTCGAGTCTTACATCATCTGTTGTGAACTCATAAAAATCTTTTATCTCTGGATTCAGCCAGAATTTTGGTGCTGGCAAAGGTTCTCTCTCGATCAATTCTTTTACAAGCGGAATATGTCTGTCATAAATATGCGCATCTGCGATGACATGAACGAATTCTCCCACTTTCATATCGCAAACCTGAGCAAGCATATGAAGTAATACTGCATACTGACAAACATTCCAGTTATTTGCTGTTAAAATGTCCTGTGAACGCTGATTTAAGATTCCGTTCAATGTCAGTTTTTCACTATCTGGTTCTTTTGTCACATTAAATGTCATACTATAAGCACATGGATACAGATTCATTTCATGAAGATCTTGATGCACATAAATATTCGTCATAATGCGACGACTATATGGATTATTCTTAAGGTCATAGATCACTCTGTCAATCTGATCCATCATTCCTTCCTTATACTGATGCTTTACTCCCATCTGATATCCATACGCTTTTCCAATCGAACCATTCTCGTCTGCCCAGCTATCCCAAATATGGCTGTTCAGATCATTGATATTATTGGATTTCTTCTGCCAGATCCAAAGCAATTCATCTGTACAACTCTTGATTCCAGTTCTTCTAAGTGTAAGTGCTGGAAACTCTTTTGAAAGATCATAGCGATTCACTACACCGAACTTTTTGATTGTATAAGCAGGTGTTCCATCTTCCCATACTGGACGAACCTTTTCCCCTTCTGTACTTGTTCCATTCTCGATAATATCTTTACACATATCAATAAAAACTTTATCTGCGTAACTCATCTTGTTCTCCTTTACGGTTCTGAAATATTATACAACATCTTTTCGACCCCTTTTGTAAGGGATGCAATTTCCTTTTTACTCATTCCCCGAGTCAGCTCATTATCAAGCTTTTTACGGCTTGCTTCCATATGTCTTTGAATATCATAAGCTTTCTCTGTAAGATAAATATTTTTCCTTCTTTTATCCTTTGCGTTCGGTACGCACAAGATAAAACCTTTTTCATCCAAACGTTTCAATATGCCAGTAACTGTTGGATTTTTCAAGCTCAATGCTTTTTCAACATCCCTCTGACTGACCTCATCTTCATTTGTATAAAATAAGAAATCAAGCACTGCACACTGAGAAGATGTAATACCAAGTTTCTTCAATCTTTCATTTAGATTTTTTTCATAAATATTATTGATCTGTTTTACTAAAAAACCAATCTGTTGTCTTTCCAAGTATTCCACCTCCGCTATCGCAATACCTTTTTTGCCAATATATATTCTAACACAAGAAATATTTTATGTAAATTGAAAATGAGCTGAGTTCGTCAAAACAAACCCAGCCCATGTTTCTTTCTATTTTTATCGTCTTTGATCTGCTTCTTTACAAGCATTTGCAACAACTCCTGACAATGCCAGCAGTGCGATCAAGTTTGGAAATACCATAAGTGCATTGAATAAATCTGACAGATTCCATACAAGATCTACCTTTAAAAAAGAACCTAATATGATAAAACATACAACTGCCAAGGAGTATATTTTCACAGCTTTCTTTCCAAATAATGCTCTCACATTCACTTCGCCAAAGAAATACCATCCGATAATCGTAGAAAAAGCAAAGAAGAACATACAGATAGCAATAAAAATGTTACCAAATTGTCCAAACGCTGTACTGAAAGCTGCCTGTGCAAGCGCTGTACCTGAAAGTGCTCCTTCTACTCCTGAATGTAATTGTCCAGAAGTCAAGATAACAAGTGCTGTCAATGTTAAAACAATAAATGTATCGATAAATACCCCTATCATTGCGATCACACCCTGTTCTTCAGGATTTTCTACTTTTGCAAGTGCATGTGCATGTGGTGTTGAACCCATACCAGCTTCATTCGAAAAAAGTCCTCTTGCAACACCGTAACGCATTGCTTCTCGTATGCCGATTCCAACTGCACCACCAAGAACCGCCTTCGGTGTAAACGCAGCTACAAATATTGACGAAATTGCTGGAATCAATTCATTATGATTGATCACTAAAACTACAAGACATCCCATTATGTAAAAAAGCGCCATGATTGGAACGATCTTTTCTGTAAAAGAAGCAATTCTTTTTACTCCACCTATAAATATAAATCCAGCGATCAATGCACATATAATTCCAATATAGATTGGTTTTATATGAAATGCAGTTTCAAATGCAGCACCAATTGAATTAGACTGTACCATATTCCCAGTCAAACCCAATGCAAAGATTACTGCGATTGAAAAAAATGCCGCCAAAATCTTACCAAATTTACCCTTAAATACTGCTTTGATGTAATAAATAGGACCACCCGTCACATGACCATCTTCATCCAATGTTTTATATTTTTGTGCTAAAATAGCTTCCCCATAAATTGTAGACATTCCAAAAAATGCAGAAATCCACATCCAAAAGATTGCCCCAGGTCCACCACAATATAATGCTGTTGCACACCCTGTGATATTACCAGTACCAACCTGTGCTGCGATTGCAGTTGTTAATGCCTGGAAAGAACTCATTCCATCTTTTCCAGCCTTTGCGCCTTTCAAACTAAAGCTTCCAAAAAGTCGTCTACATCCTTCACCAAATTTTCGAATCTGTACAAATCTTGTTCGAAAACTAAACAGTACACCTGTACCAACAAGTAAGAACAATAATAAATTATTCCATATAAATCCAGCTACTTGTTCGACCGTTGTTGATAATTGTTCCATGTTCTTTTCCTCCCTAATCATAAAGCAGTACGATCTAGTTGGAGTTTTAACCTTTGTTTTCTGATTTTCCAATAAAATCAAAAAACGAACCAAGAAATAAACTTCCGGTTCGAGGTAAAGACAAGTATATCTGTAGAAACAATCTTAGCAAAACTATTTCTGCAAATAAAATATCATTCTCTGTCCTTTTGCCTGAGAGATTCATAAAGTCTTCCTTTATGTTGCACCTTCGGCCCTCTAATTGAGCTTCTCCAGAGTTACATCCACATACAGTCCTCATTCTTACAAATACCTGAGAGTGTTACTCCTTCGGTAAGCTATTGCTTTTTCCTGTATGCTTCGTCTGCTTATTTTATTTATGCAAGGAATGATATCACACATCATATTTTCCGTCAACTGTATAACGAAAAAAAAGACCGAATCTTATGATTCCGTCTCATTTCTACATTTTCTATTTAGGTATGTACCTTCAAAACTGCACACAAAGAATCTTTTCATCATCCATTGTTCTTCCTATCACCACTTTGGTTATGCCCTCGACCTATTAGTAACAGTCAGCTCCATGT
>CAZAEC010000021.1:0-49713 GCA_964484055.1 uncultured Clostridium sp.
GCATGATATTCGTCATAGCCACGCCAGCCTTTTGGTTGAGCTCGGTTTCTCTCCGCTGCTGATTGCAGAACGCTTAGGACATGAGCGAGTACAGACCACCATGGATACTTACAGTCATCTGTATCCGAATAAACAAGTGGAAGTAGCCAACAAGCTGGACAAGTTAGCCATTTAATGTTCTGGCTACAAAAAATCGACTGGATGTAGCCATTTTGTAGCCACGAAAAAACAAAAATCCCGAAAACCCCTGTATTTTCAAGGGTTTTCGGGATTCAAAAGACTAAATTATTTTATTCCCACTCGATTGTTGCGATTGGCTTTGGACTCATGTCGTAACATACGCGGCATACGCCTTCTACTTCGTTCAAAATACGGTTTGTGATCTTTTCAAGCAGATCCCAATCAAGTCTTGGTACTGATGCTGTCATAGCATCTACAGTGTTTACTGCACGGATGATAACTGGCCAGTTGTCAAGACGTTTTCCATCTTTAACACCTGTTGTTTTGATATCAGGTACAACTGTAAAGAACTGCCATACTTTGTCTGTAAGTCCAGCATTGTCAAATTCTTCTCTAAGAATTGCATCAGCTTCTCTAAGTGCATGTAAACGATCTCTTGTGATAGCACCTGTACAACGAACTCCAAGACCTGGGCCTGGGAATGGCTGACGATCTACCATAGATACTGGAAGACCAAGTGCTTTACCAACTACACGAACTTCGTCTTTGAAAAGAAGTTTAACTGGTTCTACTAATCCTTCGAATGCGAAATCTTCTGGAAGACCACCTACGTTGTGATGAGCTTTTACTCCATCTGATTCAAGAATATCAGGGTAGATTGTTCCCTGTGCAAGGAAAGAGATTCCTTCTAACTTACCAGACTCTTCTTCGAATACACGAACGAATTCTTCACCGATAATCTTACGTTTTTTCTCAGGTTCTGCTACTCCTGCTAATTTATCAAGGAAGCGGTCTGTTGCATCGATATAAACGAGGTTTGCATCCATCTGATTACGGAATACTTCGATAACCTGTTCACTTTCACCTTTTCTCATTAAGCCATGGTTAACATGTACACATACTAACTGTTTGCCGATAGCTTTAATCAGAAGTGCAGCAACAACAGAACTGTCAACTCCACCTGAAAGTGCTAATAATACTTTTTTGTCACCAACCTGCTCGCGTACTGCTGCTACCTGTTCAGCAATAAATGCTTCTGCAAGTTCAGGTGTTGTGATACGTTCCATAGTATCTGGTCTTTTGTTTGAATCCATTGTAGTCCCTCCTAAAAAAGTTATTTCCATAATTTAACGCTTGTTCTACAAAAATATTATAATAAACTGATTGTCGTAAATCAATTATTTTTTCACAATTCGCATTATGACATTCGTCGTATTTTTGGTTTTTTTTACGTACAAAATCATTTTTCCTTGAATTATCTGTAAATTTTTTAGAAAATCGCATTTATTTCTAACAAAAATTTATCACGCTAATCGAAGAAAGTGCTTGTGTTTTTTTTATTTTTATATATAATGTAAACCCAAAGGGAGGGATTTCTTATGTCAAAGAGAACAGATATACATAAAGTGCTTATTATTGGATCCGGTCCTATTGTGATCGGGCAGGCTTGCGAATTTGACTATTCTGGAACGCAGGCTTGCAAGGCCCTGAAAAAACTTGGTTATGAGATCGTATTGGTCAATTCAAATCCTGCTACGATCATGACTGACCCTGAAACCGCAGATGTCACATACATCGAACCACTTAACGTAGAACGTCTAGAACAAATCATTGCCAAAGAGCGTCCTGATGCACTTCTGCCAAATCTTGGCGGCCAATCCGGATTAAATTTGTGTGCTGAATTAAATAGTGCTGGGATTTTAGATAAATACAATGTCGAAGTCATCGGTGTTCAAGTAGATGCCATTGAACGCGGCGAAGACCGTATCGAATTCAAAAAAGCAATGGATAAACTCGGCATTGAAATGGCTAGAAGTGAAGTTGCTTACTCTGTTGAAGAAGCACTTGAGATCGCAGACAGACTGGATTACCCAGTCGTACTTCGTCCTGCTTATACAATGGGCGGTGCCGGCGGCGGTCTCGTGTACAATAAAGAAGAACTCCGCACAGTCTGTGCACGTGGACTTCAGGCCAGTCTTGTAGGTCAGGTTCTTGTCGAAGAATCTATCCTCGGCTGGGAAGAACTAGAACTTGAAGTTGTCCGTGATAAAGACAATAACATGATCACAGTATGTTTTATTGAAAATATTGATCCATTGGGCGTTCATACAGGAGATTCCTTCTGTTCTGCACCAATGCTGACCATTTCTGAAGAATGTCAAAAACGACTTCAAGAACAGGCTTACAAAATCGTAGAATCTGTAGAAGTGATCGGTGGAACAAACGTGCAGTTTGCACACGATCCTGTTTCTGATCGTATTATCGTAATCGAAATCAATCCTCGAACATCCCGTTCTTCTGCGCTTGCATCCAAAGCGACCGGCTTTCCAATTGCCCTCGTATCAGCAATGCTTGCCACAGGACTTACACTGAAAGATATCCCTTGTGGAAAATATGGCACACTGGATAAATATGTTCCAGACGGCGACTATGTTGTAATTAAATTCGCTCGCTGGGCATTTGAGAAATTTAAAGGTGTCGAAGATAAACTTGGTACACAGATGAGAGCTGTTGGCGAAGTCATGAGTATCGGTAAGACTTACAAAGAAGCTTTCCAAAAAGCAATCCGCAGTCTGGAAACTGGACGCTACGGACTTGGGCATGCCAAAAACTTTGATTCTATGCCAAAAGAAGAACTCCTTCAGTTGCTCATCACACCAACAAGTGAACGTCATTTTATAATGTATGAAGCCCTCCGCAAAGGTGCTACTGTTGAAGAAATCCATGAACTTACAAAAGTAAAAACTTATTTTATTGAACAGATGAAAGAACTTGTTGAAGAAGAGAATGCTCTAATTCAATACAAAGGTTCTCTCCCTACAGATGAACTGTTGACCTCAGCCAAAAAAGATGGCTTTTCAGATAAATATTTAAGCCAGATTCTTGAAATCCCAGAAGAAGAGATCCGTAACCAACGCATTTCCATCGGTATTGAAGAGGCATGGGAAGGCGTTCATGTAAGCGGTACACAAGACAGTGCTTATTACTATTCCACTTACAATGCTGACGATAAAAATCCAGTCAGCACAGAAAAACCTAAGATCATGATCCTGGGCGGCGGTCCAAACCGTATTGGACAGGGAATCGAATTTGACTATTGCTGTGTACACGCTTCTCTTGCATTGAAAAAACTTGGTTTTGAAACCATTATCGTAAACTGCAATCCTGAAACGGTCTCAACAGATTACGATACTTCTGATAAACTTTATTTTGAACCATTGACATTAGAAGATGTCTTGAGCATTTACAAAAAAGAAAAACCTCTCGGTGTGATCGCCCAGTTTGGTGGACA
Organism: uncultured Clostridium sp.; assembly: GCA_964484055.1. Classification (GTDB taxonomy): domain Bacteria; phylum Bacillota; class Clostridia; order Lachnospirales; family Lachnospiraceae; genus Schaedlerella. The sequence continues at coordinate 3,473 of CAZAEC010000021.1, forward strand.
GACGCCTCTTAATATTGCCGCTGAACTCGAAAAGAATGGGGTAAAGATCCTTGGAACTTCTCCTGCAGTGATCGATCTAGCAGAAGACAGAGATCTCTTCCGTGCGATGATGGATAAACTTGAGATCCCAATGCCAGAATCTGGAATGGCAACAACCGTAGAAGAAGCCATTGCCATTGCAGAAAAAATTGGCTATCCAGTAATGGTTCGTCCTTCTTATGTACTCGGCGGTCGTGGAATGGAAGTTGTCTATGATGAAGAAAGTATGGTCGGATATATGAATGCTGCTGTCGGTGTCACACCAGACCGTCCAATCTTGATCGACCGTTTCTTAAATCATGCATTAGAATGTGAAGCAGATGCGATCAGCGATGGAACTCATGCTTTTGTTCCTGCTGTAATGGAACACATTGAACTTGCTGGAGTCCACTCCGGTGATTCCGCATGCATCATCCCTTCCGCTCACATTTCTCCAGACAATGTAGAAACGATCAAGGAATACACGAAAAAGATTGCGGAAGAAATGCACGTAAAAGGTCTTATGAATATGCAGTATGCAATTGAAAACGGAAAGGTTTATGTTCTGGAAGCCAATCCAAGAGCTTCTCGTACTGTTCCTCTTGTTTCCAAAGTCTGCAATATCCGTATGGTACCACTTGCAACAGAGATCATTACTTCAGAACTCACTGGAAAACCATCGCCAGTTCCTGATTTAAAAGAACAGACGATTCCTTACTACGGTGTTAAAGAAGCTGTTTTCCCATTCAACATGTTCCAAGAAGTTGACCCTGTCCTCGGACCTGAAATGCGTTCCACTGGAGAAGTACTTGGATTATCCGCATCTTATGGAGAAGCGTTTTACAAAGCACAAGAAGCGACACAATCCAAACTTCCACTCGAAGGAAATGTATTACTTTCAGTAACAGATCAGGATAAAGCCGATGCAATTGCTGTCGCTAAGATCTTATCAGAAAATGGTTTCCAGATTTATGCCACAAATGGAACTTATAAAGCTCTCGAAGCTGTTGGAATCCCTGCGAAAAAGGTAAAAAAATACCAAGAGGGTCATCCAAACTCCGTAGATTTGATCACCAACGGTAAGATTGATCTGATCATTAACTCTCCAAATGGAAAAACTAGTGTACACGCAAGCAGCTATATTCGTAAAGCAGCGATCAAAGCAAAGATTCCTTATGTCACAACAATTGCAGCAGCCAATGCAGCAGCTAAAGGAATCCGCTATATGAAAACTCATAAAAATGGGGAAATAAAATCATTACAACAACTGCATAGCGAAATTTGTAATAAATAAACGCTGTTTATTTATAATCCTTATGCCCAACCCTTAGATAATATAAAAACACCTCACTGTTTGGATCATTTCAACAGTGAGGTGTTTTATGTCTTTTTCTACTTATTTAATTATACAAGTCTTGTTGTCCATTTTGAACAATCCCACACATCTGTAGCAAGACCATCATAAAACTCTGGTTCGTGACAAACCATAAGGATACTTCCTTTGTATTCCTGCAATGCTCGCTTCAATTCTTCTTTTGCGACCACATCCAAATGGTTCGTAGGCTCGTCCAATACAAGAATATTAGATGGACGATTGATCACCTTACAAAGTCTTACTTTCGCCTGTTCTCCACCAGAAAGTACTTTTACTTTACTTTCGATGTGATTTGTTGTAAGGCCACATTTTGCAAGTGCAGAACGTGCTTCATACTGTGTAAATCCTGGAAATTCATTCCAGATTTCTTCCAGACAAGTTGTCTCAATATCTTCTTTGATTTCCTGCTCAAAATATCCAATCTCCAGATAATCACCCTGTTCCACTTCGCCTGAGATTGGTTTGATCAAACCAAGGATACTTTTCAAAAGAGTTGTCTTACCGATACCATTTGCACCAGTTAAAACAACCTTACTATTTCTTTCCATAGAAAGGTTCAGTGGCGTTGACAATGGTTCATCATAACCGATTACTAGGTCTTTCGTTGTGAAAATGTAACGACCTGGTGTTCTGGCTACTTTGAAATTAAACTCTGGCTTCGGTTTTTCAGCCGCAAGCTCAATAAGATCCATCTTATCAAGCTTTTTCTGTCTAGACATCGCCATATTTCTTGTAGCAACACGTGCCTTATTTCTTGCAACAAAATCTTTAAGCTCAGCAATTTCTTTCTGCTGACGATTATAAGCAGCCTCAAGCTGTGCCTTTTTCATCGCATACACTTCCTGGAACTTATCATAATCTCCAACATAACGTGTCAACTGAAGGTTATCCATATGATAGATCAAGTTAATAACACTATTTAAGAATGGGATATCATGGGAAATGAGAATAAATGCATTTTCATATTCCTGTAAATATCTTTTGAGCCATGTAATATGTTCCACATCCAAATAGTTTGTAGGCTCGTCCAAAAGAAGGATGTCTGGTTTCTCCAAAAGCAATTTTCCAAGAAGGACTTTTGTTCTCTGTCCTCCGGAAAGATCTGTTACATCTTTATCAAGACCAAGTTCCAAAAGTCCAAGTGCGCGTGCAACTTCTTCTACTTTTGAATCGATTAGATAAAAATCACGATTCATCAAAAGATCCTGGATCACTGCCAGTTCTTCCATATATTCTGCCATCTGTTCTTCGTCAGCATCCGCCATCTTATCACAGATTTCATTCATACGTGTTTCCATCTCAAATAAAGAATCAAATGCACTGCGAAGCACAGAACCAATTGTCATTCCTTTTGTCAACACTGCGTGCTGATCCAAATAGCCTACCTGTACATTTTTTGCCCACTCAACTTTCCCTTCATCTGGCATAAGTTTACCAGTGATAATATTCATAAAAGTTGATTTACCTTCTCCGTTCGCACCGATCAGACCGATATGTTCTCCTTTTAAAAGTCTGAAAGATACATCTTCAAAAATCGCACGATTTCCAAATCCATGCGACAAATGTTCTACATTAAGAATACTCATAATTCCTCCGATAATTTTTGTCTTATTCCTTTACTTTTGGGATCAAAGAATCTGCAAGTTTTCCTTTGCCCTCTTCTCCTCTATGTTTCAAATAAACAATTCCAATTATTGAGAATACCACAGCTCCGATAAAGTTGACAATCAAATCTTTCATTGTATCCACAATTCCTACATCAAGATACCCTCCAAGGTTCCATTCTTCTCCATTGATCACAACAGATTCAATGGCCACTCTTACTGGTTCTGTTGTTCCGGCAGGATTTAATTTTACAGAACTTATGGTTGGAAGAATCCAATCCTTCTGCATATCAAGCTGGAAAAACCAATCCATACCAAACTCAAAGAATTCCCAAACAACCCCCACCGTCATTGAAAAGCAAAATGCAAAGAATGCAACAAAGTATGGAGACATTTTAATTGAAAACTTTTCACTTCTGTTAAAAATATCGATCAAAGCAAATCCGATCGCTGCCATCAAAAAACCATTCGTTGTATGAAGGATCGTATCCCAAACTGGTATTTTTACATAAAATGCATTGATCTCGCCTAATATTTCTGCAGAGAAAATAAAGATTAAGATCACTGTTTCCAATCCTACCGGAATACTGACTCTCAATTTCTTTTCAATTATCTTCGGAACTGCAAATAAGATCAACGTCAAAATACCAAGGAACATATTGTGATAACTCCCCAGCATAAACTGACGTACGATTGAAATTAAGACCAATATAAGTAATACATTTTCTACTGCCGTTCTTTTTTTGCTTATTTCCATTCCTCATTCCTCCTAATCCTGTTTATCTAATTGCATTTTATCAGAAATCGCTTTATTATAATACTATTATTTTTAATAGGAGGTTCAACATGAATAACTTTTTAACACTCACTGTGATTTTGCTTGCATTCGTTGTCTTTTTGGGATTCTTCAACGAAAAAGTAACAAAGTTCACATATGAGATCTCACTGATGTTATTTTCAGTTATCATCGGCGGTATTCTTTTACTCTTAAAACTCTTTTTAAATGACGATACATCTGTAGCTCAGATTCTTAACAACATTAATTTTTCTAGTTTGGAGTCATTTCTTATGGAAGGGGTTCTCTGCTTTATGTTATTTGCAGGCTCCTGCCATATGAGACTTCTCGATTTCAAAAAACATGCAAAGATCATTTCACTTTTGGCAATTGGTGCAACATTCCTTGGCGCTGTATTTTACGGTGTACTGTTCTATGGAGTCAGCCTGCTTCTTGGTCTGAATCTTTCCCTTCCAGTATGCCTGATGTTTGGAAGTATCACAGCCCCAACTGATCCAATTGCTGCAACAAGTATTTTAAAGAAATTTAATCTTCCTACAAATATCGGATTTATCATCGAAGGAGAATCTCTTTTAAATGACGGTGTTGGTGTTGCTTTATTCGTTTGTTTCTCTGGCATGGTATCTGCGCAGGAAAATGGAGGATTCTTCGCAGTTATGGCAAAAGAACTTCTCGGTGCAGTTCTTGTTGGAATCGTGATCACTGCAATTTGTTTTCCTATCTTTAAGAGAACAATGGATACAAACCGTCAGATCTTCACAAGCCTTCTTGCAGTTGCAACTGCTTATCTTTCCTGTGAGATCTTTGGATTTTCTGGTGCAATCGCATCTGTTGTATGTGGAGTCCTTTTCTCAGCACTTCGCAACTGGAACGAACAGAAAGGGGAAACTCTTGATCTGGAACAATTTGATATTTTCTGGGGAATCCTTGATAATCTTCTGAACTCTGTTCTGTATGTAATGCTTGGATTATCATTTATCCAGATTCTCCAAATGCCATATGTATTGATCTTATCTGTTATGGCGATTATTATTAACTTGATCGGTCGTTCTGGAAGTGTTGCTATTTCTTCCTTATTTGTTAAAACACTTCCTGATGGATACAACAAATCAAGTTTCACAAAACTGCTCACATGGGGAGGCCTTCGCGGTGGATTATGCGTTGCACTTGCTATGAGTACACAGGAACTTGTAAGCAACGATATTTATTACATTATTCTCGGCGGAACATATGCGATCGTATTCTTTACAACTATTGTACAAGGTATGACAATGCCAGCTGTATATCGCCGAATCGAAGATAATTTAAAGAAGATCCACAAAGGACAATAATTGATGAAACGTTTACGCATTTTAAATATGATCCTAAAAAGAACCCGTACTTATCAGATCATATTTTCGTACTTGATTTTTATTCTGGCGGATGCACTTGTGATCCAGCTGGCAGAACCTAAGATCAATACATACCTTGATGCACTTTGGTACTGCTATGCTGTTATCTCAACCGCAGGATTTGGTGACATCGTAACGATCACGCTGATTGGGAAGATTGCCTCTGTACTATTAACGATCTATTCCCTTTTTGTGATTGCAGTCGCAACTGGTGTTGTTGTAAACTTTCATGGTCAACTTATCCAGATCCGTCAGAAAGAAACTGTAGCTGCATTTGCCGATAAGATGCAGCACCTGCCAGAACTTTCACAGGAAGAACTGCAAGAATTATCTGAAAAAGTAAAATTGTTTTTAGATAAACATTGACCCGGACTGCCATTCCAAAGTTCTCTTTTCCTCATATGTAAATTTTTGTTAAAGAAGTTCTTTATTGATTGAAATGTAAATAGAATTATGCTAGATTAACTTATTGAGTAAAGATTATTAGAAAATAAGGAGAACACTATATGTTAAAATTGATATTACAAGGTATGGCTGTCGGTATCGCGAACATCATTCCTGGTGTCAGCGGCGGAACTATGATGGTTGCCATGGGATTATATGATAAACTCATTCACTGCATCACACATCTGAAGAGCGAATTAAAAGAAAGTTTAAAACTTTTAATTCCAATTTTTGCAGGTGCTGGAATCGCAATTGTTGTATTATCTAGACTTTTTGAATATTTATTGGAAGTCCATCCAATCCCAACAAACTTTGCATTCTGCGGTTTGATCGCTGGAAGTCTTCCATTTATCGTAAAGAAAGTACAAGGACATAAAGTAACCGTTTCAAAGATCCTTCCATTTATCGTATTCTTTGCATTAGTTATTCTTATGGCTGTTATGAATGAATCCAGCGGTGCTTCTGCTGATGTAAGCTTTACACTGATCAATGTTATCAAACTTCTTGGTGTAGGCATTATCGCTGCTGCAACAATGGTCGTTCCAGGGGTCAGCGGCTCTATGATGCTGATGTTACTTGGATATTATGACACGATCCTTGCTACGATCAATAAATGTATTGATGCATTGATTGGATTTGACATTCCTGCATTACTGCAGACAATCGGAGTACTTGCTCCATTTGGAATCGGTGTAGTCATTGGAATCTTCTTGATTGCTAAGATCATTGAATTCATCTTCTCAAAAGCTGAGATTCACGCATACTATGCGATCATCGGATTGATCGTTGCATCACCGATCGCCATTCTTTTAAATACTGATTGGAGTAAATTCTCAGTCTTCACATTGATCATTAGTGTCATAACATTTATTGCTGGATGGTTCGTTGCCAGCAAACTCGGTGGAGAATAATATATAAAACGATAGGTCGTTATCTAAGACATCTCAGATAACGACCTTTTTTATATCTCGTTATTCTTAACTTTCTTTCACAGAATTTCTATATACAACAAATGATATTACCGCTGTTAAAAATTCTGCAACTCCAAACGAATACCACACACCTTCTGCACCAAAAATAAAACTCAAAACAAATGCCATTGGAATAATGATCACCACATATCTCAACACCGAAATGAGCAAAGATGGAACTCCTTTTCCCAAACCTTCCAATGCTCCGCATGATATAATAGAAATACTTGATACAACAAATCCTAAACTAATGATCCTAAGTGCATTTTTTCCAATTGCAATCGTTTCTTGACTCGTTGTAAATAAACCGATCAATCCGTCTGGTATTACCATACAAACGATCGTACCGACCGCCATGATCGTTGCCGCCATAGCAATTGCAACTCTATAGATTTTCTTTACCCTTTGCATCTCATTGGCCCCATAATTATACCCAATGATCGGTCGCATTCCTTGTATGATTCCATTTGCTGGAAGATAAAGAAATGTCTGCAATTTATAATAAACCCCAAGCACAACTACATAAGCCTGTGAATATGCTGACAAAATCGTATTCAAAGAAGAAATGAGCAATGATGGTAATGCAAGGTTTAAAATTGCAGGAATTCCAATCGCATACAATTTCTTATTCAGTGCCTTATCCCAAGATACATATTTCAAACTGATTTTAATCGATATTTTTTCTCGCATTCCCACAACAACATATACTAGCAAATTCAATGTCTGTCCAATACCAGTCGCAAGTGCGGCACCTTCAATCCCCATTTTCGGAAAAATTCCAACACCAAAAATCAACAACGGATCTAAAATAATATTTGCAATGCACCCGAATAAAACACTAAACATTGCAATCTTCATCTTACCAATCGCCTGAAATATTTTCTCCGCAGACATTCCCCATGCGATCACGATTGAAAATGCAAAGGCAATCCTTGAATACCGAATTCCCAAATCGATCACTGCTTGATCTTCTGTAAACATTTTCAAAAATATTGGCATGATGCCGATGCATACAATCATTAAGAAAATACCATGAAGCGTATTCAAAAACACACCTTGCGAAGCCGCTCTGTTTGCCTCCTCATCGTTCTGTGCCCCCAAACAAAATGAGATCACAGCATTCATACCGATCGCTGATCCAATCGTTACTGCATTGATAAGGTTCTGTACTGGAAACACTAACGAAAGAGCTGTCATTGCATCTTCACTAATCTTTGCAACAAAATAGCTGTCAACAATATTATACAATGAAGAGACCATCATCGATAAGATCATCGGCAATGACATCGATAATAATAATGGAAATACCGGTTTTTCTTTCATAAAACTTTGACTCATTTTTCTATTTCTCCTTTGTTTTTTACGCAATTTTTCCACACACGCTCGTATATGTCCTTAGCGTTCTTATTTACTAGAAAATAAATCATTTGCGAATAAATAAGAAACGCCACACAACTATCATTCAGATAATTGTGTGGCGAAAAGTAATCCTTAATTACAAAAAATCCACGCCCCGTTCAAAATACGAAACGGTTTATGTGATAATAGTAACTTACTTCTATTTTACTGTCAACCATATTTTAAAAACTGATATTTCTCTATTTTTCAGAAAATATTAAATAACTCTAAAATCTTACTAATACAATAGATATTCTTTGATTCTTTCCACAAAATAATATAAAATACCCTTTAAGATTTACCTGATCTTTAAAGGTTTCTTTCGATCAGGTATCATTGATACCACAGATTCCTATGAATTTGAGAGGAGTGATTTTTTTTGAAAACAGGACTTGTTTTAGAAGGCGGCGGTATGCGTGGTCTGTATACCGCAGGTATATTAGATGTATTTATTGAACATGGAATTCATTTTGATGGAGTAATTGGTGTTTCTGCCGGTGCGATCCATGGATCTGCATTCTTAGCTGGTCAAGCTGGACGAACTATTCGGTATTACAAAGATTACATCAAAGATCCTCGTTTTATGAGCTTTCGAAATTTAATCAAAACAGGAGACTATGTAGGTGAAGAATTATGTTACCACGAAATTCCCGAAAAATTAGATATTTACGACTACGATGCATTTAACAATTCATGCACAGATTTTTATGCTACATGCACCAATCTTGAAACTGGAAAAGCAGAATACCTACATGTCACCGATATGTTAAAACAAATTGACTATGTTCGTGCTTCTGCTTCTCTTCCATATTTTTCAAAACCAGTAGAAATTAACGGAAATCTCTATCTCGATGGAGGCTGCTCCGACAGTGTGCCACTGGAAGCTTTTCAGAATATGGGCTATGACCGCAATATTGTGATTCTCACTCGCGAAAAAGGTTACCGAAAAAAGGCTGAACATACAGCACTTGCAGCCAAAGCATATCGTAACTATCCGAATTTTATCGAGACATTAGAAAACAGACATATCAACTATAATAAAGAAATGAAGTTGATTGAAAGATTAGAAAAAGAAGACAAAATTCTTGTAATCCGTCCAAGATCACCACTCGCCATAGGACGATTAGAAAGCGATCTTGACAAATTACAACGCATTTACAATATCGGATATGCTGATGGCGTTAGAATTGTAGAACAAGTAAAAAAATTTCTTAAATAACATAATACAGAATTTCTTAATATCTCATTCCACGCTCCCCATAAGGGGAGCCGACTGAGCTTTCGCAATGTCAACAACAACGGAAACACATTTCAATCCGCACTCCCACGAGGGGAGCGACAAAATACCTTGGAATTATGACCCGGATGCTTACAGTATTTCAATCCACGCCCCCACGAGGGGAGCGACAGGGGAATTCTGGATTGCTCCCCTTTACTTTATCTTATTTCAATCCACGCCCCCACGAGGGGAGCGACTTTATTATCTTCCAGAACATTGTAAATATCCTCATTTCAATCCACGCCCCCACGAGGGGAGCGACCCCGGCTGTCTTTGCGAATGCCGCAATCTGTGTATTTCAATCCACGCCCCCACGAGGGGAGCGACTCTAACAATCGTTCTATTTTCTCAATCAACACTATTTCAATCCACGCCCCCACGAGGGGAGCGACATTCCCGGTTCAGATGGGGTGATTGACCTAACAATTTCAATCCACGCCCCCACGAGGGGAGCGACAGCAATATTCCACAAATTTTTAATTTATTTTCAAATGGAATATTGACTAATTATACAAATCCACTTATCAAAAAGTTCATAAACGTACTTTTTTAATAAGCAAATTCTATTTTTTGTTAACTTTTTTTGGTGCGAATCTCCTTAGTATTTTATGTGTACTTCACATTCGCACTCAGATTTATAGAATCAAAGGTTGGTCAACAGCAATCCCTCGATCTACTCCAACATGCTCAATCTTAGTTTCATACTTATTTCCTAAGTAATAAAATCTCAAACTGTCCACACTTTCATCTATTATTTCTGTAAGAATAGACTTCAACATTACACATTGTGCTTGATCCACAATACATTCAAATACAGAATTTTGTACGCGTCGTCCGTAATTCTCGCATTGCTTTGCAACTTTACGTAATCGCTTTTTTCCTCCTGAACTTTCTGTATTTACATCATAAGTAATCAAGACCAACATCATACCACCTCATTTCCACAGAAATACTGGATATCCATCTAGATCACCTCTTAGATATCGTGCAAGAAGCATCGCCTGTACATATGGAACCATTCCCCATTCTACTTTTTCTTTTAAAAATGGATGAGTAATCACTTCTTTCTTTCGTTCTTGCCACTCTATAAGAATCTTTTTTCGTAAATCATCATCCATTAAGACTGCTCCATTTTCTTTTCGAGAAAAATTTTTACTATTTACGATTTTCTTATTAATCAGTGACAGAACAAATCGATCTGCATACACTGCTCTGAATTCTTCAATCATATCCAATGCTAATGATGCGCGTCCGGGACGATCGGTATGTAAATATCCAACATATGGGTCTAGCCCTACACATTCTAACGCAGATGCAATCTGATTTGTAAGTAATGTATAGACAAATGATAACATTGCATTTACATTATCTTGTGGCGGTCTTTTATTACGTCCATTAAATTTAAAATCTTTCTTTTGTTGTAAGATTAATTCATCAAAAACACCGAAATAAATACTTGCAGATTCTCCCTCATACCCTCGAAGTTGTTCTTTTGTTTCTGCATTTTGAATCAATTTTAAATTTTCTTTCAATGTATCTGATGCTTTTTTCACACGTTCTTCATCGATCTGCATACGATGATCACGTATTGCTCTTTCTAATACCCATCTTGCATTATACACTTTTCCTATAATACAATTTTTTGCAATTGCGAGACTTACATTTTCATCTTTGCTACTAAAATATTGCTGTTCCCGAAGTAACACATTACCTTTCGTTTTTCCTGTTACACGGGCCAGAAATTTCCCTTGCGGAGATAAGTAACACAACGAAATATTTCTTTCTGCACATGCACCCATAAGAGCTGGACTCGTTCCTCTATATCCAAAACATACAATTCCATCTAAGTTATGTAACGGCAGTCGTCCTATTTCTTTTTTGTCATCATATACAACGACATTTTCACCATCCACACCTAGATAACTATTTTCAGAAGTCACATATAAAGTGTTTAATAATTTCCGCATTATATCTCCTCCATTGACTTCGCAATATAACTAGAAACCGAACTTGTTTTTTCCAACTTAGGAAGGCACACTTCTTTTAACGAACAAGAATTACAAGCCTTACTCTTTTTTACTTTTGGAGTATATCCTCGCTTATAATATTGATGCATTTCTTCAAACATTCGTACAACTTCATCTCGAAGTTCTTGTGTAAATGTAACCGATTCTCTTCTTCGTGTTTCCCCATAAAATATTGCACCTTCTGATATTTCTGTTGAAAACATTTCTTCTAAACACATTGCCTGTGCCATAAGTTGAAGCTTGTCTTCTTCAGATATTTTCGGCTTTCCTTTTTTATATTCGACTGGATAGATTGAATAAGTTCCTCGATGTCCAAAAAGCGTAACTCCATCTTCACATTTTTGAAATTCTACCATATCACACTCACCGCTGATTCCCATTTTTCTCGATGCTATTGGAAGGGCGCGTACAATAATTGTATCTTTTCTTTTTTCTTTCAAATATGGATCGTGTACTTTTTTGTGCATCAATTCTCCTGTAACAGTATGTACATTTTCTTCCCATTGCTGTTCAATGTGGATCAATGCCCATTGTCTTCGACAAAATTTGAAATGCTGTATTCCTGACAACATCAAATATTCATCTTCTCTATATTCCATCAAATCATCCTTTTCACTTCAACAGAATCTGGAATTTGTTCTTCATGAATTTCTACAGTATAATCTTTATATTTTCTAGGATACTCTACCTCTTCTTTTTTCGTTACTTCAACAGCGTCAAATAATTTATATGCCGGACAATCACCCAACTCTTTGCTGTGTTTAAATACGATCAATTCACGAACTGACATTTTTCCTCTAGCAGCAGAGTGATCATGCTCAAACATATTAATAATCGCATCCCACAGAAGTTCCAAATCATCTTCAGTAAATCCAGTTACTTTTCTTGCCAGATTTGCAGACACATAACCCTCTACTCGATATAAAGCATATGGTACGATGCTCTTTCTTCCCATTTCAGTACTTTTATTTTCAGCATCTTTTTCTGTTGTGATCGCAACTCTTGTGATTGTTACTTCTTGACTCAAAATTGGATCGATACTTCTTGCAAATCCAATCTGTACAGGACCTCTTACTTGTCCGCAATTCAATGACGCTTTTACAAATGTTGTCATAACTGCACCAAATGTACGAATATCAAAAAAGTTTTCACACATGTAATCTCTTAATTTTAAATCTGCATCTGGATCACTTTTCTTTAATTTCTTAAGACCTTCTGTTACCTTTTTATCTTCTGTTTCATCAATTCCAAGACTCTTACATGCTTCTCTGTCACTTCTATTCAAAGGCGCATCTTCTTTGATATAAATCTTATATCCTTTTTCGTCCTCTTTCACTGTTTCAACATAATTACGGATCTTTCTTTTCAAACATACATCTGTTACAAGACCTAATCCACTTTCCGGATCGATTCGAGGCATATTTCCAGCATCTGGATCTCCGTTTGGATTTCCATTTTCCACATCAAACAAAACAACAAATTCATATCTATTTTTGATTACTTCACTCATTATTTATCCTCCCGTTTTTCATATTTTTTCTGTACTTGATGATAATATCCCAACATAAATTTTCCTTGTTCTTCTAAAGAAAGCTGTTTCGGAAAACCATTTTCTTCTGCAGTCATTGAAAGTTTCCCCATAAGTTCTGTCAATAATTTTTCATAATAAATCTTTGTTCCGCCAGATTCTCTTTCAATCTTTTTTATATGACTGTTTTTTAATTTAAACAGTACCGGAAATATTGTCGCAGGTTTCGTACAAGCAGAATTAAAATATCTATCTCTGATTGTAGCATTTATACCCGGATTTGCATCCTTTTGGATAGATTCTAATACTGCAAATATTCTTCCCAAAACATACGCCTGTTCTTCACATGTTTCGTTTAAGCCCATATATTCCGCCCCTTCTTTCCATTTGTAATTTTTCATTAAGACCGCTTTAATGATCGCTGCTCTTCCATATGTAACATTTCCTTGCTCTGCGCGAATACGAACAAATACATCCGTATACAAACTCGCCGGATATCTTGTATCCTCCAAAACAGCTCGAAGCACCATCGCCGCCATATTAGGAATTGGTGATTTATCTCTTGATTTTTGATTCACTGTTTCGTCTAACATTTTTCGGATTCCCAAATATTCCATATCTGCCCATACCGGTTTGACGATTTCCATTCTTTGGTAATGTGATGCTAGATTTTTCAAAATGTTTCCAAAAGAATTTTGATAAAAGAAACGAACCGACAAACGTGCTGCATTCGGAGCTAAACATAAAATGTAGAATTTCTGATCTACATCTAAATTTATATCATCTAAGTCTACTCGCATCCCACTCTTTAGGTTTTTAAATACCTTTTGCATTTCTTTTTGATTGTCTGGTTTTGGATGCAACCAAGATAAAAATGTTGATTGATATTCTTCTTTCCCAGATTCAGCCCAAAATACAACCATAGAATCTCCCAGTGGAAAACGATATTCGCTATGACTCAACAAATAATTCAATGCTGTTGTATATGCAAATTCTGCATATTTTCCAACTGGTGCATTATAGCTTTGTTCTTTTCCATAAGATTCAAATGCTGGTGCATTAAACGAAACCAGCGCAGCTCCACTTGACTGTGCCCCTGGAACTCCTTTGATTCCTCGATGAATACGTGCAATTTCTTCTTCATGCCCTGTAACAAGACATCTTCCTTTCGGACCATCTTCTGATTGCTGCAACTGTTCTTCCCACAATTGCTTTATTTCTTCCTCATCTTGTGCATAATCATTTTTCATAAGAAACACAAGATTGCCACCTTCATTCAATTCATCCCAATGCTCTTTTACACAACTATTTTCCTCTGCTTTTATCGGATCCCATGTCTTAAAATATTGGCGGATTGCTTGTGCCATGGTTCCTTCTGCATTTTCAAGAATTGCCAAATGTTTCTTCTTCGCACTTTGAAAACATTCCACTGTTCTAGTATTTGCTCCATTCGCATCAATTCCTAAAAAATATTTCGCATTGTCACATAAAAAATTAGATTTTACTCCTGAAGATCGTGTAACCATTTCCGGAACACACAATTGACTTGGAATCCATACTTTCTTCTTTCCACGTTCTTCTTCCTGCTTTAAAGTAATAATCCCTTTGATCGATCCATCTTCATTTATTTCAATAGCATGAGACACTTTCGCATGACACCAACCCAATTTTGATACTTTTTCCTGCTCCACAAGACTTTCATAGTATTGCACTAATGACTGTAAAATCATCGAATCACCTCACAGTCCCTTAAATCCAAGATTCCATTTTTCATTACTGCTCTAAAAAACATCGGCTGTATATTTTCTTTATCGCTATAATCCATATCAAAGAGCATAAATCCCAAATCTTTTTCTGGTATTTCACTATAAATCGTCTCTATTGTTTCTTCTTCACACAAACAAAAATGTGCTGGAAATTCTCTACAGCCAAAATATGGCATATGATAGCATTCTCCCCTTCTCAAACGTCGCATGATAATATCCTTGAATTTTCCTGGATTATCTGTTTCATTCGCATTCTCTGTCATTTCAAAATGCGCTTCGATCACATAACAAACATCACACAATAATAACGACGCTCTTTGCACAATTTCTTCTTTTGTACTAATATAAAGTGGTTTTTCTGCTCCATTGTACACTTGTAAAACATTACTCGCAGATACCTTACTTTTCACTTCATTTCTTCGAACACTGGTAAAACGTATCGGATTTTTAACATAAATCTTGTCAATTATCCAGCGCATCCCAGGATGCCAATAAATTGCTTCCAAAATTCCTCGTGCAGCCGAAGGAGTTATAACATCATAGGAACAACGTTCCACCTTCATTTCTGGTCGTGAAAATAAGGCATAATCACCCCAAACCTTTACTTTCACTCCTTTTCCCATCTATAACACCTCTCCTTTCTTGTAACATGCAGCTATATAGTCTCGTGATTGATAATAAAAATCCGTATTATAATCTGAAATATGAGGTTCTATCCAAGAATGATATACCTCCCAAATTCCTTGAATCATTTCATGATCCTCATAACTATCTTCTATTAACCGTTCATGTACTTCTCCTATTTCCCAATAATCTGGAACTCGATATTGACATCTCGCTACAACATCAAAATCCCCTTCCGTAATATAACATTCTTCACTCCAATCATTCGCCACTTTTTCAATTGGTTCACAATGAAATACATCTGCATATTCATAAATCTGTGTAATGTTATCAATCCCTAAACATTCCGTTACATCTCGTCCACTTCTCTTTTTCATTCGACTGATAAATTCTATTAAACTACATGTATAAAACAAATCATTATTATTTTTTGTTCCCATAGATTTCCTCACTTCCTACAAATTTCAATGTATCTAACGCTGATATCGTATGAAAACTTATCTGATGTGTCGGATAATTAAATTTTGTCAGTTCCCAAAATGCAGCTCTCGAAATTTTCCCATCCATATAGTTCTGAATATAATTATAAATTCTATCGTCTGCCATTGGTCCTTCTACTATATCGTAATCATGTGATTTTCCACTACGACAATCTACAATAAAATCCAACCATTCTTCTGTCATTTCATTAAAAATCAAATATTTTAAGTTATCATTTGGTATATATTCATAACTATTCAAATATCCTTTTTTTCCATATCTGGTTGCCCAACGTTTCGCTTGTTCTGGAAATTGTGTACAGTAAAATCCAAAATAAAAATCCTTATTATACATCGCTTTTCTAATTTCAGGATATTCTACAATTTCCTTACTACCATGATATAAAATCATAAAATTCCTCCTAATTAATTTTTTCATTTATTTCCCGTTATATATGTACCTTCACAATACTACATTCCAATTAATACGTCAACACCTTTTTGTTATTTGTTAAATGAAACTCTATTGAAGTTTGTTTTCAATCATTGAATTTATTAACATTTTCCTCTATACTATAAACGTCTGGAAATCCAGCGGATTGAAATAATAGTGTTTCTCTTAACAGAAACCACTGCAGGGTGTAAGAATATACTTACACCCTGCCTCGATTTTACATAAATACTGCCGTCTCATTATCAATAGACAATTCCAATCCATACTCTTCCGGATACTGTTCTAAATCTACTAATTCATAAAAATCCTGTAATTCTTCCGATACCAGTCTTAACATTCCTGCATTCTGTAATTTAGCAAACAAACTATTTTCTGTATTATTATCATAAACTTGTATACAATATTGCTGTATTTTTCTCATTTTTGTTTTTGATGTTCCCTTTAGTTTTATTTCATACAATAGTTCTTCTGCTTCTTTTTCTTTACAAATGACTATGGATTTTGTATCTTGTTCGATTAACTTGAATTCTTTTGCAACTTTGGCAAAATTGCATTCCATACCATGGAATTCTTCCATTATATTTTTCTTATCCAAACTACTGCCTCTATAATGATATAAACGAGCGAAATAATCTGTTATACTTTCCAAATCAGCTAAATCCTCATAGTCTTGCATAACAGACTTTGCAGTTTCAATCTGCAGTTTCTGATTCTGTACCATCCTTGTATCTTCTAAATCAAAAATATACACTTTACTATTTTCTTTTCTTTCTTTTCCCTCACGATTGCATCTTCCTGCTGCTTGTATCATGGAATCAATACCTGCTGTCTGACGATATACACTCGAAAAATCCAAATCAACTCCTGCTTCGACAAGACTTGTTGAAATTACGATACATTTTCGTTTTTCATTCAAACGTTTATTTATACTATTTAATACTCGCTTTCTATGTTTTGGATACATACTCGTAGAAAGATGATATACTCCTTCCCCCTGCAATTCTTTATACAAATCTTGCGCTTGTTTTTTCGTATTTACTATACATAAAGCTCTTGTTTCTGATTCTAACCTTTCGATCAACTCGTCTTTCGTTATAACTCCAATTTTTTCGTATGTAACACGTTCAAAAAACTGAAACTGTTTCTCTACATCAGGACACAATTCCTTTATAGCTTCATTATTCTTAAAAAACATATCCAAAGACGGCTGTGTCGCAGTACACAATACAATACTTGAATGATAACTTTCTACAAGTTCCTGTATCGCAGACATACAAGGTTTTAAATAATCCAACGGCAACATCTGTGCTTCATCCATAATTATAACGCTATTTGCAATATTATGAATTTTTCTACATCTTGATGATTTATTTGAAAATAATGATTCGAAAAATTGTACGTTTGTCGTAACCACCACTGGCTTATCCCAATTCTCAGCCGCAAGCTGCATTGGACAGAATTCATCTGAATCTTTATACTCTACGTTGCAGTGATTTTCCAATACATTATCTGTTCCTAATATATTACGAAAGACCTGCGCATTCTGTTCAATAATACTTGTATAAGGAATGACATAAATAATACGATCCATATTGTGCTTCACCGCATGATTTAAAGCAAATGCTAAAGAGGCAATTGTCTTACCACCACCAGTTGGAACTGTTAATCGAAACATTCCTTTTTCTTGATCTGCTTGTTTAATACAATGTTTTAATATTTCCGTTCGTCTTCCATTTATTGTATTTGTATCCGTATTTTCCAACCAAGGTGTAATATGCTTATTCAACTTATCTAGCAAACAATCCAACGGCTCGCCAGAATCCCTCAATATCTCTCCATTTTTCATAAAGAATTCCGTATCCAAAAAATCTGCATCCACAAGACAAGAATATATCATCCTAATAAACATGCTTAATGCAAAATCTACATTTTTATCTTTTGAAAATTCAATAGGATCCGTTGTTAATTTTGGAATTTCAATTTCATCAGAATAAATTTTATAATCACATATCTTCTTATTAAGACGTCCGCGCAACGTAGATGGTATCGCTGTATTTCCAAAATCCGGAAGTCCTGCATGATGACCAGCTATGCAATAACTTAAGATAGAATAATAACCACCTTTTTCAAAACATTCTTTTGCTCCTGCAGTAGAGTGATCTACTCTGTCATTCGTATCATTATGAATCTTCCCTTGAAATTCTACCGAATATTTTCCTATATCATGTAACATTCCGCTACAATATCCCCACTCTTCTTTTGAAAATTTTCCTGCAAAATCTCCAGCTAACCGTGCAGTTCCATGTAAATGTTCTTTAACAGTTTGTTTTCTTTTTCCATTCTTATGTGCAATATAATCGTCCATAGGCCCTCCTCCTATTTTAGAATAAATTCACCTTTTCTTTACTTAATTTTATTATATCACTTCGCCGCAAAAAGAACAAGTGTTCTATTATGATTGTATTACTTATTTATTCTTCAAATAAAAAAGCACCTGTGAAGATTTCCTCACAAATGCTCTTACTTCTTTGATTCTTCGATTTCTTTTTTTATCTTATGTTCTGTTTCTTCCATCAGTTTTTCCAGTTCTTCCTGTGGCATTTTCATATAACGTTCAATCTCTTCCATATTCAGATTATCATCTTCCTTATGTTCCCACATGTTATTTCACCTCTTTAAATCCAAATATGTACATGCTGATGTTAATGTTCGCTCTCATGAAGGGAGCGAACAATTTCTCCAATGTCAACAACAACGGAAATACATTTCAATCCACGCTATAACCAGCAGTAAACGAAGTATCTGTTAAGTATTTCAATCCACGCTCCCACACGGGGAGCGACATATTCCCATGTGTCTGTTCCGTATATCTTATTATTTCAATCCACGCTCCCACACGGGGAGCGACGTGACAACACCAATTGCCGCACCAACAGCCACAAATTTCAATCCACGCTCCCACACGGGGAGCGACTGGATTGATGCGGAAAGCGGTCATACACGATTTATTTCAATCCACGCTCCCACACGGGGAGCGACACCAGCTTGTAGCATTGTTCTTTACATTCACAAAATTTCAATCCACGCTCCCACACGGGGAGCGACAGCAATACTACACAAATTTAAGATTAATTCGTACATAACGCATTAATAAATTTACACAATTTATTTTCTTATATTATGTAAGAATTATCTTTTTTACATGTAATACTCTCTTTTTCTGGTGCGAATCTCCTAGAATTTTCATGTTCACTTTATATTCGCACTTTAATTTATAAATATATTTTAATCTTTCTGTTTTTCTATAGCAATATTATTTTATAAATTTTCAACTCATTTGGTATATACAGCTTATTTTCTTATTCTATAGAAATTTTTCTTATTCTATCCCACTCACTTCACTGGCTTTGGGTACTGATACAACACTTTTTCACTCTAGAGAATACTTGCTTATTATTTTCTTCTCTGGAGCATATTTTGGCTTGCTATAGAGAAAATTTCCATATCATAGACTAAGACTTTTTAAAGTTTTGGACACTGACAAATTTCAAATCTTCTATGTAGAAAATCTCCTTTTTTATCCCACTCACTTCATTGGCTTTGGGTACTGATACAGCACTTTTTCACTCTAGAGAATACTTTTTATCTACTTTCTTCTCTAGGGCATATTTAAAATTGCTATAGAGAAAATCTCTGCATTCCAAACTAGATTTTTCCATGATTTTGGGTATTAGCGATTTTTTTAACTCTTATAGAGAAACTCCCACAAAAATCTCCCACCAGATTTCTATGTAAAATCTTGCACCTGCTTACCCAACAAGATCTCCCACCAGATTTCTATGTAAAATCTTGCACCTGCTTACCCAGCAAGATCTCCACCAGATTTCTATGTAGAATCTTGCACCTGCTTTCCTAGCAAAATCTCCCACCAGATCTTCTATATAGCAACTCTCTCTGCTTTCCTATCAAAATCTCCCCAACAATCCTCTCCTACTGTGCTTCGCCTTCATTCGCCTCTTCCAGCTCTAATTCTTCCGCCGGCACTTCTTTTTCGAATTTGACATGAATGACTGCCTGTGCCCAGTTTAATGAGACTTTTGGATATTTGTCTTTTTTCTTTGCTTCTTCATCGAAAATTTGCAAGATCTCGTTCAGCACTTCTCTTGTCAAGTAACCGCCTCGCCAATGAAAGAGTAATTCTTTTCCTTTTTTCACTGCCTGTGCAGAGCGTTTTCTTACATCTTCCATTTTTGTGAAGGAGAGTTTTTTCTCTTTATAATAGAAATGTTCGCTATCTTCACAAGCTGGTGTTTTCCAGATGACTGGTTCGTGATCTTTATAAATCTGTTTATCTGACAATCTGAAATAATCGTAGCGTATCTGCTCATTTTTCCCCAAAGAATTATCAAATGTTGCATCCAAATGATAATATTTTCCATCTATGCGCACGACATTCCATGCATGACGATATTTAATCCCCTTTTCTGGATTATTTTCTGAAAGGGCGATCATACACCAGATTCCCAATGCATCACAAAGGATCTTCACAGACTTTGCGATTCCTTCGCATACACCAACACCTTGTCCAAGTGGTCCGATGATTTCATGAGAATATGGCTTTTTCAGCTTATCGTATTTTACATTCTGGCAAATGAAATCATGTACGTATTGCAGTTTTTCTAATTCTGTCATTTTCATCGCTGGTCTTGCAAGTTTTTCCACTCGAGCGCGCATTGCCTTCTGATGTTCTTGTATTTTCTTCTTATCAAAAAGATAGTCTGGTATCATTTCTGCATTTCCAGAGTCTTTATAATAACGATATCTAAAATTTACTGAATAAAAAATCTCTGGATGATCTAGACGCACCATCATATACACATCTGCTAATTCTTTCTGCTCCAAGCGTGGAATGAGAAAGGACGGGGCCAGCGATTCCAGCCCCGTCTTGATCGCATGATATGTATACTGCTGCGCCTTATTTAATTGATTATAATAATAACGTTCCATTTTCTCTCCCGTATCTTTATTCCTGACATTTTACAGCAACTTTGATCACATGATCTTTCCGATTTTCGAACAGATCATATGCTTCTTCAATCTGTGAAAGTGGATATGTATGTGTGATCAATGGGGTTGTATCAATCTCACCAGCCTCAATCAAGCTCAAAATTTCTTCACAGTCACATCCATCCACACCACCTGTCTTGAAAATAAGATTCTTTCCATACATATCCGGCAATGGAAGGCTCTGTGCCTGATCATACAACGCAACAACTGTTACGATCGCATTTGGTCGAGCACATTCCCATGCCATGCGAAATGTATCTTCCGTTCCAGCAACTTCCAACACCACATCTGCGCCACCATGATCGCTGTTCTTGTTCACAAACTCCTGCAGATTTTCTGGAGCTGTGACTAGAACTTCTGGATAGTATTTCTTAACAAATGAAATACGAGCTTCATCTTTCTCACAAACAATGATCCGCTTTGGTTTCTTTAACATTACACAAAGAAGTGTACAAACACCTGTTGGACCTGCACCAATGATCAAAACAGTATCTTCCTCTTTGATCTCAGAAATGCGTGTTGCCCAAAAGCCTGTTGCAAGAACATCACCAACAAATAAAGCCTGCTCATCTGTTACATTTTCTGGAATCACATTTAATCCTTGGTCTGCATATGGCACACGCACATACTCTGCCTGTCCGCCGTCAATACGACATCCTAATGCCCAACCACCGTTTGGATCCGTACAGTTATTCACATAACCATGCTCACAGAAGAAACATTTTCCACAAAATGTCTCAACATTTACCGTTACACGGTCTCCAACCTTCACTTTATCCACATCGGCTCCGACACTTTCTACGATTCCGACCATTTCATGTCCAACTGTGCTTCCCACAACCGCTCTTGGAACAGAACCATGTTTGATATGCAGATCACTTGTACAAATGCTGGCAAGTGTTACTTTTACAATCGCATCTTTCGGATCTTGCAAAACTGGTTTTGCTTTTTCCTGCAGTTCAAATTTTCCTTTTTCTACATATGTATAAGCTTTCATTGCTCCTCCTAAAACTAATTCGCCATCATCTTTCGTTCCATTTCTCTGCTTTTTAGTATTTTCTTAAATACAATGAAAAATACAAGTACAGAGGCAATTGGTCCAATGATATCTGAGATCGGCTCTGCATAAAAGATTACTTTTGCCCCACCGATTACTGGAAGTATAAATATAGAAACAAAATAAACAATCTTACGGAACGCTGACAGTGGCAATGAAACTTGCACCTGTCCCATTCCAGTAAATCCATCTACGATCGCATACTGGATTCCCAGTGGGATCACTGCCGCCGTACAGATATGGATCGCACGACATGCTTCTTCTGCGATCACTGCATCTTTTGTAAATAAAGCAACAAAACTTCCCTCCAGTGTTCTCGCAACCAAAAACATCAGCGTTGTATATGCTACACATAAAAGCATGATATTTTTTTCCGCTTTTATCACACGGTCAGATTGACCTGCTCCAAAATTGTAACTCAAGATTCCCTGTGTACCACCACTGATTCCACCAAGCGGCATTGTTACCATCAGCATAAAACTCTGTACGATTGTATTGCATGTGATCAACATATCCCCTTGCGCTGCACCACCATATTTTTGTAAAAGAGAATTCATTGCAATGATCATCACATTATCAAATCCGATGATCAAAAATGGCGTCATACCAATCTTTAAGATTTTCAGCATTGTACGCACTTTATATCCACCAAATGTAATACGGATCGTCGATTTTTCGCTAAACAAAAACCGCAGTACAAATGCTGCACTTGCTGCCTGACTGATGACCGTAGCCAATGCTGCTCCTTGAATCCCCATATCCAACACAAAAATAAATATAGGATCAAGTATGATATTCAACACTGCTCCAAGCATTACGGAAAGCATTCCAATCTTTGCAAACCCTTGACTGATAATAAATTGGTTCATTCCCGTTGATAACAAAGCAAATATCGTACCACAGATATACACTTTAAAATAATTTTCCGCATAGATATACGTTTCTCCGCTGGCTCCGAACATATTTAGCATCGGTTCTCTGATTGCCATCATGACAGCGGTCAAAACAACTGCAAACCCGATCAACATTACAAATGCATTTGCCATGATATGCTCTGCTTGCTTCATATTTCCTTCGCCCATACGCATTCCCATAAGCGGAGTTCCACCGGTTCCGATCAAGAACGAAACCGAACCAACCATTGTAAGGATTGGACCACAGATTCCAACACCGGCCAGCGCAAGCGTTCCGACATCCGCGATATTTCCCACATAAATTCTGTCTACAATACTATAAAATACACTGACAAACTGCGCCAGCATACTAGGGATCGCGATTCGGAAAACCAAACTGGAAATCTTGTCTTTCCCAAGATCATTTTCTACTCTCATTCCGATTTATCCTTTTCCCTTATCAATCTTATTCTTCGCCAACCAATTTCACAGTCAGATAATCATGATGCACTTCTTCTAAAAATTTTCCAAAGATATCTGCTGTCTTCATCTTCAAACTAGATGTGTTCACACATGGATGACATCCAAACTCTTCCTGTGCCAATACATCTTCATCTACGATCAACTGCACTTGATTCTCTGTATCAAACATAAGTCCCATGATCGTTGCTGATCCAGGTGTTACATTCAGATATTTCTCCATATCTTCTGCTGATCCAAAAGATAATCTGGAAGACTGAATCTGACTAGACAATTCTTTTGTTTTAAATACTTTATCTCCCGGTATCAGAAGCAGATAAAATTTTGTCTTCTGACGATTGCAGAGAAACAGATTTTTACAAATGTCAATCCCGAGCACCTGATCTGCTTCGATGCAATCTTCCATAGTCATCGCAGCGGCATGATCTGTTCGCTGAAATTCAATCCCGAGTTTGTCTAACAGATCATATACTTGTATTTCTTTTTCTTTCCGTCCTTCATTTGACTCTGGACGACCATTATATAATTCCATGATAATTCCTCGTTTCTTTACTGTTTCTCTAACTTCTTCATATCTCGGCAATATCCCACGAATAAAAATACTGCCGCACCAACCCATGCTGCACTTTCTGCCCAGAAGATCCCACTTTCGTATCCAATCTTTCCAACTACAAATGCAACCGTCACTCTTATGATAAATTCAATAATTCCTGACAACATCGGAACAACTGTGTTTCCAAGACCTTGTAACGCCGATAAAAATACATATAGCATATAAAGCACAGGAAGACCAATACACATTATAAAAAGGAATTCATATGCCGTATTTCCTGCAGCTGCAACCAATGCAGGATCTTCTGCTGAAATAAACAACATAGTGATCTTTCTTCCGAATAAGATCATAATCGCTGAAATCACTACAGATGTTGCCAATGCTAAAACAACTGCAGAACGCATTCCTTTTTTAATTCTATCCATCCGCTTCGCACCATAATTCTGTCCAATATAAGTTGTAACTGCATATCCATAAGAGATTGCTGCAATTTCAAGAATTCCATACAGCTTATTTGTCGCTGTAAATCCTGCGATAAAGCTCATTCCAAATCCATTTACGATTGTCTGAACGGCCATTCCTCCTAATGCAATGATAATATTTTTTGCAGCCACCGGTGTACCAATCTTGATCAGATTCTTGCTCAACATCGAATCGAACTTCATATCTTCTCTGCTAAACTGTAATTCCGGTGTCTTATAAATTTTTACTGCACAGATAACGCCAGACAAACACTGCGCTGCAATCGTCGCTGCGGCTGCTCCGGCAATTCCCCAATCAAGTACAAAGACTGCGATCATATCAAGCACAATATTTGTAAATGCTGCTACGATCATTGCTTTTAATGGAGTCTTACTGTCTCCAATTGCACGAAGACAAGCAGCACAAAAATTATAGAACATGATCACACAAAATCCACCCATGATCGTACGTGCATATAATTCTGCCATTGGTCGCAGATCAGTCGGAACTTTCAATATATTTAAAAATAATGGCAACCCTATCTGACTAATGATCGTTCCGATGATCGCAATAATCACTGCTAACACTGCAGACTGACCGATCGTCTTTTTCAATCCCTGGCCGTCACCTTCTCCATATTTTTGTGCGATTCTAACACAAAATCCCTGTGTATAACCTTGTGCAATCCCAAGCATCATCCAAGTCAGCCAATCTACTGTTCCCAAAGCTGCCAACGCATTCATTCCAACACCACGTCCAACGATTGCAGTATCTACCACTGTATAAAGCTGTTGAAAAATATTACCAAACATCAGCGGAAGTGCAAAGATTAAAAGTAATCTTGCTGGTCTTCCCTGTGTCATGTTCAAATTTTTTGCCACAATTTTCCCTCTCTTTTGTATCGTATTTTCTAAAATTTATTGCTTTATGCTTTTGTTTTTACTTTCCACACGCCTTTTGCATAAAATGCAAGGGACAGTGCTGTTCCGATCGACCAACCAATCGGCCATGACATCCAGATTCCTGTTGTTCCAAATGGAATAGCAAGAACATATCCCAATATCACTCGAAGGATCAAATCGCTAAACGTTGCAATCATAAAACTTCCCATTGCACCTGAACCACGAAGCAATCCGTCTGTTGTAAGCTTCATCGAAACTACAAAATAAAATGGTGCAACAATCTTCAAGAACTGTACGCCTGTATCAAGCGCAGTTGTTGTCTCTGCATTCATAAACAATCGGATCAACACCGAACCTTGGAAGAAGCAGAGTACAAAGAATGGAACTGCGACAACTAATCCTATGATCTGCCCTGCACGAAGCCCCTGTTTTACACGCTCATTATCTCCCGCACCGACATTCTGTGCAGAGAAGCTTGATACTGCATTTCCAATCGTTGTAAAGCAAGTAATTCCAAATGTATTGATCTTGATCGCTGCTGAATATCCTGCAATTACAGAAGAACCAAAACCATTGATCAGATTCTGGATAAATATATTTCCTACAGATATAAAACTCTGCTGAAGGACACTTGGTATTGCAAACAGCGCGATTTTCTTAAGCATCGGCAGAGAAAATAATTCTGGTTTTTCCTCACATACAACTTCTTTCAAACGTTTTCTAAGTGTAACGACTGCCAGCACACTTGCAATTCCCTGACAGATAAATGTTGCCCAAGCCACACCTGCTACATCCCAGTGAAAGATTGCAACAAACACCCAATCCAGTATGATATTTCCAACCGAAGAACAGATTAGAAAATACAGCGGAGTTTTGGAATCACCTAATGAAGTAAAAATTCCTGTCACAACATTATAAAGAAATAAGAATAGAAATCCTCCGATATAAATCTTCAAATACACGCCTGCATCATAAAAAATATTTTCCGGGGTATTGATCATACGAAGCATTGCATTGCTCAATCCTACTCCAAAAATAGTCAATATAACGGATATCCCAAGAGAAGCAATCAATGTTGTATATACCGCAGTTTTCATATCACGATATTTCTTTGCTCCAAAAAGCTGAGAAATAACAACCGAACAGCCTACATTACAACCCATTGCAATCGCCATAAAGATCATCGTGATCGGATAGGACGCTCCAACTGCCGCCAGCCCTTCTTCTCCATTGGCCGCAAAATTTCCTACGATAATACTGTCTGCAATGTTATATAATTGCTGAAAGATCACGCTTACAAACATTGGCAGAGCAAATTGACATAGTACCTTTCCAGGATTCCCCTCTGTTAAATCCTTTATCATATGTATCATCTCCTTTGATTTTCCAAATGACGACTATCGTCATTTCCATTCAATCATAAGACTGTACCTATCAAAATTCAAGAGTTTTTCTATATCGCATAAACATACAGTTCATGCAATGCTCTTGTCGCTGAAATATACTGATATTGTGTATAGAATGGATTTTCTTTTTCTCCACCGATCACAAACACTTGGTCAAATTCCAACCCCTTCGCCTGATAGAATGTTGTAACTGTAAGTCCTTTTTTGAACTCTGTACTATCTCTGTCAATATAAGAGACTTCTTTTCCTTTTTCCTGAAGGTATTGATAACAAGCTTTCGCTTCCTCTTCTGTCATCGTCAGGATTGCTGCTGTCTCAAAACCTTGCCCATTTGTTCGTTCAAGCTTCTTGACTTCTTCCAGCGCATTTTCTACAGAATCAAATTCTTTTTCTACGACTTCTTCCCCATGACGTTCCAAATATTCAATTCCACTCACCGATGCAACCTTTTCTGCATATTTTGCAATCTCAATCGTATTACGATAACTTTTCTTCATCTCGATCCGACGGATATTTTTTCCAAAGATCTTAGGAATAAACTGTAATACATCTCTTTGCTTTTCTGCAACAGTCTGCGCACGATCCCCAAGGATTGTCATATTGCAAGAAAACATTTTTTCTAAAATTACATACTGCAGATAAGAATAATCCTGCATCTCATCAATCACAAGATGACGGATATGCTTCTGACTCGTTGCGCCATGCAAACGATATTTTAAATATAACATTGGATATACATCTTCATAATCCAATATACGTCTCTCTCTTGAACGATCTGGAAGTTCCGGCATTCCATAATCCTGTAAAAACCAGTTGTAGATCTCGTAAACATCCGTTGTCACATACATTTTCATAAATTTCTCACGAATGATCTGCACTTCCTCTTCATTCAGATTTCGGTCATGCAATGTCTCGTATCCATCTACAAACAGATCCATGATCGCTTCCATTCTGTCAAGAAGCGGAATCTCAGGGAATTTATAATAAAAGAAGTTCATGATTTCTTCTTCTTTCATCGTAAATCCTTTATATGACACATTTCGAAAATCTACTACTCGATCTTCTAACTCTAACAAAAAGCCTTCCATCGTTCCGACAAATGCTTCGGATTGTTTCCATTCTCCATATTCTGATCGTACATCTTGAATCTGATCTTCAATATAGTGATATCTGTCTTCGCAGTCTGCCGCCACATCCAAAAGCTCTTTATACGCAAAAATATCAAAACTCATTTCTTGAATATTTTCTTCGCCAAGCTCTGGCAGGATATGAGAAATATAATCCGAAAACACAGTATTTGGAGACAAGATCAACACATTCGATGAATTCAGTCTTTCCCTGTCATGATACAAAAGGTAGGCGATTCGATGAAGTGCTACAGAAGTCTTTCCACTTCCTGCTGCCCCTTGGATCGCAAGTATCTTATCCTTTGTATTACGGATGATTGCATTCTGCTCTTTCTGGATCGTACGAACAATATTTTTAAGCTGAGTATCACTATTTGCTCCCAACTCCTGTTTCAAAATATCATCATCAATCTTCATATCACTTTCAAATTCATAGATCAGCTTTCCACTTCGGATCTTATACTGACGTTTTGAGACGATTTCCCCGTTCATCAGACCGCCTGGTGCTTCATAAGAAGCGGCACCAGAATCATAATCATAAAAAAGACTGCTGACAGGTGCTCGCCAGTCATATACCAATGGAAGCTGTCCATTCTTTTCCGAAAAATTTGCAATCCCAATGTAAAATGGTTCTGCTTCCTCTTCTCCTTCATATACAAAATCAACACTTCCAAAGAATGGAGAATCCTGCATCTTCCGCAATCTCTGGAACATTTTCATATTCTCTGTGTTCGCATTGATCTGTGTCAAAAGAGCCTGCTGATTATCAAAATTCTCATACCCATACTGATCCATTTCCGTATAGTTTTCCCAATAATAATCATGCATCCCTTCGATATCCTGCTGCACAGCTTCTATCTTCTGCCCGATTTCACGTATCTTTGTATTCAGCTTTTCTGTCACAAAATTAAGATATTCGTTTCCTCTGCTCATGAAATAACTTCTCCTTCTAACCTATTTCCAACTCGCGCCTATAGAGACAGGAGTCATCCTAACTCTTATATAGGAGTCTCCTCCCATCTGATAAAAGTGACAGGTAACCTAATGATCACCTGCCACTCTGCATATTTTTATTAGATTGTAATCCCTTGTTCTTTTACAAGATATCAGTATGTCTTAACGTTTTACAAAATATTCTTCATACCATACAAGGAATGTGTAGATTGTCCACACTTTTCTCCAGTTGTCTGAATTACCACCGATATATTCATCAAAAATCGCATTGATCTCTTCTACATTAAAGAACTTCGCTGCCATCTCACTCTTGAACTTCGCCTGTACATCCTGATTATATCTTGAATCAGCCATCCAGATACGAATTGGAACGATAAATCCAAGTTTCTTACGGAATGCGATCTCTTCTGGAAGAACTTTCGCTGCTGCTGTACGGAATGCAACTTTATTCTGCTCTTCATTTACTTTATATTTAGATGGCATACGTGATGCAATATCAAAAATTCTTGTATCTGTAAGAGGCATTCTCACTTCAAGTCCTGCTGCACGGCTCATCTTATCTACGTTCAGATAAATGTCACCTTCCAGCCAAATCTGGATATCTACATCAGACATCTTAGAAAGTGGATCGAGACCTTCATTTTCTTTATAAATCTCTTCCACAATATTGATTGGAAGTATACCTTCTTTATAATTCTTGAGGATTCGTTTTTTCTCATCCTCTTTCATGATATTTGTATTACCTACATAAAATGTCTTCAGATTGTCACCATAACGCTCTGCATTACGGTACATATTATATCCGCCAAAGAATTCGTCAGAACCTTCACCTGAATAACAAAGCTTTGTATGCTCTGCTGTTGCTCTGCATCCTAAAGCAAATGCGATCGCAGAAGCATCACCAAGTGGCTGTTCCATATTGTACATTACATAAGGAACGATTCCAAAATAATCTTCTGGCTGAATGATACATTTGGAAATCTGACGGCCAAGCAGTTCTGCTGTTGCTGCTGCCATTCCAGATTCATCAAAACGCGCTTCTTCATATCCACAAGAATCTGTCATCTGTGCATCAGACATTGCCAATACATAAGAAGAATCTACACCACCTGACAAGAAGGAATCCGCACTCTCATCCGCAGTCTTTACTTCTTTCATGATCTGCTGAACTGTTGTGTGGATCTCATCTGCAAAATCTTCCAAAGACTTGCTGTCATCAGGATGAAATTCTGGTCTCCAGTAACGTGTGATCTCATATTTTCCATCCTGCCAGATCAAATAACGTCCTGGCAAAAGTTTCTTTACACCCTTGAAAAAAGTATCTTCACCAGCAACATATGTCAGACTCATGTAAATCTGAAGCATATCTTCATTCAATTCTTTCACAAATCCTGGCTGTTCCATGATCTTGCGGATACTTGTACTGCAAAGAAGCTTTCCGTCCGCTGTCTGATAATAGTAAAATGGTTTTGTACCAAACTGGTCTCTCAAACAGAATAACTTCTGTTCTTCTTCATTCCACAGTGCAAATGCGAACATACCGTGCATGTGGTTTGCCATATCGCCACCCCATGTTTCATATGCTTTTACAAGGATTGCTTCTTCACGAGCTTCTCTAGAAAGAGTCTTATCAATCCCAAGTTCCTCACAAAGAGCTTCCCAGTTACGGATATGTCCTGTATATTCCTGAATTTTTATCATATATGTATCCCTCTTTTCAACATCTGTTAAAATTTCGTTATCAATTCTAACTCTTCAAAAATGATATTCCTACTTCCATATCAAATGAAGAGCTTACTTTCATCTGATATACTATCACAACAAATGTCCAATTGACAAGTTCTTCAAAAAGATTACATTTAATTCCCAATAGATCTTGTGATCACTCTATCAAATATCTTCACATTACATTCTAAAACAAATTCTTTTGATGGATCAATCTTCCCCACTGCATCCAGTTCTATCTTCACTGGTTTTAATGCCTCTGTCACGACATTCTCATTTTCTGCCACTTCATATACAACGATTCCTTCTTGAATCACTTTGATCGAGAATGGAACATTCAATGACTGAATCATTTCTTTCGTATAAGAAGATGCTGGAATCCGATTAAAATATTTTTCTAACCCTTTCTTCGGAGTAATCGTAATCTCTGCTTTTGTATCATCCAGCAAAAACTCAATCTGTACAAAATCTTCTATTGCATCCTCTGACTGATACATTTCATTTCTTATATAACCAAACGCATCCTGAAAATATGGCACATAAAATGCACTGTCATGTCCACCATTTTCGATAAAGAAACGATGTTTAACACCTTTCTCGAGAAGCATCTGATGAAGCTCGATCGTAGGAACACCAAATCCATAAGAATCTTGATTACCACAAATAAAATACAAATGAAAATAATTCAAATATTCCGCTGATTCCTTCGCTGCGATCACATTTGGACTATTTTCCTCTCCGTAACTAAATGCACCAAAAAAACTCACCGCTCCTGTAAAATAATCTGGATTATGTAATGCAACCGCATAAGCGCCCTGTCCACCCATCGAACATCCCGCTGTCAAACGATATCTTGCATCTCGGATCGTACGGTATTTTCTATCAATCTCCGGGATCAATTCTTCTGTTATCATCTTCTCCCAATTTCCCGTCCACCAACTATTTTCATCACTGTTTGGGATTACAACGATCATTTCGTCAAATGCACCCGATGCGATCCCCTCATCCAGTAATTGATCCACTTTATCTACCTTATAAGAAGTGTGTTTACTATTGAACTGGTGCAACAGATACACGGTTGGATAATATCGTTCTGATTCATAATATCCCTCTGGTAGATAAATCAAATATTCATTATCGATCGTTCCAGTTTCTCCCAATGCTGTTGCAGCATAAGAAGATTCAAAGGTATCTTCAAAAAATCTAACTTTCTCTGAAAACGCTCCCTGCTCTTCACCGATCATTTTACTATACAGACCGATCGGACCACTATACCATCCACCCGCTCCATACGGTTCATCATTCCATGCACGAACAACAACCGTATTCTCACCACCATAATTTAACAGTTTAGTATCAACTAAAAATTCACTATATTCAGCCCAAGTGGTTTCTTGGGTAGACCTTCCATTCTCATCCATACCAGTGGCACCAATCCGTTGACCATTTAGGAATACCTCACAACGATCATCTACATACCCAATCGCGAGATAAAGTTCTTCTTTCTGAAAATCTGCAGGCACTTCAAAATTTTTCACATAATATCCGCTTCCGACAATAAAATAATCAAAATAATCTGCCCCATAAGATGTTTTCACAGTATCATCGTTGATATTTCCGTAGCCTTTTTTCCAATTTCCATGTCCTAGTTCTACCACAGACCATGTACTATATTCTTCTTTTGTCAGTTCTTCAATATCATACGTTCTGTATTTTCCAACATATTGAAAATACCACTCTCCGGTCAGATCGATCTGCGGATAGGATGGATCAATCTGTTCACCTATACTGCTTTCTTGTGTAATGTCTTCTTCCACCTCTACCTTCGGAAGCATTTTCCTTGTAAATCGGTTCACTAAACGTATTGCTGACTCTTCTAAAAATTCTTTTGTAAACGCTCCTGGTCGCACAGTAAATTCATGAGACTCACTTGATGTCGCAAAATCAATAAAAAGAGCTCCAAGATCATCTGTCGAACCTTCCATATCTGTCCATGTATCTTCGACCGGTGCATCCATATATGTATATATTTTCTCCATATCCGATGCACCCTTTTTCTGGATTTTTTCATAAACATCACCGTACAAACCATACCATGGATTCTCGTCGCTCACAAAATCTCCCCGCACACTTCCAATTACAGAAAAGATTGTCGTCTTATTCAATCCTACTACATAAGAAAGATAACCTCCAACCCCTGTTCCGACTAATGCTCGATACACATTTCCTTTCATCGTGCGGTACGCTGCATCCACCTCATCCACCAACACACTCATTGATTCACAAATTTCTGCGTTCTTTCCAAATGATACTTTCACAAGGATCATCTCGCCATTCTCTACGAAATGCTCCTGCAAAAGTTCTGCAAGACCACTGTCGTCTTTCGCATATCCATCCTGTGGCATTACATAAATGACCGGATACTTTTGTTCACTTTCCTCATATCCTTTCGGCAAGATCACTTCATAGCTGAAATCCGACGATAGATCTTCCATTTTTTCACCCGGCATCACAAGAGATACAACAAATAATAGAATTAGTATTATAGTCAGAAATACGGTCATTCTATCAACTTTTCGTTTTTTCATAAATGTCCTCCATCGCTCCTGCTTCTTTGTATTTTTATCACTGCTTTTATTATACAATGTCTGATCTCGAATGAAAAGATTTCCCAAATAGGACCTGCCAGCAACAGCTATTTTCCAATAAATCGTAATATCAAAAGCGGGGACTCTTTCGAGTCCCCACTTCTGACAAGTAAACTATAAAAAAGAAGGCTTATGATCTTTTCTTTCTGATTACTGTTACTGCCATTACTACAACTGCCATTGCTACTAATGCTGTATAAAGCACGATTGGTGTGCTATCACCAGTTTTAACAGGTTTTGTTGTATTGGATGGTTTTGTTGTATTGGATGGCTTTGTTGTATCAGATGGTTTGTTTGTATCGGACGGTTTATTTGTATTGTTACCACCATCTGTAGTTTCATTCATAACATACTTACCAAGTTCTACTACTCTGTCAAAAATAGCTGCTTTGTAAGTAATTGTATATTCTGCATCTAAATCAACACATTTAGAAATATCATATTTAAATGTTTCTGTTGTATCTCCATTGTTGATCGCATGATCACGTTCTGTTACAGAATATACAACTTTTCCGTTCTGTACAATTTCAATTGTCAATGGGATTGACAGATCAGGTGTTGCATCTTCTGTATAAGAAGAATCTGGAATCAGATTATAATAATCTTCAATACCTGCCAGTGCTTCAAATTCTGCTTTGAGAATACCTTTATCAGATACTGATGTTGTGCCTGTAAGAAGAGATTCTACTGCATCATCTGATTTGTACATATTATTTCTTGTGTATACGAATGCTTCGATCAAATGTGGAAGATAGAATTTGCTATCATGTTCTCCATTATCAATAAAGAATTCATGTCCAACGTTCATTTCTAACAACTGCTGATGCAATTCAATCGCTGGGCGACCAAATTTATAAACATCCTGATTTCCGCAAATAAAGTACATTGAGAAATAATCTAAGTATTCTGCGGATTCCTCTGCTGCGATCGTATTTGGACTTGCTGCACCGCCCATACTAAATGCACCAAAGAAACTGATTGCTCCAGAGAAGAGATCTGGATTTGTAAGAGCTACACCAAATGCTCCCTGTCCACCCATAGAACATCCAGCTGTAAAACGATATCTTGCGTCATCAATTGTTCTATACTTAGAATCGATCAGTGGAAGTAATTCTTTTGTGACCATCTTCATCCAGTCACCTCTCCACCAACTGCTTTCTGCACTGTTTGGAACAACTACGATCATCTCATCAAGCAATGCCTGTTTGATCGCTTCATCGATCAGATCATCCACTCCATCAATAATATAAGATGTATGATCACTATTAAACTGATGCATCAAATAAACTGTTGGATAATATTTTTCTGATTCATAATATCCATCTGGAAGATAAACTAAATATTTGTTATCTACTGTTCCTTCTAATCCCTGTGCAGATGCTGCATATTTGGATTCGAAAGATTCTTCTTTAAATAATGAGGATGTACTATCATCACTTTCAAATGCAGTCTTGCTATACAGTGCAACTGGACCACCGTACCAGCCGCCGCCACCCATACCATCATTCTGGCAACGAACAACGATTGTATTTGTACCGCCAAGATTCAGAACTTCTGGATCAATCTCATATGTGCTATAAATTGCCCAAGCAGATTCTCCTGTTCCAACACCATCTTCCATACCTGTTGCACCAACAAGTTGACCATTGATAAATGTCTCTCCACGGTCATCGAGGTAACCAATAGATAAGATTAGATCCTGTGCATCAAAGTTCTCAGGAAGGTCAAATGTTCTTACATAATAACCATCACCGATAATACCATAATCAAAGAATGAACCACCAAAGCTACTTGTTACATCACCAAATCCTTTTGTCCACCATGCAAGTGCAGGCTGAACAACAGACCAATCTTTATACTCTTCTGTACTAAGAAGTGATGAAACATCAAGCCCAGCTTTGTTTCCTGTAAAATGGAAATACCAGTCACCCATCAGATCGATATACTGATAATCACCATCTACTACTGTATCCTGGATACGTGCAAGTGTTGTAGTTGCAAGAACAACTTCTGCTCCAAGTACTTTTACTGATAACTGTACTGTTGAAGAAGAACCATTTACAAGGTTTTCCAGCTCCATAGTACCTGTGATTGTTTCACCTGTTGCAACAGTCTTCACTTCTTCTACAGATGTTAAGACTTCAGAAGTATTTGGATCGATCACAGAAAGAATCACTGTCAATTCTTCTTCTGTTGCTGATAAACTACCATAATTTGTTTTTACTTTATATGTTGCTTCTGCATTTTCTACATCTGCTGCAAGTGCTGGTTTTGTAAGTGTCACAGAACCACTTGCTACATTTCCTAAAATGCTTTCTGTAAGACGATCTGCAATACGTGCGATAGACTCAGCAAATACTACATCTACAGCTCCTGAACGAACTGTAAATTCATTTACTTCTGGTGTCAATCCAAATCCGATCATCATCTTACCAATATCATTTGTAGAACCTTCCATATCTGTATATGTATCATTTACAGCTGCATCCATATATGTATAGAATTTTCCGAGTGCTTTACTTCCCATCTGCTGCAGATAATCATATACTGATCCATAAGATGAATACCATGGATTTTCACTACTTACGAAATCACCATTTGTACTAACAACATATTTAAACAGTTCTGGTGCTTCAAGAGTTGTATATGCTGCAGTTTCTTCTTTAGATTCTTCTGGAACTTCCGTTGTTCCACCTTCTACATTTGCTGGTTCTGCAGGATCAACTTCTTCTGCTATTGTTGCTACTGCACCATCTTCTGCAGGTGTTCCTTCTCCATTTACTTCTTCTGCTGGAGTCTCTTCACCCTTCATTTCCTCTGCAGGTGTTTCTCCCTCTTTTTCCTCTACAGGTGCTTTTTCTTTCGCTTCTTCTGCTGGTTCTTTCTCCTCTGGCTGTTCTGGTTCTTCTACAACTTCTGCAACTTTTGTCAGGCCAAGGATATAAGCAAGATAACCACCTACTTCTGTACCTACAACAGCTCTGTGCTCTGCATCGGCGATCGTATTGTAATTTGCATCAACTTCGCTTACAATCTCAGCCATCTCAGCATGCAGATCATCTGTTTTGAACACTGTCTCAACGATGATCATGGATGTACATGTTCCATTTTCCATTGCTGCCTGTAATTTTCCTGTCATACCACTATCATGCTCTGAACGACCATCTTCTGGCATTACATAAATAACTGGATATGCATGATTTTCATCATATCCTGCAGGTGTGATAACCTTTGAACCGTTTGCTGTCGCTTCTGCTGCTTGAACTGCCATTGGCTGTAAAACCATTGTCAGGATCATAACAGCACATAACAGAAATGACATGATTCTTTTTTTCATTTCTTCGTCCTCCTCTTTTTTGGCATAATAAATGCCGGGGCTTATATACCTCGGCATTTCACCCATACAAATAGGATACCTTGCATTTTAGTTATTTTGTGCACAATAACACTTAGAAAATAATCATTTTCAGTTATTTTTTACCTAATTGTATAAATATTCTATTCTTCATCATAGTAAATTCGCTTTATTTCGAATATTTTCCTATCTTTTTTTCGTATATTTTTTTGACTTTCTCTCCACTGTGATGGTAACATTCCTGTTCTCTGTTTAAAATTTCTTTCAAACGTAGTAACTGACGGATAACCGCATTTTTCTCCAATCACACGAACCGTATCGGTTGAATTCAGCAGTTTTCTGCAAGCCTCTCTTATACGAATACTATTCACATAGTCCATCGGTCCCATGCCTTTCATTTCTAAAAAGACTTTTCTAAAATAACTTTCACTGAAATGACACACACCGGCCAACTGTGCAACCTTTATCGGTTCCATATAGTGTGCAAATATATACTCGATCGCTGGCATGATCGGAAGATTCTCCGCTTTTTCCCCTTCTGTCTTTTCACCAGCAAATACATCACATAGCTTAAATAATAATGCAAATAAAATTCCTATCGTCTGCATTTTATAATTCTGTTTTTTCTCATTATTCAAACGTATAATTTCTTCAACACACCACATAATATCCGGATATTCATTTCCATCAAGACTCAGAACTTCCCGAAAAGACTCCTGCACCATTTGCAGTTTTGTCTTTGTTCCTCCTGTCGGAAATAATTTCACCAGATCTTCAAAATCTATAAAAAAGCCTGCACATTTTGTATATATACCTACATCCGAACGTGTTGTATGAAGCATATTCGGTGCTGCGATCGTAATACTCCGCTGTTTTACCTTCAACGCACGATTTTCACTTCGGATCACTCCACTACCTTCCATGCAATATCCAATCTCCAGATAATAATGAAAATGCAAAGGCTTCTCTGTTTCCGTCCATTCAATCTTATCATTTACTAAAATTGGATAATCAGGATATATCCTAAAAATCTGTTCCTCTACATACTGTTTTTTCTTTTTTACCATTATTCTTCCATTCCAAAATACTCTATTCTCTCCTTGTCTACCATACCGAATCCTTTCTGTTTTATGTGCTCATTTTCAATTCTCAGATATTCATTTTCGCTCCGAACAAAAAAGTACGTTTTGAAAACATTCCAAAACGTACTTTCTATAAGTTATATCCTCAACTGCCATTCTCTTCTCTTTTCACACAAAAATAGGAGGTATCAAACGATACCTCCTATTTTTGACTTTATTTATCCTATCTCAATCTCACTTGCATTTGACAAACGACGATGTGTATATAAAAAGACATTATCTCCCTCCATAAGCACTAGATCTCCGTGTGGGATCTTTGCCCGTCCATTTCGTTTGATCAATACAATGACCGCCTGTCTGGAAATGTCAAGATCTCGGATCTTCTGTCCATTCCATGGGTTATGTTTTTTAATCACAACTTCTTTCAATGAAATATGCTCATGTTCCTGTTCCAAAAATGGTTCTGCACCAAGGATCACTCCATCTCCTTTTTGAAGAACTGTATTTCCACGCGGAATGATCATCTCGTTATTTCGCTTGATCATCGCAACGATAACACCAGTTGGCAGATGAAGCTGTGAAATACTCTTTCCATTCCATCGATCACGTTCCTTTATCTGAATCTTGATAAACTGCATATCTTCTTCGTATCCATATTCACTTCTTCGTTTGATACTCGAATACTGATCAACAAATCCAGCTGAAATGATACCTGTCGGGATCGCAACCATACCAACTCCGAGAAAAGTAATAAAAATACCAAAAACTTTTCCTAGCATTGTAACCGGATAAATATCTCCATATCCAACCGTCAACAGTGTTGATGCAGACCACCAGATTCCCGAAAATGCATCTTTAAATACATCCGGCTGTGCCTCATGTTCCAAACTGTACATACACAAACTCGAACCAACCATTAAGATCAAGATGATCGATACCGACGAGATCAACTGCTGTCTTTTTCCATAAATAACATCCGTGATAACACTCAGCGAATCATAATACGCATTGATCCTAAACAAACGGAAAATACGCACGATCCTTACCATTCGGAATGCAACTGTTCCCGACGGGAAAAAGATTGGCAGATAATATGGAAGGAAAGACAACATATCTACGATTCCTGTAAATGAAAATATATATTTTTTGATCGCACGAAATTCTGAATATTCTGGATAAAGAAATCTTGCAGTCCATAGACGTAATATATATTCTACACAGAAAAATCCAACTGTGATCTTCTCGATCATCAATAAAGTCGGACCATATCGCATCTCGAATCGATCAAACGTATACATAATACTAGAAGTCAGATTGATCACGATTGCAAATGCATTAATAAAATCATAAATACGACTGACATAATCGTCATCCGATCCAACTTCCAAAATTTCAAAAATCCTCTTTCTGCGGCTTAGCCACGTCTTATTCATTTGTATAATCCCCCGTGATCTTATCAAATTTAACTCACAGATACATTATAATATCTCCATCACATTTCATCAATCAGATTTCTCTTTTCTAAAGAAGATTCTCCAAAAATGAGCGATTCTATTTATTTCTGTCACTTTTTCCTTTATACTTTTATTATTCTTTTGATATTTCCGATCAAGTTTTACTTTTACATAGGAGGCCGAAATGAAAAAAGAGATCGAACAATTTCGACAGGGAATCTTTGCCCTGCGAACAAACTTTGGAGAACTGGCTCAATTGATGATCCAAAAGGATCTGCACCTGTTGCCTGCTCTCGACAATTCTTACGACTTAAAAGATGCAGACAATCATCGAATTGAAGTAAAATTTTCACGTGCTTACAAAAAAAATGTACCACTTACAGAAACCAATGCAATCCAGATCTGCTCGAATTGTGGTGCTATGGTCTATAGCTCAGAAGAAGCGGAAAGTCCTTCTTCCGATTACGACTGTAACATCCAACAGGTAAAACCAGATTGCTTTGATTTTCTGTATTATGGAATCTTTTTCTCTGATAAAATTGAGATCTTTTGTGCACCACGCTCTGTATTTCCAGATACTCTCGATAGTTTTTTAGCAGACAAAGAAGCAGCTCGCGAAAAAATTCCAAGCTACTCCCGACAGCATAAAGGTGGCGAAGAGTGTCAATTTCATATGAAGAAAAAAAATCATCATCACCATCGTACACACTATCATGTCAAGGATCTTACTTATGAAGAATTATATGATCTTTTAAGTCCTGACGATCCATCCTAACTTTATATATGATACAATAAAAGGCTGGAAGATTATTTTCCAGCCTTTTCTAATATTTTATTTTTTTATCTTCTCCGGCAACTGTGCCAATATGATCGCTGCAAATACGAATACACATCCCACTGCTTCTTTTGCCGAAAGACTTTCATGCAAAATGATCCCACCTGCTAACACTGCAAAGACAGATTCCAAACTCAACAACAGAGATGCGACTGTCGGTTCTACATTTTTCTGCGCTACGATCTGAAGTGTATAAGCCACACCACATGATAATACGCCTGCATATGCAATTGGCATCCATGCTGCTAAGATCTGACTGATCTGTGGATCTTCTGTCAGAAACATCGGAATCGCACAAAGTATCCCACAAACCCAAAACTGAATACAAGACATTTTCACACCGTCCACTTTCGGTGCAAAATAATCGATCGCTAAAATATGGAATGAAAATACAACTGCACAGACCAATACCAGGACATCCCCCATTCCTATAGAAAATCCATCTGTAATACAAAGACAGTACATTCCAAAAGCAGCTAACACAACACCGATCCAGACTTTGATTCCTACTTTTTTACCGATCACCAGCCCTAAGATTGGCACGATCAAAATATACAATGCTGTAATAAAACCAGCCTTTCCTGCTGTTGTATACATAATCCCAATCTGCTGCACAGAACTTGCAACTGCTAACAAACATCCACAACAAACACCACCAAGAAGTAATGTTTTTCTCTCTTTTTTTCGATCTTCCTCTCGGATTATTTCTTCTTTTCCCTCTTTCTTTTTAATCCTATCAAGAACAAAGATCACAGGAAGCAATGTCACACCTCCAAGGAGCGTTCTCACAGAATTCATTGTAAACGGTCCTACATATTCAACCCCTACACTCTGTGCAACAAATGCACAGCCCCAGATCAATGCCGTCAAGACCAATAAAAAATTGTTTTTTAAATTCTTTGTCATCTTTATACCTTTTCAACAAAAAGAAAGACCACACCTATCGATGCAGCCCTCCTTTCAATTCTTATTTATTTTCGTTTGCTCTCTCATCCCAAAGTGGAACTTCAATTCCTGCTACTTCACTTGTAAATGGTGTACCATCATTTTTATCCAAATGATCTGTCGCACGTTTTACATATTTGAATCCTATGTAAAGTAATGGAATATTGCAATAAGCGATCAAGATATTTGCGAAGTCAGACAGATTCCAAAGTGCACCAAGATCCATACCTGCAATCTGCGTAAGGACACCAAAAGAAACTACTACTAAGCAAAGCACTCTGATAGCATTGATAAAGCTCTTCTTTGTAGAAATACGGTTTGCACACATTTCTGTGAAGGACATAAATCCAAGTACACATGTAAATGCAAACAGACCGAAACACAGAGAAACGAGCAATGACACTGCTGAATTAAATGCTGTTCCTGGTGTAAGTTCTGCAACAGAAGCTACGAATTTCGGTAATTTATCCATTTCAAACCATGCAGCAGACTGATCTGTCAGCCATACACGACCCATGATTACTACGAAAGCTGTCAATGTACAGATTACCATTGTATCAAGGAATACTCCGATGGCCTGTACACATCCCTGATTTGAAGGATGTTTTGCATTGGATGCTGCAGCAGCCATTGTGATCGTACCCTGACCTGCTTCATTACTCATAAGACCACGTTTTACACCCTGTACAAGTGCTGTACCAAATGCACCACCAAATACTGCTTCTGGTTTGAATGCCTGTGTAAATACAGAATAGAAGAACCATGGAATACGGTCATAGTTTACAACTACAAGTGTTAATACTGTAAGTACATAAATAACAGCCATGACTGGAACTGTTTTATCTGTTACCTTTGTAACACGTTTGATCCCACCAAATGCTACCAAAACAAGGAACACAATAAATACAACAAATGTGATCCAATAAAGTGGTGAGTTTGATGCAATCGTTGATCCTGTAACGATCTCAGCAATCATTCCTACAGAGGATAC
This sequence comes from uncultured Clostridium sp., assembly GCA_964484055.1. Lineage (GTDB taxonomy): Bacteria > Bacillota > Clostridia > Lachnospirales > Lachnospiraceae > Schaedlerella. The sequence continues at coordinate 45,563 of CAZAEC010000021.1, forward strand.
TGTATTGAATCCCTGCGCTGGGAAACAAAGCAGTGCATACACAATGTAGATCACAGAAAGAAAAACTCCAACACCTGCTGCTCCACCAAGAAGTTTACGTCCGTAGAATGCAAGTCCACCAACATATTCATCATCTTTACGCTCTTTAAAGATCTGCGCCAATGTAGACTCTGTATACGCTGTTGCCATACCGAAAAATGCGGAGATCCACATCCAAAGAAGTGCTCCCGGTCCACCAACTGAGATCGCACCCGTAACACCAAGGATATTACCCGGTCCTACTCGCATTGCAGTAGATAAAAAGAACGCTGCTAACGGTGAAATACCTGTTTTCTGATCCTTTTCACTATCTCTCAAAATTTTAAGTCCATATCCAAAACGGCGTACCTGAATGAAATTCAAACGGATCGTGAAATATATCCCTGAACCGATCAACAATATGATCGCCAGAGAAAAGTTACCTAAGATTGGAATATTACTGTACCAATCAAAATTTGTCGGAAAATCCCAAAAAAGATCTGAAACGACCTGGATCTTTCCGCAAATCGCGTTAATCATGTCAAAAACTGCTTGCATGATCTTTCCCCCTTTGTTTTTTATACTTTCTCTTATATAGTCACATCTTTTAATTATACATATTTCTTTTATAATTACAACTTTTTATTTCCAGCTCATCTCTCAATTTTTGCACTAAATTTTGTGCAAAATTATCTATTTATCTGCTTGCTCTTACGCATTCACATTTTTTTAAATTCTCCATATAGTATCTCGAGGTGATATCTACAATGAATGGAATATTTTATGCCTTCCTTGGCACACTCTTTACTTTTGCACTTACAGTCCTAGGTGCTTCTACGATCTTTCTTGTAAGAAATGAGATCAGCAACCGACTCCAATGTGGCTTTCTCGGATTTGCAGGTGGTGTCATGATTGCCGCTTCTATTTGGTCACTTTTACTTCCCGGAATTGAATTTGCAGAAGAAAATGAACAGATCAGCTGGCTTGTTATAAGTCTTGGCTTTCTCGTCGGCGTGATCACACTTTTGATCTCTGATGCATTTATCAAAAAATGGTATCTCAAAAAACAGAAAACCTTTCTTCAAAAAGGAACTCTCATGCTCACTGCTGCGATCACCATGCACAATATCCCAGAGGGAATGTCTGTTGGTCTGGCCTTTGCACTCGCTGCTCAAAAACCTGACGATTCTTCCCTATTCATTGGTGCCTGTGCACTTGCCCTTGGAATTGCGATACAAAACTTTCCGGAAGGAACTGCTGTTGCACTTCCTCTTGTAAAAGATGGCACTTCAAAGCATACTGCATTTTTCATTGGAAGTATGACAGCGATCGTAGAACCTGTTTTTGGTGTCCTTGCTGCATCATTTGCAAGTTTTGCAAAGTCAACAATGGCGGGGCTTCTTGCATTTGCTGCCGGTACTATGATCTATGTTGTTGTCGAAGAACTTATCCCAGAAGCTCATATAGAAAACGATGACAAATCAGGAACCTTAGGTTTTATTGTTGGTTTTCTAATCATGATGATCCTGGATGTTGCCCTTGGATGAGAAAACGATTCATGTTATAATTACTCAAAGGAGGAATATCATGTCGACACAAGAACTTAAATATTTAAATTATCTCTCTGAACTTTATCCGACGATCAGTAAAGCAGCAACGCAGATCATCAACTTACGTGCCATCTTGAATCTTCCGAAAGGTACGGAGCATTTCATGTCAGATCTTCACGGAGAATTTGGTGCTTTTTCACATGTTTTGAAAAATGGTTCTGGTGTGATCCGTAAAAAGATTGAAGAGGTCTTTGGAGACACCCTCAGCATTGATGATAAAAAAGCGCTTGCAACTTTAATTTACTATCCTGATGAAAAATTGAACGAACTGAAAGAAGCCGGAACAGATACTCCTGAATGGTATCACACCACACTTTTGCAGCTGATCCGCATTTGTAAGACCGTTGCTTCAAAATACACCCGTTCTAAAGTACGTAAAGCACTGCCAGAAGAATATGCTTATATAATAGAAGAACTTATTTCAGAAAAAGAAACCTTTGAAGAAAAAGAAGATTATTACAACGCAATCGTTGCTACAATCCTTGAGTTAGAACGTACAGATCATTTCATTATCCATATGTCAAAATTGATCCAGCGTTTGACTGTAGATCATCTTCACATTATCGGGGATATTTATGACCGCGGACCTTCCCCAGATCTTATCATGGATCGTCTGATGAAATATCACTCTCTGGATGTTCAATGGGGAAACCATGATATGCTTTGGATGGGTGCTGCGGCAGGTAATGCAGCTTGTATCGCAACCGTGATCCGTCTTGCGATCCGACACAATCAGCTCAGTGTTGTCGAAGATGCTTATGGGATCAACCTGCTGCCTCTTGCAACATTTGCAATACAGACATATCCACTTGACTTATTAGGCACATGTTATACAGTGCACACAAGCAGTGGTTTTCGATATTCCAGTGAACTTTACGAAGCGAAAATGCACAAAGCGATCGCGATCATCCAGTTTAAATTAGAAGGACAGCTCATCAAAGAACATCCCGAATTCGAAATGGATGACCGACTTCTGCTCGACAAAATTGACTATCAAAATTACACGATTAAGATTAACGGAAAAACATACCCTATGAACGATACTATGTTTCCAACTGTTAATCCAAAAGATCCATATGCTCTTTCTCGTGAAGAACAAGATGTAATGGACAAACTGGTACATGCATTTTTACACAGCGACAAACTGCAGAAACATGCCGATTTTCTTCTGAAACAAGGTAGTTTATATAAAATTTATAATGGAAATCTCCTTTATCACGGCTGTATGCCAATGAATGAAGATGGATCTTTTAAATCACTCATGATCTCTGGAGAATCATACAGTGGAAAAGATTTATTTGATATTCTCGACCAATATGTACGCCTTGGATTTATCAGTCCAGATCCAAACCTTAAGAAAATGGGACGAGACCTCATGTGGTATCTGTGGAACGGACCTTGTTCTCCTCTTTTTGGCAGAGAACGAAAAACAACATTCGAACGGTATTACATTAACAGCAAGCCAACACATGCAGAACATAAAAATCCATATTATAAACTCATTGAACAGGAAGAAACTGCTATTAAGATCTTAAAAGAATTTGGCATTGATAACAATGCTTCCTATATTATCAATGGACATATGCCTGTACAGCTCACTTCCGGTGAAAGCCCGATCAAAGGTGGCGGAAGAGTTCTGATCATTGACGGTGGTTTTTCTGAAATATATCGCAAAAAGACTGGTATTGCTGGCTATACACTAACAAGCAGTTCACACCGTATGACTTTAGTTTCACATGATCCATTCGAATCGATTGAAGCAGCGATCCACGATGAACGTGATATTTATTCCCGCCGTACTGTCATCGAAGAATTTGACCACCGAAAAATGGTTGGGGATACGGATGCCGGAAAACGTATGAAACAAGAAATACAAGAACTAAAAGACTTAATTTCTGCATATCATTCTGGTGTGATCAAGAGCCAACGCATAATCAAGTAGAAATGAGGATTCAATTATGACCGAAATAACACGTAAAGTTTCTGACTCAAAAGTTGAAACAATACATCTAGTAAGACCAACTTACCTTAACAGTGCTGGTCGCCTTTTCGGCGGTATGTTATTGCAATGGATCGATGAAACTGCTGGACTTGTTGCTAAACGACACTGTCATCTGAATGCAACAACTGTATCAATCGATAATCTACATTTTATCAAAGGAGCTTATCCTTCAGATAATGTGATCTTAATTGGCAAGATCACTCATGTGGGTAATACTTCCATGGAAATAAAAGTCGAAACATTTGTAGAAAATATACACGGAAACAGAAGTTTGATCAATCGAGCTTATCTTACTTTTGTAGCTTTAGATGAGAATGATAAACCAACTCGTGTTCCACGTCTTTTATTAGAAACAGAAGAAGAAAAATACGAATGGGAAAAAGCAGAAAAACGGAATGAGATCCGACGAATCCAGCGAATGGATCCAAATAATGCATTTAACTGGTAAAAAAAATGGAGAATGTTGATCTGATATGTACCCTCTTTACTGGACATCCAGTAAGGAGGGTATTTTTATGCGC
>CAZAEC010000022.1:0-17224 GCA_964484055.1 uncultured Clostridium sp.
CTATTGTTCAGTTATCAAAGTTCTTTGTTGTCGTTCTTTTTTGCGACAGCTCATTCATATTATCATAAGCAGTTCGTTTTGTCAAGAACTTTTTTAATTTATTTTTTATCGCTTCTTTCTGAACTCCACTTTCTTCAACCTCTCCGGTCGGAAGTGTTGTCCGCTGCATCAGCGACAAGTGATATACTATCATGACCAGAACTAATTGTCAACGTTTTTTTAGTTTTTTATTTATTTCGCACAATTCAGACAATTTATACTTATTTTAACCTTCGTGGGGCAATTCTGAAAGTGTTGGATTTGTGATATTTTCTTATTTATTAAACGTTAGTTATATCGTATATTTACCACAAAATGCTGCTTCTACATTGTTTCCTTTTCAAAAACATTGATCAGCATTTTGTGGTAGAAAAGTAATAGGTTGCTCTTCTACCGACACAGGTAAGATCTTCCACTGACACAGGTAAAGAAGCTTTAGCTGATCATCTTTCGGTCTATACTAATTTCTGTATAGCTTCAGACCTATTTTATAAAGGAAAAAGCTTTAGCGACTTCTAAACGAAGCCGCTAAAGCTGCTATATTTTCACTCTACTTTTTTCCAATATCTTTTTTCGCTTGCTTTCCCGATACAAGCATAAGCACAGCAAGTGTAATTCCTGCCAAGATTACGGCTGGTATCATATAGTTGTTAGAAAATACACCAAATAGTAAATACTGAACACCAGAAAAAATAAGCCCCAGTACTAAAATACCAAAAATGACACTTCCTGTTTTTATGAAATACACACGATATTTTTTTAAGTTTGTTTCCTCCCATGAACTCCAGCAGAAAATCAAGAACAGAATATATGTAAGTAATTCACTTGCATTTCTTATTGTGCCTTCTTTGGCAAGCTGTGTTATTCCATCTATTAATGCAGAATTATCTACATCCATTTGAATCATAGCCGCACGCATCCAAAATATACTATATATAATGTAACAAATAGCAATCGCTGCGATCATGATTATGTTTGTTTTTCTTTTTTTATCCATTACATACCTTTCATTTTCAAAATTTATTATTTTCCGCCTGTAATGCTGAACTCTTTTTACTCTCTTTTTTCATAAGACTTTTACGTAACAAATCTATAGGTATCATTGTCAACGCCACAAGCAGGATCACACCCCAGCCATTTATACCAAATGGAACGCAACTAAACATATTTCCAATCCACTGAAACAACGGTATATCAATAAGAGCTGCATTTACGATTAAAGCCTGTACGAAAAGAATCGCAAAAAAGATTTTCAAGAAATCTTTATTTTCATTCAAGCCTTTGAAAATACCATACTTTTCATCACGTACATTAAATCCATTGAACATTGCACTAGCAATAAACAACACAAAGTAACCCGTCAAATGCTGTTCTTCTTTCTCAAACAAAGAGCAGAAAAATGGATGCTTTAGATATACAAAACTGATGATCGTAAGCCAAATCCCCATGATCACAATCTGTATCATCATCTTTTTACTTACAATACTTTCATCTCTTCTACGTGGTTTTTCATGCATATATTGTGCTAAAGCCGGTTCATTACCAAGCATGATCGCACCAAGTCCATCCATTACAAGGTTTACAAAGAGTAAATGTGTTACCTTTAATGGTTCTTCAATTCCAAAAAATGGAGCTAACGCACTTACTACAACTGCCGCAACATTTATCACCAACTGGAATTTGCAGAACTTTAATATATTATGATAAATCGTTCTTCCATACCATACTGCATCTTTAATCGATTTGAAATTATCATCTAAGATTACAATTTCTCCCGCTTCTTTTGCAGCCTCTGTACCGCTTCCCATCGCAAATCCTACATCCGCACGTTTCAAGGCTGGAGAATCATTTACTCCATCTCCAGTCATGCCTACGACCAGATTCATTTCCTGGCAAAGTCGCACCATTCTTGATTTATCTGTTGGAAGTGCACGAGCAATCACACGAATATCAGAAATGATCGCTTTTACTTCATCATCTGACATCTCATTCAATTCTACTGAAGAGAGCACTATATCTTTTTCTGTTTTTAAAAGTCCAGCATCTTTTGCAATCGCAGCTGCAGTTTCTAATCGATCTCCTGTGATCATAACAACCTGGATTCCTGCATCCTGTACTTCTTTGATCGCATCTTTTGCTTCTGGGCGTACATCATCACGGATTCCTACCAATCCAATCAGAACTACATCTTCATTAATTACATTTTCCACAAGATACTGTTCAGAGTATCCAAATGAAAGTACACGCATGGCTTTTCCTGCAAGTTCATCGATCTTTCTATTTAATATGTCATGATCAATCAGTCTTTTATTTCCATCCGCGTCCAGATAATACTGTGCTTTTGCAAGCAATCTTTCTGGTGCACCTTTATAAACTGTTTTACCGAGTTTCTCTATATATGCCTGACTAAATTTATTCGAAGAATTAAATCCCTGCTGTACAGAAACATGATAATCTGATACACCTTCCAAAAGTTTAAATGTATCCTCGCCAATAAATTTCATCAACGCTTGATCCGTTGCATTTCCACCGATCACACGATGAGAAGCGTCAAACATCGATTGTGTATTTTTTCCTATCGCAAGATTTAATAAGCTTTTTACTTTCTTTTCATTGTTTAATTCATTGATCGGCACTGTATTTCCATCGCCAGTAAAGAATTCAACAACTTCCAATTGCCCTTTTGTGATCGTTCCTGTCTTGTCACTGAACAAAATATTGATCGAACCAGCAGTTTCAATCCCCTCTGCTTTTCTCACAAGAACATTATGGTCTAACATTTTACTTGTATTCTGCATCAATACGATTGAGATCATCAGCGGTAATCCTTCTGGCACTGCACACACAATAATCACAACCGCAAGTGTAATAGCATTGATCACATCCGTAAAAATGATTTGAAATTCCTGTGCGAAGTATGCTGATACACTGCCAGACTGCATAATAAAATAAGCAAAATAAAGCAATGCGATAACAACGGCTCCAATATAGCCAAATTTTGAAATCTGTCCGGCGAGTTTTCCTAATTTCACTTTTAATGGAGAATCCGGTTCCTCTTCCTGCATTTCTTCTGCCATTCGGCCCATCATTGTTTTCAGTCCTGTTTTTCGTACATCAAGAATTCCTTCGCCATCAAATACAACCGCACCTCTGAACAACGAATAACCATCCACAAACACATCCCCTGTGATCTCATTTTTGAATTTCGTATCTTCGGATGCAGCATTCTTCTTACATTCTTCCGCTTCTCCATTCAATGCAGAATTATCTACACGCAAAGATCCTTGGATCAAAATTCCATCTGCTGGGATTTTATCTCCTGACTGCAAAAGAACTTTGTCTCCAACTACGACATCATCTATATCGATCACTGTCACAAGACCATTTCTATAAACTTTACATTGGTCTTTTTTCGTATTTTCTTTCAAATTACGATATTTTGTATCACTTGCCACACCTGTCTTCGCAGAAACAAATGCTACGATCAAAACAGCAACCAATGTTCCAACAGGTTCATAGATTTCTGCATACCCCAAGAAAAACATAACGATCATCAACACTGTGATCGCAAGCAAAATTTTGATCATAGGATCTTGAAATGTTTCTTTAAATTCCTTCCAAAATGTTGTTGGCTCAGAATCTGGGATTTTATTACTTCCATACTGCTGCCGTGATTCTTTCACTTCTTGATCTGTAAGTCCTTTAATCAACTGCATCTGACTACTCCTTTGTATTCATTTTTCAATAAATATCCGAAAATATTTTGTATTTTTCAGTATATAATAAAAAGTCTGAGAACTCAATTCTCAGACTCTTTTTTCATAATTATTTTATACTATGACAATCTGCCATGTTCCATTTTATAAACAATATCTGCCAGATTCATTGTTGATTTTCTATGTGAAACAAGGACCACAGTCTTATTCTCACAAGATTCCTGCAATGATTTCAAAATGATTCCTTCATTCAAAGAATCCAGATTACTTGTCGGTTCATCAAGAAGCAACAACGGTGCATCGTGCAAAAACGCTCTTGCTATCCCGATTCGCTGTTTTTCACCACCAGAAAGTGTATCTCCCAATTCTCCAACTTCTGTATCATATCCGTTTGGTAAAGTCATGATAAAGTTGTGGATAGATGCCTTTTTTGCAGCCTCCATGATTTCTTCTTTTGATGCACCAGGTTTTCCGATCGCAATATTATTTGCAATCGAATCATGGAACAAATGTGTTTCCTGTGTTACATAACTTTCTGTATCACGCAAGGTTTTTGTCTGGATTTCTTTTATCTCTTTTCCATTAATCTGTATGTTTCCCTTTTGTACATCCCAAAATCGCATCAGAAGTTTTAATAATGTAGATTTTCCTGAACCACTCACACCATGAATTCCGACAATCTTTCCTGGTTCAAATCGAATCGAATAATCTTTTAAGATTACTTCATCTTCATATGCAAATGTAATATCTTCCACTTCTGCACCAGTAAATTTTTCTATATCGAAATCTTCCAGCTTTCCATCGTCAATTTCTTCCACCAGTGGTTTTTCTTCTAATATAGATAATACTCGTTCTCCACTTGCCAAAGTCTGATTCAGATTATTTGAGAGACTCGATAATGCAACAACTGGTCCAAAGGAACCCATCATAGAAATTGTAGCGATCAACATTCCATCAAATCCGATCTCACCATTTTGATACAACCACAAGTTCAAAAACAACATTCCAAAGGAACATAACAAGATGACCATATTTGTAAATGAACGCTGACTTCCTTCTAATCTACTCAGTGTCTTTTGCATATTTCCTAATTCTTTTGAACGATCATCCATCTGTTCTTCTCTCTGCTGACCTTGTCCATATTGAAGAGTCTCATCAAGTCCTCTCAACGAATCCAATACAAAACTATTGAGTTCGCCAAAAGAATTACGAAACTCCATTCCCTTGTCTCCACCTCGTTTTCCATTCCATAATGGAATCACAAGTCCTACGACAAGATATGCTGCACACGCAAAAATTCCAGCATAAATATGATAATTCCCAATAAATACGATCATGATCGCAGATGTCAAAACAGCGATTGCAATCGGAGAGATCGTATGTGCATAAAATACTTCCAATAATTCAATATCTGTCGTAATAATAGAAATCAGATTTCCTTTATCGCGACCCTCTAACTTAGCTGGGCACAATTTTCGAAGTGCCGCAAATACTTTATGACGAATAATCGCCAATAATTTAAATGCAATAAAATGGTTACAGTATTGCTCTGCATAATGAAGCACCCCACGAAGGATTGCGATCAGGATCATACGTACAAACAACATTGTCATAGAAACAGAAAGCAAATTACTATTTTGCAGAAGCACACTCGCATCTGCATGAAATGCTACTCCTTTCAGAACAGCCTGCCCAGCAAGTATCGTAAGAAATATCGCACACAAATATCCGGCTGTACCAAGAAGGATTGCAGCTAACATGATATGAAACAACGGCTTGATCAATACGATCAATTGTCCCATGATCCTCCATCCACTTCGACGTTTTCTCATTTCCATTGGGATTTCTTTTTTACTCATACTGCCTCCTTTGAAAATGTTTCTAGTTCTTGCTGGCTCATAAACAATTGCCTATATCTTCCATTTTGTTCTAACAATTTTTTATGTGTTCCAAATTCCTTAATTTCACCGTCAGCCAACATGTAAATACAATCCGAATCCACAACATTTGCCAAACGATGTGAGATCAATAGAACCGTCTTGCTCTTTGCCAATTCCTTGATTACATCCATGATCATCTCTTCACTTTCAACATCAATATTAGACGTTGCTTCATCGAAAATATAGATTGGTGTGTCATGCAGAAGTGCTCTTGCTAATGACAAACGCTGACACTGACCACCAGAAAAGTTTCCTGCTTTTTCGAGAAGTTTGGTCTGAAGTCCCTGCTGCTGATTTAAAAATGCAAGAAGATTTACTTTATTTAAAACATCTTCCATCTCTTCTCTTGTTGCATCAGGCTTCGCCATTCGAAGATTTTCTTCAACTGTTCCCTTAAACAAATAGCTATTATGACGAACGATCGTCACATTTTTCATCAAACTCTCTTCTTTAATCTCGGAAATGTTTTCCCCATTCAACAAAATTTTTCCTGAAAATTTCTTGTTTTTTCCACACAAAAGTCCAGCAATCGTACTTTTTCCACATCCAGACTCACCAACCAGTGAAATAAAACTGCCAACAGGAATTGAAAGATTGATTCCTTTTAATATTTCTCTCACGCTGTCGTAAGAAAAATGTACCTCTTTTAATTCGATATCGAATGCTCCCTGTTGAAGTTCTTTTTCCCCTTCTTTTGATTCTGGAAGATCTAATAAATGAAAAATCTTATCACTTGCAGCCATTCCATTCATTGCGATATGAAAGAATGAGCCCAATAAACGTAGTGGGATAAAAAATTCTGATGCAAGTAAAATGATTGACACCGTTCCAGCAAATCCAATATTTCCTTTCATATATTCACTGACTGCTACAATCATTCCGATTGCTGCACCGCCATAAGCCATGATATCCATTACACTTGTAGAATTTAACTGCATTATTAAAACCTTCATCGTGATTGTTCGGAAGCGCTGTGCTTCTACATCCATCTCTTCTGCCTTTTTTTCATCTGCCTGATAAATTTTAAGTGTTGTCAATCCCTGCAGATTTTCCAAAAAGCTATCACCAAGACTTGTATAAATACTCCAATACTTATTCAAAAGTCTCTTTGCAAATTTTTGTACTGCTACGATTGACATTGGGATCAATGGAACACAGACCAACAATATAATACTTGCCTTCAAATTAATCGGCGATAAAACAATGAATAATGTAATCGGTGCCAGAAGACTGTAAAACAACTGAGAAAGATATTTTCCAAAATAAACTTCCAATTGTTCCACACCTTCCGTACACATCTGCACAACTTCCGATGTAGAAACCTGCTCACGATAAGATGCTCCAAGACGAAGCAATTTTTCATAAATCTTTTTTCTTAGTACACGTTTTACATCCACACTTGCTTTATACGAAGCATTTGATGCCATTCGATCGCATAAAAAGCGAATCAACACAGCAATAATCAAAATCATTGCTGTCTTTGAAATCGTTTCTTTTCCTACTGAAGCAAATAATACTTGTTCCAACAAATTCGCGATTGAAAATATTGATACAATCTGTGCAAGAAGTGCAATCCATTGCCACACAACATTTTGCACGATGTATTTCTTTGCGTGAGACAATAATCTCACAAGTCTCATCTTGATCATAATTCACCTCTGATTTCAGTTAGTATTTGCTAACCTTTGTTCAATAAAATAGATTGTACTTATGCACAATCTATTTTATTAACTCACCCAAGTTAGTTTTAACTATTTATAACTATATATCAGAATACCTCTTTATGTCAATGAAAACTATATCTTTCCAACTCACAAATTTATGCCTGTACAAACTGGCTATTATACAATTCAGCATAATATCCATTCTTTTCCATCAACTCATCATGTGTACCTGTTTCTTTGATATCGCCATCTCTCATATATATGATTCGATCTGCATTTTTAATTGTAGATAAACGATGCGCAATCACAAAATTTGTACGTCCTTTTGTTAATTGATCCATAGCTTTCTGAATCTGGATTTCAGTTCTTGTATCAACAGATGATGTAGCTTCATCAAGAATCAGTACCGGAGCATTTTCAACCATCGCACGTGCAATTGTAAGTAACTGCTTCTGACCTGCTGAAATCGTTACATTATCATCCAAGACCGTATCCAATCCATGTGGTAAGATACTAATAAAATGTTTTAATCCACATTTTTCACAGATTTCCATTAGTTTTTCATCTGTAATTCCTTTTTTTCCATATACAATATTATCACGTATCGTGCCTTCAAACAGCCATGTGTCCTGAAGCACCATTCCAAACAGATCATGGATATTTTCACGTGTTAATTCTGAAAGTGGAACACCATCCAAAGTAATTGAACCTTGATTCAGTTCATAGAAACGCATCAACAGATTTACAAGTGTTGTCTTACCTGCACCTGTTGGTCCTACAATTGCAACTTTCTGTCCAGCCTTAATCTCCGCAGAAAAATCATGTATGATCGTACGTTCTGGCTGATAACCAAATTTAATATGATCAAATGTAACATCACCTTTTACATCTGTCAGAACTTTTGTCTTATGTGATTCGTCTGAAAGTTCTTCTTCACTTAAGAATTCTGTTACACGTTCGCTTGCAGCTGCCGCTGACTGTATACCTGAAAATCCCTGACCAATCTGTCCAAGTGGAGATGTAAACAAACGGATATAAATCATAAATGCTACAACTACAGAAAAGTCAATCGTTCCATCAAATGCCAACGCAGCACCAACAACACAAACTGCTACATAACCAAAGTTACCAACAAATGACATAAGTGGCATCATAAGGCCACCTAAAAACTCTGCCTTAAATGTATGTTCTCTAAGTTTTTCATTACTTGCACGAAATGCTTCTAATCCTTTTTCTTCTGAATTATATGCACGAACAATATTCTGTCCTGCATAATATTCTTCTACATGACCATTTACTTCTGCAAGACTTTGCTGTCTCGCATTGAAGTGCTTCTGAGATTTTCCCATGATCAATCCCATACCGACAAATCCAAGTAAAGATGCAGCTACTGCAGTAAATGCCATTCTCCATTCTGTAACAAACATCATGATCAGACAACCTATGATCGTTGCTACCGCAGATACCAAAGAACCAATACTCATATTTAATGATTGTGTAATGGAATCCACATCATTTGTTACACGGGAAAGCGTATCTCCATAATTATGTGTATCAAAATACTTTAATGGAATTCGATTGATCTTCACACTAATCTCTGTACGCATCGTTTTTCCCACATTACATGAAACATAATTCATAATGAATGACTGTATATAATGCAATACCATACTTGCTGCATAAATTGCAATCAAAGTAAAAGCGATTCGTGCGATCTCATCCATATCAATATTCACACCTGTCATACTGATTCCTTTTTGTATCACAGATGTCAGTTCCGAAATATAATCCGGTCCAATAACAGAAAGTGCAGCACTTCCTGCCGCACAGCAAAGAGCAATCACTATGATCGTCCAGTATTTGCGACAATACTCAGCGAGTGATCTCAGTGCTTTTTTCATATCTTTTGCACCTTCCGGCATCGCTCTGCCTGGTCCTGGTCTATTCATACTCTAATTCCTCCTTACTCAACTGACTGTGTGCAATCTCCTGATATGCACGACATGATGCAAGTAACTCTTTATGAGTTCCCTGACCGACCACTTTTCCCTGTTCAATCACAAGAATCTGATCTGCATCCATAATCGTACCAATTCTCTGAGCTACGATCAGATTTGTAGAATCTTTCATCTCAGCTTTCAATGTAGCTCGAAGTTCTCTATCTGTCTTATAGTCAAGTGCTGAGAATGTATCATCAAAAATATAAATCTCTGCCTGACGTGCCACTGCTCGTGCAATAGAAAGTCTCTGTTTCTGTCCACCAGAGAAGTTCGCACCATTCTGAGCAACCCTTCCGCCAATTCCACCTTTTTGTTTTTCTACAAACTCTGTACTCTGTGCAATCTCAATTGCTTTATCAATTGTTGCATCATCCGCATTATTATCTCCAAAATCGATATTTTCACGAATATCTCCACTGAAAAGTACCGCCTTTTGAGATACATATCCAATCTTTTTCGCGAGTTCTTCTTTCTTATATTCTCGAACATCGTATCCGTCCACAAGAACCTGACCCTCTGTTGCATCATAAAAACGCGATACCAAATTGATAACAGAGCTCTTTCCACAACCAGTTGCACCAATAAAAGCAATTGTCTGGCCTTTTTTAGCTTTAAATGAAATGTTTGAAATTACATTCTCATCTGTATCTGGATAATGGAAGGAAACATTTTTAAATTCTACTGTTCCTTTCTCGGTTGTTTCACCAACCCCTGTTCCGTCTTTGATCAATTCCTTTGTATCGAGAACTTCATTAATACGATTTGCAGAAACAAGTGCTCGTGGAGCGATCATAAACATCATGGCAAGCATCATAAAGGAAGATATGATCTGCATACCATATGACATAAATACAACCATGTCACCAAATAAACCTGGAACCTCCATCAGTTCTGCTGAATTTATAATATATGCACCGATCCAATAAATTGCAAGAGAAATTCCATTCATTACCAATGACATCAGTGGATTCATAAATGCCATCACTCTTCCTGTAAAAAGGTTTGTTCTTGTAAATGTATCATTGACTGTTTCAAACTTTTCTTCCTGAAAATGTTCTGCATTATATGCACGAACAACACGGATTCCACCGAGATTTTCTCGTGTGATCTGATTCAGCTTATCTGTCAACAACTGAACCTTTTTAAATTTTGGCACTACAAGACTCATAATGATCATGATTCCTGCCAACATAACAAGTACTGCCACACCAACTGCTGCAGACCACTGCCACTGCTTTCCTGCAATCTTTGTGATTGCCCATACTGCTGTAATCGGTGCTTTGATTATCATCTGCATTCCCATTGTGATTAACATCTGAACTTGCTGAACGTCATTTGTAGAACGTGTAATCAATGATGCTGTACTAAATTTATTAATTTCAGATAATGAAAAACTCTGTACCTTCATATAAAGTTTTTCACGTACTCTTGCAGAAAAATTCGCTGCAATATTCACAACAAAGAAACTTGTGATAATGGAACATGCCATACTTCCCAAAGCACATAAAAGCATGTATCCACCATTCTGCCAGATATCAGCCATCTCATATGGGAGTCCTGTTTCTGCATTCACTCCGCCCTGAGCTATCTGGGTAATCAGATTCATATAATCTGGCATCTTCAGATCCAGCCATACCTGCGCAATGATAAATCCAACTCCACATAACGCAAAGAGCCATTCTTTTGCTTTTAAATGTTTCAATAATTTAATCATTTCGTCTCCTCTCTCTTGACAAAAATCTCGCATCGTGTTACGGTTTGTTCATGTTTTGAAACATTTTGTAACACGATTGACACAGTATATTTCAAAAAAAATATTTTGTCAATAAATCAAAAAAAATGATACAAATTTAAAGGAAATGTGTAACATGCAAAAGAAAAAGAACTATTCCGTAAAAGAAGAATTGCAATGCGCTTTTATTGATCTGCTTTCAGAAAAACCTTATATGGATATCACTGTTACGGATATTGTAAAAAAGGCTCAAGTAGCACGAGTGTCTTTTTATAGAAATTTTTCATCCATCAACGATGTTGCCGAAGCAATCGCTGACGATTTTATCGATGATTTCACAAATGAGATCAATCCCGTTTTATCTTCCAAAGATGAACGACTTTGGAGAGAATTTTTATTCGGTTTTGTATACAAAGCTTCTCGTAAACAAAAGAACTTTCTTCGTAACAATCCACCGGATCTCTCTATCATTTTTTCAAAAATCGATGAGAAACTTACTGTCATTCACAACGAAAAGCCAGAAGAAACATTTGATGAAAAATATATAAAAGTTGCTAAAATGGGAGTTGTGATCAATGTCATGCGTAGATGGATGGATGATGGAATGAAAGAAACACCAGAAGATATCATTAATTTTATTATCCGGATTGTTATGATTTTTTAATGCAGGAATATATTTCCTGACCATAAAATTTACTTCGACAGATTTTCAAATATCCTAATATACAAAAAGAGCAGACGTTTTATTTGCCTGCTCTTCTTATTATCCAATTACTTTTTCTGTCTTTGTTGTTTTTATTTTTACAAAGAAATAAAAAATATGAAATACCCATACAATTGCTAAACAGATTCTTCCAATCGGAACATTTTTCATCATGATAAAACCAATTGCCATAACAAGTGTAACTGTACCCATAATCGTTACTTTTGTTTTGATCGTCATTTCACGTTTTTCAACAAAACTTTCTAAATGTTTTTTATATAATTTTGTTCCTAAAAACCAACTATGTAACTTCTTAGAACTTTTTGCAAAACAAAATACTGTCAGCATATAAAATGGAACGGTCGGTAAAATCGGTAATACAATTCCGATACTACCTAATCCTAAACATACAAACCCCGTCAATACCCATAAAATACGAATTGGATTTTTCTTCATATAGTCTCTCCTGTCAAAACTTCTGATTTTTGTTAGTCTTTTCTAACCTCTGTGCAAAAATCTGGCGACCATTATAGGTCGCTCAGTTTTCTTGTGCCAAATCATCCGGAGGGATTGATCATCAGCACCCATTGTTGTTTTGGTTAGTTCTATCTAATAATCGTATTATATAGGTAACTCCCTGTTTTTGTCAATATCATATTTTTAATTTTCCAAATTTAAACTGGCTAATATCCAACAAATGATCCGTCACATGAACTCTTATCACTCCAAAATCCATTAATTTTTCCGCAATCTGCCTTGCTTCATCTTGCACTTTCTCTCCATCAGCTTTATTGAGGATAACTTGATAATCCATCTTACTTGTAACGGATTTTCTTCCACCTCGTTCACTTGCTGCCAAAACTGCAATATCAGACGGTGTAAGGACATCTTCTTCTGATTTTTCCAAAAGATCCGCGACTAATTCTGGGCGAAAACAAATTTCCTTAATCGGTTTTCCTAACGCATCCATTCCATATAATGCAAGTACCATCGTTGTTTCTGGAACAAGAACTGGTTCTGACGATCCCGGCACTTTACACGGAAGTCTTCTTGCCCCATCTGCTTCTATGATGACTGAATCTCCAAGCGAAATCATTTCTCGCAAAAAAGATTCTGGGAAACTTTGTAATTTTCCCTTCTTAGTTATCTCACCACACCATGCTTTTCCGAAAATTTCAAGTCGCTCTTTCAATCCCTCTATAGAAGGTTCTCCTAAAAACCACTCTTCTTCTAATGCTTGAATATGCGTTGTTGTTGTGACAATACTTGGAATCTGTGCAAGCTCATATTCTTTTTGCAAACGACACATTGTTGTTGTCTTTCCGCCTCCACCTACTAAAGATATGACAGACTGTTTGTCCTGCTGCAATCCCAAAGCTTCATGTAAACTGTCAAATACTTCCCATTTTCCATCAATACAACTTCTGATCATCTTTCTTTCTCCTCCTGATCATTCCGTATAGATTTGTCTCTTTTTCTCTTTCTTACGATATTTCATACCGAAACGGATTATGTACAACACCAACATAAATGTCCATGCGATCGCTTCTGCATAGGCAATCACTTTATTACCATAAAATGGTTTCAAAATGTATGACATTGCAATTCGAACAATCAGTGAACTGATACCTATAATCCCTGAAAATACTACATCTCCTGTACCTTCCAGATATCCTCGAATCGCCATAGCTGTACCATATACAATATAATATGGTGCGATCAATCGGAAAAACATACTTCCAATTTCCACAGACGCTTTTGTAAGTCCAAATAACTCGATCAAACTTCCACCTACAATCACAACAATTCCTGCTAGTCCTAGTGAAACTACTGCCATCAGTGCAGTTCCTACAAATAGACCTTTTCTTGCACGTTTATGTTCTCCTGCTCCTGTATTTTGTGAAGTAATCGTTGTAATTCCAGTTCCTAAATTTATAATTGGAAGTAAAATCACCGAATCTACACGATATGCAGATGTGATTGCAGCAACAGTCTTTGATCCGAATCCATTCATAAAATTCTGAAGCATCAAACTTCCTGCCGAATTGACTAATGACTGTATTGCAATTGGAATTGCCAATTTACATCCATCTTTTACAATTTTTTTATCATACAATTCTGTGTCTTTTTCAAAACGTAATATCATGTATCGTCGTTTTGCATACACAATGATAAACACCGTCATCATAATCTGTGCGATCACGGTCGCAATAGCAGCGCCCTCAACTTTCCAGTGTAAGCCACCAACAAAAATAAGATCCAGAACCACATTTGTCACAGCAGACACAATAACAGAATAAAAAGGTGCTTTGCTATCCCCAATCCCTCGAAGGACTGCCGAATAAATATTATATATATTTAAAAATGGCATTCCTACCAATACAATCTGAAGATAACTTCTCGACATTCCCAAAATATCTTCTGGAGTATCCAACAACTTTAAGAAACCATTTGCACAAAAAATACCGATTACACTTATGATCAGAAATGCTGTTCCTAATACAATGATAAACGATGATAAGATTTTCTTTTGTATGCTATGATTTCCTTTTCCAAAATACTGTGCTGATAAGATTGAAACACCTGCCGTAAAACCTGTGATCGCGATAATAAAGAAATTTGTGATCGCATTGGTCGCTCCGATTGCGGCAAGTGCTGCTTCTCCTTCAACATTTCCTACAATAAAGACATCCGCCCAACTATATAATTGTTGTAAGATCCCACTCAAGATTAATGGTATACTAAACGATACCAAATTCCAGACAAGACTGCCTTTCGTCATATCTTTTGCCATTTTATATAACCTCTATTCAAATTATCATTTTGTAAATCATTTTCCTTAAAAAATAAGAATCCCTAGTCCTGCCGAAACAATGATCAACAGAATTGGAGACATTTTTTTCTTTCTTATAAATTTATAGAGTAACATACTTATGATCACAAGTATCACTACTATAATAGAAGTACTATCACATTTTGTATTCTTCCCATATATCACACAGTTTTGAATCGTCATATACAAACCTGTCGCTAAAATAATACCGATCACACAAGGTTCGATTCCACTTAAAACAGCTTTAACATACCGATTATCCATCACATTTTTTAAGATTTTTGCAATCAATAAAATCGCAAAAAATGCTGGAAGAACGGTTGCTATCGTAGCAATTAGAGCCCCAATCATCCCTGCCTGACTGCTTCCTATGTAAGTTGCGAGATTTACCATGATCGGCCCTGGTGTACTTTCACTTACAGCGATCATATAAGTTAACTTCTCTTCTGTTATCCATCCATATTTTAACACGACTTCTCTGATCAATGGAATTGCCGCATATGCTCCACCAAAAGAAAAACATCCTACTTTTAAAAATCCAAAAAAGAGTTCCCAGTAGATCATTCTGATTCCTCCTTCTCTGTTGATTTTTTTCGCAGACAAGTACATCCTCCGACAACTGCAGCCAGTAAGATTAAAGTGATTGATGAGATTTCCCATTCTAAAAAGTTTGTAAATAATATAAATAGAAATGCGGCGAGAGCAATCAGTATCGTCAATCTTCTTTTTTGCATTTTTTTGACCATATTGATCCCTACACTACAAATTAAAATCCCTACTGCAATCTTAATTCCTTTAAACGCTTTTGCAATAAGTTCTATCTCTAGAAAATCATCAAAAAACATGGCGATCAAATAAATCACACAAAAAGATGGGACTACAACACCAACTGTTGCTGCAATTGCTCCTGTAATCCCTGCATATCGATATCCAACAAAAGTTGCACAATTTATCGCAACTGGTCCTGGAGTTGATTCCGCAATGACTGTCATTTTCATTAATTCATCATCGGAAATCCATTTCTTTTTTTCTACACATTCCCCTTCGATAATAGAAATCATTGCATAGCCACCACCAAAGGTGAATAATCCTATTTTCATAAAAGTAACAAGTAATTCTAATATTTTTTTCATCTGTCACTCCAGAATATCTTTTGTCTTTAACTGATCTACTATTTTTTCATTTCTTTATAAGGTAAGAAATCAAATCCGCAACGTTTATAAAGTCTTACTGCGCCTTCATTTTCTTCTTCCACTTCTAAACGGAATATTGCATCTGTATATTTTTTTGTAATATATTCCATAAACATATGTCCGATTCCTAAACCTCTGCACTCTTCTTTTATATATAAATCTTCAATCCACATACATGGTTTTCCAAATTCCGTAGAAAAACTTTTTGCAACCATTGCATAACCTTGTATTTTTTTATCTTCTTCAAGAATATATCCTTCTAAATATGGACACTCATTTGTACAGTATTCGATATCTTTTAAGAAAATTTCTTCGGACCCATTGCTATATACTGCTGGAGAATTATAAAATATTTTCATCATCTCCATTACTTCTACTTTATCTTCTACTGTCATTATTCTTATTGTAGTACTCAATTTTTTCTCTCCATCTGCTCTTTTTTCATAATGTTATTTTTTAATTTATCGTTGAAATCTTGTTCGAAGCAACCATTTCTGATCAATGATCTTTAATTCTTCGCGAAACCGAATATGAAGTCTGACCGAATCAGACATCTGCTTGATTTCTTCAATATGTCCCACTCCAAATTTGGGATGCTCTACCTGCTCTCCTATTTTAAATTTCACAACTCGATTTTTTTCTTTTTGATATTCACGCTCACGTCTATAGTTATCTCGAAGTGGGATCGTTTTGTCATGAATCGGATTCCTCAAAACTTTATTATAATCATGCTTTAACAATGCCTCTCCTGCACGATAATAAGGTGTTGGCGCAGCTCCGATCAAAGAGCAACAATATTTCCATGCACTTCCATGAAGCCCACTCTGCCAACTATACTCCTTTGGGATTTCAATATTGTGCTGCATATAATGTGCATATTCATGCTTATACAGATCCATTCTGTCTTCTTTACTCAACGGATGTTCCACCGCATATCCGATAAACAGTAACGAAAAATGAAAATGCTCTTTCTCACCATCTCCCGCTCTTGTGTAAGAACCAAGCAAATCCTTGTCCAATCCAAACGTAATCGGAATCTTCGCACCTGACAGATGAAATCTGTGATCCAACTCCGCATATAAATTACGAATCTGTGCTGTTAAGACAGGAATATCTTTTCTCAATAATCTAACTAATTCTGTATTGTCATATATGTTCATAATTTCCCTTTTCTGGTTTCTATCTTTTCACTCTTTCATCCGGCGACGACCGATAGTTTAGTCTTTTTCTCCACTTCTATCCGTCGCCTCCGACCGATAGCTTTCTCACTTTTCATCCTTCTATCCGGTGACGACCGATAGTTTAGCTTTTTTCGCCACTTATATCCGGCGCCTCCGACCGATAGCTTCCTCACTTTTCATCCTTCTATCCGGTGACGACCGATAGTTTAGCTTTTTTCGCCAC
>CAZAEC010000022.1:17324-47917 GCA_964484055.1 uncultured Clostridium sp.
CACTTATATCCGGCGCCTCCGACCGATAGCTTCCTCACTTTTCATCCTTCTATCCAGCGACGACCGATAGTTCTGCTTTTTTCGCCACCTTTATCCGGCGTCGCCGACCGATAGCTTTCTCACTTTTCATCCTTCTATCCGGTGACGACCGATAGTTTAGTCTTTTTCTCCACTTCTATCCGTCGCCATCGACTGATAGCTTTCTCACTTTTCACTCTTTCATCCGGCGACGACCGATAGTTCAACTTTTTTCGACACTTCTATATGTCGCCGCCGACCGACAGCTTTCCCACTTTTCATCCTTCTATCCGGCGACGACCGATAGTTCACCTTATTTATTTCTTCTCACAAATCTTATCTGGCAGATATCATCACCCTTTGCAATCGTCGCAGGCAGATCAAGTTCACAGCCAAAGCTTTCTGCAATTCCTCTATCCCCACACATTGCATGATCACAAAGTACTTGAATTTCTTCTTCTGTACATCCCTGCTTCTGCCATGCCTTTACGAGTGGACAATAATGGAAATCAATATCTAAGTGGTCATCTGTACATTGCTTGATATCCATTTCAAATACCCTCTGTGCAAATTTGGAAAATAAAGTCTTCTTCAAACCTTTTAAAGAATCTCCTCCTCCTGCTTTTTTTCTCAAATTTGCACCTTGATATAAACCACAACGTCTGATTGCTTCTGGCGCATACTCTTTTGGATCCAATCCCTTTTTCTTCGCTTCATCACAAAGCAGATACATCCAAAGTGCACGATGTTCTAACAGATCTCTGATTGCTGTGATCAGTGGATTTTTAATCTTTGGTTCATTTTTAATACTCATGCCTCTTCTCCCTCATATCATATACCCGAATTTATTTCCAATTATAACAAACCCCAATAGAAAAGTACAGAATATTGATGCTGCTCTGTCAGCTTTACTCTGCGACTTCCTTTATACCTAAAAAAAGAGTACAGGACAATCCCATACTCTCTTTCTATTATCTTAATATTTCGAATCTACACCAAAACAATATCCATAAATTCCTTTGTTTTTGACCAGTATTTCTTTCCCCAATTTTCAAAATTCCACTCAGCCATATAATCATTACATTCATAATCAATATAATATAACAAATCATCTTGAACAACAAAATTTGTCGGAAAATAATCGATATTTGTATTGGCAGCATATAAAATATCACACATATCTTTCACCTGCCAAACATATTCTAACTTCATCTTCTCCTTGCATATAAGTTCGTAAATCGTATCTCCTTCTATATATTCTTTTAGAATTATTTCTTTTTTTACATCTACATCATACATTTCAGGAATTCGAATTCCTAGTTTTCTCAACTTCTTATAATCTCTAATTTCTGATTCAAACTTATTTCCGAACTGATAATAATCACAAGGCTCATGATGAATCTGCTTCAAAACATACTTTTTATCTCCGTTCTCTACAAGATAAGAATATCCACTTTTTCCTTTTCCCAATAATTTTAAAATTAAAAATTCTTTTCCATTCACCTTTACTAATTTACTCAACTATACTCACCATACTCTCTTTCTATCACCAACTCAATCCAATTTTTTCATCCATTTTCTCTTACGAAATACAACCAAAGAAATCGCAAATCGAATACATTCTTCTAAAGAAAGGATAAAGTAAACATATGGAATTGATAAATCAAATACAAATGCTGATAAGAATCCTAATGGTACACCAAACACCCATGTTCCGATCATATCAATCGCCATTACATATTTTGTCTTTCCACCACTTCGAATGATTCCACCACCAAGGATCATATTCAATACTTTAAATGGCGCAATGATCGCATATGCAACTAATATCTGCTGTGTCAACATGATTACAGATTCTTCTACTTGATAAAGTTTCACATAGTAAGATTTTGTAAGAATAATAACAATAGACAGCAGAATCGATCCTACAAATCCATAATAAATAAGTTTCTTTGAAGCGACATATGCTTCATCATATTCTTCATTTCCTAATTTTTTCCCTACGATTACGCTTGCTGCCTGTGATAAACCACACAGAGCTCCTATCATCAAGCCTTGCACTGGATTGATTAATGTCATCGCTGCACAAGAATCTGTTCCAAGATGTCCGTAGATCACTGCATAAACATTTTCACCAAGACTCCATGCAAACTCGCAGATTAAAATCGGCATCAGCATCTGTAAATACTGCATCCAGTTAAATTTTACATGTGTCTGAGTTGGTTCTGCCGATAACTGTGTTCTATATTTCCAAAACATAATCAGCATGATCAACACATTTGCAATCTGTGAAATCACAGTCGCAATTGCTGCGCCTTCTGCTCCCATTGCACTTGCACCAAATTTCCCAAATATTAAAATATAATTTAGGCCAGTATTGAGAATTGCCGCTGTGATGCTGGCGTATAAAGGCAGGGAGGCCTTCTCCATACACCGAAACATTGTAGAGAGCAGAGTTGCGCCCGCCATCGGAATAAAAGTTCCAGTCAAAATTGCAAGATAACTTGCTGCTGCCTGAACAGTTTCTTGATCCGTAGAATAAATTCCCATAATCTGTTTTGGAAATGCAAAACAAACAACTGTAAAAAGAACAGCAAGACCACCTGCTAAGAATAAATTCATAAAGAAGCTTCGACGGATTTCCTGTCGATTTTTCTGTCCCATATATTGTGAGATCATAATCCCAGCAACCGCACCGATCGCAGAGATCACAACAGAATAAATGGATGAAAATTTACCAGCTAATCCAACACCTGCAACACTTACACTTCCTAACTGTCCGATCATAATCTGATCGACGATACTAAACGAAGCCTGAAGCATTGACTGCAAAGCTACCGGAACTGCCAGATTACAAACTATCTGAAAAAATGATTTTTCTTGTTTCATATGCTTTTTCCTCCATATATCTTTTATGTCTTTATTGTAATTCTAAGATATATGATTTTCAAAGGTTAAACGCGTAACCCAAAACAAAAAAAGAAGGTTCAAATTATGCAAATTGCACAATTTGAACCTTTTCTTATGCTTTATAACAAGTACCTGTACTTTCTCGTTCTATGAGTGTAAC
This sequence comes from uncultured Clostridium sp., assembly GCA_964484055.1. Classification (GTDB taxonomy): domain Bacteria; phylum Bacillota; class Clostridia; order Lachnospirales; family Lachnospiraceae; genus Schaedlerella. Next base: position 20,413 of record CAZAEC010000022.1, read on the forward strand.
TGGAAGACGTAAAATCGTTTCAATCTCTTTCTTTTCACGCAATTCCCTTAATTTCTGAATTGCAATCTGCGCTCTAAGTTTTGTATCTTGTCTGACTGATGTCAACTTTGGCGATACCATTTTGCATACTGGTGTGTCATCGAAACCTGCTACAGAGATTTCTTCTGGTATCCGAATTCCCTGTTCATTTAAAAACTGAATCATATCAACGGCATAATAATCCGATACAGCAAATATTGCAGAACAACTTTTGATCTTTTCTAAATTTGCAAGATAAAATTCTTGCCGCTCCTTCTTCGACATTGGAATCAACATAAATTCTACATTTTCTTTTCCAAACCCAGCACAAAAACCATCGTAACGTTCTTTATCCATACAAATCTCATTGTCCGAAATGCATAATGCCTTTTTATGCCCTTTTTCTAGAAAATATCTTCCAACCTGAAGTCCACCATCGAAATTGTCGATCGTGATATTACAAATTCTCTCAGCACAATCACAAAATCCATCATAGACAACAAAAGGAATCCTCATGTGATTTCGCAAATACATATAATCTTCATTACAAAATCCCAACAAAACAAGTCCATCCATATTCCACATAGAAGCAAACTTAATGATTTCTTCTGGAACTGTTGTTTTTTTAATCATCATAAACTGACCATTCTTCTCAATCTCCGTAGAAAGATAATTTAACGCAGATGAAATAAATGCATCCTCTAAAGTATGTTCTTCATATTTTTCATGATCATTGATCGCAACACCTATAATCCTAGATGAATTTTGTGCCAAAAGTATGCCCGCCATACTCGGAATATATTGCCGTTCCTCGAGAAGTGCCTGCACTCTTTTTACTGTTTCATCCGATATTTTTTTCGTTTTTCCATGAAGCACATTAGAGACCGTTGCCGTGCTAAGTCCTAATTCTTCCGCTATATCACTGATCCTTACTCTCTTTTCTTCCATTTTTAATCCTCTTGTTCATTCGTAACTCTCATTGATCATTCTTTTCCATTTTATCACAACTTCGAAACATTGCACATTTTTTTCACAGGCAGTATAATAATCCACAGAAACTTAGATACTTTTTATCATAGATTGGAGTACTTTTATGCATACAAAAAATATAGACGAAATCCTTGAACAACAACGCAAATTTTTTCACAGTGGTGCAACGCTTCCGGTATCTTTCCGTATCAGTATGCTGAAGCGATTGTATGCTGCGATCCAGAAATATGAAGACGAGATCAATCTCGCCCTCAAGGCAGATCTTGGAAAATCCGAATTTGAAGGTTTCATGTGCGAAACTGGTCTTGTACTCAGTGAAATCAGTTATTTGATCAAGCATACGAAAAATTGGGCCTCAAAAAAATATGTCCGCACCCCATTGTCACAATTTGCCGCCCGTAGTTATACACAGGCTTCTCCATACGGAAATACATTGATCATGAGTCCATGGAACTATCCATTTTTACTTTCCATTGATCCACTTGCAGATGCAATCGCAGCCGGAAATACTGCTATTGTAAAACCAAGTGCTTACTCACCCGCAACAAGTACTGTGATTGAAAAAATCATTACAAAATGTTTTCCTCAAGAATATGTTGCTGTGATCACTGGCGGACGTAAAGAAAATGCAGAACTTTTAGAGAAAAAATTTGACTTTGTATTTTTCACGGGAAGTTCCGCCGTTGGAAAAGAAGTTCTGCGTCATACAGCAGAACATCTAACTCCAGCAGTTCTTGAACTCGGCGGAAAAAGTCCTTGTATTGTTGACAATACTGCAAAGCTTAAATTGGCAGCAAAACGAATTGTTTTCGGAAAATATTTAAACTGTGGTCAAACTTGTGTTGCTCCTGATTATATTTTATGTGATAAAAATATAAAAAACGAATTGATCCATGAAATCTGTAAACAGATTAAAAAACAATATGGAAAAGATCCTCTCAAAAACAATGATTATGGTAAAATCGTAAACGAAAAGCATTTCGAACGCCTTTGTGGACTGATCGACAGCGAAAAAATCGTTTGTGGTGGAACAAGTAACAAAAAATCATTACAGATTGCACCAACCGTAATGGATAACGTCACTTGGGATGATGCCGTTATGCAGGAAGAAATCTTCGGACCGATCCTTCCAATTTTAACTTATGATTCTTTAGAAGAAATCTACCCACTTTTAGCCAACAAACCAAAACCACTTGCATTCTATTTCTTCTCAGAAGATAAAGAACATATCAAAGAACTTACAGAACGATGTTCTTATGGTGGTGGTTGTATCAACGACACGATCATTCATCTTGCCACAAGTGAAATGGGATTCGGCGGTGTTGGTGAGAGCGGAATGGGCTCTTATCACGGTAAAAAAGGATTCGATGCATTCTCACACACGAAAAGTATTATTGATAAAAAAACTTGGATGGATCTTCCAATGCGCTATCAACCTTACAAAAAACATATTTATGGAAAACTGCTTCATCTATTTTTGAGATGATAAATCTGTATCACCTTAGCCTGATCACTTTTTTAATTATATAAAAAACAAAAAGACGTTGAGAACTTACGTATATTTCATTTTATATAAGTTCTCAACGTCCCTTTTCTTCTATTCTGATTTCGTTTTACAAAACTCCTACACTTGCATTTTCAAGCTGCATCTTTTCCTGCTTGATCCGATCGATTTCTTCTTGAGTGACTTTATCTACACGAAGTTTTATCAATGATTTCTGCAAGATCTTCAGATTCTTTTTCATCTCTTTTTTCTGTGCTTTATCTATCTGGCGATTCTTATCCCCCACCGCCTGCTGTGCTTTTGCTAAAAGTGAATTTGCTTCACTCGATACTTCCAGTGCATCTCTTCTCAACGAATCAAGACCCGCATATTCATGTGCATCATGCATTGCCTGTGCGATCTCTGCATCTGACATTCTATCATCAGCTGTAATTGTAATAGACTGTTCTTTTCCAGTATCTAGATCTCGTGCAGATACTTTTAAGATACCATTGGCATCAATATCAAATGTTACCTCAATCTGTGGAACTCCTGCTGGTGCCTTTCGAATTCCTTTCAGTCGAAAATCACCAATTCTCTTATTATCTCTTGCAAGTGGTCTTTCTCCTTGCAGTACCTTGATCTCTACATTACTCTGAAAAGGCGCTGCCGTTGAAAAGATCTTAGAATATCGCGTTGGTAAAGTTGTATTACGATCGATCAGTTTTGTAGCTACACCACCAACTGTTTCGATAGACAAACTCATCGGTGTTACATCCAAAAGAAGTAAATCCTTTCCGCTTCCTGCTGCCACCAATGCATTTCCCTGCAATGTACTTCCTAGGATCGCAGCCCCCATCGCAACGCATTCATCCGGATTGATATTTCTTGAAGGTTCTTTTCCAGTTAACTCACGAACTTTTTTCTGCACGATCGGCATACGTGTAGAACCTCCGACCAAAAGAACCTTTCCAAGTTCAGCTGGTGCAACCATTGCATCATGCAATGCATTCTGTACCGGACCAACAGTTCTTTCTACAAGATCATCTACCAATTCCTGAAATTTCGCCCGTGTAAGAACGATATCCATATGTAATGGCTCACCTTTTGCCATAGAAATATATGGAAGATTGATGTTCGTTGTCTCCATTGTTGACAATTCTTTTTTCGCATTCTCTGCTGCTTCTCTGACACGATGTATTGCTGTCAGATCTTTTGAAAGATCCACTCTATGCTGTGCTTTGAATTCACGCACCAGCCATTCTGTGATCCTTTCGTCAAAGTCATCCCCACCAAGATGATTATCGCCCGCAGTCGCAAGTACTTCGATCACACCATCTGCGATCTCAATCACTGATACGTCAAACGTACCTCCACCAAGGTCATACACAAGAACTTTCTGCGCTTCCCCGTGATTCAACCCATACGATAATGCCGCACTCGTTGGCTCATTGATGATCCTCAAAACATTCAATCCTGCAATCTTACCTGCATCCTTCGTTGCCTGTCTCTGTACATCATTAAAATACGCAGGAACTGTGATCACTGCATCTGTGACTTGTTCTCCCACAAAATCTTCCGCATCTTTTTTCATCTGCATCAACAGCATCGCACTGATTGTCTGTGGTTTATACTCTTTCCCATCAATCTTCACAGACCACTGTGTCCCAATATGACGCTTTACGGAACTGATCGTACGCTCCCCATTCGTTGCCTGCTGTCTCTTAGCGATCTCACCGACCAGCCTTTCTCCATTCTTAGAAAATGCAACCACACTTGGTGTTGTTCTTGCTCCAACCGCATTGGGCACGATCACCGGTTCTCCATTTTCCACAACAGCTGCACAACTGTTTGTTGTTCCTAAATCAATTCCTATTACTTTTCCCATTTTTCTGATCCTCTGCTTCCTAATTCCATTTAAAATGGTCTTTCTCTCGAATATACCCTATTAAATAGCATTATATAGCAGAATATTTTTTAATCAATGTATCATTTCTAAACATTTCTTAAAAAACTTTTAACTTTCTTATTTTCTATTATATTTCTTTTATTTTCTTCTCAATTTCCTGTAATACTTCTTTCGCTTTTGCAAGCTCTTCTTTTGCTTTTGCAATTCTGTATTCAATCTCTGTCGCTGTAATGATTCCTGCATTATGAACTTTTTCTTTCTGAATATCTGCTTCTAATCTCAATTCAGCTTTTACTTTTTTAGTAGCAACCTTCACTTCCTGACGTGCCTTTTTCAATTGTTTTGTAAGTTTCAATGGTCTGATCTTCAAAGTTGGATATGCACTGCCGATACGTCTGAGTAAGATATTCTTACTCAACAGGATTTCACGAATCTTACTACTTATTTCTTCAGTATTGTCCATCACACTTACATCTGTTGCATCAATTTCTTGTTTTACAACATTCATCATTTTCCCAGATAAAATATTATCCACAGTCAGTAAACATACAATACCAATTGAAGATCCAATCAACAATCCATTACTCCATGCATTCAATCCCTTCATTAATACTGGATTTACAAATTTGATAACGATCACAGATCCAATTCCGAAGAGAATGATATTTCCTATCCAAATTCTTCCATGGAGATTCATTGGTTTTTTACTATAATCCCACCAACGTGCATGGAACAATTTTTCTATTGCCCAACTCACAAAATATTCCAACGCACCACATACGATCATTCCAGCTAAAAATACATCCCCGAAACTCCCTCTTCCTCGCAGGATCTCTTCTACCAAAACGGTCATAGCAACCACCCCGCACCCATAAATCGGACAATATGGTCCGATCAAATATCCACGGTTGATAAAACGGTGATACTGAATGTATTTTAATGTCACTTCCATCATCCAACCAAGACAGGAATAAATAAATAGCAATAGGATCAATCTGCAAATATCCATATAATTATACCTCAACAATTTACTCTGATCGCAATGCAACAACCGGGTCTTTCTTTGCCGCACTCCTTGACGGGATCAATCCAGAGATCAATGTAAGTAATACACTGATCAAAATCAAGATTACAGCTGCACCGATTGGAAGATGTGCTTTCAATCCTTCAATTCCTGTAAGATGCTGGATAATAATATTTACTGGAATGCATAACAAAACTGTGATCACAACGCCTAAGACACCTGATGCAAAACCGATCATCACAGTTTCTGCATTAAACATATTTGACACATTTTTCTTAGATGCACCGATCGCACGTAAAATACCGATCTCTTTTGTTCTTTCCTGCACAGAGATCAAAGTAATAACACCAATCATGATTGAAGATACGATAAGTGAAATTGCTACGAACGCAACCAACACATAAGTAATCGCATTGATGATCGTAGATACAGATGACATCATGATACCAACATAATCTGTATAAGTGATCTTTGAGATTTCATCTTTATCTTTATTATAGATTTCAATCGCTTCTTCTATTGTATCTTTATCTTCAAATGTAGCTGCATAAATATTGATCGTAGAAGGATCTTCAAGATCCAAATATCCCATCTGTATCAAATTGCCTTCATACGTATTCTCAGAAAATATGATCACTTCATCATAGTATTGAGCACACTGCTCTGTTGTATATGTTTCAAGTTCTGCATCCAGACCAGCTGCAAGTTGTACCGTCGGCATTGCCGCCATCTGTGTTTCCACCTGCTGTGAGAATTGTACTTTCACCTGTTCTGTGATCATCTGCGTAAATATTTCTTCTAACTCTTCGTCATCCATATTCGCAAGATAACCAGTTATATCAGATTCACTCATTCCCATCTGCTCTGTTAAGACTTGCAGCATTGTTGCTTCGATATCTTCTCTTCCCATACCAGACATTGTCTGTGTAACTGCGCCATCTAACTGTTCTTGTGTTGGGATTCCTTTGATCTTAACATAAGTTTCTGCTTTTTCTGCTTCATTCAAACTCTTTACATATTCTTTAAACTCTGTTTCTTTTTCATTATCTGAAAGATTTCCTGTATTCTCCTTAAATGGAAGTCCTGTCAAAATGTCTGTCGATGGATCATCAAGCTGTGCCTGGATCACATCTGAATCTTTTGCATTCTCGATCACATATTCTGTCAATTTGCTTGTGTATCCAATCGTTCCACTTAACATCGGTGCTGTCACATCTTCTGCTGGTCGAATGATACCAGTTACTTTTAATGTTGTTCCATTGTCATACAAATACTGAAGTCCTGCCGTTGTTTCACGAAGATCTGTATATAATCCCGTATTTTTATCATAGCTGAAACAATCTGAATTTAAAACCGTACGAAATTCCATATCACAGATTTCTTTATATGACCACTTGGAATCATTATATTCCACCGATTCATGATCGACAGAAGCTTTGATGATCTTTGCAATATCTTCTTCTTTTTCCAGTCCAAGTGCATACAAAGTCATATCATCCAATTCGTTATTCTCATCTAATACAAGAACGATTTCATCGTATTCATTAGGCCATTCGCCATACACAACATCATACTGCTTCATCAATACATCACTGATCGTCTCACCATTTTTCCCCGGAAGCATTTCCTGCCACAGGTTCATACTCATCGTTCCTCCAGAAGCCATAGAAAGCATATCTACTGAACTGGAAGACATTCCATTTTCTTCTGCCATTCCCATCATTGCAGACATATCTATATCCATATATTCTGCAGTCAATTCCTGTAACAGTTCTTGTGTATCGGACTTAATGATCTCATTATCTACATTTTTTGTATAAATCTGCATATCAAGATCATATCCATATTGGATTCCACTGATACTATCATGCAGCCCTGTTTCACTCTCTGCATCTTTCCATTCTTCTTCAAGAAAATTTTTAAATGTCTTAAGATCATTTTCTGTTGTTTCTAGATTGTTCATTGCATTTATTATCTCATAAATCGCAGGTTTTGTATAAACTGCATCTTTCTCATGATCCACTTCTTCACTATTGATTCCCATAAATGTTTCCATAAGAGAACTCATATCCGTTTCTGTCTGCTGAATCGTCAGCGGATAAGACGAAAGTGTCTCTTCTTGGATCGTATCGATATATCCGGATAACCCCTCTGAAATAGACAAGATCAATGCAATCCCTATGATTCCTATACTTCCTGCGAAAGAAGTGAGTGCTGTTCTTCCTTTTTTTGTCATAAGATTTTTTAATGACAATGAAAACGAAGTTCTTAAAGACATAGAAGGTTTCTTAACATCCAGCTCTTTTTCCTGTGCAGTTTTATTGTTTATTTCCTCAATCTGCAGTTCTTTTTCAGAAAGTGGCGCTGAATCATTTTTCAGTTCACCGTCTAACATACGAATGATCCTTGTAGAATACTGTTCTGCAAGTTCTGGGTTATGTGTAACCATAATGATCAGTCGATCTTTGGAAATACTTTTCAAGATTTCCATAACCTGTACACTCGTTTCTGTGTCCAAAGCACCAGTCGGCTCATCTGCTAAAATAATGTCCGGGTTATTTACCAAAGCTCTCGCTATCGCAACACGCTGCATCTGTCCTCCGGACATCTCACTTGGTTTTTTTGATAGCTGATTTCCAAGCCCTACATCTTCCAATGCCTTGATCGCACGTGTTCTTCTTTCACTCTTCGAAACACCAGAAAGTGTCAATGCAAGTTCTACATTCTGTAAAACGGTCTGATGAGGAATCAAGTTATAACTTTGAAATACAAAACCGATCGAATGATTACGATATGTATCCCAATCTCTGTCATTAAAATCCTTCGTTGACTTTCCATTGATGATCAGATCACCACTTGTATACTGATCCAATCCTCCAATAATATTAAGCATTGTTGTTTTTCCACACCCCGAAGGTCCAAGGATTGATACAAATTCACTTCTTCTAAACTTTAGACTAACACCTTTCAATGCATGTACAATGCTGTCTCCTGCCGGATAGTCTTTTTTTATGTTCACTAATTCAAGCATTCATTGTCCTCCTTTTTTATTTTTTGAAATTCTATATCAAAACAATAGTTTTATTATAAACCAATATTTAGTCCAATGAAACCTCTATTTTTAACATTTCCAATCCATGTAGCATAGAATCTGACTTTATGTTAACATAATACATATCGCTAAGGAGGTAGAGTTATGCACAATTCATTTTATAAAGAAAATAGAAATTCACTTTATCAAAAACTTATTCCCGGCAGTATGCTCTTTCTTTTTGCTGGACAGCCTATCAGAAAAACTGGTGATGAAGACTACCCTTTTTTCGCCGATCGCTCTTTTGTATATTATACAAGAATCAAACAAGCCGAAAGCATTCTTTCCGCTGTTTGCGATAATAACGGTACAACAGAAAAGATTTTCATGCTTCCACCAGATGCTCATGCCGAACGTTGGAATGGAAAACGACTGACACCAGATGAAACTGCTACCATTTCAGGAATTGGAGATTTTCAATATCTTTCCACGTTCCTTCCATTTTTTAAACAGCAGATTGCACGTGGAATCCATACGATCTACCTCGATTTTGACCGTAGAAAGGAAGAAGAACAACCTGTTCGTCCAGCTTATAAACTAGCATCTTGGATCCAACAATATTTTCCTTATTTAAGATTAGAAAATATCCACCCACAGATCCGTCTACAACGCACGATCAAAAAACCTTGTGAAATTGAGGCCATGCGTTATGCAGAAACGATCACTGCGGACGGAATCAAAGCAATGATGAAAGCTGCACACGACGGAATGTATGAATATCAATTAAAAGCTGAATTTGATTATGCCCTTGCACAAAAAGGAATCTTAGAACCAGGATTTCCTTCCATCATTTCCGCTGGAAACAATAACTTTTTTATTCATTACTACTCTTACAACGGACAAATGCACGATGGCGATATGGTCTTAAATGATGTCGGTGCCTGCTGGGATAATGAGATCAACGATGTTTCCAGAGGCTGGCCAGTAAATGGGAAATTCAACGAAAAACAGAAACTACTCTATACGTGTGCTTATAATACATCAAACTATATGTTCAATACACTTCGTCCAGGGCTTCCTATGTCCTTTGTAGATCAGGAAATCCGCCGATATAATTATGAGCAGTTAAAAGATGCTGGTGTCTGCAAAGATTTCAAAGATATCGGTACCTATATGTGGCACGGTGGTGCTCACCATGTCGGCTTCGATGTGCATGACGAAGTAGAAACTTACGAAGGTACACGCACACTTGAACCCGGTATGGTCTTCTGTATTGATGTTGGTATTTACCACGAAGAATGGGGTATCGGTTTCCGACTTGAAGATAACTGCCTTATCACAGAAGATGGTTGTGAAAATCTCTCTGCCGTGACACCTAGAAGTATTGAAGATATTGAGGCATTTATGGGCAAACGGTAGATTTGTCAGCTAACTTCTAAAGAAAGAGGGAGTATCACTCAACAACGGATGTGATACTCCCTAATTACATCTCTATTTATTTCCTGCAAATAAAAATCCCATAAATCTTACAAATGTATAAAGTACGAATACAACTGCAATGAGCGTTTCAACAAGTACCACATACTGTAAAACTGGCATTGGCTGTCCCATATTTGCGAGACATGCCATCGTCTGTTTTGTAGCGATCGCACTGATTACAAATGGGAATGTAAATGCTGCATAGCTTGGATAGAATTTCAATTTTAAATATCCAATTGCTTTTACAAGTGCAAATATGTAAAGCACTGTTGCTACTGCGAGCATTGCAAGTAAAAATCCTCTTGATTTTGGTGTTACTGACTGAACATAACCTGCGATACAAAGACTTGTAGGTGCTGCATAAATACAGATCAACGGCTGTGCAGGTTCTGGAACCTGTGGACATTTTACATAACGTACAGTTACTAAAACAAGTAACATGATCAATGTGATAAATCCAAACCAAAATGCTGTGCTTCCAACACTCAGTTTTTCATATGCTGGTGCAGTAACTGCTGCAACTGCAATTCCCACATAAACAATATAATAACTTGCAAATACTTTTGGAAGTTCTAATTTCACAATAAATTTTGCTGTGAAATAAATAATAAGTACAATGTGTAATGCAATTGCAAAGAACCAAATATACATTGCTGCTTTTCCGATAAATGGTTTTACATAAGTACTTAACAGCATCAATGCCATTGGAAATGTTCCGGCAACACTTGCCATAATCGGGTTTTTCATATCTTCCTTGATCATCTGTGGGAACAAGATCAGTTTTAAAAGTATGAGGACGAATAAAAATGCTGCTAAAATCCCACATGCATAACGGATTCCTTCCCCATAACTCTGTAATAAATTGCCAAGTGCTGCAAGTCCAAGCATTACTCCACAAATAGGCACTGGCACTTTTTTAATTACATCTTTCATAATTTTGTTTCCTTCCTGCTGTTCTCACTTTGTATATTAGATATCAGCAATTTTTCTTCTTTCAGCAGGTTCATCTACTTCATCAAGATTTTTAATTCCTAATTCACGACAGACAATCTGCGCTACTTTCCATGCACACAGACCTGTGAAGAAAATACACTGTTCTTTGTGTTCACCCTGTCCCATGTTAAATTCTCTTGTAAGAACACGGCAGCAGATTGCATTTTTCTTATTTGCAACTTTGAACCAGTCATGTAATTCATGTGTCAGTTCCATACATTTAATACTCTTTGGATCTGTAGGTCCTTTCTGTTCTGTTCTTCCGAAGAACATTCCAAGTGCAAGAACTCCGCCATTCAACGCGCCACAGATACATCCTGATTTTCCAACACCAACTGCCATACCAGATGCCATAGCGATCACTTCTTCTGGAACATCTAATTTAAATTCCTCACAAATGGCACTCATCAGTGCTTCACAACAATAATAACCACCTTTGAATTTCTTTTCTGCCGCTCTCTGAACTGCGATAGGGCTGATTTCTGTTACTCCGATTTTCATACTTTTTTCCTCCTAATGTACGATTTGACTTTATTTTAACACACTAATTTTTGATATTTTTATAGATAATCTCTATGTCTACATTTGCATTTTCTATAAGTAGAAAATCAAAAACAAAAAAACATCAAAATCCCCATTTTTTTGTTAAAACTGTAGAAATTTTGATGTTTTATCAACTTTTTGTTACTTTTATGAAACTATCTTTTGATGCTTCCTTCACGGATCTTATCCATCCAATTTTTAATATGTTTTTGGAACATATCGACTCCATTTCCAGGAACATCTCCTTTTCTTGTCAGCATGCAAATCTTCCATTGATAGTCTCCGTCCGAGAAAGGAATCAATGTCATCCCATCATCCTCTCTTCTCATATCATCTGAGATAAAATCAACAGATACGGAAATTCCTTTGTTCTCTTTCACCATCTTATGACACAGACTAAATCCACTAGATTCAAACATGATCCTCGGCTCAAATCCCGCATTTCGACATTTTTCTATGATCAGATCATGTATCTTGAACTCTCTGCTTTCTATATAAATAGGTTCATCTTTTAAATCTTCTATCGTAACATACTTCTTTTTACTTAACCGATGACTTTCATTCACGATCAATTTAATTGGAAATGTTTCTAACTCTAAAATATCATACAATGCCTCATCACATGGAGCCAACGAAAATGCAACATTCCCCTCGCCTGCTTGAAACCATCTTTCAACCTGTTTATCCGGACATTCCCTGTAATGAAATTCAATCTCTGGATACTTCCTTCGAAAATCCCATAAACATTCCGGAGTTACCAAACGCAAGATACCATATGCCGAAAGAAGGTCTACCACACCTCGCTCTTTTTGCTTGATATGAAGCAATTCATTCCTCATATCATAATATTCTTTTTTGGCATTTTTTGCATATTCATAAAAATGCTTTCCGCATTCAGAAAGTTCCATTCCATTTCCACTACGCAAAAAGAATTCGCAATCACATTCTCCCTCTAAATTCTTAATCACTTTACTGACACCTTGTGGTGTCATATATAAAAGTTTGGATGCCTTTGTCAAATTCTTTGTTTCTGCTACTGTCGTAAATATATTAAAATCTCTCGTATTCATGTTATGATCTTTTTATTTTTCCTCCATCACACTCAGATATGCCGGACGAATAATCTTGTCTGTACAAACAAGTTCTTCTATTCGATGTGCACTCCATCCAACAATCCTTGCCACTGCAAATATCGCAGTATACAATTCCTGTGGTATTCCAAGCATATCGTATACGAATCCACTGTAAAAATCAACATTTGGACTCACACCTTTATAAATCTGACGTTTCTTTGCGATTAATTGCGGAGCAAGTTCTTCGATATTCTCATAGAGCAATAAATCTTCTTCTCTTCCTTTTTCAGCAGCAAGTTCTTCCACATATTTACGAAATACTCTTTCTCGCGGATCAGACAATGAATAAACTGCATGTCCCATCCCATAAATAAGCCCTTTTCGATCAAATGCTTCTTTATCAATGATCTTACTTAAATATGCCGAGATTTCCTCTTTATCTGAATAGTCTTTTACATTTTCACGGATATTCGCCATCATATCCATCACTTTGATATTCGCGCCACCATGCTTCGGTCCTTTTAATGAAGACATTGCCGCTGCGATCGTAGAATAAGTATCGGATCCGGAAGATGTAACTACCCTTGTTGTAAATGTTGAATTGTTTCCGCCTCCATGCTCCATATGCAAGATCAAAGCTGTATCGAGCACCTTCGCCTCTACTTGTGAGAACTTCTGATCTGGACGCAATAATCTAAGAAGATTCTCTGCTGTCGACAGCTTTGGATCTGGATTATGTATGAACATACTCGCATCGTTCTTATAGTGATTATACGCATTATATCCATAAACCGCAAGAAGCGGAAACTGACTGATCAATTGAATACACTGTTTCAGCGAATTGCTGACACTGGTATCTTTTATATTTTTATCATAAGATGCAAGTGTAAGAATACTCTTTGTCATCGAATTCATAATATCTTCCGACGGAGCCTTCATGATCACATCTCTAGTAAAATTTGTCGGCAGCTTTCTAAGATTACCGACAATCTCTTTAAACTCTTCTTCCTTATCCTCCGAAGGAAGCTCACCCATCAAAAGTAAATATGCGATTCTTTCAAATCCCATCTTTTCTGGTCCTAAATCACGAAGCAGATCCTCTACTTTATATCCTCTATACCAAAGCTGTCCATCACATGGAATCTTCTTCCCGTCAACTACTTGATTCGATACAATCCTAGATATCCTTGTAAGTCCTGTAAGAACACCGTTCCCATTCACATCACGCAATCCTCGGTTCACTCCATATTCCGTATACCATTCAATCGGAATCCGGTCATTCTCATAACAAATATCGATATTTCGATCCACATAATTCATGAAATAATGTTGAAATGACAACTCATGTGCAACTTTTTTTACAACCTTCCGATCTATTAAGCTATTCTTTTCTGGCATCCAATCTGCTCCTTTCTTTATTTTTAATCCATTTAATTTCAAACTATTTATTTTTAAACAATTATATCATTCAAATCCATTTTGTCAATTGACTTTATATTTTCTTAAGAAAACTTCATATTTTGCATATTTTTAAAAGAGCACCGCCTAATAACTGCTCTTTAACAGACCAATTATCTTGCGATGCTCTCATCTGATCTTATATTAAATTCTCTATATTATTCACAATCTTCGCTGCAACTTCTTTAAATTGCCTTAACTCTTCCTCAGAAATCCCTTCCAATATCTGCTGACTGATCCGATCTCGATTTCTTCCCATCTCAGCTATAATCTCTTTTGCTGAATCTGAAACTTTATAATGCACATATCTTCTGTCCTCTTGATCAGGAATTGCAACTATCATATGGCGCTGACAAAGACTATTTACCGCCTGAGAAATATGTCCCTTATTCATCATCAATTGATAATGAATATCTTTCGATGTATTCTGCTCTCCGCAATGAGACAAAAAGAACAAAATCTCCAGCTCTACCTTTTTCATATTATATTTTTTACGTAATTCTAGAATCCGCTCTTCTTGAAGCTTTTTGAATTTTCCCCCAAGTAAAAACGATTCAATCTGAATATCCATACCGTCCCCTCAACAATCCCATTTTTCAAAAATGTAATTAAATTGTAAGCAATTCGTACTGATCTGTTCCTAATCCTATCTTAACCGCATGCTCAATACAAACTTTCCACTCAGTATCTGGATGTGTCATATGGAAATGATCGTGTCCTTCACAATTTCCATGTTCTTCCAGATTATCAAACAAGATACTTCCTCTCATTGGAGGCATCTGATTACAAAGATCTGCACATGCTTTATCCAATGCAACTGGATCAAAAGATGCTAACATTCCTACATTTGGAATGATTGGAATATCATTTTCTGAATGACAATCACAGTTTGGTGATACATCACAGATCAATGAAATATGGAAACATGGTCGATCCTGACAGACTGCAAGACTGTACTCAGCCATTTTGTAGTTCAGCATAGCAACAGAATCTTCGTATTTTGCTGAGATTGCATCCTTTGGACAGACTGCAAGACAGCGTCCACAACCAACACATTTCTCCCAATCGATCGTAGCTTTTCTATTTTCAATCACTGGAGCATCATGTGCACAGATCTTTCCACAAGCACCACAACCAACACATAATTCCTGATCAACTTCTGGTTTTCCATCACAGTGCTGTTCCATCTTACCTGCGCGAGAACCGCATCCCATACCGATATTTTTCAATGCACCGCCGAAACCTGTCATTTCATGTCCTTTGAAATGTGTCAGCGAGATAAAAATATCTGCATCCATGATTGCCTGACCGATCTTCGCTTCTTTTACATAATCCCCATTTACAGGAACCAGTGCTTCGTCAGTTCCCTTCAGACCATCACCAATGATCACATGACAGCCTGTCTGTAATGGTGAAAATCCATTTACATACGCAGTATCTAAATGATCCAATGCATTTTTTCTACTTCCCACATACAATGTATTACAGTCTGTAAGAAATGGTTTTCCACCCAGTTCTTTTACATAGTCAGCTACAACTTTTGCATAATTTGGACGTAAGAAAGATAAATTTCCATACTCTCCAAAATGAATCTTGATCGCTGCATATTTTTCATTAAAATCAATCTGTTCAAAACCTGCTGTTTTCATTAATCTATGCAGTTTCTGCAGAAGATTTTCATGCTGTGTGGCTTTAAAAGTTGTAAAATATACTTTTGATTTGTCCATAATCCTCATACCTCTCTTGTATCAAAATCTTGATATTCTTACGATCTTCATCGCACTATATAAAGATTTTATCACACCCAATATAAGAAATCTATGCCTTCTCAAAATTTATCTTCCTATATTTATACTTATAATTTATCTTACTTTTTCTAACTCTTGAAGAACTCTTCTTTCCTGTGGTGTTACATGTTTTGGAACCGCAATTTGGATCGTTACATACGCATCCCCATGTACAGAACTATTTTTCATCGATACAACACCTTTTTGTTTCAGTCGGATCTTGCTTCCAGACTGAGTCCCTTCTGGGATCCTACATTTCACATCACCATAAAGTGTATGGAACACTGCTTCTCCACCAAGTACCGCTGTTGTATATGGAATATTTTCCGTTGTATAGATATCAAGTCCCTTTCGTTCATATCCTGGTTTTTCTATAATATGAACTTTCAGATATAAATCACCTGACGGCATACCACTTGTTCCTGGATGACCTTTGCCTCTCAATCGGATACTCTGTCCTTCATCGATTCCAGCTGGAATCTTTACATCCAAAGTCTTGCCTGTATTTCCCTCAAATTGAATTCGTTTACTACATCCATAAACAGCTTCCTCAAATGAGATCGTGATATTTGATTCAATATCACGCCCTTTCTTCTGGTGCTTTCCAGTTCCACTATAGAAATGATCTGTCGAACGATTTCCATAACTTCTCTTAAAACCAGAACCGCCCGTAAAACCACCATTAAACATGTCTCCAAAAATATCACCAAAGATGTCATCCATATCCCCACCTTCAAAATGATATTCTGTAAAGTGTCCATTCTGACCTGCATTTCCACTCCAACTACTGTATCCTCCGCCTGTATTTCCTGCCCCCATACTTCCGTCAAAAGCCGCCATACCAAACTGATCATACAGTTTTTTCTTTTCGGGATCACTCAAGACATTATATGCTTCTGTCACATCTTTAAACTGCTGTTCCGCCTTCTTATCTCCTGGATTGGTATCTGGATGATATTTTTTTGCCAGCTTTCGGTATGCTTTTTTGATTTCTTTTTCATCCGCAGTTTTTTGAATTCCTAGAACGTCATAATAATCTCTTTTTGCCATCTCCTGCAACCTCCCTTCTATCATAGAAAATTTACTTTTCACATTTCTATCTTCAAAATTCTTTCGAATACAATATTAAATCAGTATCAGAAATGGGGATGTCTGTTTTTCAGCCATCCCCATCTCCAAGTGTTTATTCAAATGTTCTTTTACCAATTTTAAAAAGTTGCATTACCCTTCGATTGTAATGAATTTCTTCTCTTCCACTGCAGGTTTTGCTTCTTTCTTAGGTACAAATACTTTCAAGATACCATCTTCAAATTTTGCTTTGATATCTGTCTGTTCGATATTTTCTCCAACATAGAATGTTCTACTGCAATTTCCAGAAAATCTTTCTCTGCGGATATATTTACCATTCTCGTCTTTTTCTTCTTTTTCAGAATTTGTAATTGCTTTAATTGTCAGATTTCCGTCCTTCAATTCAGCTGTCACATCGTCTTTCTTATAACCAGGAAGTTCAATACCAAGTTCATACCCGGCATCACTTTCTTTCACATCTGTACGCATTACATTTGCTGTTGGTGTATTGTACTTCACAACTCTCTTTGCTGGTCTCGCAAAATCTTCAAAAAAGTCATCAAATAAATTTTCTCCAAAAATACTAGGCATTAACATATATATTCCTCCATTCTTTATGCGGCATCATTGCCGTTGTTTCCTTTTATATTAGTGTCTTCTGAACAACGAGGATAATTCTCAAAATGACTTGTGATCATTTTATTTTTTCTGTTCCCTTTGTTCTATATATGTTATAGCACCAATTTTAGCACTCGTCAAGCGAGAGTGCTAATAATTTTTCTTAAAAAAGTATAAACTAGTATCATTAAAGTCAAAAAAGAGCATAAAAGTTCACTCTTAAACTTCTACACTCTTTTGTACTTTTTATTTAGAAACATTTTTTATTTCTGGAAATTTAATTGTAATTGTTGTTCCAATGCCAACTTCACTTTCTACTTCTACAGTTGCTCCATGTAGGATTGCTCCATGTTTCACGATTGAAAGACCAAGTCCCGTACCACCCGTTTCTTTTGAATGGCTTTTATCTACACGGTAAAAACGTTCGAAAATACGATCCTGATGTTCTTTCGGAATTCCAATTCCAGTATCTTTTACTTGAACAACGATTCCCTCTAATGTTCTTCCTGCCCAAACATTTACGCTTCCGCCTTCTTTATTATACTTGATCGCATTTTCACATATATTGTAGATCATCTCATCTAAAATCTGATAAATCCCAATATAGACGACTCTCTCTCCCGAAACAGACATACGAACACCTTTTTGATATGCCTGTGGTGATAATCTACTTACCGTCTCCCTGCAAAGCTGATACAGATCCACTTCTCTTTTATCTAACTCAACTGCTTCTTCATCCAGTTTTGATAATTTGATTGTATCTTCCACAAGTGAGATCAAACGTTTTGCTTCTTTATAGATACGCTCTGCAAAATTCTGCATATCTTCCGGACGGACAAGTCCATTTTTCATAATCTCAGCATATCCCGAAATAGAAGTCAACGGTGTCTTTAACTCATGAGACACATTTGCAGAAAACTCTTTTCGCATATTAGAAATCGCTTCTTTCTCACGATTTTGTCGATCCATCTCTGTTAATAATGGAGTCAGTTCTTCATAGACATCATTTTCCAACGGTTGCTCCAGATTCAACTCATTGATCGGCTGGATCAATCGCTTTGTCTGTTTCACTGCGATACGATATGAAACTACAAGCATTAATACGGCAAGTATACTCATAACCGGCATCATACGAAGTGCAGTACTTACAAGACTTGCCATCGTCTTTGAAAGACGAAGCACTGTACCATCCGCTAAAAGAACAGCATAATAATACAGCTCATTGCCCAACGAAGAAGACATACGGATATCTTCTCCGTGTCCATTTTCAAATGCATCGACTACTTCCTGACGACTCTTATGATTCTCAAATGTTACTTCATCCTGCTTAGAATCATACAACACAGTTCCATCTTTATTAATTCTCGTAAGTCGTGTATTCTCATCAACATGGTCCATTTCTTCTAAATATGTAGATCCCGAAATCTCAATCGCCGTACTGATGTATTCTGCTTCCTGCATTACTTCTATCTTAAGCAAATTAAGATTCTGGTAATAAGCCACAACTGAAAACACAATATACGATGTCAGCAGAGTGATCGTCAAAAGCATGATCATACTTCTCTGTATCTTACTTCTCATGATTGTCTCCTATACGATATCCAACTCCTCGTACAGTCTCAATGATGTAACCCTTGTCACCCAATTTCTGACGTAATGTACGAATATGCACATCAACGGTTCTTGTCTCACCAACATATTCATACCCCCAGATTTCTGATAACAGTTTATCTCTTGTAAGCACAATATTACGATTATTCATCAACAACTCAAGAAGTTCAAATTCCTTCAATGTCAACACAACACTCTTGCCATCTACTTTTACTTCATGCTTCTGTGAATCAACAACAACACCGCTTACTTCCAGTTCTTCTCCTGTCTCGATCTTCTTAGAACGACGGAGTACTGCCTTGATTCTAGAGATCAGCTCCATCATCCCAAACGGTTTTGTCACATAATCATCTGCACCTGAATCTAATCCAATTACCTTATCATATTCCGTTCCCTTTGCAGTCACCATGATAACCGGGATATTTCTTGTCTTTTTCCCACTCTTTAACTTACGGAGGATCTCCATTCCGTCAATTCCCGGAAGCATGATATCAAGCAAAATCAGCTCTGGAGTTTCTTCCTCCAGAGCTTTTAAAAACGCTGTTCCTTCTGAGAATCCTCTTGCTGGAAATCCAGTCGTCTCCAATGTATAAATCACAAGTTCACGGATATTGTCATCATCTTCTACACAAAAAATCATAATAATCTCCTTTTGTAATTTTTATGACATAGCAATCTTCTTATGCACACCTGTAATAGAAAATTCAACCCATTCTGCAATGTTTGTTGCATGATCTCCGATTCTTTCAAGATACTTCGTGATCATGATCAGGTTGAAGATTTCTTTGCTATGATGTCCTTGTTCTTCCTTAATATAAGCAATCAATTGATCACGTACTTTATCAAAACTTTCATCGACCATTTGATCGGCAATCTGAACTTTTCTAGCAAGTTCTAAGTCTTTATCAACATACGCTTTTACACTCTGACGGACCATCTTTCTTACATTTGCTGCCATCTTATCGATCTCTTCCATCTGATCTTTCGCAAATGCCTTGCCTGTCTGAATGATCTCAGCAATATCTGCTGTCTGATCACCAATTCTTTCCATATCTGTGATCATCTTTAAAGCTGCTGAGATTCTTCTAAGATCCTTAGCGACCGGCTGCTGCTGAAGCAAAAGCTTCATACAAAGCTGTTCAATGTCTTTCTCCATCTGATCGATCTCTTCATCTTCTTCCATTACGGAACGTGCCTGTTCCACATCATCTTCTTTTAATGACTGTGCAACATTTGTAATTGCCATCTCACACAATTCACCCATATGGATCAGCATATCATCCAGCTTATCCAATTGACTATCAAAACGATTACGCATAAATCAACCAAACCTCCCTGTGATATAGTCTTCTGTTCTTTTGTCCCTTGGGATAGAGAACAACTTTTCTGTATTGTTATATTCAATGACCTCACCTAAAAGGAAGAAGGCTGTATTGTCAGATATACGAACCGCCTGCTGCATGTTATGTGTTACCATGACAATAGTATAATCTTTTTTCAATTCCAGTGCAAGGTCTTCAATCTTTGATGTAGAGATTGGGTCCAATGCAGAAGTAGGTTCATCCATCAAAAGAACTTCTGGTTCTACCGCCAATGCTCTTGCAATACAAAGTCTCTGCTGCTGGCCACCTGACATTCCAAGTGCACTCTTCTTCAGACGATCTTTACATTCATCCCAAATTGCTGCGTTACGGAGTGACTTTTCTACAATATCATCTAATTTTGCTTTGGAACGAATTCCATGTGTACGTGGTCCGAATGCAATATTATCATAGATACTCATTGGAAATGGATTTGGCTTCTGGAACACCATTCCCACACGTTTACGTAACAGATTGACATCCATTCCATGATAGATATCTTCTCCATCTAAACAAATATTTCCTTCAATGCGACAACCTTCCACAAGGTCATTCATTCGATTGATCGATTTTAAAAGAGTTGATTTTCCACAACCACTTGGTCCGATAAAAGCAGTAATCTTATTTTCTTCAATATCAAGATTTACATTTTTTAAAGCATGAAAATCACCATAATACAAATCAAGATTTTTTATTTCAATTTTTGACATATTTCTTTCCTTTTTAATTTTTCGTAAGTTTCTTTGCAACAAATGCTGACAACGAGTTAATTCCAACAACTAAGATCAATAACACAACTGCTGTTGCATAAGCCTGATCCATATAAAGCCCCTCACTTGATAACGTATACATATGAAGTGCCAGTGTTCTTCCTGATCCCATAACACTGGAAGGTACTTTTGCCACTGTTCCTGAAGTATACATCAGCGCCGCTGTCTCACCAACAATTCGGCCGATCGCAAGGATCACGCCTGCAAGGATTCCTGGAACAGCACTTGGAAGTACAATATTAAAAATTGTACGAAGTTTTCCTGCGCCAAGACCAAAACTTCCTTCACGATACGTATCTGGTACAGACTGCAGTGCTTCCTCTGTCGTTCTCATGATCAATGGTAAGATCATGATCGCAAGTGTAAATGCGCCCGCAAGAAGTGAGAATCCCCATCCTAATGTATTTACGAAGAACAACATCCCAAACAATCCATATACAATCGAAGGAATACCAGAAAGTGTTTCTGTTGTCAAACGAATAACTTCAACAAATTTATTTCCCTTTTTCGCATACTCTACAAGATAAATCGCTGAAAAAATCCCAAATGGAACTGCAATCACTAATGAGATTATTGTCATTATGATCGTGTTAATCAATGCCGGCATCAGCGAAGCATTTTCTGATGTATAAGTCAAAGAAAATAAACTTGGTCGTATATGTGGTACGCCTTTTATCACTACATAAGCTACAATAAAAAACAACATTAAAAATGTTATGAGCGCAGCAAGCTGAACGAGCAAAAACAGAGCAAGAGAACCCGGATGACTTAAATAAGATTTTATTTTTTCATTTTTCCGCATTATTTCTCCCTCCTATTCAAAAATGCTGCACAAAAGTTAATAATTAAGATAAATACGAATAAAACAACACCTGTTGCAATCAACGCTTCTCTATGAAGACCTGATGCATATCCCATTTCAATAACGATATTGGCAGTCAAAGTACGAACACCTTTGAACAAGCCTTCTGGTAATCTCGCCTGATTACCAGCAACCATGATTACGGCCATTGTTTCACCGATTGCACGTCCAATTCCAAGTACAACACCTGCAACCACACCTGACTTTGCTGCTGGAAGGATGATCCTGAAAATACTTCTTTCATGTGTTGCACCAAGTGCAAGTGCACCCTCATAATACTGCATTGGTACTGCACGCAATGCAGATTCTGTTACACCAATAATCGTTGGAAGAATCATGATTCCAAGCAGAATCGATGCAGTGATCATACTATTTCCTTTTGCCGTATAATCGATCACACCCAGATCACGAAGTACAGAGCCAATCTCTTTTACAACCGGTACTAAAACAACAAGTCCAAAAAAGCCATAGATTACAGACGGAATCCCCGCCAAAAGTTCCGTTGCACTCTTTAATGGTCTGTAAATTTTTTTCGGACAGTAAAACGCCATAAATACAGAAGTCAAGATTCCGATCGGTACACCAATCAAAATTGCTCCTGCAGTAACATAAATACTTCCAATGATCATTGGAAATATTCCATAAATATCATTTCCTGGTTTCCACAGCTTACCTGTGAGAAAATCTAAAAATCCGATTTCTTTCATTGCAGGGATTCCATTTGCAAATAGAAAAGCACAAATGAGGGCCACGGCAAGTACCGAAGCACAAGCCGCCGCCAAGAATACTACCTGCATGATTTTTTCTGTCCATGCTTTTGATCTCATATATTATTCTACAACCTCATCCCATGCAGAAACTGCACCAGTATAAATTTCCATAACCTGTTCGCTTGTAAGTCCATCAACATTACTATTTTTGTTTACGATAACAGCAATACCATCTGTTGCTATAACTGTTCCAACAAGTCCGCCGTCTACCTCTTCCTCTTTCAATTCACGAGATGCCATACCGATATCATAGCTTTCTTCAATCGTAGCTGTCATACCTGTTGTAGAATCACTTGTCTGAAGTTCAATCTCAGCATTTGGATTCACTTCTGCATAAGCTTCGATTAATTTTTCCATTACAGGTGATACAGAAGAAGATCCACCAACAACTGCTTTTCCTTCTGGATTTGTTCCTTCAAAAGCTTCTGCACCGTCAATTGTAATATAACCATTATCAGCAACAATTTCCTGACCTTCTGCGCTTAAGATAAAGTTGATAAAATCTTCTGCTACTGCATTATCAAGATCTTCTTTTACTGCAATGTTGAATGGACGAGAAACTACATAAGAGCCATCTTTTACATGTTCTGCAGTTGCTTCTACACCATCAATTGAAAGTGCTTTTACACTATCATCTAAAGAACCAAGTGAAATATATCCGATTGCATATTCATCACCAGCAACTGTTGTCATCATAACAGAAGTACTGTTTGTGATCTGTGCTTCTTCTGTTGTCATATCTACTTTCTCACCATCAATCTTCTGTTCGATGCCAAGAAGCTCTACAAATGCACCTCTTGTACCAGATCCATCTTCACGAGATACGATTGTAATATCGTTAGAAGCATCCCATTCATCTGCTCCTGCTTCATTTTCTGTATCTGCAACGTTTGTATCTTCAGCACCTGTGTCAGTGTTTCCACAACCAACAACTGCTGTCATCATAACTCCTGTAACTAATGCTAATGTAATCATTTTTTTGAATTTCATTTTTATCAATCTCCTTTGATCTCCCTTATCACTGGGAGCTTTTATGCTATTTTTTCATGAATATGAAATGTCCCGGATTCATTCCATATTCACTTATGTACCATGTGAACAAAGCTGTTCGCTCATCACAAGATTGATAATAAAAGACTGTTGTAAAAAAAATGCACATGCCAAAGTTAAAATGATGTAAAAAAAAGAAGAGGTTATGTTAAGTTTCCATAACATAATCTCTTCTGTAAATTCTATATTAATTTGTAAGTACTTCTTCCGCAATATTTCTTGCGTGATCAGAAATACGCTCTAAGCTGACTAATGTATCAAGGAATGCAAGACCAGCATCTGTACTGCACTGTCCGCTAGCGAGTCTCTTCATATGTTTATTACGAAGTTTTGTTTCCAGATCATCCGCAATGCTTTCTTTTTCAATAACCTTCATTGCCTTCTCTGTACTATTTTCTGCAAGTGCTTCGATCGCATACTTATAACTTTCTGCACACACTTCAATCATTTCCTTCAAATGCTGTGTTCCATATTCTGTAAACTCAGCATTACGTTCAGCCATTGTCTCCGCATACTCAGAAATATTTTCACAATGATCACTTACTCTTTCAATATCAGAAAGAACCTGAAGCATACTTGCAACTTTCTGATGTTCTTTTTCATTTAATGAAAGAGAACTTAATTTTACAACATAATTCGAAATTCCACTGCTCAATCGATCAACGATCGTTTCTTCTTCTTTAATATCATTAATCGTTTGCGCATCTCTTGTAAACAGAACTTCTTTGATCTTATCCATAGAGCGTTCTACAATCTCTCCCATACGAAGGATCTCTGTTGAACAGCTTTCCATTGCAATACCAGGTGTCTGAAGCATACGTTCATCAAGGTGTACATTTCCTTCATCCACTTCTTCCACTTCTTCTTTTTCAAGTTTCTTAGCAAGCTTGATAATATAATTAGAAAATGGGAACAGGAGTACTGTTGTACCAATATTAAATACTGTATGAACCATTGAAATCTGTGTCTGTGTAATAATATTTTCACCAAATGCAGGGAATACAAATGTAAGCAGTATGATTGCTACAACACTAAAGATTACAGATCCAATAATATTGAATAACAAATGCATCTTTGCAGCAGTCTTTGCTGCTTTTTTTGCTCCGATACTTGACATCATTGCTGTTACACAAGTACCGATATTCTGTCCCATGATAATATATACTGCTGCATTAAATGGCACCAGACCTGCTGCTGCAAGACTCTGCAAGATTCCTACAGATGCAGAAGAACTCTGAATAACACCAGTTACAACAGCACCAACAAGAATCGCAAAGAGTGGATTACCTCCCATTGTTACGAACAGATTTGTAAATGCTTCTACTTCCTGCAATGGTTTTACTGCATCTGACATTGTTGTGATACCGACAAACAACAGACCAAAACCAATGATAATACTAGAAATATCTTTTGCAGAACGTCTAGTTCCTGCAAGCATCAAAATTACACCGATCATGATCGCAATTGGTGCGATATTACCTGGCTGTAAGAACTCTGCCCATTCAACTGCTGATACGAGCCATCCAGTAACTGTTGTACCAATGTTCGCACCCATGATCACACCCATTGCCTGTGTCAGGTTCATGATTCCTGCATTAACAAAACCAACGACCATGACCGTTGTTGCAGAAGAACTCTGAATAACTGCTGTGATCAATGCACCTAAAAGCACACCCATGAATTTATTTGTTGTCAAAGCTTCCAAAATACTCTTCATCTTACTTCCGGCTGCATTCTCAAGCCCCTGAGCCATGATCTGCATACCGTAGATAAACATTCCCAATCCACCAATAAATGGGATTATAATGCCAACGTAATCCATTATGTCTCCTCCCTGTGACATCTTTAACTTTTTCTTAATGTGTTTTTTACTTTTCTAACTGTTTCTTAATTTTCTGACAAGTCGCAGAATGTTTTTACAATATCATTAACTTTGTCAAAAAACAACTTACTTTTCACCAGTTTTACACAGACTTTACATAGATTTAACATTAGATTACATTCTTATATATTGAGAAATATTTGTTAAAAAATACTCATTTTTTCATTTTCGGTTCGAATACAAATGAAGCTAAATATCCAAATACTAACGCTGCACAGATTCCTCCTGCACCAGCTTTGAAGCCTCCCTGAAAGATTCCAAGAAATCCACTTTGGTTAACTGCATCCCTCACACCTTCCCATAAAACATTACCAAATCCGAGCAATGGTACACTTGCCCCAGAACCAGCAAATTCTTGAAATGGCTTATATACTCCACAGAATCCAAGGATTGTACCTGTACACACAAGCAATACCATGACTCTCCCCGGCATCAATTTCGTTCGGTCTAGCAAAATCTGCACCACTGCACAGATAAGACCTCCAATCCAGAAAGCATTGATATATTCCATAAGAATTTTTCCTCCTTTAACAATGTTCCAACACAATCCCATGTGCAATCCCTGGGACTGTCGCCCCTTCATTGAAACTGACTGTCGAAAGCAGTGCCCCTGTTGGCACAAACAACACACGCTTCCACTCTCCTTTTCGTATCTTTGGCAAAATGTATGCCGCCAAAGTCACCGCTGCACATCCACAGCCACTTCCTCCCGCATGTGTATCCTGCTTTTCACAATCAAAGATCTTGATTCCACAATCCATATGACGATTTTGGATATCATAGCCTTTTCCTCTTGTCAGATCGAATAAAATATCTCGTCCAATCTTTCCTAGATCGCCTGTAATGATCTGATCATAATCATATATCGTACGATTAAAATCTTTCATATTCTGTACGATCGTATCCATTGCCGCCGGTGCCATACAAGCTCCCATATTCTGCGAATCTTTCATTCCATAATCAACAATCTTCCCAATCGTCACACCGCTGATCCTTACATGGCTCGCCTTTTCTCCTTGCATTTCCTTCTTTCCAACAAGAAATGCTCCGCTTCCTGTCACCGTCCACTGCGCAGAAGGTGGTCGCTGATTCGCATATCCTAGTGGAAAACGGAATTCTTTCTCAGCACTTCCAAAATGGCTAGATGTAACCGCCAATGCCAAGTCACCGTAGCCTGCTGCCACAGTCATTGCTGCCAACGCCAATGCTTCTCCCGATGTAGAGCAAGCACCAAACAATCCAAATAATGGAATCTGCAAAGCCTCCACCCCCATCGAAGTTGCAATCCCTTGTCTAAGAAGATCGCCTCCAAAAAGAAATCTCACACTTTCTGGTCCAATCTTTCTCTTGTTCAAAGCCATCACACATGCCTCTTTCTGCATTGTACTTTCCGCTTCTTCCCATGTATTCATCCCAAAAAGATCATCTTTACTTACTTTATCAAATACTTTCGCAAGAGGTCCTTCCGATTCTTTACTTCCAACGATCGAACCACTACTTATAATATAAGGAGCTTCTCCAAACTCAATACTCTGACTCCCCATCTGCAAATTTTCTCTGCCCTGATCCATACACTTCACCTTCAATCTGTCTAAATTACAAAAGAAGTATGTGTATTTGTTGGAAAAATATACTTAGATAAATTTTATAATAAAAAAAGAATCTACGGAAATGATATGTACCCTCTTTACTGGACATCCAGTAAGGAGGGTATTTTTATGCGCT
>CAZAEC010000023.1:0-41636 GCA_964484055.1 uncultured Clostridium sp.
AGAGCACCTGCCTTACAAGCAGGGGGTCACAGGTTCGAGCCCTGTTGGTCCCATTCGAAAGCATTTGACATGTGAGTAGATTTACTGTATAATCTAAATATGGTATGCCGCAGTGGCGGAACAGGCAGACGCCCGGGACTTAAAATCCCGTGGGTAGTGATACCCGTACCGGTTCGATTCCGGTCTGCGGCATTTAAAAGATCTTGATTTTTCAAGATCTTTTTTTATTTCAAGAATTATTTTTATTTATTAGATTTAGGCGTCGGTGGGTTCACATGGAAAAAGTATAAAATAAATATACAGGAAGGATTGGATAAGATGTATCTATTGATTATTTTAGGGATTTTATCTGTGTTATATGGAGTATTTGTTCAGCAGGTGGGATCAGGTACATGGTTCTGGGTTGTCTGGGAAGTGATCGGTGTATGTTTCTTTATCTGGGCACTGCTTGTGCATAGTGGATTTTTTGTAATGCATAAAAGAATCGGGATGCTATTTCACTTGATGGTACTTGTTGTAATTGTGATGTTGGGAATCTTTTGTATTATGATGGCAAGTGAGTTTTCAGCGAAGGGTAAAAAGAATTTGGATTATATCATTGTTCTTGGCGCACAGGTACGAGATACTGGTGTAAGTAAAGTGTTAAAATACCGATTAGATGCTGCGAAGGAGTATTTGGATGAAAATCCGGATACGATATGTATTGTTTCAGGAGGACAGGGAGCGAATGAGCCTTGCACAGAAGCTGAAGCAATGGCAGATTACATTGTTGCACATGGAATCGAGAAAGATCGAATTCTTTTGGAGGACAAGTCTACAAATACGGAAGAGAATATTAGGTACAGCAGGAAACTCATGCGAGAAGAATATGATGGAGTTGGGATTGTGACTAATAATTTTCATGTATTTCGATCGGTTCAGATTTCGAAGAACCAAGGTTTGGAAGATGTTTATGGAATTGCAGCAGATTCTAATATATGGTATCTTCCGCATAATATGCTGCGAGAGTGTGGAAGCATTTTGAAGTATTATGTAAGGATGATACAAGGGTTAATATAGAAATGTGGATTTTATCTCATATAAGTGTGTATGGTTTAAGGCATGCTTATATGAGATTTTTTGTTATTTTATATTAATTATAGTCAAAAAAATGCATGTGAAAGCCACCAAATTGATTTTTGATAAATCCTATATTATTATCTGATCAAGGGTAGTAATTCAATAAAGAAAGTATAAATTGGCGAGGAGGAAGAGTTATGTTAAGTAGTATCAATAAAAAATTAGTATATATTTTTTTATTAATCTTTCTTTTGACTGGATGTACTGAGAATTCAAATGAGTCAAAAGAAGTTGATACAAAAATTGAGAATTCGAAGAGTGATGAAGAACTACAAATAGAAGAGGAAAAACGCCCAGTATTTTATACAAAAGCATTTGATGTACTTGGAAACAAAGGGATATTAAAGATTGAAGATTATTACATTACAAACAGAGTGACAGCGGGGAATCATTATTACATAGATGAAAATGCTGTTTTGTGGGGAGAAGGTCAGAATGCATATGGGCAGTTGGGAAATGGTGAAGTGACAGAACAAAATCCTTTTGCTATGACAATAGAGCCATATCGGATTGCAGAAAATGTTGTTTCAATGGATTGTTCTATAAATAGTTATTTTTCCATTTATCTAACCTCTAATGGTGAATTATATGGTATGGGAGCTAATATTGTTGGACTTTTAGGTGAAAACACGTTTATTCAAGCAACCTCAATAGACGAATATGACAAAGTTCCTGTTCCAAGCTTGCTTATGGAAAATGTAGTCTATGCAAGAGCAGGAAGAGAATCAATTGTTGCTTTAAAAGAAGATGGAAGTGTATGGTGGTGGGGGCAGTATCAAAGTACATTTTTGACAGAACCTGGAAGTTTGGAGGAGTATTGGTCTTCTGTTGAAGATGAAACGAATAAATCAAAAATGTTATATAATTCTCCGAAGAAAATATTAGATAATTGTATTTATGTAACAACTGGTAATTGGACAGGTGCTGCAATTGGAAGGAATGGCGAATTATATACTTGGGGCTTAAATGTTTTGGGAGAGTGCGGTGTTCCAGTGAACGATGATGATTATATCCGTATTCCTCAAAAAGTCTTAGAGAATGTTCGTATGGTGTGGATTGATGAAATCAAATTCAATAGTATCGAAAAAGAAATCCCTGAAAGAATGGATTTTTCTACAGATTATATAATGAATGTATTTGTAGAATTAGAAAATGGAGAGATAATGGCAGCAGGACAGAATATTGGTACACAAACAAAAACAATAGGATTAACAGGGGATTTGGCAGAGGTAACAACTCATACATATTCTGATACCTTTATTCCTGTGGAGATACATGATTATAATTTATAAAGTTTTATGACTGGCATCTAAATCGGGTGCCAGTTTTTTTACTTTATAGACAAGGTGTATTCTTTCGGGACGGAACGTTCATGAGTTAAGAATTTGACAGATAAATACAGAATCATAAAAACTGTTTATGGTCAAAAAAGATATATTTGAGGGTTAGAGAGGATAAAAAATGTAATATGTGGTATATTCAAAGTTAATTTAGATGATTAGGAAAATGTGTGTTGTATTAGGTAAATAAGAACATACATTATGTTTTCGAAGGGATGAATATGATTAGAATAGGAATTATAGATGATGAAGCTGAAATGAGAAATCAGATTCAAGTATGTATTGAAAAAACAATCAAACAATCAGATGGTGTGGAGATTTATGCATTTTCAGACGCAGAATCTTTTTTGAAAATGCTTTATGAGGGAAAGACGTTTGAGATTGTTTTTACAGATATTCAAATGATAAATATGGATGGGATGACATTAGGAAGAGAAATCAGACGATTGCAACCGGAATTATTTATTGTTTATGTCACATCTTATATGGAATATGCTGCGGAGAGTTATGTTATCGAAGCATATCAATACATTTTAAAACAGGATATGGAATACCGTTTGCCACACGTAGTTGAACAATTGCTTGATAAAATAAATAAGAAAAGTAAAAGATATAGAATAGTAGGTACGGGGGCAGAGTATAAGCAAATATATTATTCTGATATTATTTATATATATAAATTAAAAGCCACAAAATATGTTTGTTATGTCACCAAAGATGGGGAGTATCGTGAACGGATTTCAATCGAGAATCTTATTAAGGAAATAAATGATAATAATTTTATAACAGTAGAAAGAGGATATATTGTTAATTTACAGCACATTTCGAGAATTGCAGGAAATATTCTTTATTTAGAACAAGACAATCAAGTGAGTATCAGTCGTGCAAGAATACCAGAAGTAAAGCAAAGACTTTTGCAATATTGGAGGGAAGAAAGATGATAAAGGCTGTTATGATGGGATGTTTATTTATACTATCATGGTTTGAGATAATCCTGTTTTATGATTTGATATACAACTTATTATCTGAAAAAATATGTTTAAAAAAGAGCAACGTAGTTATTATCATATGTAATATTTTTTTATACGGTGTATTGTCAGGAATAAATAGAAATCTAATATTTTTTTCGCATACGCTTTTAGCGCTTGTAATGACAATAACATTTGTTTGTACATATATGGTCGTAAAAGAACAGCTTGTTTTCATAATTGGATGTATATTATCATACTTTTCATTTGTGGCATTGGTGGATTTTATTTTTGCATATATAAGTATGATCTTCCTTGAAAATGATTTTAGAGAGAGTGTTCATTATGGCGGATTGAGTGTTGAAAAAATTATTATTTATGCTTGTTCGCGTATAGTAGTGTTCTTTTGTTGCATGGTTATAAAAAAATTAGAGATAAAAAGAATAAAAGAGTTTCGAAATTGGACATTAGGATTAGGAATAATACTTATTATATTAGTACGATATTATCAAATAAATTTAGTGTCTATGCTTGAAGGGGTAATAAAATTAAATGGGAAAAATGGTTCGGTCTCGGTAATTACTGCATTAACAATTGTTGTTATTATTTGTTTTGGATTTTTTAAATATAAGTTGATTGAACAGGAGAATGAGTTTCTTATTTCAAGAGAAGAAATTGAGCAGAAAAAATATGAAGAACAGGAAGTGCTGATAGAAAAAAATAAAGAACTAATACATGATATAAAAAATCATTTTCTGCTTATAAAAAAATTTGAAGAAGCAAAAGAATATGAAAAGCTACATGATTATATTGAAGATATAATAGGAGAATTCATTGAATCTAATTCACATATCTATACTGGGAATAGAACGTTGGATTTTATATTAGATCAGAAAAGAGTGATTGCGGAGCAAGATGGAATACAAGTAATACTAAAAACTACAATGATTGGGCAATTGCCATTTCAAGAACGAGAGATTTGTTCTTTATTCGGGAATTTGCTTGATAATGCAATTGAAGCGAGTAAAAAATTAAAAACAGAGGAAAAGAAAATCTATATCACGATCGAGAAGAAAAAACAGATGATTTATATCGAGGTGAAGAACAGCATAAAAGAAGAGCCGATTAAGCGAAATAATAAGTTCATAACTTCAAAGGAAGATAAAAATCTACATGGATATGGATTGAAAAGTGTACAGCGTATTGTAGAAAAGTATGATGGGATTATTACATATGAAACAGAGAATAAAATATTTACAACAACGCTCTCTTTTTTTGATATGTGATGATTTATAGTAAAAAAGGATTTTTAATAATGAAAATGGTAATCAGATGACAAAGTATATTAATATAAAAAATTTGGAAAAATGATATGGAAAGAAAAGTGTATTAACAAATATCAATCTCGATATACCAATAGATTTACCTATAGTAATCGGGATTGTTGGAAAGAACGGAGTTGGAAAATCTACGCTTTTGAAGATGATATCAGGAATATTATTATCGAATGAAGGGGAGATATCTGTATCAAATTTGCCGTGTAGAGATACATATCATTTATTATGGATTATTGAAGGGAACACCTGAAAGAGAGATATTGACTAATATAGATAAATATAGTTCGTTAGGTTAATAAAAAAATAATTGTTGACAGTTTATATTCCTATACGATATAAAAATATAGGTTAAATTTGTAATTAGAAAGAATACAGGAGGAAGAAAATGGATATTTCGATGATTATTGAAATAATAGGTTATGTTGGATCTGTGTTGGTTGTAGTGAGTATGTTGATGTCATCTTTGGTAAAGCTCAGAGTTGTGAATTCAATTGGTGCAGGGATTTTTGCGGGCTATGCATTACTTATTCATTCTTATCCTACTGCATTGATGAATGCTTGTCTGGTTGCGATCAATATTTACAATTTAGTTAAGCTTAAAAAGATGGATAGACATTATGATCTGATCACAGGAGAAGGAAATGATTCTTTTTTAGAATATACATTGAATTATTATAAAGAAGATATTAAGATTTATTATCCAGAGTTTGATCTAGAAACAATGAAGTTTGATGTTTCCTATATTGTATGTTGTGATTCTGTTCCGGCAGGTTTCTTTTTAGGTAAAAAGGAAGCAGATGGAGAGATTGTAGTATTACTTGATTATTCTACACCGGCATATAGAGATTGTTCTGTGGGAATGTATTTATATTCACAATTAGAAAAGGCTGGAGTAAAGAAATTAACATATAAGGGAAATTGGGAAAAAACAACGACATTTCTTAAAAAAGTAGGATGTATAAAAGAAAATGGTGTGTATGTGAAGAATTTTTAAGATTTGATAGACTGTATTTATAGGAAATGAAAAGGCAAAGCCGTTTGGAGTATGATATTCTAAAACGCTTTGCCTTTTGGTTTTTGTGATGAACCTGTAAGAAAATACGATTGACAGATTCTAATGTTATACGATTTTTCTGATCTCGATCACAGTGTATCCTGCTTTTTCGACTGCAGCACAGATTGCTTCGTCATCGATATGTTTTTCATAAGAAACGATTGCTTCTTTTTGGGAAAGGTTGACTTTGGCAGCTGCACCGTCAATGGCATTGATCGCATTTTCAACACGAGCTTTACAGTGTTCGCAAGTCATTCCTTCGATTGTTACAGATTTTTTGCCCATAACTTTTTTTAATTTTTTACGTTGTTTTGGTGCCGGTGCGCTGCCTCCGCAGCATCCGCCTTCCCCACGAAAATGTTTTCTGGTAGAACGGATCCCAATAACAACTAAAACAAGTAAAATTGCTATGATGATTATATTTTCCATGATGTTCTCCTCTACGTTAGCGATTGCTAACCTAACCTTACACCTATTTCTATATTTTGTAAAGAGATATTGCTTATTTCTATTTATAAAAGAAACAATTTTATGCTCGTGTCTCTAATATTTTTTGCATATCTTCTGGTAATGGTGCGATAAATTCCATTGCTTCTCCAGTGATCGGATGGTTGAATTTTAACCGATGGGAATGGAGGGCTTGTCTGGAAATGTATTCCATATCAGGATTATAAAGATAATCGCCAACAAGTGGAAAACCGATATGCTTCATATGGATTCGGATCTGATGCGTACGGCCTGTTTCTAAATATAAGGAAATAAGACTGTGTCCATTTTTATGATCTATGACTTTGTAATGAGTGACGGCGCGTTCGCCATTTTCAAAATCTACCATGCGTTCGATGATAGAGCCTTCTTTTCGAGAAAGTGGAGCATCGATCGTTCCGGCTTCTGGTGTAACATTGCCACGGACAATTGCAAGATATTCACGGTGGATATCGTGACGGCGTACTGCTGCGGATAAAATATTGGAACTCAGCATATGTTTTGCAATAACGGTTAGACCTGAGGTGTCACGATCGAGTCGGTTTGTACAGCGAAAGATAAAATGCTCTCCCTTTTGCTGGTAGTAATAAGCCAGTGCATTTGCCAAAGAATTATAATAATTATTTTGTGACGGATGGATTGGCATTCCGGCTGGTTTGTTGATCACGATGATATCCTCATCTTCATACACGATATCAAGTGGATGTTCTATAGGAGGAATCTTTTCGGAAGACTCATTTTCCTGAATATGAATCGTTAATTGATCATCTGTGTGAAGTGTGTCGTTGAGATGCACCCAGGTGCCATTCAGAAGAACACTTTCTTTCATTTTTTTAAGTTCTACAAGATTCTGTCTAGAATACCCATTTCCACGAAGAAATTGTTCGATACGAAGTCCTTCTTCGGAAGGGTTGATTTTATAAGTTAATGTTCGGTTCATAAAAGTATCCTTTGCTTTACATTTACATAATCTTTTTTATCCTAGCACATTTTATTGGAAATGCCTATAATTTTTGTTGGTGGATAGTAAAATGAGAAAAATTATGCTAGTATGTCAGAAGAGATGCTTGAAATAAATGACTTAAAGAGAGGTTTGATCGGAATGGATATTAATCAAAAGCTGACAGAAGAATTACAAGTGAAACGCTGGCAGGTGGATGCAGCGGTGAAGCTGATTGATGAAGGGAATACGATTCCATTTATTTCCCGATATAGAAAAGAAGCAACGGGTTCATTGAACGATGAACAGCTTCGTAAACTTTATGAAAGGCTTGTGTATCTTCGCAATCTAGAAGAGAAGAAGGAACAGGTTTTATCGAGTATCGAAGAGCAGGGAAAGCTGACAGAGGTATTGAAAAATCAGATCCTTGCGGCAGAAACGATGGTTGTTGTGGAAGATTTGTATCGTCCTTATAGACCAAAGCGCCGTACACGTGCAATGATCGCAAAGGAAAAGGGATTAGAGCCATTGGCAGCACTTATCATGCTGCAGCAGACGAAGGAGCCATTGGAAAAATCTGCAGAATGTTTTGTTTCGGAAGAAAAGGGTGTGAAAAATGCTGCAGAGGCGATTGCAGGTGCGAAGGATATCATTGCGGAAAGTATTTCGGATGAAGCAGATTATCGAAGCTGGATCCGTAATGCGACGATGCGAAAAGGGAAGATCACTTCAGCGGCAAAGGATGCAGAAGCGGAATCTGTATATGAAATGTATTATGAATTTGAGGAGCCGGTAAATAAGCTGGCTGGGCACAGAATTTTGGCTTTGAATCGTGGTGAAAAAGAAAAATTCTTAACGGTAAAAGTAGAAGCTCCTGAGGAAGATATTTTACGTTATTTGGAAAAACAGACGATCCGAAAAGAAAATGAATTTACAATGCCAGTATTGAAGGCGGTCGTGGAAGACAGTTATAAGCGTCTGATTGCACCAGCAATCGAGCGTGAGATCCGCAATGAGTTGACAGAAAAGGCGGAAGACGGAGCGATTGAAGTATTCGGAAAGAATCTGCATCAGCTTTTGATGCAGCCACCGATCGCAGGAAGAACAGTGCTTGGATGGGACCCAGCATTTCGAACAGGATGTAAATTAGCAGTTGTAGATGCGACTGGAAAAGTACTTGGAACAACGGTTATCTATCCAACTGCACCAACAACACCAGCAAAGATCAAGGCATCAAAAGATCTATTGAAAAAGATCATTCCGAAATATAATGTCAGCTTGATCTCTCTTGGAAATGGAACAGCTTCCAGAGAATCTGAGCAGTTCATCGTAGAGTTGTTAAAAGAAATTCCAGAAAAGGTGGAATATGTGATTGTAAATGAAGCGGGTGCATCTGTTTATTCTGCGAGCAAACTGGCAACGGAAGAATTTCCAAAGTTTGATGTAGGACAGAGAAGTGCTGCTTCAATCGCAAGACGTTTACAGGACCCATTGGCGGAGCTTGTAAAGATCGATCCAAAATCAATCGGTGTTGGTCAGTATCAGCATGATATGAACCAAAAGAAATTGGGAGAGTCGCTGAATGGTGTTGTAGAAGATTGTGTAAATAAAGTTGGTGTGGATTTGAACACAGCTTCTGCACCGCTGCTTGCATATATTTCAGGTATCAGCAGTGCGATTGCAAAAAATATTGTTTTGTATCGTGAAGAGAATGGAAGATTTACAAATCGAAGAGAACTTTTGAAAGTTGCAAAACTAGGACCAAAGGCATTTGAACAGTGTGCCGGATTTATGAGAATCCAAGGTGGAAAAAATCCTTTGGATGCAACAGGTGTACATCCAGAATCTTATGAGGCAGCAGAAAAATTGTTGAACAAACAAGGATATACGTTGGAAGATATTTCAAAAGGAAATCTGACAGGTTTATCATTGACGATCAAAGATTATAAAAAACTTGCAGAAGAATTAGAAATCGGCGAGATTACACTTCGCGATATTGTAAAAGAGCTTGAAAAGCCAGCACGTGATCCGCGTGAAGAAATGCCAAAACCAATTTTAAGGACAGACGTTCTTGAGATGAAGGATTTAAAAGAAGGCATGATCTTGAAAGGAACGGTGCGAAATGTTATCGACTTTGGTGTGTTTGTCGATATTGGTGTACATCAGGATGGATTGGTGCACATTTCACAGATCACAGACAAATTTATTAAACATCCACTGGAAGCAGTGAGTGTTGGAGATATTGTAGATGTGAAAGTAATGAGTGTTGATCTGAAAAAGAAAAGAATCCAGCTTACAATGCGTGGGATTCAAGAATAAAGCGAGAAGGGCATGCGTGACTTGGTGGTCATGCATGCTTTTTTTGTTAAGGAATCTATAAAGGTTGGTAGGATGTAGAAGTGTAAAAATTGTCCTTAGTTGGAACATGTTGTTGTTTGAAAGGGATGATTGGGTATGTAGAAGTATAGAAATGACAGAAGATATAAAATAGGTGATACTTGAGTGGTTTTAGAAGACTATTGGGCATAGGGAGCAGGAAAAAACTTGTGAGAGAAGAGTTGGAGGAGATTTATGGGTACCGGAGGAAAACGAGAGTTGCTGAGAGAAACAAGTGCCGGGTGCGACTAAAACTTGCTAGAAAAATGGGTACTGGAGGAAAAAGAGAGTTGCTGAGAGAAACAAGTACCGGGTGCAATCAAAACTTGCTTTGGAAAATTATAAATTTTTGATTATCGGGCATTCTATATCGAAGAGAAAAGAAATATAGGAAAGGAGCCACATAGTTATGAAGTTGAATTTACAAGGCATTGCTGACCGAAGTTTGTGGGAAGAAATGGGTTATAAACTTCCGCAGTATGACATAGAAAAAATGGTTGCAGCAACAAAAGAAAATCCTGTTTGGATTCATTTTGGAGCGGGAAACTTGTTTCGGGCA
This sequence comes from uncultured Clostridium sp., assembly GCA_964484055.1. Taxonomy (GTDB): domain Bacteria; phylum Bacillota; class Clostridia; order Lachnospirales; family Lachnospiraceae; genus Schaedlerella. The sequence goes on from CAZAEC010000023.1 coordinate 10,180, forward strand.
TTTCATGCGAGAGTGGCGGAGGAGTTACTTAATTCTGGAGTGATGGATCGAGGAATCATCGCTGTGGAAGGTTTTGATTATGAAATTGTTGAGAAGCGTTATCTTCCACATGACAATCTTGGGATTGCTGTTACGCTGAAAGCAGATGGAACGATTGAGAAAACAGTTGTAGCAAGTGTTGCAGAATCGGTTCCGTTGGATGCAGAGAGGGAGGAATGTTTTGGGAGATTGAAAGAAATCTTTTCAAAAGATTCTTTGCAGATGGCGACATTTACGATCACTGAGAAGGGATATCGTCTTGTGGACGAAAAAGGGAAGTTTCTTTCGGATGTGGAAGAGGATTTTAAATCGGGACCGGAAAGACCGAAGAGTTATCTTGGGAAAGTCACTGCGTTGTTATATACAAGATATAAGGCAGGAGAAAAACAGATTGCTTTCGTGAGTACAGATAATTGTTCTCACAATGGAGATCGACTTTATGAAGCAATCCACACATTTGCAAAAATGTGGGCTGAAAATGGGAAAGCAGAAGATGGATTTGTGAAATACATTGATTCAGAAAAGGTTCCTTTTCCATGGACGATGATTGATAAGATTACACCAAGACCGGACAAGTCAGTTGAGGAAATATTAAAAGCAGACGGTTTGGAAGAACTTGCGTCAGTTGTTACATCAAAGAACACGTATGTGGCACTTTTTGTAAATGCGGAAGAGACGGAATATCTTGTGATTGAAGATGATTTTCCAAATGGAAGACCAGCGTTGGAAAAAGGAGGAATCATTTTTTCGGATCGGGAGACCGTAGATAAGGTAGAGAAGATGAAAGTTTGTACGTGCTTAAATCCTTTGCATACAACACTTGCAGTCTTTGGTTGCCTGCTAGGGTACGAAAAAATTTCAGAAGAGATGAAAGATCCGGAATTGAAAAAGCTTGTTGAGAGAATTGGTTATGAAGAAGGACTTCCGGTGGTAGTTCATCCGGGGATCATAGATCCGAAAGTATTTTTAGATATAGTATTGCAAGTGAGGATTCCGAATCCATTTATGCCTGATACACCACAGCGAATCGCAACGGATACATCACAGAAATTAGCGATTCGATTTGGAGAAACGATTAAAGCGTATGATGCAAGAGAAGATTTGAACGTATCGGATTTAAAAATGATCCCACTTGTATTTGCGGGTTGGCTGAGGTATTTGAAGGCGATGAATGATGAGGGGATTGTTTTTGAACTTAGTCCTGATCCGCAGTTAGAGACATTGCGTTCGTATATCACACTAATTCCGATTGGAGAAGAAAGTAAAGAAACAGATGTGGAGGCACAGTTAAGGCCAATCCTTGAAAATAAAGAAATTTTTGGCGTAAATCTGTATGAAGTGGGAATGGCGGATCGAGTTTGTGATTATTTTCGAGAAATGCTCGCAGGAAGTGGAGCTGTTCGTGCGGTGTTGAAAAAATATGTGTAGGAGGAAAACAACATGAAGATATCAGAAGAGATTCAGAAAATGGGAGTTGTTCCAGTAGTAGTACTTCAAGATGCGAAGGATGCAAAGCCGCTGGCGAAAGCACTTTGTGAAGGAGGACTGCCTTGTGCAGAGGTGACATTTCGTACGGAGGCAGCAGAGGAAGCGATTCGCGAGATGACGCAGACATATCCAGAAATGTTAGTTGGAGCCGGCACAGTACTCACAGTTGAACAAGCTGAGAGAGCAGTGGCAGCAGGAGCAAGGTTTATTGTCAGTCCGGGCTTCAATCCTGAGATTGTAGATCACTGTTGCTCAAGAGGAATTGTGGTATACCCAGGTTGTATCACTCCATCCGAAGTTGCACAGGCAGTCAAACGAGGATTGGAAGTGGTCAAATTCTTTCCGGCAGAATCATTTGGTGGGGTTGTCACGATCAAAGCACTTGCAGCTCCTTATGTGGGAATAAAATTTATGCCGACAGGTGGGGTAAATGCAAAGAATCTGGAAAGTTATCTTTCTTGTGACAAGATCATTGCTTGTGGCGGGAGCTGGATGGTAAAAGAAGATTTGATTCGAGAAGGCAAATTTGATGAAATCCGAAGCTTGGCAGAAGAAGCAGTGCTGCTTGTTAATAAGATCAGAAATGGAGAAGGCTCATGAAGCAATTTATGGAGAAAGATTTCTTATTATCAACAGAAACTGCGAAGAAACTGTATCATAAATATGCAGAGAGGATGCCGATTATTGATTATCATTGCCATTTGAATCCACAGGAGATTTATGAAGACAGCAGATATGAGAATATCACGCAGCTTTGGTTGGGTGGGGATCACTATAAATGGCGGCTGATGCGTTCCAATGGGGTTGAGGAAGAGTATATTACAGGAAATGCATCGGATCGGGAAAAATTTCAGAAGTGGGCAGAAACATTAGAAATGGCGATTGGAAATCCGTTGTATCATTGGAGTCATTTGGAACTGAGAAAATATTTTGGATATGAAGGATATCTAAATGGTGAGACAGCGGAAGAAGTGTGGAATCTGTGTAATGAAAAATTGCAAAATGGATTATCTGCAAGAACATTGATCAAAATGTCAAAGGTAGTATTGATCTGCACGACAGATGATCCGGTCGATTCGCTGGAATGGCATCAAAAAATAAAAGAAGATAAAAATTTTCGAGTGCAGGTTCTTCCAACGTGGAGACCCGAAAGAGCGATGCAGATTGCAAATGCAGAGTATTTAGGGTATGTTAAGAAACTTAGTTTAGTAAGTGGGGTAGAAATCAAGGATTTTGCTTCTTTGATCCAAGCGTTAAAAGCCCGATTGGATTATTTCGCGGATTGTGGCTGTGTGCTTACAGATCATAGTCTAGACTATGTGATGTGTAAAAAAGTTTCGGAAGAAGAAGCAGATGTGATTTACAGAACTAGGCTTGCGGGTGGAAGGGCGACACCAGAGGAGCAGAAGAAATTCGAAACTGCATTTATGCGAGTGCTTGGGCAGGAATATGGCCGGAGAAATATGGTCATGCAGCTTCATTTTGCCGTGAAACGAAATAATAACCAAGTATTGTATCGTAGATTAGGTGCTGATGCAGGAGTAGATTGTATTAATGATCAGACTTCTTCGGCAGAAATGTCAGATTTCTTAGATTCGCTTGCAGTGACAGGGACATTACCGAAAACAATTTTATATTCTTTGAATCCGATGGACAATGCAGCAATTGGAACGGTCATGGGATGTTTTCAGGATGCGACAACGATCGGAAAAATCCAGCAGGGAAGTGCGTGGTGGTTTAATGATCATAAAAAAGGCATGATTGAGCAGATGACTTCTTTGGCAAATCTGGGATTACTTGGGAATTTTATCGGGATGCTGACAGATTCTCGAAGTTTTCTTTCTTACACAAGACATGAGTATTTTCGACGGATATTATGTGAGCTGATCGGTGGTTGGGTGGAAAACGGAGAATATCCGAATGATGAGAGAATGTTGGAAAAGATCATAAAGGGAATCTGCTATAACAATGCGATCAGATACTTTGGGTTTAACTTAATAAAGCGTTAATTGTATTAATAATTATACGAAGGTTTAACAGAACTGTATTGCAAAACAGAATAAAATTTATTAAAATATATGCGACAATTTAATAATGAAGGTTATTTGAAGAAGGAGACGATAATGAAAAAAGTATTATCAATGATTTTATTGATAACAATGTCGCTTACTATTGCACTGACAGGATGTTCAGGTGATAAGGACAGTGACAAGTCAACTGCTGAGAATAATGCTTCTTTAAAACCCACCGAAGGAGGCAGTATCGTAGTTGGTATTACCGAAGATTTGGATAGTCTTGACCCACACTTAGCAGTATCGGCAGGAACAGAAGAGGTTTTATTTAACATTTTTGAAGGTCTGGTGAAACCAGATATTGAAGGGAATCTTATCCCAGCTGTAGCAAGTGATCATACAATTTCTGAAGATGCAAAGGTTTATACTTTTACACTTCGTGAAGGCGTTCAGTTCCATAATGGACAGACAGTTACGGCAGAAGATGTAAAATATTCGATCGATCGTTGCGCTGATACAGAGAATGGAGGACCATTAGTATCAGCGTTTTCTATTATAGAGAGTGTAAATGTGTTGGATGAGAAGACAGTTGAGATCAGACTTACAGAGCCTGACACAGAATTTCTTGCTTATCTGACAACAGCAATCATTCCAAAAGATTATACAGATCAGGCAACAGCTCCAATCGGAACAGGACCATTTAAGTTCGAATCTCGAACAGTAGAACAGAATTTTATAATGGTAAAAAATGAAGACTACTGGGGAGAAAAAGCACATTTGGATAAAGTGGAATATAAAGTTGTTCCAGATTCTGATATGCTTGTAACGAATTTAAAAGGTGGTTCTATCGACATGGCGATGCGTTTGAGTGCAACTCAGGCAGCAGAATTAACAGAAGGATTTCATATTGAGGTAGGTACAATGAACCTTGTACAGGCTTTATATCTGAACAATGATGTAGAACCGCTCAATAATGAAAAGGTGAGACAGGCACTTAGTTACGCAATTGATCCAGATGAGATCATGATGATGATCGCAGATGGACAGGGAGAACGTGTCGGAAGCAGTATGTATCCAGGACTTACAAAGTATTTCCATGAAGACCTTGTACAGTATTATAATAAAGATACAGAGAAGGCAAAGGAACTTCTGAAAGAGGCTGGATACGAAGATGGGTTTGATCTTGAGATCACAGTATGCTCCACACAGCAGCCACATTTGGCAACAGCACAGGTTATTGTAGAAGAACTCAAAGCAATTGGGATCAATGCAACGATCGAAGCGGTAGAATGGAATACATGGCTTGAAGATGTTTACAGTAAGCGCGAATACCAGGCAACAGTTGTTGGATTTGACGCATCTGCTTTGACAGGCCGTGCAATGCTGGAACGATTTACATCAGATAGTTCGAAAAACGTTTCAAACTTCAAGAGTGAAGAGTATGATAAAACATTTGCGGCAGCAGTTGCAGCAGTGGATGAAGCAGAGAAGATCTCTTTATACAAAGAATGTCAGGAAATCTTGACAGAACATGCAGTAAACGTATATATTCAGGATCTTGCAAGTCTTATCGCAATCAGAGATGGATATGAAGGATATGAATTTTATCCATTATATGTACAGGATATGACAAAGATCTACGTGGTAGAATAGAAATTTATAGTTTTGTTTAAAAAGAAAGGAAGACCGGTATGAAATATGTTTTGAAAAAAATAACAGGTCTAATAATCACATTATTAATTGTCACAATGCTGGTCTTCCTGGCATTTGATATCATTCCAGGTGATCCGGCGATCGCAAAACTTGGAACAGAGGCAACACCGGAGCAGGTGGAAGCCCTTAGAGACCAGATGGGATTGAATGATCCGCTTCCAGTTCGATATGTGAATTGGATCGGTGATTTCTTACATGGCGATATGGGAACTTCTTACAAATATGAAGAACCTGTAAGTCAGATGATCGGAGATAAACTTCCTGTTACATTAGCACTGACAGGGATTGCATTTGTATTGATTCTTTTATTATCTATTCCACTTGGCATGATCTGTGCAAAGTATGAAAATACTTGGATCGATCGACTGCTCGTGATCTTAAATCAGGTGACGATGTCTATCCCACCATTTTTTGTTGGAATGATATTGACGGTTGTGTTTGGATTGATCCTTCGTTGGTTTACACCAGGAGGGTACATATCTTATAAGGATGATATGGCAGGATTTATTGGTTATCTGATCTTGCCGGCATTTGCTGTCGCATTACCAAGAACAGCACAGACCGTAAAATTACTTCGTAATTCCCTGATTGCAGAAATGCATCAGGATTATGTCAGAACTGCTTATAGTCGTGGAAATTCTGCGACAAGAGTGTTGTTCTGCCATGTGTTCCGTAATGGAATTCTTCCAGTTATTACATTTTTAGGAATGGCACTGGCAAGCATGATCACAAATAGTATTGTGGTTGAGCAGGTATTTGGAATTCCTGGGATCGGAAGAACATTGATCTCATCAATCTCAAACAGAGATTATCCAGTTGTAGAGGCTTTGATCGTTTTGATCGCAGTTGTGATCCTTGTGATGAATACAGTGGTAGACTTGCTGTATCAGAAGCTGGATAAGAGAATTGAGATCGTATAAAGGAATCCCACAGAGGATTTGGAACCAAATGATTTTACAAGGAAATACAAAAGAAAAGAATGAGATTGAATCAGGAGAGAATATGAAAAGAAAAATACGTTCCTACAATTTTAATATTGGTGTCGTACTTACAGCGGTCATGATCGGGCTTACGATTGTAGGGCTTTTCTGGACCCCTTATGATCCAGATGCAATGCAAGGTTCCCTTAAGATGCATATGCCGTCTCTTCAGCATCTGTTTGGAACAGATGATTTCGGAAGAGATGTCTTTAGTCGTGTGCTTGTAGGTGCTGGAAATACATTGATTATTGCTGTAGGAACGCTTCTGATCGGTGGAACGATCGGAATGATCCTTGGAGCTGTCACTGGATATTTTGGTGGCTGGCTCGATGAAGTACTTATGAGAGTGAACGATGCGCTTGCTGCGTTCCCGAGCATTTTGATTGCGTTAGTTCTCATAAGTATTTTTGGTTCGGGAAAATATAAAGTTATGATCGCACTTGGAATTGGATTTATCCCAAGTTTTGCACGTGTTGTACGTGGAGAATTTTTACGTTGCAAGGAAGAAGATTATGTAAAAAGTGCGATCCTTTTAGGTGTTCCTACACCAAGGATTTTATTCGTGCATATTTTACCAAATATCGCACCAGTGCTTTTGTCATCAATCACAACTGGTTTTAATAATGCTGTACTTGCGGAGGCGAGTATGAGTTATCTTGGAATCGGTGTGCAGCCGCCAGATGCGAGTCTTGGACGTATGCTTTCTGAAGCACAGGCGTATTTGTCAACAGGACCATGGTGTGCGATATTCCCAGGATGCTTTATCGTATTGCTCGTATTAGGCGTAGGCCTTTTGGGAGAAGGAATCTTAGATCGATTCGGAGGTGGAAGATAATGCTGAAAGTAAATCATTTATCGATCAGTTTTTCGGATCGTGGTGTGCTGGAAGAAGCCGTGCGAGATGTAACATTTTCCATGAAACAAGGGGAAATCCTTGGAATCGTAGGCGAATCAGGATCAGGTAAGACACTGACAGCTCTGACGATCGCTGGTTTAATAAAAAGAAATGCTTCGCTGGATGGAGGGGAAATCCTTTTGGAAGGAAAGAATCTGCTTCAGCTGAGTAAAAAAGAATGGCGAGATTATCAGGGAAATCAGATCAGCATGATCTTTCAGGAGCCAATGACGGCGTTGAATCCAACGATGAAGATTGGACGTCAGGTAGAAGAGGCGTTGCTGCTTCATACGAAACTGTCAAAAGCAGAGCGAAAGAAGCGGGCATTAGAAGCGTTGGAAGATGTAGAGTTGGAAAATGTAGAGGCGTTGTATAACAAATTTCCACATGAACTTTCAGGTGGAATGCGTCAAAGAGTGATGATCGCATCAGCAATCATCAGCCGTCCAAAAGTGTTGATTGCAGACGAACCAACGACAGCACTTGATGTAAATACACAAGAGAGCATCATTCAGTTGCTCAAAAAGTTGAATCAGAAATATCAGGTGGGCATTTTATTTATTTCCCACAATCTGCGTGTCGTTAAAAGTCTTTGTGAAAATGTGCTTGTTATGAAAGACGGAGAAATCATTGAACGTGGCAGAGCGGATGAAATTTTTGATCATCCACAAGAAGAGTATACAAAGCAGTTGATCAATGCGATACCGACGAGAACAATGCATAATAAATATTATGAATTGTTGATGGGGGAATAGGCCCGTCTTTATGTTGTGTGGGAGTGGGAAAAGAAACGCAATCGTGTTGTATCAAATAAAGAGTAAGGAAATGAGCAGGTGCATTTCATGAAGAAGAAAGTATTAGAATTAGATCAAGTAAATGCTTATTATAAAAATGGAAAAACAAAAGAGCAGATTTTAAAAGATGTTACTTTTACGATCTATGAAGGGGATATCATTGGTTTGGTCGGTGAGAGTGGAAGTGGAAAGTCTACGTTGTGTAAAGCTGTCTTGGGACTTTTGAAAGAGTATGATGGAAAGATCACACATTACACAGAGCGTCCGCAGATGGTGTTTCAAGACCCGTTTCGTTCATTGAATCCTAGAAAGACGATTGGATGGATCTTGGAAGAACCACTGAAGATCCATACAAAGTTTACGAAAGAAGAACGTAAGATTAAAGTGCAGGAATATCTGGAAAAAGTACATTTGCCAGCAGAGTTTTACAGCCGTTATCCGAAAGAATTAAGTGGTGGACAAAGACAGAGAGTCAGTCTTGCACTTGCATTGATCTCTGGCGCAAAATTGATACTTGCAGACGAGCCACTTTCTGCACTGGATGTAACGGTACAGGCACAGATTTTAGAACTTTTGCAGGAATTAAAGGAAACAGAAGGTGTTTCTTACTTGTTTGTGTCACATGATATTGATGTGGTAAGTATGATCTGTAATCGAGTATTGTTCCTGAAAAATGGAAAGGTTGTAGAAATCGAAGAGTAAATTAAAAATGAGAATGAAAGAAAGCCTGCCTTAAGCGATCAGATGCTATAGGGCAGGCTTTGAATAAAGGTAGTGATAAAATGCGAACATATAAATTAACAGTCAGCTATGATGGGTCAAGATACCAAGGTTGGCAGAGACAGCCGGATACAGATTTGACGATTCAAGGAACGTTGGAGCGTACACTTTCAAAACTTGTCGGATATCCGATCGAGGTCAATGGATCGGGAAGAACAGACGGTGGTGTGCATGCAAAAGGGCAGACAGCCAGTATCATTTTATCGAAGAAGGTTGATGAATCAGAATTTGCCGCACAGATAAATCAGGAGCTTCCGGAAGATATCCGTGTACTTAAAGTCGAATTGATGAAAAATGGATTTCATGCAAGATACAATGCAAAAGGAAAATGTTACGAGTATACGATCGATACAAGAGAAAAGGCAGATGTATTTTCAAGAAAATATACTTGCCATTATCCACAGAAACTTGATATAGAAAAAATGCAGAAAGCGGCAGATTTGCTGATTGGTCAGCATAATTTTGCAGGTTATACCGATCGTCCGGATGAAAAGTCTTCAAATAGGAGGATATATAGTATAAAATTGAAGCCGGATGTGGATAAACTTCGGATTGAATACTGTGGAAGTGGATTTATGTATCATATGGTGAGGATTTTGACGGGGACACTTTTGGAAGTTGGAAGCGGTCAGCGAAGTGTAGAGTCAGTGAAAATACCGATCCAAAGTGGATTGAGAGCGGATGCTGGTTTTTTGGCACCGGCGAGTGGATTGTGTCTGAAAGAAGTGTATTATTCATAAATAGAGTGGAATGTTTCCCCTTTTCGAAAAGTTTTATAATTTTCCTCTAGTTTTGTCAAACTAACTGGTGTACAATAAAAAGATAGGATAAAAGATGGAGATTATAGTATGAAACTGATATCTTGGAATGTAAATGGAATCCGTGCCTGTGTGCAGAAAGGATTTCTCGACTTTTTTAAAGAAGCAGATGCAGACATTTTCTGTATTCAAGAAACAAAGATGCAGCCGGGACAGTTGGAATTAGAACTGGAGGGTTATCATCAGTATTGGAATTCAGCGGTGAAGAAGGGATATTCCGGAACTGCTGTATTTACAAAGAAAGAACCGATTTCTGTAGCATATGGGATTGGAATAGAAGAACATGATCAAGAAGGTCGTGTGATCACTTGTGAATTTGAGGATTTTTATTTTGTAACAGTGTATACACCAAATTCACAGAATGAGTTAAAACGTCTGGATTATCGTATGCAGTGGGAAGATGATTTTCGAGCATATTTAAAGAAGCTGGAAGAGAAAAAGCCAGTGATCGTAACAGGCGATATGAATGTTGCTCACAAAGAGATTGATTTGAAGAATCCGAAGACAAACTGTAAGAATGCAGGATTTACGGATGAAGAAAGACAAAAATTTACAGAACTTCTGGATGCAGGATTTATTGATACATTCCGTTATTTCTATCCGGATCAGGAAGGAATCTATTCTTGGTGGTCCTATCGTTTTAAAGCGAGGGAGAAGAACGCAGGGTGGCGTATCGACTATTTCTGTGTATCGGAATGTTTGAAAGATAAATTAAAAGATGCCGGAATCAGAACGGATATTTTTGGATCTGATCATTGTCCGGTCGTACTTGAGTTGAATGATTAAAGGAGGCGTGTCGCTATGACAAAGATTGATATTATTTCCGGATTTTTAGGAGCTGGAAAGACAACATTTATTAAGAAAATGCTGAAAGAAGCATTTGCAGGAGAACAGGTTGTATTGATCGAAAACGAATTTGGTGAGATCGGTATTGACGGTGGATTTTTGAAAGAAGCAGGAATTGAAATCAAAGAGATGAATTCAGGCTGTATCTGCTGTTCACTCGTAGGAGATTTTGGAAAATCCTTAAAAGAAGTAGTGGAAACATATCACCCAGATCGTATTTTGATCGAACCATCAGGTGTTGGAAAATTATCTGATGTAATCAAAGCAGTACAGGATGCACAGGAAGAGATTGAAGCAGAACTGAATAGCTTTGTAACAGTTGTGGATGTAACAAAATGCCGTATCTATAGCAAGAACTTCGGTGAATTTTTCAGTAACCAGATTGAGTATGCTGGAACAATCATTCTGAGCAGAACAGATAAAGCAAAAGAAGCAAAAGTAAATGAAAGTGTTGCTATCCTTCGTGAAATAAATGCAAAAGCACCAATCATTACAACACCTGTAGAACAGCTTACAGGAACAAAATTACTTGAAATCATGGAAGGAAGCAAGTCTTTAGAAGAAGAACTGCTTGCTGAGATCGTTTGTCCTGTTTGTGGCGGACATCATGACCATGACCATCACCACCATGATCACGATGAAGAATGCCACTGCCATGACCATGAGCACGACCATCACCACCATGATCACGATGAAGAATGCCACTGCCACGATCACGAGCATGAACATCATCATCACGATCATGACGAAGAATGCGAACATGCACATGAGCATCATCACAGCCATGAAGAGTGCGAGCATTATCATGAAGACAAAGAAGAATGCAAACACCATCATCACCACGATCATGATGAGGAATGCCACTGCCATGATCATGATCACGACCATCACCATCATGACCACGATGAAGAATGTGGCTGCGGATGTGGACATGATCATCACCATGGACACCATCACGCTGATGAAGTATTTACAAGTTGGGGATGTGAAACAATCAAAGTATATACAAAAGAAGAAATCAGCAATATCCTTCAGACATTGGAAGAAGATGAAACATATGGAACAATCCTTCGTGCAAAAGGTATGGTTGCAGGAGCAGACGGAGAATGGATTTACTTTGATATGGTTCCAGAAGAACATGAAGTACGTACAGGTGCTGCAGAATACACAGGCCGTCTGTGCGTGATCGGAGCAGAATTAAACGAAGAAAAATTAGAAGAGTTATTTGGACTCAGCAAATAAAAGGAGTGTTGAATGATGAATCAGCCTGCAGTAATGGTATACCTTATGACAGGTTTTTTGGACAGTGGAAAAACAGAATTTTTAAAGTTCACACTGGCACAGGAATATTTCCAGATTGATGGAAAGACACTTCTCATTCTCTGTGAAGAGGGAGAAGAAGAATATGACGAAGAGTTGTTAAGAGATTGCAATATTGTTGTTGAAACAGTGGACAGTCAGGAAGAACTCACTTCAGAATGGCTGAAAGAGATGAATGCAAAGCATCATCCAGCGAGAGTTGTTGTAGAATACAACGGAATGTGGAGAGTAAGCGAATTTGAAGAAATGGAACTTCCATATGGATGGGGCATTGAACAGAAATTAACAGTTGTTGATGCAAGTACATTCCAGATGTATCTTACAAACTTGAAACCTTTGTTTGTAGAAATGGTAAGAGATTCAGAATTGGTACTTTTCAACCGTTGTACAGATATCGAACCACTTGCGGGTTATAGAAGAAGTGTAAAAGTAGTCAGCCCACAGGCAGAAGTAATCTTCGAAGATGAAGAGGGCGAGATTGAAAATATTTTTGAAAATGATGTACCATATGATTTGGATGCTCCAGTGATCGAGATTAGACCGGAAGATTATGGAATCTTCTATATTGATGCGATGGAAAGACCAGAGATGTATGAAGGAAAAGTGGTAGAATATACAGCGAAAGCGATGAAGCCAAAAGCATTTCCAGCACAAGTATTTTTCCCAGGCCGTATGGCGATGACATGTTGTGCAGATGATACATCATTTTTAGGATTTGTATGCAAATACGCAGATGCACCAAAGATCAAAGCTGGACAGTGGGTAACAGTCCGTGGAAAGATCGGCTATGAAAATCTTGCAGTTTATGAGGGTACTGGCCCAGTTATTTTCGCTGAAAAAGTGGAATTGGCTGATGAGATCAAAGAACTCGTATACTTCAACTAATGAATAAATGTAATTCAGATAATTAGATCTGAATGAAAGGACTTTGAGATGAAATTTACAAAAATGCAGGGCCTCGGCAATGATTATGTATATGTAAACTGCTTTGAGGAAAAAATAGAAAATCCTTCTCAGACAGCAATCCAGGTGAGTGAGCGTCATTTTGGAATAGGATCAGATGGGCTGATCATGATCAATCCATCAAAAGTTGCTGATTTTGAAATGGAAATGTATAACGCAGACGGTTCTCGTGGTGAGATGTGTGGAAACGGCATCCGATGTGTGGGAAAATATGTGTACGATTACGGTCTGACAACAAAGACAAGTATTTCCGTTGAAACACTTGGCGGGATCAAATATTTGGATTTGAGCGTGGAAGATGGAAAAGTCAAATCAGTTCGAGTAGATATGGGACAGCCAATCTTGAAAGCAGATTTGATCCCAATCGTATCTGAAAATGAAGAAGTAATTATGGAACCGATCGTAGTAGATGGAAAAGAATATAAGATGACAGGAGTTTCTATGGGAAATCCTCATACAGTTGTATTTATGGACGACGTAGATTATCTTGATATCCGTGCGATCGGACCAAAGTTTGAGAATCATGAACGCTTTCCAAAGCGTATCAATACAGAGTTTGTTAAAGTATTAGATAGAAATACTGTACAGATGCGTGTGTGGGAACGTGGTTCTGAAGAAACAATGGCATGTGGAACAGGTGCATGCGCAGTTGCAGTTGCATGTATCTTAAATGGTTACACAGAAAATACAGTGACAGTAAAATTGCTCGGTGGAGATCTGAAGATTGAATGGGATAGAGAACAGAATAAAGTCTTCATGACAGGACCGGCAGCAGTGTCATTTGACGGAGTATGGAATCCGAGATAAGAGATTAAGAAGAGTGCTTCATAATTCTAGAGTGAATTGTGAGGTGCTCTTTTTGTATAGAGTTGGATGATGAAGGGGAATTGTTGTGGTTTTCGGGGAGAGTAGATGAGAGTTGTGGGGAATCTGAAGTTGGTTTGTGGAGAAAAGTAGATGAAAGTTGAGGGAAATCTGACGTTGATTTGAGGGACAAAACTTCAGATTTCTCTAGGAAGTATTATCAGAGTGGAAATACCCAAAAAGTGGCGGGAAATAAGCGAAAATAAGGAGAAATTTCTCTATGCAATATGAAAAAATGCTATAGAGAAAATTTTATAGGGAACTTCTTCTACTGAGAGAAAATAAGAAGCCTCTGTACCCAAAGCATATTGGAGAAGGTGAAGTTTCCAAAAACAATCCCCCACAGAAGGCTTATCTATAGAAAAATTGTTAAAGGTAAATCGTGACATAAATAACAAGAGCGACCGACAAGTAGAATCTACGATATCGATCGCTTTTATTTTGCTTTTTTGTTATTATTGTTGAGCTGGTTTTGCTGAAAAATATAAGCTATGCGTTATTTCTTCCGCTGACAATGGCGTAGTAGCTGTTGGAAGTAATTTTATATACGATTGTGTAAAATAAACCAAAGATTAAAAAACAAATGACAGTTACGCAGATATTCAGCATCGTATTGGTGAAGGCGAACATTACCAAGATTTTTGCAATAAATGGGAATGCAAAGGCGAGGTGTATGCCTGCCATAATAAGTGGAAGAAAGAATACAGTGAGCATTTGCGAGTTGATACTCTTGCGAATGTCATGATCTGTCATTCCTATTTTTTGCATGATCTCAAATCGATTTTGGTCTTCATAGCCTTCGGAAATCTGTTTGTAGTAAATAATTAGTACTGCAGCTATAAGAAATACGATACTAAGCATGATACCAAGGAAGAACAGACTGCCATACATTTCATAGAAGGAGAAGCGTTGTGCTTCACGACTCTCGATATAAACTGTTTGGAAAGAAGCATCCTCAGAAGAAATGTTTGGGAAAATATCCACGATGTTGCTATAGGCAACGGCTTCTTCTTCCGGAGTTTCACAATCAAATCCAACCAGCCATTCATATTGCATCATAGAATCCCCATTGCTGTTTTTTAAATCAAGGACAGGTTCGACAAATGTGTAAATGTCATTTACAACAATATATGCACTTGGCAGTGTCATAGCCATGGCAGTGCCATCTTCTCGAAATTCGGTCAATTGTTCTTTGACCTTGTATGGAGTTCCGTATTCCATTGTAAAGGTGTTCCAAGTTGTCTTTAAGCGGTTCGTGTAAATGAAACATTCATCCTCTGCAAGGGTTTTCTTTTCATGCATCGTGTTATTGTAATCTTCAATAGAAATGATATATAAGTATCCTACGTTATCATAGTCAATCGTTTCAACATGTGTATAGTCAAGGATGAGTCCTGTATCAGTAAATTCTCCAGCAGCCAAGGCATATTTGGTTCCGGTTAGATCCGTATTTTTTGGTGCATAAGATATGAGCTGATTTCTGAATGTATTTAAATTTTCATCATCAATATCATCAACGGCATCAAAATACATCGTAATATTGATGTCATTAGGATAACGGTTTTTGATAGATTCTTCTTCGCCAAAATATAAAGTAGTTGTGGAAGAAAGCATGACCAAAACCATAGTGAGCAGGATGCAGATGGATGCAAGTCCCGCGCCGTTTCGTTTCATTCGATAGGCCATAGAAGAAACAGAAACAAAATGGTTTGGTTTATAGTAATATTTCTTATTTTTTTGTAATATTTTACAAAATACAACGGAGCCGGAAATAAATACAAGATATGTTCCGACAATGACCATGATGACTGCTACAAAAAATAAGAGAAGTGCAGTTGCAGGTTCTTGAATGCTTACAGAAAGGTAGTAAGCCCATACCAATAAGACAACACCAATCAAAGCAAAGAGCCAGTTGCATTTTAATTTTTTCTCTCCAACCCGACTGCTCTGCATCAATTCTAAAGGTTTCGAACGACGGATTTTTATAAGTGCGTTTATAAGTAAAACAATATAGATCAGAATATAAAGCACAGTGGTCTGCCAAATCGAAGTTCTGCCGATGTGGATCGCAAATGAGATTTCAAGGTCTAGTATATTTAATAAAATAAGTTCGGCAGCTTTGGAAAGTGCGAGACCAAAAGCAATTCCGATTCCGAGTGCAATAGCACCGGTATAAAAAGTTTCCCAGATCATCAATCGACTAATGTTATGTTTATCCATACCGAGGATATTGTAAAGTCCAAATTCACGATATCTTTGCCGAATTAAAAATGAGTTTGTGTAAAATAAAAATATCAGTGAAAAAATTGCAATCACTGAGCATCCTAAAGGAAGAAGATCCATTAAGAACGAACCGCCATGTATATCAGCCAATGTAGGAGATTCAATCAAAGAACTTAGAATATAAAACATCATGATCATAATGCTTCCGGTAAGGGTATAGGGAACATACATCCTCTTATTTTTTCGGATTGCATCCCATGCTAATTTTGGATAAAAGCTTTTTTTCATTCTTTTGTTCCTCCCGTTGCCAATATTGTAAGGGTGTCGGAAATCATTTGATAAAGTTGTTCGTTCGTGTTATTGCCACGGTAAATCTGGTGAAATACTTCTCCGTCTTTGATAAATAGAACGCGACTTGCATGACTTGCAGCTTTGACGGAGTGGGTTACCATTAAAATAGTTTGTCCTGATTGATTGATCTGTGAAAACAGGCGGAGCAGTTCATCGGTAGCTTTAGAGTCCAACGCACCTGTTGGTTCATCTGCTAAAATTAGTTTTGGATTCGTGATGAGCGCTCTTGCAACGGCCGCTCTTTGTTTTTGTCCGCCAGAAACTTCGTATGGATATTTTTTTAGAAGTTGTGTAATTCCAAGCTGAGCAGCGATTGGTTTAAGGCGTTCATGCATTTCTTTGTAACTTTTGCCTGCAAGAACGAGTGGAAGGTAAATATTGTCTTCCAGTGTAAAGGTGTCCAGCAGGTTAAATTCTTGAAATACAAATCCTAAGTTATCACGACGAAAAGATGCTGCTTGCGATTCTTTTATTTTGGAAAAATCATTATTGTCTAAGATTACATTGCCAGAAGTGGGTTTATCTAAAGCGGCTAAAATATTTAGCAAAGTTGTTTTGCCAGAACCAGATTCACCCATAATAGCAACATATTCTCCTTGTTCTACTTGAAAAGAAACATTTTTTAATGCTTCTACTTTGTTTCCACCAAAGCGAGTTGTGTAGATTTTCTGCACTCCGCTGACTTTTAAAATACTCATATAACAAAAATCCTCCTTTTTCATTTCTGTTATTATTATACGAAAAAGGATATTTGCATCGCCATCGATTCGGCTTACAAATACCCTTTCAAATCTAACAATTTTGTAAGAAATTATTCAATTTCAAGTTTATATTGCGAAAGATTGATATCGATAGTCGTCCCTACGTCAATTGTCGAACTTGCAGTAATTGTATGTCCTAAGTTAGAGCAGATACGTTTGCAAAGATAGAGTCCGATGCCACTTGCTTTGTGATCGCTTCGTCCATTGTATCCAGTGTATCCATTTTCAAAAATGCGAGGCAGATCTTCAGAGGCAATACCAATCCCGGTATCTGTGATACGAAGCGTTTTTTCATTTACAAGGCTTATCGTAATACTACCGGATGGGGTATATTTTAATGCATTAGACAGCACTTGTTCAATTACAAAAGACAGCCATTTTTCATCGGTGATCACAGTTGTGTTTAACGGTTTATATACTAGAGAAAGTTTTCTTGCAATAAAATCAGAAGAAAATTTTTTGACAGTAGATCTTATAATCTGATCAAGGTCATATTCAGCGAAAATATAATCTGTACTTTCGGAATTGAGGCGTAGGTATGTCAGAACCATTTCCACATATTGTTCGATTCGGTGCAGATCAGCCGTTAGTTTTCGAGATTGTGTAGAATCTTCATTTTGTAAATGTAACCGCATAGAGGCAATCGGTGTTTTGACTTGATGTGCCCAAACCGTGTAATATTCAATCATATCTGTATAATTTCGATTTGTTTCACAGAGATAAGCATGGTGTTCTTCGGCAAACAAATGGAGAAGTTTTTGATAATCATTTTCTATTAT
Source organism: uncultured Clostridium sp. (assembly GCA_964484055.1). Taxonomy (GTDB): domain Bacteria; phylum Bacillota; class Clostridia; order Lachnospirales; family Lachnospiraceae; genus Schaedlerella. Next base: position 27,806 of record CAZAEC010000023.1, read on the forward strand.
CGCATCTGTTAATGGAAAATTTTCTGCAAAAGTATCAGAGATCATTTGGATTCGCTGTAAGGTTTCATGATCTCGTTTGACTTTGCTAAAATCCAAAATAAAGAATATGATTCCTAGGCTAGTGCATAAAAACATTGGATAAATAACGGCTTCAATTGGTAAATGATAAAGCATAAAACAGATTATGAATATAAAATAGAATGAAATAAGTACAAAGAGCATTTGTCGATGCTCTTTGAGGTATTGTAAAAATAATTTCATATAAGAAACCTTACCCTTCGATGATATAACCTACGCCAAACTTTGTAGTGATGAAATCATTGAGTCCTACGCCATCTAGTCGCTTCCTGAGACGTCCGACATTGACTGTTAAAGTGTTGTCATCAATAAAACTGTCAGTTTCCCACAGTGATTCGATGAGTCTTTCGCGACTTACAACTTTGCCTTTATTTTCCATAAGGATATGTAAAATGCGAAATTCATTTTTGGAAAGAGAAACTTTTTCGTCTTTATATGTAAGTGAATTATCGTCGGTATTCAAAAGTGCACCATGATGTTCTAAGATGGGAACTGCAGTGACAAAGTCATAAGATCGTCGAAGCATTGCTTGCAGCTTTGCCATCAATACACTTTGGTCAAAAGGTTTTGCAATAAAATCATCGGCACCCATGTTCATAGCCATTACCATGTTCATGTTGTCGGCAACGGAGGAAATAAATATGATCGGCACTTTAGATATTTTGCGGATTTCACTGCACCAGTGATAGCCATTAAAAAATGGAAGACCAATATCCAGTAATACGATGTGCGGATTAAATTTTGCAAATTCCGCCATTACATTTCGAAAATTTTGTACACAGCATACGGTAAGATCCCATAATTCTGCCTGTGCCTTAATTGCCTCTGCGATTCCTGTGTCATCTTCTATGATCAATAAACGGTACATCTCAATCCCCTTTGTTTAAAAATATATTTTTATTATAGTATAGAATCTAGCTTTTTTCTACCGCTTAAAAATTGTTCGCTTTTGAATGGTTTAATTAGAAATGATACGTGGCGGGAAACATTTGTTCTGAACACTTGCGATACAGAGTTATTTGTGCTAGTATAAGTATCACAAAATAAAAGGAGAACGGCTATGCTGATAGAGATAGATTTTGACAGTAATGAGGCGATTTATTTACAGCTGCGTAATCAAGTGATCATGGGGATTGCGACATCTGCATTTCACGAAGGAGACTCCTTACCTTCTGTGCGCCAGCTCGCAGAGATACTTGGGGTGAATATGCATACAGTGAATAAAGCATATACTGTATTGAAGCAAGAAGGATTTATCACACTTGATAAGAGGCGCGGGGCAGTCATCGCTTTGGATATAGACCGATATAAGAATCTGCAGGAATTGAAAGATCAGTTGCAGATCGTGCTTGCCAGAGGCAGGTGTAAGAATATCACACGAGAAGAGGTCCATGAATTGGTGGATTTAATTTATGATAACTATGAAGGCGGGAGGATATGATGCAGACACAATATACAAAACAAGCAATGAATGTGCTTAAATTTGCTGCTGCAGATGCTAGAAAGATGGGGCATCCATATATTGGAACAGAACATCTGCTGCTGGGGCTTAGACGAGAATATACGGGTGTTGCAGGGCAGATCTTAGCACAGCATGGAGTGGAAGAAGAAAAGATCTTGAAGTTAATGGACGAATTGATTGTTCCGGTGAATGAGGAAGCGATGATAAGGCAGAAACCAAAAGAAAGTCCACGATTTCAGTATATCTTAGAAGAAAGTATGAGAGAAGCAGAACTGCTTCATTCTATCAAGGTAGGAACAGAGCATATGCTACTTGCGGTACTTCATGATGCGGATTGTATCGCAGCAAGGATCTTAACGACATTGAATGTGAATTTTCAGAAGATCTTACAGGATATTTTATATGCGGCAGGAGCAGACCAGAAGGAATATATGGATAGTCAGCATGAAGAACAGGATGGTGGTGCAATCGCACAGTATTGTAAAGATCTGACAGAAGAAGCGGAAGAAGGACGACTAGATCCTGTGATTGGAAGAGAAGAAGAGATCTTCCGTCTGATGCAGATCTTAAGCAGACGAACAAAGAATAATCCTTGTCTGACTGGGGAGCCGGGAGTTGGTAAGACTGCGATCTTAGAAGGACTTGCACAAAGATTGGCATCTGGAATGGTACCAGAGAACATGAAGGGAAAAAGAATCTATAGTCTTGATCTTCCAGCGTTGATCGCAGGTTCTAAGTATCGTGGCGAATTTGAAGAACGAATGAAGCGTTTAATTTCAGAAGTAGAAAGCAATCCAGATGTTATTCTGTTTATGGATGAGCTTCATACAATGATCGGAGCTGGAGGCTCGGAAGGAGCGATGGATGCGTCTAATATTCTGAAACCAGCGCTTGCAAGAGGGAATCTGAAGCTGATCGGAGCAACAACAATCGCAGAATATCGTAAATACATTGAAAAAGATGCAGCATTAGAGCGTCGTTTTCAGCCAATCACAGTTGAAGAACCAACAAAAGAACAGTGTTTGGTGATATTAAATGGATTAAAAAATAAATATGAAAATCATCATAGAGTTGTGATCAGTGATGCAGCGTTGGAGGCAGCAGTACAGATGTCTGAGCGTTATATCACAGATCGTAATCTGCCGGATAAGGCAATTGATGTTATCGATGAGGCATGCTCAAAGGTAAGTTTGAAGGGATATAAAGTACCAGAGAACTTAAAGAGTATGGAAGAAGCGGTAAAGAACCTTCGTATACAGAAAGAAGAAAGTATTCAGGCTGGAGATTTTACAGAGGCTGCGATTCTTCAAAAAGAACAAAAAGAGGCAGAGAACAAGCTGGCATTTATAAAGAAGAGATTTGATAAGAAGAATCGTTCTTTGAATCCGGAAGTAACAGAAGATGATATTGCGGAAGTAGTGGCAGCATGGACAAAGATTCCGGTAAGTAAGGTAGCGGAGAGTGATACTCAGAGATTAAAGAATCTTGAGAAGGTTCTTCATAAACGAGTGATTGGTCAGGATGAAGCAGTAAATGCGGTTTCAAGAGCGGTAAAGAGAGGCCGTATTGGTTTGAAAGATCCAAAACGTCCAGTTGGTTCTTTCTTATTCCTTGGACCAACTGGTGTTGGTAAGACAGAATTATCAAAAGCATTGGCGGAAGCATTGTTCGGCAACGAAGAGTCTATGATCCGTGTAGATATGTCAGAATATATGGAGAAGCATTCTGTTTCTAAGATGATTGGTTCTCCTCCGGGATATGTAGGACACGAGGAAGGCGGACAGCTCAGTGATCAGGTGCGTACGCATCCATATTCTGTATTGTTGTTTGATGAGATTGAAAAGGCACATCCAGATGTATTTAATATCCTTCTTCAGGTATTAGATGATGGACATATTACAGATTCTCAGGGAAGAAAAGTAGATTTCAGCAACACGGTCATCATTATGACATCGAATGCGGGAGCAAAGGCGATCGTTGATTCCAAAAAACTTGGATTTGCTGCGAAAGAAGATCCAAAGAGCAATTACAACAAGATGAAACAGAATGTGATGGACGAAGTAAAACTCATTTTCCGTCCGGAATTTTTGAATCGAATCGATGAGACGATCGTATTCCATTCTCTTGGAAATACAGAGATGAAGCAGATCGTTACATTGCTGTGTAAGGATCTGATCAAGCGCGTAAAAGCACAGTTGGATATCACACTTGAGATCAGAGATTCAGCGAAAAATCTGATTGTAGAAAAAGGCTCTGATGTGAAGTATGGAGCAAGACCATTACGTCGTGCGATCCAGACAGAACTGGAAGATAGACTCGCAGATAGCATACTAAATGGAGAAATCAGTGGTGGCTGTACAGTGCAGGTTGGAACTTCTAAAAAAGAAATTAAATTTTACACGAAAGAGATAAATCAGTAGAAAATCAAGTCTGATTGTTATATACTTGAAGTAGGAATACAATACTTTTTGAAGTATGATCGAAAGAATGGAAAAGTAACCAGGAGGACAAAAGAATGGCAGCAAAAGAAATATTACGTGTAGAAGATGGAACCCTCAGTTTTGGAGATTATACATTAACTTCAAAGACAAAATTAGACAATTTTGAGTTTGAAGGCGATATTTATAAAGTAAAAACATTTGCAGAGATCACAAAACTGGAAAGAAATGGAATGCTTGTTTATGAATCTGTTCCAGGCAGTTGTGTACAGAATTTTAAAGCAACAGATGCAGAGGTTTCTTTTAGAATTGCTGCACCAGAAGATGTACAGTTTACACTTGAGCTGGAACCAGAATGTGAATATGAAGCATTTATCAATGGGGTAACAGCTGGTAAGATGAAGACAAATATGAGTGGAAAACTGAGTAGCAGTATTGAGATCAGCGAAGGCGGCAATGTTGCAGTGAAGTTTGTAAAATGCTAGTGTAGAATATAAGAATAATAAGAATGAATAAGCGGGAACAGGATGGACCTGTTCCCGTTCTTTTTTAACAGGGAAATGAAAGATGGCAAAAGGAAAAAAGATTGTATATTTTTGTCAGAACTGTGGACATGAAGAATCAAAATGGCTTGGTCAGTGTCCTGGTTGCAGAGAGTGGAATACATTTGTAGAAGAAAAGGTAACACCAATGTCTTCGGTATCTGTAGGAAAAAGCAGTCAGGAATTAGAGATTGTCTCTTTGTCTGAGATAAAGACAGATGAACAGGCACGAGTTGAAACGGGAATGAAAGAATTGGATAGAGTTCTCGGGGGCGGTATCGTGCCAGGATCATTGATCCTTGTAGGTGGAGATCCGGGAATTGGAAAGTCAACCTTGCTTTTACAGGTCTGTCAGAAATTATCGAATGAAAAAAATGTATTATATATTTCTGGTGAGGAGTCGTTGGCACAGATAAAACTTCGTGCGAATCGTATGGGAGAATTTAAGGAGAAATTAAAACTTCTTTGTGAGACGAATCTGAATCTGATCCGCAATGTGATCGAGAAACAGAGACCAGAGATGGTGATCATCGATTCGATTCAGACAATGTATAGTGAAGACGTAAGTTCTACACCGGGAAGTGTTTCACAAGTAAGAGAAGCGACAAATGTATTGATGCAGTTGGCAAAAGGTTTAGGTATCACAATATTTATCGTAGGTCATGTGACAAAAGAAGGAACGGTAGCAGGCCCAAGAGTGCTGGAACACATGGTAGATACGGTTCTTTATTTTGAAGGCGATCGCCATGCATCGTATCGTATATTGCGTGGAGTGAAGAATCGATTTGGTTCGACAAATGAGATTGGTGTTTTCGAGATGCGACAGAATGGGCTTGTAGAAGTAGAGAATCCTTCGGAATATATGTTGAGTGGAAAACCGGAACATGCAAGTGGTTCTGTGGTTGCGTGTTCAATGGAAGGAACAAGACCACTTTTGATTGAGATACAGGCACTTGTCTGTCAAAGTAATTTTGGAATGCCGAGAAGAACAGCAACGGGAACTGATTACAACCGTGTAAATCTGCTTATGGCAGTATTGGAAAAAAGGATTGGACTTCACCTTGGGAATTGTGATGCATATGTAAACATTGCTGGTGGTATCCGAATGAATGAGCCGGCGATTGACCTTGCGATCGTTCTTGCAATCATTTCAAGTTATAAGAACAGACCAGTGGATGCAAAGACGATCGTGTTCGGAGAAGTTGGATTGAGCGGTGAAGTTCGTGCTGTCAGTATGCCGGAACAGCGTGTGGCAGAAGCAAAAAAACTTGGTTTTGAAACCTGTATCATCCCAGAAGTTTCAAAAGAGATGGTAAAAGGAATTCAGGGGATAAAGATCATTGGTGTAAAAAATGTCAGTGATGCGATGAACCTTATATAAGAAAAAGATGATATTTACATCGGGATTAAAAAAGTAAATATCAGATAAAAATCGGTAAGGAGTAGACGAGGGATGGAAGAGAAAAGATATATAAGTTCAAATGTTACAGAAAAACTGCCTTTAAAGCAGATTGAGGGATTTTCGATCCGTCCAGGTGATTTTCTTGCGAATGGTGCGACAGCGCTTCCATATGGAGTAAACTTTACGATTAAATCTCATCATGCGACATCGTGCGAGTTGCTCTTATTTCACAAAGGAGAAGAAGAACCTTATGCGGTACTTCCATTTCCAGATGAATGTAAGATCGGAGACGTATTTTCGATGCTTGTTTTTGGATTAAATATTGAAGAGTTTGAATACGCGTATCGTGTAGATGGGCCTTATAATAAACGAAAAGGATTATTGTTTGATAAAAATAATATTCTTATTGATCCATATGCAAAAGCGGTGACAAGACAGAGTATTTGGGGAAAAGAAGAAAAAGGAACATACCATGCAAGAGTCGTGAAAGATAGTTTCGACTGGGGAACTTGCCCACAATCGAAGAGACCGTTGAGTGATCTGATCATTTATGAACTTCATGTCAGAGGTTATACACAGCACGAGTCTTCCGGTGTGAAAAACAGAGGAACTTTTGATGGATTAAGAGAAAAAATCCCGTATTTAAAAGAGTTAGGAATCAATGCAGTGGAATTGATGCCAATCTTTGAATTTGATGAAACAATGGATGTTCGATACAAAGATGGCAATCGTTTGCTTGAATATTGGGGATATAATACAGTTAGTTTCTTTGCTCCGAATACAAGTTATGCTTCGGAAGTAGAAGATAACCACGAGGGAGACGAACTCAAATGTCTGATCAAGGAACTCCATGAAAATGGAATCGAAGTGATCTTGGACGTTGTATTTAATCATACAGCAGAGGGTAACGAGCGTGGACCATGTTTCAGCTTCAAAGGATTGGATAATAACATTTATTATATGTTGACACCTGATGGAAATTACTATAATTTCAGTGGATGCGGCAATACGTTGAACTGCAATCATCCAGTTGTAAAAGAGATGATCACAGAGTGTCTGAGATATTGGACGGTAAAATACAGAGTCGATGGATTCCGATTTGACCTTGCAAGTATTCTGGGTAGAAGTGAGAATGGATCACCACAGAACAATCCGCCACTTTTGAAGAATCTTGCACATGATCCGATTTTGACAAATGTAAAATTGATCGCTGAGGCATGGGATGCCGGCGGTATGTATCAGGTTGGAAGATTTCCAGCGCATAAACGCTGGGCAGAATGGAACGGAAGATATCGTGATAGTTTGCGAGGCTTTTTAAAAGGAGATTGCTGGGAAGCATGGCCGGCTGCATGGAGTATAGCAGGATCTGGAGATCTGTATGGAGGATTCGACCCGAATTACGCAGGAGATTATGCAGGATATGATTCTTGTGTAAATTTCTTGACTTGTCATGATGGATTCACATTGTATGATCTGTATTCTTACAATTATAAACATAACGAAGCAAATGGTTGGGATAATACAGACGGTTCTGATTGTAATAGAAGCTGGAACTGTGGAGCGGAAGGTGAAACAGAAGATCCTGAGGTGTTAAAATTAAGATATCGTCTGATCCGAAATGCTTGTGCGGTGCTGATGTGCAGCAGAGGAACTCCGATGTTCTTGGCAGGCGACGAATTTGGAAATACACAGTATGGAAATAATAACAGTTATTGTCAGGATAATGAGATTTCATGGCTTGACTGGTCGCTGTTGAAGAAAAATAGAGAAATCTTTGAATTTTTCAAATTTATGATCAGATTCCGTAAATCTCACAAAGTTATTCAGAAAAAACTTCCGAATGCGATTAGTGGACTTGCTCCAATCTGCGCTCACAGTACAAATGCAGAAGAACATAATCTTCCAGAAAATGCATATACATTTGGAATCAGTTATGCTGGTTATGATGAGAAAAAAGGAAAAGATGATATTGTATATATCGCATTGAACACATTTTGGGAGGGTGTGGAGATCACACTTCCACATGTTCAAAATATGGGCGCATGGTATCTGCATGTAGATACTTATGGAGATAAAAAAGGAAGATATACACATCAAAAAGGTGTGAAAGTACGTGGCGACAGATATTATATGAAACCACGTTCAATCGCAGTATTTACATATGAAGAATTGTAGGAGCAGGGCTTTGAAATTAACAACATTATGTTATATTGAAAAAGATGAAAAATACTTAATGCTTCATCGCGTTGTAAAAAAGAATGATACGAATAAGGACAAATGGATTGGAGTCGGTGGGCGATTTGAAGCGGACGAAAGTCCGCAGGACTGTGTACTGCGTGAAGTTTTGGAAGAAACAGGTTACCGTCTGACGTCCTATAAATTGCGAGGGATCGTAACATTTGTGTCTGGAAAATACGAGACAGAGTATATGTTTTTATTTACAGCAGATGGATTTGAAGGAGAACCGATCGAATGTGATGAGGGAGTCCTAGAATGGGTTGATAAAAAATCGGTTTATGATCTCAACATTTGGGAAGGGGATAAAATATTTTTTCGACTGTTAGAAGAGAGAGACGCGTTCTTTTCTTTAAAACTCGTATACAATGAGAACGATGAATTGATTGAATCTGTTTTAGATGGAGTGCCGTTGGAATAACGAAGATAGTTATAATAAAAGAATAAAAATATAGCATGCGACAAGATTCCTCTTTTTTCTTACACGTAATATGCTAGACTGGTGAAACCAGTAGATAAGTAGAGAGTGTAAAAGAAAGGGGAATTTTGTTTATGCCAAAAAAGCGATGGTATGGGATAGTTGCAGCAGGGATTGTTTTACTTCTATTGTTATGTGGAATTCGAATTTGTCAAGATCAATTCGATCCGAGCGTATTTACACAGGCAGTTCTAGATGCATCTTATAAAAATATTACAGATGAATATGTAAGACAAACAAGGGCGGATCAAAAAACAGCGAATGCAATATTTGAAGAAAAGATAGAATCGGCAATAGAGCAATTTACAGAAAAGGGATTTACAGAAGAGTTAGAGACAGAGTATCGAGTGTTGTTTGAACAGATCATAAAACAGGTACATTATGAGATTGGTGAAACAAAAAAAGAAGCAGATGGGGATTATACAGTGGCTGTGTATGTACGTCCAATCTTATTACTAGCAGACACTTATGAAACATTTCAAATAAGATCACAGGAGTATGCTGAGAATATTTCAAATCAAGTGATGGCTGGAGAAATGATGCCGACAGAGCAGGAAATGAAAATACATTTGTACCAATTATATTATGAGATCCTACAAGAAAAAACAGAAGAAGGATTTTTATATGGCGAACAGCAGAAAGTGATATTGCATATAATAAAGAAAGAATGGTTTACATATGAGATTCAAAAGGAGGATATGGAGAAATTGGAGAAGGAATTGATCCATATATCTTAGTGAATTTTCAGACAAATTTGCTTTGTCGAAGGGAGCAATTTCTTGACATTATGTAAGGTCGGTGTTATTCTTTATGTAAATGAAAACAAGGACTAGATAGAGGTCGCATTTTTTATGAGTAGGGCACCAGATGTATCAGGAACAGAGGAAGGTGCAAGAAAGGAAAAGATGCCGAAAGGATATGACGCCTGAGATCATACCACTTGGGCACAGCGTGAAGAATGTTGTGACTGTCATCGCAAGATGGAGTGCTATCTGAATTATACTCAGATCATAAGTCTTCAAAATTAAGACAAGACAGAAGATCAGTAAGAATGTATATTTTAGAAACGGCACACCTTGTCGTTTCTTTTTTATTAGAAAAATTAATCTTTAAAAAGGATATAAATTTAAGGAGGAATTGTATAATGGCAATTTTTAAAGGCGCAGGTGTTGCAATCATTACACCAATGAAAGAAGATTTGACGATCAACTATGATAAACTGGATGAGATCATTGAAGAGCAGATTGCTGGTGAAACAGATGCGATCATTATTTGTGGAACAACAGGCGAGTCTGCAACAATGACAGAAGAAGAACATTCAGCAGCGATCCGCTTCACAGTAGAAAGAGTAAAACACCGTGTACCAGTCATTGCAGGAACAGGTTCTAATGCAACATTTACAGCAGTTCAGCTTTCACAAGCTGCAGCAAAAGACGGAGCAGATGGACTTCTTGTAGTTACGCCATATTATAACAAAGCAACACAGAATGGTCTTTACAATCACTATATGACAGTTGCAAATGAAGCAAAACTGCCAATGATCCTGTATAACGTACCAAGCCGTACAGGTTGTGCGATCGCACCACAGACAGTTGCAAGACTCGTAAAAGATAACGAATATATTGTAGGTATCAAAGAAGCATCTGGAAATATCAGCAATGTAGCGCAGATCATGCATGCATGTGACGGCAACGTAGATCTTTATTCAGGAAATGATGATCAGATCGTACCGATCCTTTCATTAGGCGGTATCGGTGTAATTTCTGTACTTTCTAACGTTGCTCCAAAATATACACATGATATGGTATACAAATATTTGGAAGGAAATGTAACAGAAGCAGCAAAAATGCAGTTGAAAGCACTTCCACTTGTGGATGCATTATTCTGTGAAGTTAATCCAATCCCAGTAAAAGCAGCAATGAACATGCTCGGAAAAGAAGTTGGATTACTCCGTTCTCCAATGACAGAACTCGAACCAGCGCACAAAGAACTCCTGAAAAAAGCAATGCAGGAATTTGGAATTCTGTAAGAGTCTGTAAATGGATCAAATATGGAATTAGATGTTTTAACATATATTACGATTTATTTGCTCGTTCTCAATATCATCGGATTTTTGATCATGGGAATCGATAAGCGCAGAGCGAAAAAAAGAATGTGGAGGATTCCTGAAAAAACATTTTTCATTGCAAGCCTGTTAGGAGGAAGCATTGGAACATGGGCAGGAATGTACACATTTCGCCATAAAACAAAACATTGGTATTTTGTGATCGGGATGCCTTTGATCTTGGTTTTGCAAATCGGTATTGTTGGGTATTGGTTCTGCAGATAAATGAATAAAAAGTTCTTGAAAAGGTGTATCTTTCTAGAGAGAGGGATACACCTTTTATTCTTTCATTGTTTTTAGTGTATAAATCATATATAATAAAAGGACATGAGTAAAAATCAATAGAAAGAAAGGAAATAACAATGAGAATAGCAGCAACTTATGATAATGGCGAAATCTTTCAGCATTTCGGAAAAACAGAAAATTTTAAAATATATGAAGTGGAAAACAACCAGATCATTTCTAGCGAAGTAATCAGCTCAAACGGCAGTGGACATGGTGCATTAGCAGGTGTTCTTGCAGAACATGCAGTTGATGTGTTAGTTTGCGGTGGTATTGGCGGTGGTGCGATCAATGCACTTGCACAGGCTGGAATCGAAGTATGCGCAGGCGCAGCTGGAAATACAGACGAAGCAGTTCAGGCTTACCTGAATGGAGAGCTTGTAGATGCAGGCGCAACATGCAGCCATCATGATCATGGCGAAGGCCATAGCTGTGGAAGCCATGAAGAAGGACATTCTTGTGGACACGGCGGATGCCATGGATGTGGCGGACATGCTACAATGGAAGGACGTAACGTAGGAAAATCTGTAAGAGTACATTATACAGGAACATTAAATGATGGAACAAAATTTGATTCATCTTACGATCGCGGACAGACTTTAGACTTTGTTTGCGGAGCTGGAATGATGATCAGAGGATTCGATCAAGCAGTTGCAGATATGGAAGTTGGACAGACTGTAGATATCCATCTGATGCCAGAAGAAGCATATGGTATGCCAAATCCAGATGCAATCTTTGATGTTAAAATCAGTGAACTTCCAGGTTCAGAAGCATTAGAAGTAGGACAGCAGGTTTACTTGCAGAACGCAATGGGACAGCCATTCCCAGTAAAAGTAGTTGCAAAAGACGAAGAAATGATCCGTTTTGATGCAAACCACGAAATGGCAGGAAAAGAATTAAACTTTAAGATCGAACTCGTAGAAGTTTGCTAATTATTTGCACATAACAAAAAATAACCTTGCATAGATTGTAAAAACAAACTATGCAAGGTTATTTTAATGAGAGATTATATCGAAGAAAGAGCAGTTGAGATTGCGTGGTATATTATTGAAAATAAGGCGACAGTGAGGCAGACGGCGAAAATGTTTGGAGTGAGTAAGAGTACGATACATGTGGATGTAATAAAATAGAATGGTTATTAAATAAGGTTTTGTGGAAAATTGAATAGGGATTATATGGGCACTCTTAGGGCAACTAGAACTTGAGAGTGCTTTTTATGTGCAAAAAAATGTACATGAAATTTGGTAAGATAAGGATAACAAAGAAAACGGAGGAATATTGATGAGCATAAACCTATATTTTGAAGCTGAGTATGAAATGGCTGGATTGAATCACAGAGTAGGGATTTGCGATTCAAATTTAGGATGGACCAGAGGGATTTTTGAAGATGGTGTTCCGTTTGAAGCAGAATTGTGGGAGGAAGACGAAGATTTGAATCTATGTGTGATTATTCCGGAAATTTTTGAGATCGAGGAAAAGAAAAAACGGATCCCTGAGCAAGGTCTGAAGAAAACAGAAGGTGTGTTTCACATGGATAAAAGTGTTCTGAAAATTGGAACAACCGATCTGGGGTATGTGGATGATATTGATGTAGTGATTCAATATGTCGAATATTTAGAAATGTTTGAAGTGATTTCCTTTCTGGATAATTATCGGAATGGGGCAATCCGTTTGCTGCAGGATTTGGAAGGAAACAATTTGGTAAGCATTATCATTGGATTGAATATTGGAGACGAGGCTTGTGCGGAATGTTTCTTGAATTTCAGGGAATTTTGTGATGAAAAATCCGGATCGATGTAGCGAAACTTTATAGAAGTATTTATAATTATTTTATAGGCAGGTCGAGGAGGGGGAAAAGATGTATGGTTGTTATGATAAGAAAAATCTGAATTTGATCATTTTAAAGATATTATGGGAAAACACCGATGAAAATCATAGGCTGCAGCAACAAGAGATTGTTTCTTTGCTTAAAACACAGTACGGAATAGAGATTGACAGAAGAACTGTGAAAAATAATGTAGAAGCATTGAAAAATCTACTTTATGATACGGATTATGAAATTTCAACGGAAAAAGGATATTGCCTCATCGGACGTGAGTTTACAGATGCAGAGCTGCGTATGCTGATAGATAGTGTACTGTTCTCAAAAAATATTTCCCGTAAACAAGCAAAGGATTTGATCGGTAAAATTCGGAGATTATCAAGTAAATATTTTATTGCAAAAGTGAATCATATACATAATCTGCCGGAATTTTCGTATGCAGATCAAAAACAGCAGGTATTGTACAATCTGGATATCATCCATGATGCGATTAGTGAGAAAAGAAAAATCAGTTTTGTTTATAATACTTATGGTACGGATTTTAAACTACATCCGAAACGTGAAGAGGAATATGTTGTGAATCCATATCAGATGATAGCTAATCATGGAAGGTATTATCTGATTGCTAATTTTGATAAATATGATGACATTGCACATTTGCGGATCGATAAGATGACGGATGTGAGAGTTTTGGAACAAAAAACAAAAAAACAGGAGCTGCTTCCTGAAATGCAAAAAGGCTTGAACCTGCCAAGGTATCTGTCAGAGCATGTGTATATGTACAGTGGGAAAAGCGTTCCGGTGGTATTTCGCTGCCATGAAACTTTAATGGACGAACTGGTGGACTGGTTTGGAAAAGAGTTTCGAGTGATCGAAAAGTCGAATGGGGAAATTACGGTTAGGATTTTCGGAAATGAACAGGCAATGTACTATTGGGCACTGCAGTATGGAGATTGTGTAGAAGTGATGGAACCGAAAGATTTGCGGG
>CAZAEC010000024.1:0-40657 GCA_964484055.1 uncultured Clostridium sp.
CGATCGCTCCGGAAACGGTTGCGAAACTGGCTGATATTGATAATATCGTAGCAGTGAAAGACAGTACAGGAGATATGACAAATGCAGCTGAATACATTCGCCTGACAAGAGATAAAGAATTTTCTGTACTGATGGGACGAGATACATTGATTCATGCAGCACTGTGTTACGGAGCAACTGGTGCGATCGCATCTTGTGCAAATGTAGCACCAAGAATCGCAGCAGACATTTATGACAAATATGTGGAAGGAGATCTGCAAGGATCTCTGGAAGCACAGTATACATTAGCACCTCTTAGAATTGCTTGCAGCATGGGAACATTTCCAGCTGTGATCAAAGAAGGTCTTGTACAGCAGGGAATTTCGGTAGGAAAATGTTTAGCACCGATTGCTGAATTGAAACCGGAAGAAAAAGAGAAATTACATAAAGTATTAGAAGATATGAAATTGATCTAAGAGAATGGAAGGAGACTTCAAAATGTCTAGAATTACAAAAATGGAAGTATATCCGGTAGCCGGAAAAGACTGTATGGAATTGAATCTAAGTGGAGCACACGCACCATATTTTACAAGAAATATCGTAATTCTTTACGATGAAAATGGTGAAACTGGTGTTGGAGAGGTTCCAGGTGGAGAAAAGATCACAAAAGCATTGGAAGAATGTATTCCGATCGTAGAAGGCACAAGAGTTGCAGAATATAAGAGTACACTGTTAAAAGTAAAAGCACATTTGGATGCAAAAGGAGAAGAAGATGTCAGAGGCAATCAGACATTCGACCTTCGTACTGGAGTTCATGTTATCACAGCGATCGAAGCTCCTTGCCTGGATCTGCTTGGAAAACAGCTTGGAGTTCCTGTATGCGAATTGCTTGGTGATGGACAGCAGAGAGATAAAGTAAGAATGCTTGGATATTTATTCTTCGTAGGTGATCGTAAGAAAACAGATCTTCCTTATGATGAAGAATTGGATTCCGATTGTGCATGGTACCGCCTGCGTCATGAAGAAGCACTTACAGCAGATAAGATCGTTGAAATGGCTCTTGCAACAAAGGAAAAATATGGATTCAAAGATTTTAAATTAAAAGGAGGCGTTCTTCCTGGCAATGAAGAAATGGATGTGATCCGTGCAATGAAAAAAGCACTTCCAGATGCAAGGATCGATCTTGATCCAAATGGTGGCTGGCTGTTAGAAGAAGCAGTAGAGTATGTAAAAGGAATGGAAGGAATCCTCACATATTGTGAAGATCCATGTGGAGCAGAAGGATGTTACTCAGGAAGAGAGATCATGAGTGAATTCCGCAGACGTACAGGATTCCCAACAGCAACAAATATGATCGCAACAGACTGGAGACAGGTTGGACACGCACTGGAATCACAGGCAGTTGATATTATCTTAGCAGATCCACATTTCTGGACAATGAGCGGTTCTGTACGAGTTGCACAGATGTGTCATGATTTTGGGTATACATGGGGTTCACACTCTAATAACCACTTTGATATTTCACTTGCAATGTTTACACAGGTAGGAGCAGCAGTTCCAGGTGAATACAATGCACTTGATACACACTGGATCTGGCAGGAAGGTCTTGAAAGACTTACAAAAGAGCCTCTTCAGATCGTAGATGGATGTGTGGAAGTTCCGAAAAAACCAGGACTTGGAATCGAAGTAGATATCGAACAGGTGAAAAAAGCACATCAGTTATACTTAGATAATTGTCTGGGTGGAAGAGATGATGCAGTAGGAATGCAGTATCTGATCCCAGGATGGAAATTTGATCCTAAGAAACCTTGTCTTGTAAGATAATTTTATCAGAAAGCAAGTGATATTATGGAAAAGATAGTTTTGGATCCAGCAATTAAATTTGGTGCAGGAAGATACCGACAGGGAAAAGATATATTAGAAATCTGTGGAGAAGAAATTCGACGCTTTGGTAAAAAAGCATTTATCATTGCAGGAAATCGTGCATGGGATGCAGTAAAAGATCGGATGATCCCTGGATTTGAAAAAGCTGGATTAGAATATGAGCTTGTATTATATCAAGGAAAATGTTCTTATGAAGCGGCGTCAGAGTATGCGAAACAAGTAAAAGAACAGGGATGTGATGAAGTTGTTGGTATCGGTGGTGGAGTGATCATGGATTTTGCAAAAGCAATTGGCGAATATGCAAAGACCGGTGTTGTAAACATTCCAACTTCAATTGCAACCTGTGCAGCATTTACTACAATGAGTGTAATGTATACTCCAGAAGGAGCAAAAAAAGATTGTTGGAGATTCGAACATGAAATAGATGCCGTTTTAGTTGATCTGAAAGTAATTGCAGAATGTCCGCCGCGATATGCAGCGGCAGGCATTCTAGATGCGATGGCAAAAAAGATTGAGATCCAGAATGGAAAACCAGTCATGCTTCTTCAGGAGAATCAGATTGATCTGTTTAGTGCATTTAAGATCGCAGAGTATACATATGATGTACTTGTAAAATGTGGTATTCAAGCGGTAGAAGATATCCGACAGAAAAAATGCACAAAAGTAGTGGAAGATATTACATTTATCAACATTGCGGTAACTGGTGTGATCGCAAATATCACAAAAAGTTTTTCTCAGTCAGCATTAGGACATACGATGTATGATGGGGTAAGGACACATTTTACAAAAGAGGCAGAACAAGCACTGCATGGAGAAATCGTAGCAGTTGCATTGTTTACACAATTGTATTACAACAGATTGAGTGAAGATAAAGATGCACTTCGAAGCTTTATGAAAATGCTAGGCATGCCTTTGACATTGAAAGCACTCGGTGTAGAAGAAACGCAGGAGAATCTAGATATATTAGAAGCCTATCTGATTGATTCCCCATATGTGGAAAAGTCAGAAGAAAGTTATCGGATCCTTCATGAAGCAATGAGACAGATGGTGACTGTTTAGAATATGAATTTTAAACAATTATTGAGAATAATAGAATAAAAGAGAGGTAAAAGAAATGAAAGTAGGATTTATCGGACTTGGAATTATGGGAAAACCAATGAGTAAAAATCTGTTAAAAGCAGGAAATGAACTTGTTGTATTTGATTACAATGAAGAAGCAGTTGCAGATGTTGTAGCAGCAGGTGCAAAAGCTGCAAAGAGTGGTGCAGAAGTTGCTGCAGAATGTGATACGATCATTACAATGGTTCCAAACTCTCCACATGTTCGTGCAGCTTGTCTTGGCGAAGGTGGAATCGCAGAAACTGCAAAACCAGGAACAGTTGTGATCGACATGAGTTCCATTGACCCTGTAGAATCTAAGAAGATTGGCGCAGAACTTGCAGAAAAAGGAATCGAATTGATGGATGCACCTGTAAGTGGCGGAGAACCAAAAGCGATCGATGGTACACTTTCTGTTATGGTTGGTGGTAAGAAAGAAACATTTGATAAATACTATGATCTGTTAATGCAGATGGCAGGTTCAGTTGTATATGTTGGCGATCTTGGTTCAGGAAATGTTGCAAAACTTGCAAATCAGGTAATTGTTGCATTGAATATCGCAGCAGTATCAGAAGCACTTACACTTGCTAAAAAAGCTGGTACAGACCCAGAACTTGTATATCAGGCAATCCGTGGTGGACTTGCAGGCTCTACAGTACTTGATGCAAAAGCTCCAATGATGATGGATCATAACTTTAAACCAGGATTCCGTATCGAACTTCATATCAAGGATTTGAATAATGCATTAAATGCTGCACATGCTGTTAATGCGTCACTTCCTTTGACAGCAGAGATCATGGAGATCATGCAGGCGTTAAAAGCAGATGGAAATGAAAAAGATGATCACAGTGCAATTGTAAAATATTATGAAAAGATCTCAAATGTATCTGTAGAAAAAGAAAAATAAATTGCTTCATAAAATGGAGGAAATGCTATGAAAGTAGTAATCGCAGTAGATTCATTCAAAGGGAGCATGTCTTCGATGGAAGCCGGAAAAGCCGCTGCAGAAGGAATTCTGGCGGCTAGACCGGAAGCTGAAGTTGTGGTGAAGCCATTAGCAGATGGTGGAGAAGGGACTACAGATGCGATGATCGAAGGTCTTGGAGCAGAGAAAATAGAAGTTACAGTGACTGGCCCTTATGAAAAGCCAATATCGGCTTACTATGGATATTTAAAAGAAACCAAAACAGCAGTGTTAGAAATGGCAGCAGCGGCAGGAATCACTTTATCTGAGGAAAAAGATCCAATGCGTGCAACAACTTATGGTGTCGGTGAAATGATCAACGATGCACTTGAAAGAGGATGTCGTAAATTTATTATTGGCATTGGTGGAAGTGCAACAAACGATGGCGGGGTTGGAATGCTTCGAGCATTAGGCTATGAATTTCTTAATAAAGAGGGTAAGGATGTTGGCAATGGTGGACAGGCACTTGGAAAGATTGCTCAGATTAAAATGGATAAGATAAATCCACTTCTTGCAGAAGCACATTTTCAAGTGGCATGTGATGTGACGAATCCGCTTTGTGGAGAAAATGGTGCAACGTATGTATTTGGACCACAAAAGGGCGTAAAAGAAGAACAGAAGAATGAACTTGATCAAGCAATGAGACATTATGCAAATGTGACAAGAAGTTTGTTTGGCTGCGATTTTTCTGAAATGGCAGGAACCGGAGCAGCAGGTGGTATGGGATTCGCATTTCTTGCTTACTTGCCATCCGAATTAACTCCAGGAATTGAATTGATCTTAAATGCAGTAGAATTAGAAAAAGAACTTCAAGATGCAGATGTCGTTGTAACTGGTGAGGGCAGATTAGATTTTCAGACAGCAATGGGGAAAGCTCCAGTCGGCGTAGCAAAGCGTGCAAAAAAATACGGTGCGAAAGTCATTGCATTTGCAGGAAGTGTGACGCCAGAGGCAAAGGCTTGTAATAAAGCTGGAATCGATGCATATTTTCCAATCGTTAGAGGAATTACTACATTAGAGGACGCAATGAATACAGAGTCTGCAAAAGCAAATATGAAAATGACAGCGGAACAGGTATTCCGTTTGTTATAAATGACGAGGAGTATGAACTATGAAATTGCATATCATTGATGAGGCAGAACGATGTCTGAAATGTAAAAATCCACTATGCCAAAAAGGATGCCCGATCCATACACCGATCCCGCAGATCACACAGTTGTTTATGGAAAATAAACTGATGGATGCAGGTAAGATTTTATTCGAAAATAATCCAATGTCAGTTGTTTGCTCTACGGTTTGTAACCATGAGAGTCAATGTGAAGGAAATTGTATTTTGGGAAGAAAGAGCAACCCAATTCACTTTAGTAGTATTGAAAATTTTATTTCTGATGCTTATCTGGACCGAATGGAAATCCCTGAGATTGAAAAGAAGGACCAGAAGGCAGCAGTGATCGGTGCTGGACCTGCCGGAATTACTGTAGCGATCAAACTCGCATTAAATGGATATGATGTAACAGTGTTTGAAGAGCGAAGTAAGATCGGTGGAGTTCTTCAATATGGAATTCCGGAATTTCGTTTATCCAAAACGGTTCTTACAAGATATAAGAAATTGATGGAAAAATTAGGAATCCAGATTCGACCGAATACGGTAATAGGAAGTGCTCTTGTGATCGACAATCTGTTCCGAGATGGATACAGCAGTATTTTCGTTGGAACGGGAGTATGGCGCCCGAAGACAATCGGAATCCAAGGAGAAAGTCTTGGAAATGTTTATTTTGGAATTGACTATCTTCGTAGACCAGAAGCACATATCCTTGGAGAAAAGGTGGCGGTCATTGGGGTTGGAAATGTGGCGATGGATGTAGCAAGAACAGCACTTAGAAAAGGTGCGAAAGAGGTTACATTATATGCACGTGGAAAAAATGTTTCAGCAAGTTCGCAGGAAATTGCTTATACTAGATTGGAAGGTGCAGAATTTGCATTTGGTATGGCAATTGACTCGATCAATGAAAAAGGCCCTTTGTTTAAAATAAGTAAGTTCGATGAAAATGATAAGATCATAGGATATGAAGAGGAACTGAAACAAGAGGAGGCAGATGCAACGATCATTTGTGTCAGTCAGGCTCCGAAAAATAAACTTGTGCTTACAACAGAACGTTTGAAATCATCTGAAAAAGGATTGCTGTTGACAGATGAGAATTGCATGACAACATGTGAAGGTGTATTTGCTGCTGGTGATGTTGTACAGGGTGCGAATACAGTTGTTCATGCAGTAGAAGAAGCGAAGCGAGCAGCACAGGGAATGATAGAATATATGGAAAAATTAAAAAAATAATACAGCAAAAGATTAAATCTCCTTTCTACTTTTTAAAGAGCAGGCTAAAAATATAGCCTGCTTTTTTTACTGTTTCTTAGCATTGTTTTGACAAAAATTTACTTGGTCTTAAAGTGTGTTAAATCCATGTTAAGAATGTTAGGAATCTGTTGAAATTAAGAAAAATCTTAAATATAATGAACGCGTTTCACACGAAATTTGTCGAAATGAAAAAGGAGAAAAATTTAAATGGGTATAGCTGGAATTTTGAGTTTATTAGGAGGTTTGGCACTGTTCTTATACGGTATGCAGATGATGAGTAATGGTCTGGAAGATGCAGCCGGTAATAAGATGAAACAGATCCTCGAAAAGTTGACTGCAAATCGCTTTTTAGGAGTTGCAGTCGGTGCGGCGATCACAGCCGTTATCCAGTCATCATCCGCTACAACAGTTATGGTTGTTGGATTTGTTAACTCAGGAATGATGACATTGAATCAGGCAGTTTGGATCATCATGGGTGCGAATATCGGTACAACGATCACAGGTCAGTTGATCGCACTTGATGTAGGAATGTTAGCTCCATTGTTCGCATTTTTAGGTGTAGCAATGATCGTGTTCCTTAAGAATCCAAAAGCACATCATATTGGAAAGATCATTGCAGGTCTTGGAATCTTATTCATTGGTATGGAAATGATGGGAGATGCTATGTATCCTCTGAGAGATTCAGAAGCATTCATTTCTCTTATGACAGAATTTTCAAATCCTCTGCTTGGTATCCTTGTTGGTGCAGCTTTTACAGCGATCATTCAGTCTTCATCAGCATCTGTAGGTATTCTTCAGGCGCTTGCAGGAAGTGGTGCTGTTCCATTTACAAGTGCAGTATATATCCTGTTTGGTCAGAATATCGGTACATGTATCACAGCTGTTCTTGCTTCTATTGGAACAAGCAGAAGTGCAAAGAGAACAACGATCATTCATTTGATGTTCAACGTGATCGGTACAGTACTTTTTACAATCATTTGTATCATATTCCCACTTGCTGTATTTATCGAAGGTTTGACACCTGGCATGCCAGCAACACAGATTGCAAATATGCATACATTGTTTAACATTGTAACAACAGCAGTATTACTTCCATTTGGTAATCTTATGGAAAAGACAGCAGAAAAGATCTTGCCAGAACCAGAAGATGCAGCAGAACATACACTTTTGGAAATGCAGTCAGAAGAGTACGGAAGAAACAGAATCACACTTGGTTCTGCAGTACGCCTTGATCTTTTGAACAATGAGATCGATCATATGATCAATCTTGCTGGTAAGAATATTTATAGAAGTTATGAAGCGGTACTCAACTGCGATGATGCTGTTTTGACAAAGATTGAGAAAACAGAAGATGCTATCGATGATATGAATAAGGATCTTTCAAAATATATTTCCAAGATCCTCGTACATAATAACAGTGACGAAAATGTTGCTGCGATTAAAGAGTATTTCTTGATCACAGGAAATGCAGAACGAATTGGTGATCACGCGTCCAATATCGCTGGATATGTGGAAACAATGAAAGATAAAAACATTGAATTTTCTGATGTTGCGAAAGAAGAACTTACACAGATGCAGAATCTTACTAAGAAAGCAATCGAAAAAGTACTTCATAGAGGAGAAGATGTTGCTGAGTGGCTTTCTGATGTGGCTGCTATGGAGCAGGTAATGGATGATATGACAATTCAGTATCGTGAAAAACATTTGGATCGTATGCACAAAGGAAAATGCAGCGAAGAAGCATGTATTTTATATTCTGAATTGCTTACTGACTTTGAACGTATCGGTGATCATATCTTGAACATCGCACAGGCATATTCAAAGATCAATACTGTGAATGCGTAGAATAAAGCGTATATAATTATGGCGGCTCAATTGAGTCGCCATTAGTTATTAATTGAAAATATTTGAAACTGTGAAATTGTATGATACAGTGAATCGAATATAAAGAAAGGCGGACGATAAAGATGAGTCAGACACCTACAATACATAATGCAGCAAAAAAAGGAGAAATTGCAAAGACAGTACTTATGCCAGGAGATCCTCTTAGAGCAAAATATATTGCAGAAACATTTTTGGAAGAACCAAAACTGGTGAGTGATGTTCGTAATATTTATTGTTATACAGGAAAGTATAAAGGAAAAGAAGTTTCTGTAATGGCAAGTGGTATGGGCGCTGGTTCCATGAGTATTTATTCTTATGAATTATTTTACTTTTATGATGTAGATGCAATTATCCGTGTTGGATCAGCAGGAGGATTGAAACCAGATTTAAAGTTAAAAGATGTTGTTGTAGCAATGGCAGCTTCTACAGATAACGGCTATGCTACACATTTTGAATTGCCAGGAACATTGGCACCTTGTGCTGATTATTCACTGATTGCAAAAGCGGTTGCATACGGCGAACAGAACGGATTATCTGTTCGTGTTGGACCTGTTATCTCTGGTGAAGGTTTTTATTACTCAGATGATTGGTTTAAAAAATGGACAGACATGGGAATGTTAGCTGTGGAAATGGAATCAGCAGCATTATACATCAATGCAGCAGAAGCAGGAAAGAAAGCAGTGGCAATCTGTACAATCTCTGATTTGATTTGCACTGGTGAAGCATGTACAACAGAAGAAAGACAGAAAAGCTTTGATGATATGATTTTGATGGCATTGTCTATGGTAGAATAAAAGCAAGTTAAAAAACCCCATTTTTATAGAAGATGATATGATTTCACTTCTATAAAATGGGGCTTTCTTGTATCTGTAGAAAAGTTTACAGATTTTCTTCACACATTCGGTATCCAACGCCGAGTTCGTTGATGATATAACGGTTATCGCCTGGTTTTGAACCGAGTTTCTTTCGGATATTTGCCATATTTACTTGGAGTTTTTTGATGCTTCCACTATCTGAAGTTCCCCAGATTTCTTGAATGATCATTGCGTAAGTCAAAACTTTTCCGGTATGAATAGACAAAAGTGAAAGAATATTGTATTCCGTCTGAGTAAGTTTTACTTCGGTATCGCCAACCGTAACTTTACGTCTATCGTAATCGATCGTCAGATCATATAATGTAAAATTACCAGCAGAAGCATTCAACTCAGTAGCAATTCTGCGGTTACGGAGTGCTGCACGTACACGGGCAAGCAATTCACCGGTACCAAATGGTTTGGTGATATAATCATTTGCGCCAAGATCTAATGCTGTGATTTTGTCATATTCCATAGAACGAGCAGACAAAACTAAGATAGGTGTTGTACTGTCTGGACGGATTTCTTTTATAAATTCAAGTCCGTCTTTATCTGGAAGTCCAAGATCAAGGATTACAAGATCAGGGATATAAGAAGAAAACATCATGATTCCTTGTGTACAAGTCTCAGCTGTGATGACTTGATATTCGTTTGCTTCTAAAACTGTTCTGACAAAACTTCTAATATTATTCTCGTCTTCAATAATAAGAATCTTATATTTGTTATTGCTCATAATCGTCCTCCATTTCTAACGAGAAGTAAAATGATGCTCCGCCGTCAGGATTATTTACGGCAAAAATTTCACTTCCATGTGCTTTTATGATCGTATGGCATACGGAAAGTCCAATTCCCATATTGCTGCGGCTGCTGTCTGCAGAGTGATCAGTCCGATCTAAATATCCAGTAAAAAGATCTGCCATGCGCTCTTGTGGGATTCCACATCCGTTATCACTGATACAGAATCGTGCCTGACGATCTTTGATGCTGACTTTAAAAATAAGTTCGGTCATGCCTTCGGCATGATAAACAGCATTTTCTAAAATATTGATAAGTACTTGTTCAATCAGCATTGCATCCATAGGAATACTGACAAAATCGTCTGGAATATCTACGGTAATATTTTGATTCGGGCAATGCTTTTTGAACTTGATAAGAACTGTATCCACAAGTTCCTCTAAAACAGTTGGGGATTTAACTACTTGAACTTTATGCCCATCGATTCGGGTTACAGAAAGTAGATTTTCAACCATTCGAATGAGCCATTCGGCGTCTTCTCGCACTTCACCAAGCAGTTTCAGTTGCTGAGTTTTATTTAATGAATCATAATGATCAATGATCGCTGAACTAGAACCGTAAATAGAAGTCAGTGGAGTACGAAGGTCATGAGATACTGCACGAAGAAGATTTGCTCTCATACGTTCCTTATCACTTTCTGCTTTGATTTTTTCTTGCTGTTTGATCTGCGTAGTAAGTGCACCTGTCATAATCGATACGATCAGCATAACAAATGCAGAACCAAGACATTCAGGTGTCATCAAGTCAAATGCGTAATATGGAAATGTAAATATATAATTTACAGCAAGCACGCTGATCAGCGAAGCGGTGATTCCCCAAAAGTAGCCTTGAGTCTGAAGTGAGATCAAGAAGACTCCAAGTACAAAGATCATAGGAATTAGAGTACGAGTATCAAACAGTTCTAATACAATCATGTTTACTGCTAAGGCAAGAAATAGCATAAAAACCGTAAAAGCAGCATCTTTCAGATAGATATTGTATTTTTTCATAAATTTTTTGTTCGCTGTCTGTAGTAAGCGGTATATCCTTTCCTATATAATTTTTTAATTATAACATTCATATGGTTAAAAAATGGTTAAGATATTTGACCATATATAGTTATAGTTTAAGCGAAAAAGACCAAGAGGACAAGGAATAATGGAAAATCTGATAAAATGAATATAGTTTATAAAATTTTGTATTGACAGAAGATAAATATAATGATAGACTGATCTTGGTTAGAAAAGACTAACTAAATAAAAGGTGGAAGTACGATAGAATAAGAAATAAGTTCTTCGAAAGAAACCACCTAATTTTTTTGAATGATAGTTAGTAAAAACTAACGAAAGTAAGTCAAAGGAAAGATGTCGGATGGGCAGAAGAAACAGTGCATAGATTATCCGTCAGTTAGAAAAAATAAGGGAATGGGAATGGGAATCGAGAAGAAGATTCGGATTATGATAGCCAGGGAGGACGATTTATGCTTGAAAAAATGATAATTGAACATTGTGCACCGACACTTGCCAGAATAAAGACAGCCAATATGTTTAGCTATAAATTTTCTTTAGTCAGTACATTATATGATGAATTAGAGGAGGCAAATCAAAAGCTGAATAAAAAAGGTGTCTATATTGAGATTTTAACGTTATGTCCACAGCGTGCACTTATCTATGTGTATCGCCGCCAGAAATTACAAGAAGATCTGGCTGATGCAGGGGTAAGACGACTTCTTTGGTGGAATGGTTATCGTGGTGAAGAGCTGTCAGAGCATCTGGCGTATTTGAAGAAACGAATTGCACAGAACGATACATTTCCACACGAAGTGGGAGTATTCTTAGGATATCCACTGCATGATGTGGTTGGTTTCATTGAACATAAAGGGAAGAATTATAAATGTTATGGACTCTGGAAAGTTTATGACAATGAAATAGAAACGTTGAAATTATTTCAGAAATTTAAAAAATGTACTGAGGTATATTTGAGAGTGTTTGCGACAGGCCGTTCAATTACACAAATGACGGTTGCCGCATAAAAATTGAAAGATAACTCTTGGAGCTGCGATAAGTAATGTTTGATGCAGCAGTAATAGTAGAGTTCTTGAAAAATAAAATGCAAAAGAAGAAAGGAAACAGAAAAAATGAGTAAAGTAGCAGTAGTATATTGGAGTGGAACAGGTAATACAGAGGCAATGGCAACTGAAGTTGCAGCTGGTGTAAAAGAAGCAGGAGCAGAAGTAGAACTCTTAACATGTGATGATTTTTCAGCAGACAAAATGGATGCATATGATGCAGTAGCATTTGGATGCGCAGCAATGGGAGATGAAGTGCTTGAAGAGTCTGAATTTGAACCAATGTTTGAAGAGTGTGAAGCAAAACTTTCAGGAAAGAAGATCGCTCTTTTCGGTTCTTATGGCTGGGGAGACGGACAGTGGATGCGTGATTGGGAAGAAAGATGTAAGACAGCAGGTGCAGTTCTTGCAGCAGATTTTGTAATTTGTCAGGATGCGCCAGATGGTGATGCAGAGCAGGAATGCAGAACACTCGGAGCAACTTTGGTATAATATAAGAGAAAAAGGGAATTCTTAAACATAGACCAGATTAAGAGAAGATTCTTGATACTGAAAGATGTTTAAGGAGGACTTTTATGAAAGCAAAAGTAAATGAAGGATGTATATCCTGTGGATTGTGTATAGGAACATGTCCGGAGGTGTTTCGATTTAATGATGACGGTGTGTCGGAAGTCTATGCACAAGTCACAGAAGATAATTTAGCATCAGTGCAGGAAGCACGAGATGGCTGTCCGGTAGCAGTTATTGATATAGAAGAATAAGATGAAGAGAGCTTGTGTTATTACAAGCTCTTTTTTCTTGTTTTCGAAGGTTCCAATTTGAAATATTATGAGATATAATAATTCCAGATATTTGAAAAGTGAGGATTAGACCATGAATATAGGAAATATGATGAAAATGCAGGGAGCACTTGCACAGTTTAACAAAAATCATCCAAAGATCGCACCGTTTTTAAAAGCAGTTCAGGCAGATGGTGTAAGACCGGGAACGATCATAGAGATTACAGTGACTACACCAGAAGGTACAGCACGTACAGCGAATCTGAAAGTACAAGAATCTGATCTGGAACTTCTACAGAGCTTGGGTAGCATGAGTAAATAAGCGATCAGATAAGAATAAGGTAGTAAGCTGTAAGAATAGAAATATAAAGGAATAGTAGATATGACGGATAGAGAAGTTCAGAAATTAAAAAGGGCAGAATTACTGGAAATATTGATCGAGCAAAGTGAAACGATCGAGAGTTTGAAGAAAGAAGTAGCTCAGTTAAAATCACAATTAGAGGATCGTAAGATCCGTATGGAAAATGTAGGATCGATTGCAGAAGCATCACTTCAATTAAATGGAGTTTTTGAAGCGGCACAGTCAGCAGCACAACAGTATATAGAAAATGTTCGATATTTGAATGAAAATCAAGAAAAACTCTGTTCAGAAATGGAAAGAAAAACAAAAGAAGCATGTGAAGTAAAAGAACAAGAAACAAAAGAAAAATGTGAACGTTTAAGAAAAGAAACTGCAGAAACATGCAAAAAAATGTTGGATGATGCGAAGGTTGGTGCAGATAAGCAGTGGGCAGAAGTTTCTGAAAAACTAGAGAATTTCTATGAAGCGCATAAAGGTCTGCGTGAAATTATGGAAATGGTAGGAAATGTTGAAAGCAGATTATGATAGAAGATGTAAAACAGTCTCTTGAATATATGCTTGAAAAAGAGCGAAAGAGAAAAAGAAGAAATTCACGGATCATATTATCAATACTTACTGTGGGAATTTGTTTTTTACTAATGAGGGTTATATTTGGGATTTCTGTTGTAAAGGGAGATTCTATGAGGCCAGAAATTCCAGCGCAGAGTATCGTAATCTTTCGGCGTATAGGGAATGAATATCAAGTTGGAGATGTGGTTATTGCAGAACTAAATAGTACGGAAATAATCAAAAGAATAGATTCAATAGATGATGGACAAGTATTTCTGAAAGGAGATAATCAGGCTGTATCCATTGATTCTTATACATTTGGAACCGTTTCAGAAGATGTGATCGTGGGGAAAGTAATCTGTATGATACGAATATTATAAGATGTTCAAAAGGAGAGTGATACTGTGGAAAGATTACAAGAAATATCAGAGTTTGTTGATAACTTAAAGATAAAAAAGACATTTTTAGGTGGGTATGATCGAGAAGATGTATTTGTGAAAATGCAGGAACTTATTGTTTTGTTCCAGAAGTGTTTGGAAGAGGAACAAGAGCGACAGAAACAAGTGATCAATGATTACGAACGACAGTTGCAGACTTCAAAGATGTTAGTCAAAGAATTGAATAAAAAACTTAGTAGTCTTTTGGTAGCGCAGAAGAATCTAGAACAAGAAAATTTAAAGATGAAAGATGTATATAAAGAGTATTGCTCAAATATTCTTCAACAATATTCAGATTCGTTACGTACTTTATCAAGTGAATTTTCACAGATCTTAGATAATATAACAAATCTTCAGCAGAATATCATAAATACAGAAATGTTCGAAGGTTTGGAAGATAAAATAACAGCATCACATGTAGAATTGATCGATCAAGAAGTTGAAAAATCACAGGAAAATGAAGATGCAACAGAATGAGCCTAAGATAAAAGATCGCCGGTACAGTTACTGTATTGGCGATCTTTGTATATTTGGTATTATTTTAAATTAAATTCAAAATAGATGGATGGATCGACCGCAATACCATTTTCTTCAACTTGGAAATGAAGATGGATTCCAAAAGAGTTACCTGTATTACCAGTAAGTCCAATTTGTTGTCCTTTTTCGACTTTATCTCCGACAGAGACGAAAATATGGCTGTGATGCATATATTTCGTGACAAGTCCGTTACCATGATCGATCACGATCCAATTGCCGGCAGAAGCATTATGCTCGGCAACAATAACTGTACCTGCATCTGCTGCGTAAGTTGGGATCGTAGAACCATTTGTTCCAAGATCAATGCCTTTATGGAAGGCGTTATCAAATGTACGATAACCAAACTCGCTTGTAAGATAAGCACCTGGGCAAGGATCAGCAAATTTTCCTG
Organism: uncultured Clostridium sp.; assembly: GCA_964484055.1. GTDB lineage: Bacteria > Bacillota > Clostridia > Lachnospirales > Lachnospiraceae > Schaedlerella. The sequence goes on from CAZAEC010000024.1 coordinate 14,916, forward strand.
TCATGGAATTAAAATCTTTCAAAGTCATTCTATCCAATCGATATAGATCATATCGCTTCATAATAGAGATAAGATTCTGTGAATATTGAAGACTTGTAGCCCAACGGGAACCGATTTTTGTGGCAAACGTATTTGCATCCGTAGCCTTTGCAATCAGATCGCTATAGACATTTTTTAGCAAATCTGTTCGATCTTGGATACATTCTGTATAAGTGTTATAAACACGGAAACCTGCATTGATCGTATAGTATTCTCCGGATGAAGTTTGTTCACCAGTACGCATATCAACACTTCCAGCAGTACCAATACCTTTAATTCCAAAAAGATTGCAATATTCATAAGCTAGGTAGGATAAACCTTGTCGCTCCTCTCCACCAGGACCATATTGTCCAAATCCAGACTCTAAGATGATCTGTGCGATCGTAACAGAGGCTGGATAATTCATTTCATCTTGACATTTTAATGCACCAACGATCATCTCTTGCGTGATAAAAGATGGAATGTTATCAATAGGAAGACGAGTGTTATATTTAACACGATCTTCAATATCAATAAAAAGCTCAGATGGTATATATGCCGGTTGAATATAAATTGCTTGTGTATTATTGTCTGTTATAGAAGAATCTTTTGAAGTTTCTGTTTTTGTTTCTTCATGTGAGAGATTAACATCTGATCTTGTAGGAAGGCTATCCGGTTGTGACGTTTCAAATAAATTGTTATTAGAGTTACTTTTGTCAGCGAGAATTTCTTCTACAGTTGAACTATTATTTTCAACAGGAATCTCTTCTATAGATGAATCATTGTCTTCAACGGGAACTTCTTCAGTAGATGAATCATTGTCTTCAACAGGAATCTCTTCTATAAATGAATCGTTGTCTTCAACGGGAACTTCTTCAGTAGATGAACCATTGTCTTCAACAGGAATCTCTTCTATAAATGAATCGTTGTCTTCAATGGGAACTTCTTCAGTAGATGAACCATTATTCTCAATAGGTAATTCTTCCAAAGTTGAGTCTTTACCATAACTAGGTATGTTTTCTGCAAACGTAGTACTTTCTTCGTAGTTTTCCTCTGTTAAAGCAAATGTTGGTGTTATATTTGTGAGCAACATGCCAATTGCAATTGTAGTTATGAGACCAAATCGTTTTAAATATTCTTTTTTCAAATAAATCACCCCTAAATATGATAAATATTGTAAATATAATATCATGACGTATAGTTATTGCGCAATACGACGAATTGTCACTTGCAAAAAGAAAAACAAGATTTTTTGTCAGAAATATACAAAATAAGGTTGTGTATTTTGCACAAAAGTAACAAATAAAAGAAAAAAAGTTTGTGCAAAAAACCACCACATAAAACATTGACAAAAAAATAACAACAGATTATAATTACATCGTAAGTTGATTTCGTTAAAAAAATAACGAATATAACTGACAATATTGAACATGGCCAACAATATTGCGACAAAATACAAACAATTAAGAAATATACCAACAAAATCAGGGTAAATTGGTTGATTTGTAGTTACAATAATGAATGAAGACGAAATAGAAAACGATTCAACAGGAGGTTTTTATGGAAATGAAAGAAAACATCATCCCGACAATTGTTGACACTCCAGAAGCTTTAACAGCAAAAATGACAGCAATGAAAGAAGCGCAGAAAGTATTTGCGACATATACACAGGAACAGGTAGATAAGATCTTCAAAGCAGCAGCAACTGCAGCAGACAAAGCTCGTATCCCACTTGCAAAATTAGCAGTAGAAGAAACAGGTATGGGTATCGTTGAAGATAAAGTAATCAAAAACCACTATGCATCTGAATATATTTACAATGCATATAAAAATACAAAAACTTGTGGTGTTATTGAAGAAGATAAAGTTTATGGAATCAAGAAGATCGCAGAACCAATCGGTTTGATCGCAGCAGTTATTCCAACAACAAACCCTACATCAACAGCAATCTTTAAAACATTGATCGCATTAAAAACAAGAAATGCAATCATCATCAGTCCACATCCACGTGCAAAGAAATCTACAATCGAGGCAGCAAAACTCGTTCTTGAAGCAGCAGTAAAAGCTGGTGCACCAGAAGGAATCATTGGCTGGATCGATGTACCAAGTCTTGACCTTACAAATCAGGTTATGGCTGAAGCAGATATCATTCTTGCAACAGGTGGTCCAGGAATGGTTAAAGCAGCTTATTCATCAGGAAAACCTGCACTCGGTGTTGGTGCTGGTAACACACCAGTTATCATCGACGATACAGCAGATGTTCGTATGGCAGTAAACTCTATCATCCACTCAAAAACATTTGATAATGGTATGATCTGTGCATCTGAACAGTCTGTAACAGTTTTGGAAAGCGTTTATGAAGCAGCTAAGAGAGAGTTTGCTTACAGAGGATGCTATTTCTTAAATGAAGAAGAACTTGAAAAAGTTAGAAAAACAATCATCATCAATGGTGCTCTGAATGCGAAGATCGTAGGTCAGAAAGCAGCTACAATCGCAGCTTTAGCAGGTGTAGAAGTTCCAGAAGCAACTAAGATCCTGATCGGTGAAGTTGAATCTGTAGATATCAGCGAAGAATTTGCTCATGAAAAACTTTCACCAGTACTTGCAATGTACAAAGCAACTACATTTGATGAAGCAGTAGCAAAAGCAGAACAGCTTGTAGCAGACGGTGGATATGGACATACATCATCTATCTATATCAACCCAAGCGAAACAGAAAAACTTGATAAATTTGCAGCAGCAATGAAAACTTGCCGTATTCTCGTAAATACACCATCATCACACGGTGGTATCGGAGATCTTTACAACTTTAAACTTGCTCCATCACTTACACTTGGATGCGGTTCATGGGGCGGAAACTCCGTTTCTGAAAACGTAGGTGTAAAACATTTGATCAACATTAAGACAGTTGCTGAAAGGAGAGAAAATATGCTCTGGATGAGAACTCCGGAAAAGGTTTATTTCAAGAAAGGCTGCACACCAGTTGCATTAGATGAACTTGGAACAGTAATGGGTAAAAAACGTTGCTTCATCGTAACAGACTCATTCCTTTACAAAAACGGATATACAAAACCAATCGAAGAAAAATTAGACCAGATGGGAATCATTCACACATGCTTCTCAGACGTAGAACCAGACCCATCACTTACAAGTGCAAAAGCAGGTGCTGCAGCAATGACAGCATTCCAGCCAGATTGCATCATCGCTCTTGGTGGTGGTTCAGCAATGGACGCAGCTAAGATCATGTGGGTTCTTTATGAAAATCCAGATGTAGACTTCGATGATATGGCGATGGATTTCATGGATATCCGTAAGAGAATCTATACATTCCCTAAGATGGGTAAAAAAGCTTACTTTGTAGCAATCCCTACATCATCAGGTACAGGTTCCGAAGTAACACCATTTGCGATCATTACAGATAAAGAAACAGGAATCAAATGGCCTCTAGCAGACTATGAACTTATGCCAAACATGGCAATCGTAGATACAGACAATATGATGACTGCACCAAAAGGTCTTACATGCGCATCTGGTATTGATGTTATGACACATGCGATCGAAGCTTATGTTTCTATCATGGCTTCTGATTATACAGACAGTCTTGCACTGAAAGCAATCAAACTCGTATTTGATTATCTGCCACGTGCATACAAAGATGGTAACGATGTAGAAGCAAGAGATCATATGGCAAATGCATCCTGTATGGCAGGTATGGCTTTTGCAAACGCATTCCTTGGAATCAACCACTCTCTTGCACACAAACTTGGTGCTTTCCATCATCTGCCACACGGTATTGCAAATGCGCTGGTACTTACAGATGTAATGCGTTATAATAGTGCTGAGGTTCCAACTAAGATGGGAACATTCTCACAGTATCAGTACCCACATGCACTGGCTCGCTATGCAGAGATCGGACGCTTTGTAGGACTGACAGGAAAAGATGATCAGGAAGTATTCGAAAAACTGATCAATAAGCTGGAAGAACTGAAAGCTGCGATCGAGATCAAACCAACGATCAAAGATTACGGTGTAGATGAAACATATTTCCTCGAAACACTCGATGAAATGACAGAACAGGCATTTAATGACCAGTGTACAGGTGCAAACCCAAGATACCCATTGATGTCTGAGCTGAAAGAACTCTATCTGACAGCTTACTACGGAAAAGAAAACAACTAATCTGCTATAAGGAGGATGTTAGCTATGAGTAAAGAAGTATATGTAACACGACCATATAAAACAGTTTACAGAGACGGCGATCAGGTTGTAAAAGTATTTAAAAATGAACACGGGAAAGCGAATGTTTTAAACGAAGCATTATGCAATGCACGTGTAGAAGAAACAGGATTAGATATTCCTAAAGTTCTTGAAGTAACAAAGATTGACGATGAATGGGCAATCAAACTTGAGAACGTAGAAGGAACAACTCTGGAAGAACTGATGGATAAAAATCCAGATAAATTGGAAGAATACATGGAACAGTTTGTAGATCTTCAGGTGAATATCCACAAACAGACAGCTCCAAGATTATTCGAACAGCACTACAAATTCCAGAGAAAGATTTCTTCTTTAAGAGAAGTTGTAGATGCAACAATCCGTTACGAATTGCATACAAGACTGGATTCAATTTCAAAACATCATAAACTCTGCCACGGCGATTACAACCCAAGTAACGTAATCGTAAAAGAAGACGGCTCAATGGTAGTAATTGACTGGTCACATGCTACAATCGGAAACGGAAGTGGCGATGCTGCGATCACATATCTTGAACTTGCATGCAAAGATCAGAAAAAAGCAGATTTATATCTTGATATTTTCTGCAAGAAAAATGATGTTGCAAAACAGTATGTTCAGAAATGGATCCCAATTGCAGCAGCAGTGCAGTTGACAAAAGGCGTTGAAGAAGATAAAGAATATCTTATGAGATGCATGGATGTAATCGATTTCCAGTAGAGATCATATAATAAATAAGTTAAAAAGGACTGTGGTTTCAACAAATGGTTGGGACTGCAGTTTTTTTGTAGTTATAGATAAATTGCTCTTGACAATTTATCCTCCATAAAATATATTAAGAGTAGCTTAATACTGCCGTTAAAGGGGAGTAGTTTTAATGTGTCGTCAACAATCGCGATGGGAGACCATCTGGTGGCACATGCCGGATCTGGTTACGAGACTTTTGACATATCACGCACTGGGATCAGTGTATGGTATGTCAAAAGTCTTTTTTCATATCATAGGAAATAATGAGATCCGATCTATTAAGTTTGAAATAAAGAAAAAAGGTAATTCTATTGTTAAGAGAAAAAAGGAGGAATACGATGAAAGATTGGTATCGTATGCAAAAAGATGCGATCATGAAAGAATTGGATGCATCTTTGGATGGACATAGTTCGGAAAGAGCTGTCTGTCTATTAGAAGAAAAAGGGCCAAATCTTCTCGAAGAAGGAAAGAAGAAAAGTACATTAGAAGTATTTCTTTCACAATTTGCAGATTTATTGGTAATTATCCTGATCGTGGCTGCGTTGATCTCTGCTGTATCAGGAAATGTAGAAAGTACAATTGTTATCATTGCAGTAATTGTTATGAATGCGATCTTAGGAACTGTACAGCACAAAAAAGCAGAAAAGTCTTTGGAAAGTTTGAAGTCTCTATCTGCACCTGCTGCAAAAGTTATGCGTGATGGACGTAAAATGGAAGTTCCATCAAAAGACATTGTGCCGGGAGATATTCTTCTTTTGGAAGCAGGAGATATGGTTGTTGCAGATGGAAGGATCATTGAGAACTTTTCTCTTCAGGTAAATGAAAGTTCCCTGACAGGTGAGTCTACAAATGTTGAAAAGCAAGAATGTGATATTGAAAATGAAGTTCCACTTGGTGACCGTGTCAATATGGTTTATTCAGGAAGTTTGGTAACATATGGACGTGCTGTAGTTGTTGTAACAGGAACAGGTATGGATACAGAGATCGGTAAGATCGCATCCTTGATGAACGCCACAAAAGAAAAGAAGACACCATTACAGATCAGTTTGGATCAGTTCTCAAGTCGTTTGGCAATGGTGATCATGGTAATCTGTGCGATCGTATTTTTATTAAGTATGTATCGTAAGATGCCTCTGCTTGATTCATTGATGTTTGCTGTTGCACTTGCAGTTGCAGCGATTCCAGAAGCACTGAGTTCTATCGTAACGATCGTACAGGCGATGGGAACACAGAAGATGGCAAAAGAAAATGCGATCATCAAAGAGTTAAAAGCAGTAGAAAGTCTTGGCTGTGTGTCTGTTATCTGTTCTGATAAGACTGGAACACTTACACAGAATAAAATGACAGTGCAGGAACTTTATGTTGATGAACATGTGATCAAACCAGAAGAGTTGGATCTGAATGATGAATTGCAGAAATATTTGATCTACAATGCATTACTTAATAATGATTCTGAAATTGTTGATGGACATGGAATTGGTGATCCAACAGAATTTTGTCTGATAGAAATGGCACGAAAGAACAATATTTCTGATGAACAGATCCGAGAGAGTCTGCCACGTTTGGAAGAGATCCCATTTGATTCTGACAGAAAACTTATGACATCAAAATATAATCTCAATGGAGTGAGCACATTATTTACAAAAGGTGCATTGGATGTGATTCTTGATCGTACGATCAGTATTCGTACGTCAGAAGGTGTTCGTCCAATTACAAATGAAGACAAAGAGGCAATCCTGAAACAGAATCTTGAATTTTCTATGAGAGGTCTTCGTGTACTGTCTTTTGCATATCGTGAAGTGGCAAAAGATAATGTGCTGAATCTGGAAGACGAAAAAGATTACATTTTCCTTGGTCTTATCTCTATGATGGATCCTCCTCGTGAAGAATCAAAAGAAGCAGTTGCAGATGCAATAAGTGCAGGAATCCGACCTGTTATGATCACAGGTGACCACAAGATCACTGCAACAGCGATCGCAGAACAGATTGGTATTTTCAAAGAAGGTGACATGGCAGTGACAGGTGTAGAATTGGATGCAATGTCAGAAGAAGAGCTGCATGAAAAGATTGAGAAGATTTCTGTTTATGCACGTGTTTCACCAGAAAATAAGATTCGTATCGTACAGACATGGCAGGACAAAGGAAGAATTGTTGCTATGACAGGTGATGGTGTAAATGATGCACCAGCACTTAAAAAAGCCGATATCGGTGTTGCAATGGGAATCACAGGAACAGAAGTTTCTAAAGATGCTTCTGCAATGATCCTGACAGATGATAACTTTGCAACAATCATCAAAGCAGTTGCAAATGGACGAAATGTTTATCGAAACATCAAAAATGCAGTACAGTTCTTGTTATCAGGAAATATGGCTGCGATTTTTGGCGTTTTATATACATCCATCTGTGCGCTTTCCGTACCATTCCAGCCAGTGCATTTGTTATTTATTAACTTGCTGACAGACTCTCTTCCAGCGATTGCGATCGGTATGGAACCAGCAGAAAAAGACTTGTTGAAAAAGAAACCAAGAGATCCAAAGGAAGGAATCCTTACAAAAGACTTTATGGTAAGAATCTTGTCACAAGGTGCGTTGATTGCAGTTTGTACAATGATCGGTTATCATATTGGATTGGCTGACGGTGGGGCAGCACTTGCCAGCACAATGGCATTTGCGGTATTAACAGCAGCACGTTTATTCCATGGGTTCAACTGTAGAAGTGAACATTCTATCTTCAAGATTGGATTTAAAAATAACTGGGCAAGTCTTGGTGCATTTGCATGTGGTATGATTCTTTTGAATTTGGTATTGTTCGTACCACCACTCCAAAGTTTGTTTGAAGTGGCACCATTCACAATGACAGAATACGGATATATTTGGTTGTTAGCAATCATCCCAACGATTGTGATCCAATTGTTCAAAGTGGTAAAAGAAAATTTAAATAAGTAAATTAATTCAGAAGGTATGGTTCGATTACAAGGTAGAATCATACCTTTTCTTTTACAAAAGCATTTTTTCTGTTATACTGAGGAGTAGACAGTTCAAGAGAAGACATATGTTAGGAAATGCAACATAAAGGAGATAGAAGTAAAATGGAAAATCAGGAAAAAGTTCATAAGCGAAGAGTACGCTATTCAGGAACACATCCAAAGAGTTATAAGGAAAAATATAAAGAGCATAATCCAGAAAAATATGCAGATACAATTGCTAAAGTAATCAGCAAAGGAAGTACACCAGCGGGAATGCACATTTCCATTATGGTAAAAGAAATCATTGATTTTCTGCAGATTAAACCAGGACAGACTGGTCTGGATGCAACGTTAGGCTATGGTGGTCATACAAAAGCAATGTTGCAGTGCTTAGAAGGACAGGGACATATTTATGCATTGGATGTCGATCCGATCGAATCAGCAAAGACAAAAGAACGTCTTAAAAGCCAAGGGTTTGGAGAAGAGATCCTTACAGTTAGATTACAGAACTTTGCAGATATCGATCTTGTGACAAAAGAAACAGGTAAGAAATTTGATTTCATACTGGCAGATTTAGGGGTGTCTTCTATGCAGATTGACAATCCAGACAGAGGATTTTCATATAAAGTAGACGGTCCACTTGACCTGCGTATGAATCCACAAAAAGGCGAAAGTGCAGCAGAACGATTGAAGGAAGTTTCTTATGAAGAACTCGTAGGTATGCTCGTTGAAAATTCAGATGAACCTTATGCAGAAGAAATTGCAAAAGTAGTCATGAATTGGAAAAAGAGAGGAAAACCGATCGAGACAACGACACATTTAAAAGAAGCAATTGAAGAAGCACTTAGAGTTGTTCCACAGGCAGAGCGAAAAGAGATGGTAAAAAAATCTTGTCAGAGAACATTCCAGGCACTTCGTATTGATGTAAATAGTGAATTTGAAGTTTTATATTCATTTTTAGAAAAACTGCCAGAAGTTATGGCACCAAATGGCCGAGTTGCAATCCTTACGTTCCATTCAGGAGAGGATAGATTGGTAAAACGTTCATTTAAAGAACTTCAGAAAGCTGGAATTTATAGTGAAGTATCAAAAGATGTGATCCGTCCTTCCGCAGAAGAATGCGTACGAAACGGAAGAGCAAAATGCACAAAAATGAGATGGGCAATCCGCGCAGAATAAAATTAGTCAAAGGTATGGTTCAAAGGTAACAAGGACCATACCTTTTTCATTATGTCAATAGTGCAAAGGTTCTTTGTGCTACAATACTTCTCATTTCAGAAAAAATAGGTTATAATCTGAAATATATTTAGTCTTTTATATCAGATTTATATCGGATGAGGATAAATCCAAACTAAGACTTGCAAGCAAGTCTTAAATGATACAAAGACGTTTAAAATGATGATAGAAATGTAAGAAAGAAGGAAATCGTATGAGAGATCAAAATTGTATTTTTTGTAAAATTGCAGCAGGGGAGATTCCATCAGCAACATTATATGAAGATGAGGATTTTAGAGTGATCCTTGATCTTGGTCCTGCATCAAAGGGACATGCATTGATCCTTCCAAAGGAACATTATCGCAATCTTTATGAACTCGATGATGAAGTTGCAGCAAAAGTACTTGTACTTGCAAAAAAGATGGTTAATACAATGAAAGATGTTCTTGGATGCGATGGCTATAATATCGTTCAGAATAATGAGGAAGCAGCCGGACAGACAGTGCATCATTTTCATATGCATTTAATCCCACGTTATGAGAATGATAATGTAGGACTTGGATGGCATGTGGGAGAGTTGACAGATGCAGATAAAGAAGAGATTCTTTCAAAATTAAACAAATAATAAGATACCGGAGATAAAGTGGTGACAGAGAACCAAAATTTTAATGAGATTTATGAGAAATATAAGAATCTTGTATTAAAGACCGCATACAGGTACTCCGGTAATTATAGTTCAGCAGATGATATTATGCAGGAAACATTTCTGGCATTATATAAAGATATGCAGAAGAAAGCAATCTATTCTGAGGAACAATATCAAAATATAAAAGCGTGGCTGATTACGACAGCAAAGCATAAAGCGATAAACCAAGGAAAGAAAGTAGAACGTGAAGTTTCTATTTTTGATGCGGAAGAAAATATAGAGGCGGAAAATCCAGAAGATAGTCTGATAGAAGAATTTCAAGAACGGGAGACAAAAAGTCTGCACGATCATATCATGACAGCATTACTGGAGAAAAATCCGAGGTGGTATGAAGCGATTTTTCTGGCTTGCTATTTGGATATGAATCAAGAAGAGGCGGCAAAGCGAATGGGAATCGCAAAGGGAGCGTTCTATATTTTACTTCATAGAGCGAGAAGTTGGATCCGCAAAGAATTTGGTGTTGAATATGAAGAACTTAAGAAATATTAAAGGCAGGCATCTTACATATAAGATACCTGCCGGATGTTTTTCTAAGTGAAAATGACTTTCTGTAATCGTTTGATTCAATAGGAGAATCAGAAAATTACTTTACAGCACATTCTTCGATGAGGTTTAAGATTGTATGGATAGAATCCTGTTGTCCGGATTTATTCATTGCACTTGCGTAGCGATCGCGATTTTCAAAAAGATCTTGTACCGCTTTGAGAAGTGTATCTTTTGTAACCTCTTCTTCTTCAAGAACAATACTGAAGCCCTGGCGTTCAAAAGAACGAGCATTCAGAATCTGATCGCCGCGGCTTGCATTTGCAGAAAGCGGAATCAGAATATTTGGTTTGTGCAATGCGAGAAGTTCGCAGATTGCGTTAGCGCCAGCACGAGAGATAACAATGTCTGTCATGGCAAAGACATCACGAAGTTCATCTTTTAAATATTCGAACTGCTTGTATCCAACAGTTCCGTCAAGAGATGTGTCGACTTTGCCTTTCCCGCACAGATGAACAACTTGGAAAGATTCCAGAAGTTGTGGAAGTGCTTCTCGAACGGCATTGTTAACGGCAACAGCACCGAGGCTGCCTCCAATTACGAGGATAACAGGCTTGTCAGCAGTGAATCCACAAAGCTTGAGGGCTGCTTCCTTATCGCCAGTAAGGATTTCCTGTCGGATCGGTGATCCAGTAAGGACAGCCTTATCCGCTGGCAGATGTTCTAAAGTCTCAGGGAAATTGCAGCATACCTTTGTTGCTGATGGAATAGAAATTTTATTCGCAAGCCCTGGTGTCATGTCAGATTCATGGATGATGACAGGAACTTTATTCTTCTTTCCAGCAAGAACAACAGGAACAGATACAAAGCCACCTTTTGAAAATATAACATCAGGCTTAAGATCACGGATGAGCTTACGTGCTTCAGAGATACCCTTTAAAACACGGAAAGGATCTGTCAGATTCTGAACACTCAGATAGCGACGAAGCTTGCCAGTTGAGATGGCATGATAAGGAATGCCGAATGGTTCGATCAGTTCCTTTTCGATTCCGTTGTGAGAGCCAATGTATTGAATGTCGTAACCCAGTTCCTTAAGAAAAGGGATTAACGCTATATTCGGAGTAACATGACCGGCAGTACCGCCGCCGGTGAGTATGATTCGTTTCATATGAAAACCTCCAGATGCATAATATAATAATCAGAAATAATGCAGTCCATGTAGCAGATCTGTTCAAGACAAGAACTGCATGAACTGCAAAGATTACTGTTCTTAAATATTATATTAAACACATACAAAGAAAAGTCAAGAAAAAAAGCAGCTGTAGTAAACAACAGCAAGTCTGTAAAATGCGGAGTGAATCTTATGGAAGATATAAAGAAAATGTCTCTTCTAAAAGAGACAGAGCGGGAAGCAAGAGAGATAGAAAAAGAATTAGAACAACATCCAGAATTGGAAGAAATCCAGGTCACGGATGAGATGGATGCGGCTCTTTTCGCAAAGATTCAGGCTTATGAAGAGACCAAAGAAAAAGAGGGTATAGAAGATGTGGTGGAATTTGCGGACGAATTCACACCAGAAATACCAAGTGATCTAGATAGAGCCGAAAAGAAGATAATTTCCTATCGGAAGAAGGGAAAAAAGAAATACATTATTATTGGAATTGCAGCAGTACTTGTGATCGTAATGAGCGCAGGTTTTGTTGGTGTGGGAAATAAAGCTTATTGGAAGGAAGTGCTTGATAAAGAATACGGAGAAGAAGAGTTAAATATTATCAAGGTTGAGGATATGGATGATATACAATCTGAGGATGGAGAAAATGGAACTGTATTTAGTACAGTAAATAAAGAATTAGGTATATCTGTAGTAAGGTTAAAGGACCTTCCTTCGGACATGTATTTTTCAAGTATGGAAATAGCAGAAAATATGCAAAGTGCAAGAATCTTCTATGAATATAAAGGAGAAGTGATTCGTTATACAATATATTTGAATAGTACGGATTCTGAAAGGGCAGAAAATATAGAAGATAAAAAAATAGATAATTATTTTGTGAAGTTAGAAAATAAGGAGTTAAGTATAGCAGTTGATGTGTATAAAGTTCCAGATGAAGAGGAATATCGACGAATTGCAGAGTTTGAATATAAAGGTGTTTATTATCAATTGAAGGGAAAAATGGATAAAGGGACATTTGATAAAATATTAGAAAATCTTTATTTTTTTGAAAATTAGGCGTAAGTTTTTTGGAGTTTTCTTGTTTACTTTAAAAGAAAGGAGAAAGTTATGAAAAGAAGAATCCGGTCAGTAATAGTAACAATGATGATTGTGAGTTGTATGTGTTGCAGTTCTATTATAAAGATAGATGCAAAAGAAACAACAAATCAACAAGTTGATGGTTCTTATCTTACAGTGCAAGAAAGTTCAACTGCTAATATAGCACAGAATTCATTACTACGTGGAAAACATTTAATGGATGGAACGGTTACGATTAGTAAGTCTGGGGTAAAAAAGATATTTGTTTATGGTTCAACAACTGCGGATCATACAGTAGATCATATAACGGTGATTGTATATGTAGAAGAGTATAACCCTGAAAAAGATGCATGGAGTCAAGTGGATTGCTGGTCAGCAGAAAAAGAAAATGATTACTATGTTGTAACACAAAGGATGATAGAAGTAGAAGGTGGTCATTATTACCGAGCAAGATGTGATCATTTTGCATGGAATGTTGGAGAAACATTAGTAGATGAATCCGTTACTGTAACTGATGGTATATGGGTCGATTAACATATAAAAATACCCCGGGCAATGAATGCAGCTGCTTAAGGTATAAGTAACTATAAAAAATAAGAATTTATAAAAACCTGATTACCTGAAAAATGCTACCAACATTAATTAAAAAATAAGCAGCTGCCTTCATTGTCCGGAGTTTAAATATGAAATGCGAAAGGGATGAGTTTTCGCAAGATTATTTAATTGTGAGATAAAATTTATAAAATAAAAGAATGCCTTGTAGAGCAGTCGGTGATTATTCGCCGACTGCTTCTTTTAATGCTTTTGCAAGCTGATCAGGGCAAGATGTTGACTTCAACCCACAAGTGATTCCTTCAATTCGTGTGATCGCTTCGTGCACATCCATTCCTTCGATAAGGCGTGAAATACCCTGCAGGTTTCCGTTACATCCGCCAACAAATTTTACATCTGTAACTTTGTTGTCTTTGATCTCAAAATCAATCTGTCTTGAACAGACTCCCTTTGGTCTATACTGCATTGTTTTGTCCTCCTTTGCCATAATGCAGACTATTTAAGTCTATGTGCATTATAGCAAAGGTGTGTATAAAAAACTAGCGTTTTTTCATTTTGGGTTCTTCTGGTGGTGTTCTGCCAACTAAGTCATCGAGTGACATCCCAAAATAATCTGCAATAAGACAGAGCGTTTCGATATCGGGTACACGTCGCCCTACTTCATAATTTGCAATGCTATATGATGATACATAAGTATTTTCCCCGAGCTCTCTTCTTGTGATATTCATGCTTATACGTGTTGATTTGATTTTTTCGCCAATACTAGAAATTTCGTACATTTAACACATCCCTTTCCTTTGTCTAACTTTACAAACTTTATTAAATGAAAAGATTGTATTTATATTTAATATTATAAAATATAAATTGTGGCTTGCACACGTCCATATTTGAAGAAATTTGGGCATTAATAGGGTGAAAAAGCAAAGTTTGCTGTATCTTAACTGTTTGTTTTCAGTAAAAAATATCAATTGATCGGCGGGAAAATAAAATTCGTAAGACAAAAATATACTTTTTGAGCGTTTTTTTGCATGAAATTGGTATGAAGGTTGAGAGTGGGGATTTTAACAGGATTTTATGAAATAAGGCGTAAAAAAATCTTAAGTATAGGATAGAAAATATAAAAAGAGGGATTGTTTGTTGTAAGATTTTGTCGAGCGTTTTTTGAGGAAAATCAATCGTAGTTGGCGTATAATTGTTTCAGACGCAATCGGATATGGTTGTGAAAAAAGCAGACAGGAGGAGCTATGATGTTACAGGAAGTAGTGACAGGCACGGGCATCGTTTATTATCTGATGATCCTGGTAGCAAGTGTTGGATTGCTTGCAAAAGTTGTGAATCATCTTACATTACGGGGGATGGTGAAAGCTGCAGGCAATATGCAAAAGAGTACACACAAACTGATAAAACTTGTGCGTTCAAAATACGAACACGCATGTATGCTGCACGATAGAGTAGAAAATGTAGAAGCATTTGTTGAAAAATACATATATGAGTACAGAGGAGTATTATTCCGGATCCACACATGGAGACAACTAGAGATTCAGAGTATTTGGTTTGAGGGGATCTTGGGAATTTTAGGAGCATTGTGTTGGTATTTTAAGAGTGGTATTTGTGAGGAAATGTATCGATATGCGGCTCTAGGTGCGACGGGGATGATGTTGTTGTTTGTTGTAAGTCAACTTTCGGACGAGCCTCACAAGATTTTGCGGATTCGGAATTATATGGTGGATTATCTGGAAAATGTCTGTGCATTTCGTTATCGAAGAGTGCGGCAGTCGGAGCGAGAGCGTATCGAGGTGATCCAGCCGGAAAATGGAAAAGGGCGTGTGTCGCAGAGTGAAAACATGTCTGCGAAGACAAGAAATGTGGGCTCACAGGAAGGGGCAAAGGAACAGAATATCAATGAGGAGCAGGTGATACAATCAGTACAGGATGAAAAAGTTGTGAATGGAAAACGTTTTGCGAAAACAAATGCATTTTCTACAAGAATGCAGGAAGAGGATCGAGATTGGGAAGAAGTGGATGAGAAAAATCTTTCAATAAGGATTGAAGGAGAGCCTCGCAAAGCAGGAAAGGGGGATCTGGCAAAGAAAGTATTTGGCAAACAAGAAAAAGATACAGAAGAGGGACATGCTTCGATACAGGAAGAAACACTCCGTAGGATTTTAGAGGAGTTTTTAGCATAGGAAGAGTGGGATTATGTTTTCCTGGTGATTATGACAAACATTTTGTTCGTATTCAGGCAGCAACAGTGAAAATATGTATTTTATTGAAGGATGAAGCGTGGAAAGTTTTATTCATGAGAGAAAAGGGAAGGAATTCGAATTCAATAAATATGAAAAAGAAGGGTACTTTTGGGGAAATCTTGAAAGTGTTCTTTTGCATTTGCTTGAAATCAAGAGTGTTTGATAGTATAATTTTGCTATTAACATTTTATGTAAAAAGAAACATATTAGGAATAAGGAGGAATCTGATATGATTACTTGGAATAACATGGATACACTTGCTTCCTATAAAGAACTTGAAAAAGTGGAGCGTGTAGACCTTGCAAAAGCTATGTCGGGGGATAATGGAGCACAGCGTGTAAAGAATTACACAGTTCCAATGGCAGCAGGTCTTGCGTTTAATTATGGAGCAAAACAGGTAGACGAACAGGTGCTTACAGCACTTGCTAAGTTTGCAGAGGAAGCGCAGCTTACAGAAAAATATGAAGCACTTTACAATGGCGAAATGATCAATACAGGTGAGAAACGTCTCGTGCTTCATCAGTTGACACGTGGACAGCTTGGAGAAGATGTGATTGCTGATGGTGTTAACAAGCGTGAATTTTATGTGAATGAGCAGAAGAGAATCGCAGAATTTGCCAATAAAGTACATAATGGTGAGATCACAAATGCAGCTGGTGAAAAATTCACTACTGTAGTACAGATCGGTATCGGTGGAAGTGATCTTGGTCCTCGTGCGATGTATCTGGCACTTGAAAATTGGGCAAAAGTTAATCATACATTGAAAATGGAAGCTGCATTTATCAGTAATGTAGATCCAGATGATGCTTCTGGTGTATTGAGCAAAGTTGATGTTGCACATTCTATTTTTGTTCTTGTTTCTAAATCAGGAACAACTCTTGAAACATTAACAAATGAATCTTTTGTTAAAGATGCACTTGCAAAAGCTGGATTAGATGCATCAAAACATATGATTGCAGTTACAAGTGAGACATCTCCATTAGCGAAGAGTGATGATTATTTGGAAGCATTCTTTATGGATGATTATATTGGCGGACGTTATTCTTCAACATCAGGAGTTGGCGGTGCAGTATTATCTCTTGCATTTGGTCCAGAAGTATTTGCGCAGTTTTTGGAAGGTGCAGCAGAAGAAGATGCACTTGCTAAGAATAAAGATCTGCTTCAGAATCCAGCAATGTTGGATGCGGTGATCGGTGTTTATGAACGTAATGTACTTGGTTATCAGACTACAGCAGTACTTCCATATTCACAGGCATTAAGCCGTTTCCCAGCACATCTTCAGCAGCTGGATATGGAATCTAATGGTAAATCAGTAAACCGTTTTGGAGAACCAGTAGATTATCCAACAGGACCAGTGATCTTTGGAGAACCTGGAACAAATGGACAGCATTCATTTTATCAGCTGCTCCATCAGGGAACAGATATCATTCCATTGCAGTTTGTAGGATTTAAAAATAATCAGATGGAAAGTGATGTTGTGATCCAGGGCAGCACAAGTCAGCAGAAACTGTGTGCAAACGTAGCGGCTCAGATCGTTGCATTTGCATGTGGTAAAGATGATGAAGATAACAATAAGAAGTTTGAGGGTGGACGTCCATCAAGCATTATTATTGGTGAACAGCTTACACCAGCAGCACTTGGAGCACTTCTTTCACACTTTGAGAATAAGGTAATGTTCCAGGGATTTGCATGGAATTTGAACAGCTTTGATCAGGAAGGTGTTCAGCTTGGAAAAGTACTTGCAAAACGAGTACTTGCACACGAAACAGATGGTGCATTGAAAGTATATAGCGATCTGCTTAATATTTAATAGAAGAAATGATGATAAATTGCCACTCAGTATTTGCTGAGTGGCAATTTTTTTGAGTGGATTAAGAACTTTCATTGATGGGAGAAGAGACAAAACCTATAATCCAAGAAACCCTGTTTGACTGTAGACTTAAAATATAGTAATATTAAAAAAGTTATAAGTACGGAGGAGAAAGGCATATGAATTACACACTTTTATTGGGAATTTTAGTGCTGATTGCAGTGATTTTAGCAGTTATAATCATTATTGCATTGGTCGTTGGTGCGGTAAAACAGAAAAAACTCGATCAAGAAGATGATTATGAATATGATGATGACGAGTATGACGATGACGACGAAGATGAAGAATATGACAGCGATGAAGAAGATGATGACGACGAATATGATGATGAAGAAGATGAGTATGATGATGAGGAAGATGAAGAAGAATATATTCCTCCAAGACCAGTAAGGAAACAGTGGAAGCTTATTCTTGAGAATCTAGATACATGGGAAAAGAGAAGCATTATCTTTTATGATAATATCGGTATTGGAAGAAAGCGCGAAAGCGACCAATTTGAAAAATACTATATTATTAAGGACGATCCAAGAGCGTCGAAGCTTCATTGCGCGATCATCAGCAGGGATGGAGCATTATATTTGAAAGATATGGGTTCTCGTAATGGTACATATCTCAATGGAGAGAGTGTTCAAAGACCAACGATTCTGCAAAAAGAAGATATCATTGGTGTTGGTGAGACACAGATTGAGATTAAAAAAATTATGAAAGAAAAATAATGCAGAAGAAGGTAAAAACCTGACTGCAACAGGAGGTTAAGAAATGATTCAGTTATATGAGAATGGGGTTTATTTGCTGAATGGAACAGAGATTGTTGAAGACAATGGTTCTGTGCAGATGCCGATCACAAAAGAAGAGGCAGCAAAAAATACAATGGCATACGGAATTCTGGAAGCGCATAATGTTTCTGGTAATATGAAAGATCTTCAGATCAAGTTTGATAAGCTGACATCACATGATATTACATTTGTTGGTATTATTCAGACTGCGAGAGCATCAGGACTTGAAAAGTTCCCAATTCCTTATGTACTGACAAACTGTCATAACTCACTCTGTGCAGTAGGTGGAACGATCAATGAAGATGACCACATGTTTGGTCTGACTTGTGCGAAAAAATATGGTGGAGTTTATGTACCACCTCATCAGGCTGTAATTCACCAGTTTGCGAGGGAAATGCTTGCAGGTGGAGGTAAGATGATCCTTGGCTCAGATAGCCATACACGTTATGGTGCGCTTGGTACAATGGCGATGGGAGAAGGTGGACCAGAGCTTGTAAAACAGCTTTTGAATAAGACTTATGATATTAAGATGCCAGGCGTGATCGCAATCTATCTTGATGGAGAACCAGCAAAAGGTGTTGGACCTCAGGACGTTGCACTCGCGATCATCGGTGCAGTATTTAAGAATGGTTATGTGAATAATAAAGTAATGGAATTTGTTGGACCTGGAGTTGGTAAATTGAGTGCGGATTTCCGTATCGGTGTAGATGTTATGACAACAGAGACAACATGTCTTTCTTCTATTTGGACAACAGATGAAAAGATTGAAGAATTCTATGCTGTTCATGGAAGAGTTGGCGAATATAAAGAACTGACACCAGGAGCATGTACATATTATGACGGATGTGTTTATGTAAATTTAAGCGAGATCAAACCAATGATCGCAATGCCATTCCATCCAAGCAATGTTTATACAATTGATGAAGTAAATGCAAACTTAAAAGACATTTTACATGATGTTGAACAGAAAGCACTTGTAAGTCTGGATGGTGCGGTTGATTACAAATTACAGGATAAGATCGTTGATGGCAAGCTGTATGTAGAGCAGGGAATCATTGCTGGATGTGCCGGTGGTGGTTTTGAAAATATCTGTGCAGCAGCTGATATTATCCGTGGTAAGAGCATTGGTTCAGATGCATTTACATTGAGTGTATATCCAGCAAGTACACCAGTATTTATGGAACTTGTGAAAAATGGTTCTGTTGCAGATCTTATGGGTGCTGGTGCAATCGTTAAAACAGCATTCTGTGGACCATGTTTTGGTGCGGGAGATACACCTGCTAACAATGCATTTTCAATCCGTCATTCAACAAGAAACTTCCCGAACCGTGAAGGATCTAAGTTACAGAGTGGACAGATTTCTTCCGTTGCACTTATGGATGCCCGCTCAATTGCAGCTACAGCAGCAAATAAAGGTTTCCTTACATCTGCAACAGATATGGATGTTGAATATACAGGTAAAAAATATCATTTTGATGCAAGTATTTATGAGAACCGTGTATTTGATAGCAAAGGTGTTGCTGATCCATCTGTTGAGATCCAGTTTGGACCAAATATCAAAGACTGGCCAGCAATGTCAGCACTTCCAGAGAATTTGGTATTGAAGGTTGTTTCTGAGATCCATGATCCAGTTACAACAACAGATGAATTGATTCCATCTGGTGAGACATCCTCTTATCGTTCTAATCCATTAGGACTTGCAGAATTTGCACTTTCTAGAAAAGATCCGGCATACGTTGGTCGCGCGAAAGAAGTACAGGCTGCGCAGAAAGCGATCGAAGCTGGAACATGTCCTCTGGATGCGTTAGAAGAACTTCGTCCAGTAATGGATAAGATTCATGAAGTATATCCAGATGCAGGAAAAGGAAATATCGGTGTTGGAAGTACAATTTTTGCGGTAAAACCTGGTGATGGATCTGCACGTGAACAGGCAGTTTCCTGTCAGAAAGTACTTGGAGGATGGGCTAATATTGCAAATGAATATGCTACAAAGCGTTATCGTTCAAATCTGATCAACTGGGGTATGCTTCCATTCCTGACAGATGCGGATCACGAAGCACTTCCATTTAAGAATGGCGATTATATTTTCGTGCCAGAGGTAAGAAAAGCTGTAGAAGAAAAAGCAAGTGTTGTAAAAGCATTTGTGGTAGCTGAAGAAGGTCTGAAAGAGATTGAATTGAAGCTTGGAGAGATGACAGATGCAGAAAGAGAGATCATTCTGAAAGGATGTCTGATCAATTATTATAGAGGTTAAGAATTTGTGAAGGGGCTTTCGAGCCCCTTTTACTTTTTTGGGGATTGTGATAAGATAGAATTTGATAATCTTGAAAGTATTTATCCGTAAGGAGGAAAATAATATGTTAAGAATAGGTATGCTGACAAGCGGCGGAGACTGCCAGGCATTGAATGCAGCAATGCGCGGCGTTGTAAAAGGAATCTTTTCAAAGAGAGATGATGTTGAGATATATGGTTTTAAAGATGGGTATAAGGGTTTGATCTATTCAAACTTTATGATGCTTACATCGAAAGATTTTTCAGGTATCCTGACACAAGGTGGAACAATCCTTGGAACATCAAGACAGCCATTCAAATTGATGCGTGTTCCTGATGAGAATGGTCTGGATAAAGTAGAAGCAATGAAACATACGTATCATAAACTGAACCTTGATTGTCTTGTGATCCTTGGGGGAAATGGAACTCATAAGTCTGCAAACCTGTTAAGAGAAGAAGGTTTGAATGTTATTACTCTTCCAAAGACGATCGATAATGACCTCTGGGGAACAGATATGACATTTGGTTTTCAGAGTGCTGTAGATATTGCGACAGATACGATCGATCGTATTCATACAACTGCAACATCACATAGCCGTGTATTTATCGTAGAAGTAATGGGTCATAAAGTTGGTCATGTTACATTACATGCAGGTATCGCTGGTGGGGCAGATGTTGTGCTCATTCCAGAGATTCCATATGATATTAACAAGATCGCGGATATCATTGAAAAAAGAAGTGAGATTGGAAAGTTATTTACGATCATCGCAGTAGCAGAAGGTGCAATCTCAAAAGAAGATGCAAAATTAAAGAAAAAAGATTATAAAAAGAAACTGGAAAAGAGAGGAAATCTTTCAATCGCATATGAATTGGCTGATCAGCTCGGAAAGATGACAGACAAAGAAGTTCGAGTTACAGTTCCTGGACATACACAGAGAGGTGGAACTCCTTGTGCATATGACCGTGTATTCTCTTCAAGAGTTGGTGCAAAGGCAGCAGAATTGATCTTGAATGGCGAATTTGGTTACATGGTCGGTATGAAAGATGGAGAAACAGTGAAGGTTCCTCTGGAAGAAGTTGCTGGAAAACTGAAATTCGTAGATCCAGAATGTAGTCTGATCAAAGAAGCAAAAACACTTGGAATCAGTTTCGGAGAATAAAGAATGTCATACACAGCATTGTATAGAAAGTTCCGACCGGCCGAATTTGAGGATGTAAAAGGTCAGGATCATATTATTACAACATTGCAGAATCAGATTAAGGCGAATCGTATCGGACACGCGTATCTGTTCTGTGGAACCCGTGGAACGGGAAAGACAACAGTAGCAAAAATATTTGCAAAAGCAGTCAACTGCGAAAGTCCGGTAAATGGAAGTCCTTGTGGAAAATGTGCGATGTGCCAGTCGATTGCGGCTGGTACATCTATGAACGTGATCGAGATCGATGCGGCATCAAACAACGGTGTAGATAATATCCGTGAGATCCGAGAAGAAGTTGCATATCGTCCGACAGAAGGAAAATATAAAGTATATATCATAGATGAGGTTCATATGCTTTCAATTGGAGCGTTTAACGCACTCTTGAAGACGTTGGAAGAACCGCCAGAGTATGTGATCTTTATATTGGCAACAACAGAAGTTCATAAGATTCCGATCACGATCTTATCACGATGTCAGCACTATGATTTTAAGAGAATCACGATCGATACGATCACTGCACGTATGCAGGAGCTTATGGATACAGAAAAAGTTGAAGTTGAGAACAAAGCACTTCGTTATATCGCAAAGGCAGCAGATGGTTCAATGCGAGATGCGTTGAGTCTTCTGGATCAGTGTATTGCATTTTATTTGGGACAGAAACTGACATATGAACATGTTTTGGAAGTACTTGGGGCAGTGGATACGGATGTATTTAGTAAGCTTTTGCGGAATGTGATCGCAAGAGATGTATCAGAGGTATTAGAAACAGTGGAAGAACTGGTAATGCAGGGAAGAGAATTGTCGCAGTTAACAGCAGATTTTACATGGTATCTTCGTAACTTGCTTTTGGTAAAGACTTCTGATAGTATAGAGAATGTTCTTGATGTATCGGCAGAAAATCTGCAGCAGCTCAAGGAAGAAGCACAAATGATCGAGGTAGATCAATTGCTTCGATATATCCGTATTTTTTCAGAACTTTCTGGTCAAATGAAATATGCGACACAGAAGAGAATCCTTTTGGAAGTTGCATTGATCAAACTTTGTACACCAGCGATGGAAGTATCGCAGGATTCTTTGCTGGATCGTATTCGTGCTTTAGAAGAGAAGGTTGAGAATGGGATTCCAATGATGCCGATGGATGCACAGCGTGGATACGCAGATGCTGACTATATGGGTGGCTATGCAGGTAGTTATCCGGAAGGGCAGCAGAAGGCTGGAAGAAGTGTGAATAAACCAGAGGTGCCAAAGGCGATTCCGGAAGATGTGCAGGAGGTTGTTAAGAATTTTAGACCAATTGCAAATGAAGCATCAGGTTTGCTCAGAACATATTTAAAAAGAGCAAAATTAAGTCTTGGTGGTGATAATAGACTTCTTTTAGTGATGCCAGGAGCAATGGAGGCTGATGTTGTCGGAGCATCGGAGCGAAAAAAAGAATTGGAAGATCTGATTGAACAGCGAATCGGTAAGAAAGTCGAGGTAGAAGTTCGTCAGGTGGAAGCAGGAAGACGCTTTGAAGATACATTTATAGACTTAGAAAAACATATGGAACAATTCATAAATTTTGAGATAACAGTGGAGGATTAAACATGGCAAAACGTGGTGGTTTTCCAGGCGGAGCAATGCCTGGTAATATGGCAAATCTGATGAAACAGGCACAGAAGATGCAGCGTCAGATGGAAGAACAGGCAAAAGAAATGGAAACAAAGGAATTCTCTGCAACAGCTGGCGGCGGTGCAGTAGAAGTAACAGTTTCTGGTAAAAGAGAAGTTTTAAAAGTAAAATTAGATGAAGAAGTCGTTGATCCAGATGATATTGAAATGTTAGAAGATCTGATCGTTGCAGCAACAAATGAAGCACTTCGCAAAGTAGATGAAGCTTCAAGTAGCGCAATGTCTAAACTGGCCGGCGGCATGGGTGGAATGTTTTAATGGAATACTACAGTAATCAGATCAGCCGTTTGATCGAAGAATTTTCCAGGCTTCCTGGCATTGGTGCAAAGTCTGCACAAAGACTTGCATTTCATGTGATCAACATGCCGAAAGAGCAGGTTGAGAGTCTGGCAAAAACAATTGTAGATGCAAAGAATAATGTAAGGTATTGTGCACAGTGTTGCACATTGACAGATCAGGAAGTCTGCCCAATCTGTAATAATCCAGACAGAGATCATAAAACGATCATGGTCGTTGAGAGTCCGCGTGACTTGGCTGCATATGAAAAGACTGGAAAATACAACGGTGTATATCATGTGCTTCATGGTGCAATTTCGCCAATGATCGGAGTGGGGCCTGCGGATATCCGTTTGAAAGAACTGATGGAACGACTGCAGGGAGATGTGGATGAAGTGATCATTGCAACAAACTCTAGTTTAGAGGGCGAGACAACAGCAATGTATATCAGCAAGTTGATCAAACCGGTAGGAATCAAAGTCAGCAGGATCGCGAGTGGAGTTCCAGTAGGTGGAGATTTGGAATATATTGATGAAGTAACGTTACTTCGTGCTTTAGATGGACGAATTGAATTATAACTATAAAAGGTGGTATTGACCAGAGGCTTTTAAGTAGGATATAATCATGTCAGGCAAATGAAGTAACTATATATTTTTTAAAAGGAGAGGAAAGAGTCATGAAATTTTTTATTGACACAGCGAATGTAGAGGATATTAAGAAAGCAAATGATATGGGAATCATTTGTGGTGTTACAACAAATCCATCTCTTATCGCAAAAGAAGGAAGAGTATTTGAAGAAGTTATCGCAGAGATCGCATCTATCGTAGATGGACCGATCAGTGGAGAAGTAAAAGCTACAACAGTAGATGCAGAAGGTATGATCGAAGAAGGAAGAGCGATCGCAAAGATCCATCCTAACATGATCGTAAAACTTCCAATGACACCAGAAGGTCTGAAAGCATGTAAAGTTCTTACATCTGAAGGAATCAAAACAAATGTAACTTTGATCTTTACAGCAAACCAGGCTCTTCTTGCAGCAAGAGCAGGCGCAACATATGTTTCTCCATTCGTAGGAAGACTGGATGACATTTCACAGCATGGTGTAGATCTTATCGCAGAGATTGCAGAAATCTTTGCAATCGCTGGTATTGAAACAGAGATCATTGCAGCAAGTGTTCGTACAACAATGCACGTAACAGATTGCGCTTTGGCTGGTGCAGATATCGCAACAGTACCTTATAAAGTACTTGAGCAGATGACACATCATCCATTAACAGATGCTGGTATTGAAAAATTCCAGGCTGATTACAGAGCTGTATTTGGAGAATAATTTATACGCTTTTAAGTTGCTATATATCTGAAGGGAGCTGTCTACGGCAGTTTCTGAGGGTTGTAGATAAAAATTATGAGGAGAATCGCAATGAACAAATTAGAGTTAATGAAAACTGCGAATGAAGTCCGTAAAGGAATCGTTACAGCAGTGCATAGTGCGAAGGCAGGACATCCAGGTGGATCTCTGTCAGCAGCAGATATCTTTACTTATTTATATTTTGAAGAAATGAACATTGATCCTGCAGATCCTAAGAAGGCAGACAGAGACCGTTTTGTATTGTCTAAAGGACATACAGCACCAGGTCTGTATTCTGCTCTCGCTCAGAGAGGATTTTTCCCAGTAGAAGATCTCGTGACACTTCGTCATACAGGTTCTTATCTTCAGGGACACCCAGATATGAAACATATCCCTGGTGTAGATATGTCTTCTGGTTCCCTTGGTCAGGGAATCTCTGCTGCAGTAGGTATGGCAATTTCTGCAAAACTTACAAATGACGATTATAGAGTTTATACACTGCTCGGTGATGGCGAGATTCAGGAAGGTCAGGTATGGGAAGCTGCTATGTTAGCTGGATTCAAGAAACTTGACAATCTTGTAGTGATCGTTGACAATAATGGACTTCAGATCGATGGACCAATCGATGAAGTTAACTCTCCATATCCGATCGATAAGAAATTTGAAGCATTCAATTTCCATGTAATCACAATTGATGGCAATGATTTTGATCAGATTGATGCTGCATTTAAAGAAGCTCGTGAAACAAAAGGAATGCCAACAGCGATCATCGCTAAGACAGTAAAAGGAAAAGGTGTTTCTTTCATGGAGAACCAGGCTGGATGGCATGGAAAAGCTCCAAATGATGAACAGTATGCAATTGCAATGGCAGATTTAGAGAAAGTAGGTGAAGCATTATGTCAGAAGTAAAGAAAATTGC
>CAZAEC010000025.1:0-31648 GCA_964484055.1 uncultured Clostridium sp.
ACCCCTACTATAGCGGATTGTAGGTACAAGGTACCGCTAACACCCCGGCTGCACGAGTACATATTTTACAATAACTTAGGAGAAATGTCAATGAGTTTAAAGATTTTATTGACCGCAATAAATGCCAAATATATACATTCAAACCTAGCAGTATATAGCTTGCATAGCTATGCGGTAAATCATCATAAAGAATACCAAGAAGAAATAGAAATTGCAGAGTATACGATCAACCAGCAGGTAGATGAGATACTCATGGATTTATATAAAAAGAAACCAGATGTATTATGTTTATCCTGTTATATATGGAATATTCAATATGTTAAACAGTTACTTCCAGAGATTCACAAGATTCTTCCAGAAACAGAAATCTGGCTGGGTGGACCAGAAGTATCTTATGATGTAAGAAAAGAAATGAATGAATTCCCACAGCTTCGTGGTGTAATGTGCGGAGAGGGAGAAGTAACATTTCTTGAACTTGCAGAACATTATCATGGCACTGGAAAAGAATTAAAAGAAATCGCAGGAATCTGTTATCGAGAAGGTGATGAGATCATTCAAACAGAACTAAGACCAGTAACAGATTTAAGTACGATTCCATTCGTATATGAGGATATCGATAAATTTAAAAATAAGATTATATATTATGAGTCAAGCAGAGGATGTCCATTCTCTTGTAGCTACTGTCTTTCCTCTATAGATAAATGCTTGCGTTTTCGTGATCTTGAACTTGTAAAGAAGGAACTTCAATATTTTATTGACAACGAGATCCCACAGGTGAAATTTGTAGACAGAACATTCAACTGCAATCATAAACATGCAATGGAAATCTGGACGTATTTGTTAGAGCATGATAATGGAAAGACAAATTTCCATTTTGAAGTGGCAGCAGATTTGTTGAATAAAGAAGAAATCGCACTTATTGCACAGATGAGACCAGGTTTGATTCAGTTGGAGATTGGTGTGCAGTCAACGAATCCAAAGACAGTAAAAGAGATTCATAGAACCATGAAATTTGAAAAAGTAAGTGAGATTGTAAAACAGATTCAGTCCGTTGGAAATATTCATCAGCATCTTGATCTGATCGCTGGACTACCATATGAAGATTATGAAAGCTTTAGAAAATCATTTAACGATGTATATGCACTCCGTCCGGAACAGTTACAGCTTGGATTTTTGAAAGTATTGAAAGGTTCTTACATGGAAGAGCAGACGGAAAATTATGAACTCGTTTATCAGAATCGCCCACCATACGAAGTGCTTTCTACAAAATGGCTTCCATATGAGGATGTGATCCGCCTCAAAGGTGTGGAAGAAATGGTTGAAGTGCATTACAACAGTGGACAGTTTGTAAATACGCTGGAACTTTTGGAAACAGAATTTGTAGATGCATTTACAATGTTTGAAGCATTAAGAGATTATTATGAAGAAAATGATTTGAATGGAGTCAGTCACACAAGAATTGCTAGATATGAGATTTTATATCAGTTTGCATTGGAAAAAGCACCAGAGAAAAAAGAACTTTATCGTGAAAGATTAACGTACGATCTTTATCTTCGTGAAAATGTGAAAAACCGACCAACATTTGCAGGCGAATCAACTGTTTCAAAAGAGGAAGCTACAGAAATTTATGATAGAGAAGCAGAAACACATGAGCTTTTGCCTGATTATACAAAATATGATAAAAGACAGCTTCGCAAAATGACACATCTAGAACGTGTGGATGGAAGGATTCTTTTGTTTGATTATCAGAATAGAAGTAAACTTACGAACCAGGCAAGAGTCTGTCTTGCAAAATAGAAACAAACAGTATAAAATAGTACCACGAGTGAGACGTGGAAATGATTTGAGGGGCATTTTTTAATGCGAAAGGAGCCGAAATATATGAATTTTTATAATAAAAAATTTCGTAAGATAGGAGCAACGATCATTCTTCTTGTGATCGCAGCAATGCTCTTGACAATGATCCTCCCATATATTGTATAAGAAAAATATAGACGATAGGAAAGATTGTCTTAATGAAAATAGATAAGAATATCTTAAACGCAAAGGATTTGGAGTAAATATGAAAGCAGGAAAGTTATCTCAGACTGTCTGGAGACGAGCGGTCGAAAAACAATTAAATAAAGAAACAGAAGGCAGACTGACAGTTCCTGCAGTGACTGAGAATTGTATGGCAGTCAAAGCAGAACAGGACGGGATAGAACTCATGACTTCATCTGCGATCTCAGGAACAACGGAAGAAATCTGTGTTTATGCGTTGGCAAAAGCGATGAATGACCTGGCTGTACGAGCTGGAAAACTGCAGGGGATCTCAGCACAGATCTGGCTTCCTGTAGAGGCAGAAGAAAGAGATGTGAAAAAGATTATTTCTTCTTTACAGACAATCTGTAATCAGAAAGAAGTTCCAATCTTGGGAATACAAGCGGAAGTAAATCCAGCAGTATGCCAGAAGTTTGTTCAGATCACAGCAGTAGGAACTGCAAATGAGGAGGAGTTGATCCATATAGATCGTGTCAAACCGGGGGAAGAGATCATTCTCTGTGGTACGATTGGATTGGAAGGAATCTTAAGGATCTTAGATGAACGCGAAGAAGAACTTGCGAAACGTTTTGTTCCAACATTTATCCGTCAGATTAATGGATTAAAAGATCAGCTTTTCTTAGATAAGGCAGCAAACGAAGCAAAAACATTTGCAATGAAAAATGGTATATTGGATACATTTGCTATGCAGCAGATTGGAAGTGGTGGAATCTTAGCCACTCTTTGGGAGATTGCGGAAGCAGCAGGCATTGGAATGGAGATTGATCTAAATCAGATCGCGATCCGTCAGGAAACCGTAGAAATATGTGAATATTATCAATTGAATCCATACCAGATGACATCAACAGGTGCCATACTCATGGTAACAAAAGATGGTGCAGGGCTTATTAAAGTGTTAGAGAAGGTCGGCGCACGAGCCGTGAGGCTTGGGGTCACAACTGCAGATAATGCAAGAGTGATCACAAGCGGTGGAGAAACACGATATATGGACCGGCCGGCACCAGACGAGTGGATGCGCTGGTATATGCAGGAATTCAGAAAGGAATAATAGAATCATGAGAACGGAAATTTTAAGATATCTTGAAAAAAACAGCCGTATAGATTTGGAAGAATTATCAATTCTTCTTGGAATGGATAAGATTGGTCTTATCAATGAGATTGAAAAGATGGAACAGGAAAGAATCATTTGTGGATATCACACAATGATCAACTGGGAAAAAGCAGGAGAAGAAAAAGTAACAGCTTTGATCGAGGTACGTGTAACTCCTCAGAGAGGCGAAGGATTTGAAAGAATCGCAGAGCGTATCTACAATTATCCAGAAGTAACATCAGTATATCTGATCTCAGGTGCGTATGATTTCCTTGTAACATTGGAAGGTCGTACATTGATGGAGATTTCTAGATTTGTATCTGAAAAACTTTCTCCAATTGATGATGTCATCAGTACATCAACACACTTTATCTTGAAAAAATACAAAGACCACGGAACCATTATGGGGGCTAAGAGAGGGTCAGAAAGGATGCTGGTGACACCATAATGAGAGATCCGTTAGCAAAAAAAATCAGACAGATCGAACCTTCTGGTATCAGAAAGTTTTTCGATGTGGCAAACGAGATGGAAGATGTAATTTCTCTCGGTGTTGGTGAACCTGATTTTGATACACCGTGGAGGATCCGTGAAGAAGGCATCTTTTCGCTCGAAAGAGGCAAGACATTTTATACATCTAATGCAGGTCTTATGGAATTACGTAAAGAGATCTGTAAATATTTGGATCGAAAGATTCATGTTTCATACGATCCAAAAACAGAAACACTTGTTACAGTCGGTGGAAGTGAAGCGATTGATGTTGCGATGCGTTGCATGTTAGATGAAGGAGATGAGGTGTTGATCCCTCAGCCAAGTTATGTTTCTTATCTTCCATGTGCAGTTATGGCAGATGGTGTTCCGGTCGTTGTGGAATTGAAAAATGAAAATGAGTTTAAACTTACAGTTGAAGATTTAGAGAAGGTTATTACAGATAAGGCAAAGATTTTAGTTATGCCTTTCCCAAATAATCCAACAGGATCGATCATGACAGAAGAAGATTTGATCCCAATTGCAAAATTTGTAGAGGAGCATGATCTCTTTGTTATTTCAGATGAGATTTATTCTGAATTAAGTTATAAAGGGGAACATGTTTCAATCGCAAGTCTTCCAGGAATGAGAGAGAGAACGATCGTGATCAATGGATTTTCCAAAGGATATGCGATGACAGGATGGCGTTTGGGATATTGTTGTGGTCCACAGGAGATTATTAAACAGATGACAAAGTTGCATCAGTTTGCGATCATGTGTGCTCCAACAAACAGTCAGTATGCTGCAATTGAAGGTCTTAAGAATTGTGATAAAGAAGTAGAAGAGATGCGCAATAGCTATAATCAGAGAAGGCGATATCTGATGCATGAGTTTAAGCGTATGGGGCTGGAATGTTTTGAGCCATTTGGTGCATTCTATGTATTCCCTAGTATTAAGGAATTTGGCATGAGTTCAGATGCATTTGCAACAAGACTTCTCATGGAAGAGAGAGTAGCAGTTGTTCCGGGTTCTGCGTTTGGCGAATGTGGAGAAGGATTTCTTCGTATTTCCTATGCTTATTCTTTAGAAGATTTGAAAAAAGCACTTGCAAGATTAGAAAAATTTATTACAAAACTGAGGAAAGAAAAATGTTAAACATTGTTTTATTTGAGCCAGAGATTCCTGCAAATACAGGGAATATTGGACGTACTTGTGTAGCTGCGAATGCGAGACTTCATCTTATTGAACCATTGGGTTTTCGTTTAGATGAAAAATCATTAAAACGTGCAGGCATGGATTATTGGAAAGATCTTGATGTAACAACTTATATCAATTACGAAGATTTCTTGGAGAAGAATCCGGGAGCTAAGATCTATATGGCAACAACAAAGTCAGAAAAAGTATATACGGAAGCTGCCTTTGAAGAAGACTGCTATATTATGTTTGGAAAAGAAAGTGCTGGGATTCCGGAAGAGATCCTTGTAGATAATAAAGAAAATTGTATCCGTATTCCAATGGTAGGAGATATTCGTTCCTTGAATCTAGGGAATTCTGTAGCGATCGTTTTATATGAGGCGCTTCGACAGAATGAATTCAAAGGAATGAACTTCGAAGGACATCTTCATCGTTTGGAGTGGAAAGATTAAAGAATGGCAAAGATACGGTAAAGACAAGACTATGTTATGGTAAAGATACGGTAAAGAAACAAAAACAGGGGAAATGTTGTGAAAAATATACAGCATTTTCCCTTTTTTTATTGTGAACCACAAACTTTTTATGAATAAATTAAAAAAAAAGTGTAAAATTTGACATTTTTGTTGAAATGAAGATGCGGATTATTGTATAATTCTAATAATGTATTCTAAGAATATAAAAATGAGAAAGGAGAAATGTCTTATGGAAATACAGTTGCAGGATCTTATTGATCAGATTAAAAAAGATGGCGTTCAGTCTGCGGAGACGGAAGCAGAAGCCATTATCGAAGCTGCAAAAGCAGAAGCTGCAAAAATTATCTCTGATGCACAGGTAAAAGCCGATAAGATGTTACTCGATGCTAAGAATGAGAATGAACGAATGGTGAAGTCAAGCGAAGATGCAATCCGCCAGGCTGGACGAAATCTTCTTATTTCTTTCAGAGAAAGTATTGCAAGAGAGCTTAAAGTTATTGTGAATGAAAATGTTACTGCTGTATATTCGTCAGATGCTTTCGTTAAGCTTATTGTGAAAGCTGTAGAATGTTGGGCAGGCAAACCAGATTCAGAAGATATTACAGTTATTTTGAATAACGAAGATCTGAAAGCACTTGAAGGAAGCCTGTTAGCAGAACTGAAAGCGAAAATGCTGAAAGGCATCACACTGAAAGCAAGCGATAATTTTGACGGAGGATTCCGTATTGCCGTAAAAGATAGCGGAGCTTACTATGATTACTCAGCAGAGGCTGTTGTAGATATGCTTTCTAACTATCTTAGTCCTAAGGTTGCGGCACTTTTGAAAGAGGCTGAGTAATTTATGGCTGAGTATTATTTAATATCTCAATTACCATCTTTGGATGGACTTAGTGATAATGTGCCAGTACCTATTACGGAAGATAGATTCTTAGACGTATGTAACCGTATTTTAGGGAAGAAGGCGCAAGACGAGTTAAGTAAAGTATCACTCGTACCACCGAGAACATATGAACCAACAAGTTCTAAAGTGATGGAAGCTTGGAATATAGGAGAACAGAATTTAAGACTTGCACTCGGCAAGGTTCGTGCTGATAAATTACACAAACAGTTTGATACAGAGAATCGAACATTTACTGCTGATCTTATGCAGACAGTGCGTGAAGCAGCAGAGATGGATAGTCCTATGGAAGCAGAAAAATTGCTCAATCGTTATCGCATGACATTTTTAGAGTCACTTAGACCAATGGATGTTTTTTCAGAGGATTATGTATTTTATTACTGTTTGAAATTGAAACTTATTTTACGTATGAGACAATTTAATGCAGAGAATGGAAAAGCTGCATACAGAAATATTTATGACTCCATTATGAATGGAGAGTTGGAGGTTATAGAATGACCGAAAATAAAGGCAAAGTAGTAAGTATTAATGGTAACTTGGTGTCTGTTGAATTTGACGGCAATGTTTCCATGAATGAAATTTGTTTTGTTAAAGTAGATGACAAAACAATGCTTAAGAGCGAGGTTATCCGTATCCGTGGTAACGTTGCACAGATTCAGGTCTATGAAATGACCAATGGTATTAAATGTGGAGATGAAGTAGAATTTACTGGTGATATGTTATCAGCACAGCTCGGACCTGGTCTGTTAGGACAGGTATATGACGGACTTCAGAACCCACTGCCAATCTTAGCTGAAAAAGCAGGTTGGTTCTTAGAGCGTGGAGTATATGCCGATGCATTAGATGCAGAGAAAAAATGGGAATTTACTCCAACAGCTAAAGTTGGTGATGTTTTGCGTGCGGGAGAATTTATTGGAACAGTTCCAGAAGGTCCTTTCACACACAAGATCTTTGTTCCATTCTATTTACTTGGAACATATACATTGAAATCTATCGTAGAAAAAGGCAAATATACAGTAAATGAAACTGTTGCAGTTTTAACAGATGAACGTGGAAAAGAAGTTCCAGTTGCAATGTCATTCAAATGGCCTGTTAAACGTGCAGTAAACTGCTACAGTGAAAGATTAGCACCAACAGAAACTATGGAGACAAAAGTTCGTTTGATCGACTCTTTCTTCCCTGTTGCTAAGGGTGGAACATATTGTACTCCTGGACCATTCGGTGCTGGTAAAACTGTATTACAGCATACTACTTCAAAATATGCAGACGTAGATATCGTAATCATCGCTGCTTGTGGTGAACGTGCCGGTGAAGTAGTAGAAACAATCACAGAGTTCCCAGAACTTATTGACCCTAAGACAGGACGTTCTCTTATGGAACGTACAATCATTATTTGTAACACATCTTCCATGCCAGTAGCATCTCGAGAAGCATCTGTTTATAGTGCAGTAACACTTGCTGAATACTATCGTCAGATGGGACTTCACGTTCTCCTTCTTGCAGACTCTACATCACGTTGGGCACAGGCACTTCGTGAAATGTCAGGAAGACTTGAAGAAATTCCAGGTGAAGAAGCTTTCCCAGCTTATTTGGAATCTTATATTGCAGCATTCTATGAAAGAGCTGGTTATGTTCGCCTTCCTGATGGAAGTACAGGATCTGTTACAATCGGTGGTACAGTATCTCCAGCCGGTGGTAACTTTGAAGAACCTGTAACACAGGCAACATTGAAAGTAGTAGGTGCATTCCACGGATTATCTCGTGAGCGTTCAGACGCAAGAAAGTATCCTGCAATTGATCCACATATTTCATGGTCAAAATATAAAGGTGTTACAGATGCTACAAAATCTGGATACTGCAAAAATGTTCTTCTTCGCGGATCTGAAATCGGAACTATGATGAAGGTAGTTGGTGAAGAAGGTACAAGCCTTGAAGATTATATCGTTTATTTGAAATCTGAAATGCTTGATGCTGTTTATCTGCAGCAGAACTCATTCGATTTAGTTGATGCAAACTGTGGTACAGAACGTCAGTGTTATGTAACAGACAAGCTGATCACTATCCTTGGAAGTGACTATGCACTTACTGATAAAGATGAAGCACGTGGTTACTTTAACCGTTTACGTCAGAGATTCATCAACTGGAATTACAAAGAATTCAATAGTGAAGAGTTCAAACAGGGCGAACTTGAAATTGATGAATTATACAAAGAAGCAGATGGTAAGATTAGTCGTGAAGCAGAGCTTTTATTAAAGGGTGGTGAGTAAGCATGAGTAAAGTATATAATCGAATCGAATCTATCACCGGAAGTGTTATTACAGTAAAAGCGAAAGATGTTCGTTACAACGAGCTTGCTCAGATTACTACACGTTTCGGTAAATCTCTTGCACAGGTTAATAAAATTGAAGGTGACACGGTTTCATTGCAGGTATTTGCAGGTGGAAAAGGTATTTCCACAGGTGATGAAGTTCGTTTCTTAGGACGTGACATGCGTGTATCCTTTGGTGATGACCTGTTAGGTCGTATCTTTAATGGTTCTGGTGAACCAAGAGATAAAGGACCTGTATTAACTGAAAATATGAAACCAATCGGTGGACCATCAGTTAATCCAACAAAACGTATTCTTGCTAACAGAATGATGCGTACAAACATTCCTATGATCGATATGTTCAATACATTGGTTGTTTCCCAGAAATTACCTATTTTCTCAATCTCTGGTGAACCATACAATGAACTTCTTGCACGTATCGCTATGCAGGCTGATGCAGACGTAATCGTTCTTGGTGGTATGGGATTGAAATATGACGATTTCCTTTACTTCAAAGAAGCACTTTCAAATGGTGGTGCGCTTAGTAAAACAGTTATGTTCATTCATACAGCAGCAGACCCAATCGTTGAATGTATGATGATCCCAGATATGTCTTTAGCAGTTGCAGAACAGTTCGCTCTGCAGGACAAAGACGTATTGGTACTTCTTACAGATATGACAAACTTTGCAGATGCAATGAAAGAGATCGCTATCACTCAGGAACAGGTACCTTCTAACCGAGGTTATCCTGGTGACCTTTATTCTCAGCTTGCATCTCGTTATGAAAAAGCGGTTGACTTTGATAACTCAGGTTCTGTTACAGTTCTTGCAGTTACAACAATGCCTGGTGATGATGTTACACATCCAGTACCTGATAATACAGGTTATATCACAGAAGGTCAGTATTATCTGAAGGGCGGCCGTATTGAACCATTCGGTTCTCTTTCACGTTTGAAACAGAACGTAAACGGAAAGACAAGAAAAGACCACCGTGCACTCATGGATGGTATGATCCGTCTGTATTCTTCTTATAAAGAAACACTTGAAAAGAAGAGCATGGGATTCTCTATGAGCCGTTGGGATGAAAAGCTGTTGAAATACGGCGTACTTTTTGAAAATAAGCTTATGGACTTATCTGTTAATTTGACACTTGAACAGTCCCTTGATCTGGGTTGGGAAATTTTAGCTGATTGTTTTGAAAAAGATGAGACCGGAATTAAGTCAGACCTTATTGAAGAATTTTGGCCTGATAAGTAAGGAGGGTTATAACTTTGGCAAAGATCAAATTGACTAAAAATGAGTTAAAGGTACAAAAAGATGCGCTCAAAATGTACCGGAGATATTTGCCTACTCTGACACTTAAAAAGCAGCAGCTTCAAGCGGAAATCCGAACAATTGAAGAAAAAGCGATTGCCGTAAGAAAAGAGAAGAAAGAATTAGAAGCAGATTTCGACTCTTGGATTGCTGTTTTCAGTGAAATGGATGCCTTTCCGGCTGGAATCATCACAGTGAGCAATATTCGTAAAGGAAATGGAAATATTGCCGGTGTTGCAATTCCTACTTTTGAGGGGGCAGATTTTTCAAGAGGAGATTACGATCTTTATGAAACTCCTCTTTGGATCGATATCGCTGCAAACCATATGGAAAGAGCGATGTTGCTTGATCTTGAAGCAGAGGTGTTAGAAGAACAGGTAAGACTCTTAGAAGCAGAACTTCGTTCTACAGCTCAGAGAGTAAACTTGTTTGAAAAGGTTAAGATCCCTGAAACATTAGAGAATATCAAAAAAATATCAATTTATATGGCAGATCAACAGGTTAGTGCTGTAGTGCGTTCTAAGATTTCAAAACGAAAGATTGCCGCACGAGATGCTGCTTCCGAAATGGAGGTTTATACATTATGATTGTGCCTATGAAAAAAGTTTCTCTCATTATTAAGGGAGATAAAAGAAGAGAAACGCTCAAAAGACTTCGTAAATTAGGAATCCTTCAGATTGAAATCACAGAAGGTTCAGGAGAAAAGCTTGAAAAAGCGAAGGGACAGATTTCTTTATTGGAAAATGCTTCTGCATACGTACAGGAAAAGAAACAGAAAAAGATCGAAATGATCGAAGCAGATGTTCCAGAAACTCTTGAAATCGCAAAAGAAGTTGTGGCTCTGGCAGAAGAGAAAAAAGAATGTCAGGCTGAAGGGATTGCTGTTCAGGTAGAGCTTGAGCGAATTAAAGAATGGGGAGAATTTGATCCTCAGAGTATTTTGGATTTGGCGGAAAAAGGGATTGAGATCTTATTTTTCGAAACACCAAAAACAGATTATGAAAAATTAGATGATTGTGTAAAAATCCTTAGTTTAGGTGAGACCAAAACTTCTGTGAGATTTGCGATCGTAAGATCAGGAATCGAAGGAGAAGATGAGGTAATCGACTCTTTAAATAACTACCGATTTGAATTACCACAAATGTCAGCAGCCGAATTAAATAAAAAAGCGGAAGAGTTAAATCATCGTGTAGAAGAA
Source organism: uncultured Clostridium sp. (assembly GCA_964484055.1). Taxonomy (GTDB): domain Bacteria; phylum Bacillota; class Clostridia; order Lachnospirales; family Lachnospiraceae; genus Schaedlerella. The sequence goes on from CAZAEC010000025.1 coordinate 10,981, forward strand.
TTAGAAGAAAAAATCGCATCTTATGCTGGATATCTTAAGAGCATGAAGAAAGCGATCAAAGCATCTGAAAAAGATGTGGAATTCGAAACATTCGCTACAGGTATGATGGATGAAAACATTTCTACAAATGAAACAGATGATCTTTCCGTTTCTTACTTCAATGGATACATTGAAGCGGATAATGTAGAGCTGCTGAAACAGGAAGCAAAAGAACATTCTTGGGGACTTGTTATTGAGGAACCAACAGAGGAAGACAATGTACCTACAAAACTGAAAAATAATAAATTTGTAAGTCTCGTTTATCCACTGACTGATTTCTTGAATGTTGTACCAGGATATAATGAGTACGATATTTCAAGCTGGTTCTTAGTATTTATCCTCATTTTCTTCGGAATGATTTTCGGAGATGGTGGATATGGTATCTTGGTAACTGCTGTAGCAGCAGTTCCAATTGTAAAGGCCTTGGCATCCAAAAAAACAGTGCCACCAACATTTATCTTGATTGCATTGCTTGGATTATCCACAATTGTTTGGGGAACATTAACTTGTACATGGTTTGGTCTTACTCCAGAACAGTTACCAGGATGGCTTAAGAGTTTATCTATTCCTGTAATTTCGAATGTATATTCAGACAAGATTTGGGTTCCATTCTGGATGGAAAACGGAGTAGGACTTACAACTGCACAGAATCTCCAGATTTTCTGCTTTATCTTAGCATTGATTCAGCTTGAGATCGCACATATTAAGGTTGCGATCACAACTAGAAAATCTTTGAGAGTCTTAGGCGAGGTTGGTTCAATAATCGAACTGCTTGGTATGTTCTATTTAGTATTAAGTCTTGTAGTAAATGGTGAAGTATTCAGTTTTGGACTGGTAATTTCAGGAATTCCAGTTGGAACACTTGCTATCGCATCTGTTGCTGTTGGTTTTGTTATGAATTTCGTATTTGTAAATTACAATGGCAGCATTTTGAAATCTATACTTGAAAGTCTTGTAAATATTGTTTCAGTATTACTTGGAATCTTCAACCTCTTCAGTGATATTGTTTCATATATCCGTCTTTGGGCTGTAGGACTTGCAGGTGGAGCGATTTCTGCAACAGTTAATGAGATGGCAGGACCATTGTTAGGTCACTTTGCATTTATGATATTTGCAATCATTCTGCTCGTATTCGGTCACGGACTCAACATGATACTGAACGTGCTTTCAGTTATCGTTCACGGTGTTCGACTGAATACATTGGAATTCTCAAATCACTTAGGAATGTCTTGGAGTGGATATAAATTTAGACCGTTTGAAGAAGAAAATTGATTATAAAGGAGAGTCATTATGAATTTTGGATTATTAGGAACATCATTAGTAATGGGTATTGCTGCAATTGGTTCAGCAATTGGTATTGGTATCGCAGGTCAGGCATCAATCGGTGCTTGGAAAAAATGTTACATGGTAAATAAAGCAGCACCTTTCATTCTTACTGTATTTGCAGGTGCACCTCTTACACAGACTATTTATGGATTCCTTCTTATGCAGCAGATGAAAGCTTCTTCTGCTGACCCAGGATTCTTATTAGGTCTTGGTGTTGCATCTGGTCTTGCAATGGCACTTTCAGCTGTTGCTCAGGGTAAAGCTGGTGCAGCAGGTGCTGACGCTTTAGCAGAAACAGGAAAAGGTTTCTCACAGTACATTACAGTAGTAGGTCTTTGTGAAACTGTTGCGTTGTTCGCACTCGTATTTAGTATGGTAGCACTTGGTTAATCTGTAGATTGATCATCTTGCGATTTATATCATATCGAAAATGATTTTCAGGGAGGGCGGCTGTACCAATGATAATCTATCGTGGGTACGGCTGCCCTTTTTTCATAGTAAAAATATTTCAGTACATATTGAAATATGAAATAAAAAGAAAAAAAGGATAGGAGGCATTAATATGAAACAATATTCAGAAGATCCTAGTAAACAGTATCATATTCAGGTTGGAGCAGGGGATGTCGGAGAGTATGTGATCCTTCCGGGAGATCCAGGAAGATGTGAAAAGATTGCATCATATTTGGATGATCCACAATTAGTTGCATTCAACAGAGAGTACAAAACATACACTGGCTATTTGGATGGAGTAAAAGTTAGTGTAACTTCAACAGGAATCGGAGGACCGTCCGCTTCAATCGCATTAGAAGAATTATATAATTGTGGTGCGAGAACATTTTTGAGAATTGGTACATGTGGTGGAATGCAGGTTGATGTAAAAAGTTCTGACGTAGTGATCGCAACAGGTGCGATCCGTATGGAAGGAACAAGTAGAGAATATGCACCTATTGAATATCCAGCAGTAGCTGATTATGAAGTAACAGGTGCATTGGTTGCTGCAGCGAAAAAACTTGGTGCTAATTATCATGTGGGAGTTGTTCAGAGTAAGGATTCATTTTTTGGACAGCATTCACCAGAAACAAAGCCAGTAAGCTATGAATTGCTCAATAAATGGGAAGCATGGAAAAGAATGGGTTGTCTGGCATCAGAAATGGAGTCTGCAGCACTGTTTATCGTAGGTGGACATAAACGTGCACGTGTTGGTGCAAGTTTCCTTGTATTGGCAAATCAGGAAAGAGAAAAATTAGGTCTCGAAAATCCAGTTGTTCATGACATTGACGCATTGATCGAAGTAACGGTTGAAGCAGTTCGTAAACTGATCCATGATGATCAGGCAAAATAGTCACAATGAGGTGATGAAAATGTTAGAGAATAAAATGATCGAAGAGATGATAGACACTGCAATCGGACAACTGAAATATGCGTATACACCATATTCAAATTTTAAAGTAGGAGCAGCGCTTCTTACAAAAAGTGGAAAAATGTATACGGGATGCAATATAGAAAATGCGGCGTATGGTCCTTCCAATTGTGCGGAAAGAACAGCATTTTTTAAGGCTGTGAGTGAAGGTGAAAGAGAGTTTCAGGCTATCTGCATTGTAGGTGGTATGAATGGAGTGTTGACAGACTATACAGCACCATGTGGTGTATGTCGTCAGGTTATAATGGAGTTTTGTGAAGTTGATAAATTCCAGATCATTTTAGCAGTGGACAAAGAACATTATAAAACATTTTTGTTGAGAGATCTGTTCCCAATGGGATTTGGCCCGGGAAATTTAGAATAGTGTAGAGTGATAAAGGGTGTGCCTTTGGCACACCTTTTATTTTGCAATCATATACGGCTCGGCAAAGTGGATTGGTATACTTTGTTTTTATGAACAGAAGTGAGAAAGTGACATATAGTAAAGATATAGTGCTTTTGAAATGGAAGTGTAAAATATGTCTATGAAATTACCCTATTATATGGCCTATCCGATGCCACTTGTATTTGATGATGAACGGATCGATGCACGAGATTATGAGTATATGAGAAGCATGTATCCGGATATGGCAAAAAGAGTATTGCCTTATGTAGAAGAAGAGTGTGATCGTTGCGAACACCCTTGTAGCATGATGTATGATGAATATCCAGACAAATTACAGCTTCGTTTGATGTGCCGAAGGATTTGTGAAAATGTATATGAAAATGAGAAAGAAATTTCTATACAGATGCAAAAATGGAAAGAGATGGGACAGAAACAGGATTGGCTTGAAGAACTGATAGAAGTTATGTTATATCAGGAATTATATAAACGACGTTGTGATGACCGTCGGATACGGAGAAAATTTTACTAATTGAGAAATATATGCTATAATAGAGCATATGTACGAGGGAGTTGATACCATGGATAAAGGAAATTTAGTTTTTATAGGCATGCCTGCGGTTGGAAAAAGCACAGTAGGTGTTGTTGTGGCAAAACAATTAGGCAAACGATTTGTAGATTCAGATCTTCTGATTCAGGAGCAGGAAGGCAAACTTTTAAGAGAGATTATTGCTGAAGTCGGAGAAGAGGAGTTTCTCAAGATTGAAAGCCAGGTTAATTGTAATATAAATGTTCAGAATTCGGTTATCTCGCCAGGGGGAAGTGTAATATACTGCGAGGAAGCGATGGAGCATTTAAAAAAGATTGGAACAATCGTATATTTGAAAGCATCTTTTCAAACAATAAAACGAAGGATCAAAGACCCAAAAAAAAGAGGAGTTATTCTTCGAGAAGGTCAGACATTTCGTAATTTGTATGATGAAAGAGTCAAATTATACGAAAAGTATGCGGATATTACTATAAGCGAAGATGGATGTAAATTGGATGAAACGATTGCGAATGTTTTGGAAGCGGTTGAGGAGTATAAAAAGCACTAGATTAATTGTAGGAACGATACAAATATAGTACAAAATATTGCGTTTTCAGTAAAAAACATTTTACAATTTTTAATTTTATGGTATACTACTCTAGTATTTTTATGTGGTTAAGAAATTTATAGTCATTTATTGATCAAAGGATTACAAGAAATATTGATAGAGGTGCTATATGGAGCAATATATAATTAAAGGGGGCAATCCGCTGGTTGGCGAAGTCGAGATAAGCGGAGCAAAGAATGCAGCACTCCCACTTCTGGCGGCAGCGGTCATGACAGATGACACAGTTTTGATTGACAATCTTCCAGATGTAAATGATATTAACGTAATGCTTGAAGCGATTGCAGGAATTGGAGCAACGGTAGAACGCGTTGACAGACATACTGTAAAAATCAACGGAAGCACAATTGGCGATTTAAATATTGAATATGATTATATCAAGAAGATCAGAGCATCTTATTATTTGCTCGGAGCTCTTCTTGGAAAATATAAAAAGGCAATGGTTGCACTTCCAGGGGGATGTAATATTGGAAGCAGACCGATTGATCAGCATTTGAAAGGATTCCGTGCACTTGGCGCAGATGTTGAGATTGAGCGCGGAAGAATCGTTGCAGAAGCAGATCAGCTTAGGGGAACACATATTTATTTTGATGTTGTATCTGTTGGAGCAACGATCAACGTTATGATGGCAGCAGCATTGGCTGAAGGAATGACGATCATGGAGAACGTTGCAAAAGAACCACACGTTGTAGATGTTGCGAACTTCTTGAACAGTATGGGAGCAAATATTCGCGGCGCAGGTACAGACGTGATCAAGATTAAAGGTGTGAGCAAGCTTCACAAGTCTGAATACACAGTTATTCCAGATCAGATTGAAGCAGGAACATTCATGTTTGCAGCAGCCGCAACAAAAGGGGATGTAACTGTTATGAATGTAATTCCAAAACATTTGGATGCAACAATTTCAAAATTAGTTGATATTGGTTGTGAAGTAGAAGAATTTGACGATGCTGTACGAGTTGTAGCAAAAGGCAGACTTCGTGCAACACAGGTAAAGACACTTCCATATCCAGGTTATCCAACTGATATGCAGCCACAGATCGGTGTTGTTCTTGCGTTAGCGCAGGGAACAAGTACGATCACAGAAAGTATTTTTGAAAATCGTTTTAAGTATTTAGATGAACTTGCAAGAATGGGTGCAAATGTAAAAGTTGAAACAAATTACGCAACAATCGAAGGTGTTGAAAAGTTCTCAGGTGCCAGAGTTAGCGCACCAGATCTTCGTGCAGGCGCAGCTCTTTGCATTGCAGGTCTTGCAACAGATGATATTACAATCGTTGATGATATTGTTTATATTCAGAGAGGATATGAACATTTTGAAGAAAAACTTCGTGCTTTGGGTGGAATCATCGAAAGAGTATCCAGTGAAAAAGAAATTCAGAAGTTTACACTGAAAGTTAGCTAAAAAAAGAATGAAGAAAAATTAGGAAGAAGGTCTAGGATAGATCTTCTTCTTTTTACAAAGAAGAGGTGCGAAAGTATGAGAATTGCAGTGGCAACAATAGGAAAAGAAGTATCCCCATATTTAGAGATTTGTGACGAATACGTGATCTATCATGCGGAAGATAATAAGATCGAGGAAGTAGAACGCGTGTCAGCACGAGTACATAATCCGGGATATCTTGTGGGAAAAGAGATTAATGTAATCATTGCTGGAAGTATGGATAGAGGTTCGATCAAGTTTTTCCGAGAAAGAAATATTGTAATCTGTATCAATGTGTCAGGCGATGCAAAAGAGATTGTGAATGCGTATTTGAATAGTGAAATTGCTGCGATAGCAGATGATTTTATGAGTGATGAATTGCATCCAGAAGCACATGATTGTAAACATTCGATGTAATAGAAAACAAGCATTAGAAAATGAAATAATTCGATAAAGAAAAAGGGATCTCTGTGAAGGTAGGTTAAACTATTGGAACAGAGATTTTTTGGGGAGAAAAAGATTTATCTAAGTTGTCAGAAGATGAAGAATATGTTAGAATCTTGTCATGGAATAATCGTGTTACAGGGTGGCTGACCTTCATTTTATGTTAGATAGAATGGAGGTGGTGCTAATGAAATTTGATTTTAAAGACCTTATGGCTTTTGGAATGTTTCTACTGGCATTGCTTACGTTTATTGTTTTGATATGTAAGTAAATTTCTACATAGAAAAACCACCCTTAGAACTTTGGCGAGTTAGGGTGGAATTTCTATATTTTCCTTAATATTCGGTCAACCCCTTGTGGGCGGTTGTTCCTTTTCTGATTTGATTATAACATTGTGTCGAAGGTTTGTAAAGACTAACTTGATTAGTGCTTGCGTTAATTAGCACTTGCACTAATCAAGTTTGATAGTTTATGTTTTCAATCGTGCTGAAATAAGAAAATCTTACTTGACATTTTCTATATATCATAGTAAAGTATGCTATTGTAAAAAGAACGAATAAACTTTCTCTTATTCAGAGCAGTGGAGATACAAAGGATCTGAGAAGCTGCGGCAACCCCGTGAGACGGAAGGTGCCAGCCTGAGCGAGCAATCGAACAATAAGAGGATTGTTATGTTGATTACAGACAGTCCGCTTTTTGTGGACTGTTTTTTCATTATGAATTTGAATAGATAAAAACAATCCCGAGAGAAAGAACCTGAAGAAAAAGGAGAACAAATATGGAAAAAAGATTATTTACTTCCGAATCCGTAACTGAAGGCCATCCTGATAAGATCTGTGATCAGATTTCTGACGCGATCCTTGACGCACTTTTGGAACAGGATCCAATGAGCCGTGTAGCATGTGAGACAAGTACAACAACAGGTCTTGTACTTGTAATGGGTGAGATCACAACAAACGCTTATGTTGATATCCAGAAACTTGTACGTGATACAGTTACAGAAATTGGTTATACACGTGGAAAATATGGCTTTGATGCTGAAACATGTGCAGTAATTACAGCAATTGATGAACAGTCAGCAGATATCGCTATGGGGGTAGATAAAGCGCTTGAAGCAAAAGAAAATAAAATGAGCGAAGATGAGATCGAAGCAATTGGTGCTGGTGACCAGGGTATGATGTTCGGTTATGCTTGTGATGATACAGAAGAACTTATGCCATATCCAATCGCAATGGCACACAAACTTACACTCCAGCTTACAAAAGTAAGAAAAGACGGTACATTATCTTACCTTCGTCCAGATGGAAAGAGCCAGGTTACAGTAGAATATGATGAAAATGATGCACCAAAACGTATCGAAGCAATCGTTATTTCTACACAGCATGATCCAGATGTGACACAGGAACAGATTCACGAAGATATCCGTAAATATGTTATCGATACAGTTGTTCCAGCAGATATGGTTGACGATGAAACAAAATTTTTCATCAACCCAACAGGACGTTTTGTAATCGGTGGACCTCACGGTGATAGTGGTCTGACAGGACGTAAGATCATCGTTGACACATATGGTGGAATGGCTCGTCACGGTGGTGGTGCATTCTCAGGAAAAGACTGTACAAAAGTTGACCGTTCTGCAGCTTATGCAGCACGTTATGCAGCAAAGAACATCGTTGCAGCAGGTCTTGCAAAGAAATGTGAGATCCAGCTTTCTTACGCAATCGGTGTTGCACAGCCAACATCTATTCGAGTAGATACATTTGGAACAGGTGTGGTTTCTGACGAAAAACTTGTAGAGATCGTACGTGAGAACTTTGATATGCGTCCAGCAGGAATCATCCGTATGCTTGATCTTCGTCGTCCAATTTACAAACAGACAGCAGCGTATGGACATTTCGGAAGAAATGATCTTGATCTTCCATGGGAAAAACTTGATAAAGTGGAAGCTCTTAAAAAATACATTGGATAATATGAAATTTTAATTAAACAAAAGGCGGATACCTTGTGGTATCTGCCTTTTTTGTGATATTGTAAGGAGGTATATAAACAGAAAGAATCGGAGGGAAAGCTAGGATGAAATTAAAAACAAAATTAGTGATCGCATTTATGGTAGTGATGCTTTTTCCTACGATACTGTCTACAGTTGTCGTGAATTTGTTTGCACCACAGAAGATGAGTGATATCCAGCAGTTATATTTGATCGTAGTATTGGTAACCGCATTCCTATTGATCTGCTGGATTTATAGAACAGTATCTGTGCCGCTTGCAAAGCTTCAGGAAGCTGCCCGCAATATCAAAGAAGGAAATCTTGATTTTGAGATCAAAGCGGAGGCGAATGATGAGATTGGACAGCTTTGTCAGGATTTCGAGGATATGAGACGAAGACTGAAAGCTAATGCGGAAGAAAAGATGGAATTTGACCAGGAAAATAAAGACCTGATCAGTAACATTTCACACGATCTAAAGACACCGATCACTGCGATAAAAGGCTATGTGGAAGGAATCATGGATGGGGTTGCAGATACGCCAGAGAAGATGGATAAGTATATTAAGACAATATACAGCAAGGCGAATGAGATGGATATGTTGATCAATGAATTGACATTTTATTCGAAGATCGACACGAATCGTATTCCGTATAATTTTGCAACAGTTTCTGCAGAAGGATATTTTGAAGATTGTGCAGAAGAGTTGAATATGGAACTCGAAGAGAAAGGGATCACATTCGAATACAAGAATCTTTTGGACGAAGATTGTAAGGTGATCGTAGATCCAGAACAGCTTCGCCGAGTGATCAATAATATTATTTCCAATTCTGTAAAATATATGGATAAGCCACAGGGACATATTCGAATGACAGTGAAAGATGTAGGCGACTTTATTCAAGTAGAATTAGGTGATAATGGAAAGGGAGTTGCCCTAAAGGATCTCCCATACATATTTGATAGATTTTATCGTACAGATGCATCACGTAATTCTTCAAAAGGTGGAAGTGGAATCGGACTTTCTATCGTGAAGAAGATCGTGGAAGAGCATGGCGGCAATATCTGGGCTGTCAGTGAAGAAGGCAAAGGAATGACTATGTACTTTGTAGTAAGAAAATATCAGGAGGTGCCGGTAAATGAGTAAACGGATTTTGATTATTGAAGATGAAGAGGCAATTGCAGACCTTGAGAAAGATTATCTTGAACTGAGTAATTTTGAAGTTGAAGTTGCGAATGATGGAGCGACAGGAAAAGAAAAAGCATTGGGAGAAGATTTTGATTTGATCATTTTGGATCTTATGCTCCCAGGTGTGGATGGGTTTGAGATCTGCCGTCAGGTAAGAGAACAGAAGAATACACCGATCATCATGGTATCTGCAAAGAAAGATGATATCGATAAGATCAGAGGACTTGGACTTGGTGCAGATGATTATATGACAAAACCATTTAGTCCGAGCGAATTGGTTGCACGAGTAAAAGCACATCTTGCTCGTTATGAGAGATTGATCGGAAGTAATGTAGAAGAGAATAAAGTGATTGAGATCCGTGGTTTGAAGATTGATACAACGGCACGTCGTGTATGGGTGAATGGGGAAGAACGTTCATTTACAACAAAAGAATTTGATCTGTTGACGTTCCTTGCAGGACATCCAAATCATGTTTATACAAAAGAAGAACTTTTCAGAGAAATCTGGGATATGGAATCAATCGGAGATATTGCAACGGTAACAGTACACATTAAGAAGATCCGTGAGAAGATTGAATATGATACTTCTCATCCACAGTATATCGAGACAATCTGGGGTGTGGGATATCGATTTAAAGTGTGATGGATATCAGATGTGGATTGACCTTCACACAAAGACTCGTAGGTGAGTTTATAATTTATGAAGTAATAAAGGAAAGAGAAATATGATCACAAGTACAAGTAATCAGCAGGTGAAAGAGATTGTTCAGCTGCAGAAGAAAAGTAAAGCAAGAAATCAGGCTGGGGTGTTTATTGTTGAGGGGATCCGTATGGTACAGGAAATACCAGCAGACAGAGTTGAAAAATTATATGTAACAGAAGAGTTTTATAAAAAATATAAAGATGCACTTCCAAAAGGCTGTAAGCCGGAACTTGTGTCAGATGTTGTATTTGCGTATATGTCTGATACAAAGACTCCACAGGGCGTGCTTGCAGTTGTACGACAGATGAAGCATAAGGTGGAAGATATCGTGAATGCAGAGAATCCACATATCATGGTGTTGGATAATCTGCAGGACCCAGGAAATCTTGGCACGATCTTCCGTACAGCAGAGGCAGCAGGTGTGAATGGGCTTATCTTAAGTAAGGATTGCGTGGATATTTATAATCCTAAAACAATCCGTTCTACGATGGGAGCAATCTATAGAATGCCATTTGTTTATGTAGAAGATATCCTTGAAACAATTGGAGAAATGAAACAAAAAGGAATCCGTGTCTATGCGGCACATTTAGATGGGAAAAATTCTTACGATAAAGAAGACTATTCAACAGGTACAGCATTTTTGATCGGCAATGAGGGAAATGGTCTGCGAGACGAAGTGGCTGCACAGGCAGATACTTGGGTACAGATTCCAATGGCTGGTCAGGTAGAATCTTTGAATGCTGCAATCGCAGCGGCTGTATTGATGTTTGAAGTCAGCAGACAGAGAAGAAGTTAATTTGATAAAGTGATAAAGTAAAATGCGTGAAAAACCTTGCAATTTTTAAGGGCTGAGAGTATACTAACAGGCAGGAATAAAGAGAAATAATTTTCTCTTTGAAAAGCGTAGAAAGGGATGAACAGTATGAACTTAAAAGGCAGAAATTTTTTGAAATTGATTGATTTTACTCCGGAAGAGATTACATATTTACTTGATCTGGCAGCAGATCTGAAGGATAAAAAGAAAAAAGGAATTCCGGTAGATTATTATAAAGGAAAGAATATCGTTCTCCTTTTTGAAAAGGATAGCACAAGAACAAGATGTGCGTTCGAAGTAGCTGGTTCCGATCTTGGTATGGGTGTGACTTACCTTGGACCTACAGGTTCTCAGATGGGCAAGAAAGAAAGTATCGAAGATACAGCACGTGTACTTGGAAGAATGTATGATGGTATTGAATATCGTGGATTTGGACAGGATATCGTAGAAGACCTTGCAGCGAATGCTGGTGTTCCAGTATGGAACGGTCTGACAAATGAATTCCACCCAACACAGATGCTTGCTGATATGCTCACGATCCGCGAGAACTTTGGTGATCTGAAAGGTCGTAAACTCGTATATATGGGTGATGCAAGATATAACATGGGGAACTCTCTGATGGTGGCATGTTCTAAGTTGGGTATGGATTTTGTTGCATGTACAACAAAAGAATATTTCCCTTCAGATGAACTTGTTGAGCTTTGTAAAGGTTTTGCAGCAGAAAGTGGTGCAACGATCACATTGACAGAAGATGTGAAGGAAGGCACAAAAGATGCTGACGTAATCTACACAGATGTGTGGGTATCTATGGGAGAACCTGATGAAGTATGGGAGAAGCGTATCAAAGAGCTGACACCATATAAAGTAACAAAAGAAGTAATGGCAAATGCTAAAGAAGAAGCAATCTTCTTACATTGTCTGCCAGCGTTCCACGATCTTAAGACAAAGATTGGTAAAGAAGTTGGAGAACGTTTTGGAATCACAGACATGGAAGTGACAGATGAAGTATTTGAATCTGCACAGTCTAAAGTATTTGATGAAGCTGAGAACCGTATGCATACGATCAAAGCTGTGATGGTAGCTACATTAGGAGAGTTCGAAGCAAAATAGAACAGAATGATCGATGATGAAAGTCATTTATCGATATCGATGAAAATGTATATTGCAGAGAGGACGAGTACCTTCGAAAGAGGGGAAAGTTCTTTTTGCATCTTATGAGATTTTTAAAATTAAGCCAGAATGATGATATTAGAGGGAAAAGTGAGTAAGATATTTCATTATCAGGAGATTGATTCGACAAATAATAAAGCTAAACAATTGGCGGCTGAAGGTGTAGAACATGGTAGTTTGATCGTGGCAGAAAGACAGACTGCAGGAAGAGGAAGACGAGGCAGGACATGGATCTCAGACGAGATGGATAATATTTATATGTCTGTTTTATTAAGACCAAAGTTTGCTCCGGATAAAGCACCAATGCTTACGCTTGTGATGGCATATAGTGTGGCGAAAGCAATCAGAAAACTTACAGGTATGAACATACAGATCAAGTGGCCAAATGATCTTGTGTGGAACGGTCGGAAACTTGTCGGAATCTTGACGGAGATGAGTGTCAAAGAAGGCAAGATAGAGTATGTTGTTGTTGGGGTTGGTGTGAATGTGAATACAGAACATTTCGCAAAAGAGGTTGAAGATACTGCGGTATCGATCCGACAGGCAACTGGGGAGATGTGGGAAAAAGAAACGTTGATCACAGCGATTATGCAGCAATTTTTAAAAGACTATAAAGTATTTGAACAAGTTGAAGACCTTTCAAATATCCAGACAGCGTATAATGAATTACTTGTAAATGCAGGAAGAGAAGTTTGCATTCTTGGCGAAAAAGAGTCTTATCATGCAAAGGCACTAGGGATTAACAAATTTGGTGAACTGATTGTTTTACGAGAAGACGGAACGCAGGAAGCAATTTATGCCGGAGAAGTGTCGGTGCGTGGTGTGTATGGATATGTTTAAATTATTATGCATCCGAAAAGGATGATTGTGGAAAATAGGAGGATATGATGGAAGAAGTTGTATTGTGTGCGGCGAATTCGTACGAACAGAAATATTATTTGAATCCGGAATTTGAAACACTTCCGGAAGCGATCAAACAAGAATTACAGATCATGTGTGTATTATATACAGAAGATATTGGCGGCGTATTTATGGTCGTATATGATGAAGATGGTAATCTAGAACTTAGAGTAGACCATGAAGAGAATGATTTTGGATTTGATGAGATTGGAAGTGTCTTAAAGATCAAACAGCTTCAGCAGACAAAAACAGAATTATTTGAATCACTGGAATTATTCTTTAAGGTATTTTATCTTGGGGAAGATCTCGGTTTAGAAGATAAATAAAACAAGGAGACACGGATATGCTTTTAACAGTAGATGTGGGAAATACCAACATTACATTAGGTGTATTTAAAGAACAGGAATTACTTGGAACATTTCGTATGACAACGAAGATTCCAAGAACTTCAGATGAATATGGTTTTACGATCTGTGGGATTCTTGAGCACCGTAATATTCAGGCATCTGACATCGAAGCGGTGATCATCGCGTCTGTTGTACCGGATGTTATGTATTCGCTCACAAGTGGGATCATCAAATACTTTGATATCCGTCCACTTGTTGTATCAGCAGGGATCAAGACAGGAATTCGTATTGTGACAGAAAATCCAAAAGAGATCGGTCCAGACCGTATCGTAGATGCAGTTGCTGCATATGATCAATTTGGTGGTCCAGTGATCGTAGTTGATTTTGGAACAGCAACAACATATGATCTAATTGGTCCAAAAGGAACATTTGAAGCAGGAATCACAGCACCGGGGATTGAGACAGCTGCACGTTCACTCTGGGGCGGAGCTGCAATGCTCCCAGCGATTGAGATCAGAAAACCAGCATCGATCCTTGCGAAAGAAACGATCTCCAGTATGCAGGCGGGACTTGTGTATGGTGCGATCGGACAGACAGAATATATTGTCCAGAAGATAAAAGAAGAATCTGGATATGAAAATATAAAAGTAGTTGCAACTGGCGGAATTGGTAAGATTATTGCAGAAGAGGCAAAATGTATCGATGTTTATGATCAAGATCTGACATTGACAGGCCTTCGTCTGATCTACAATAAGAATAAGCGTTAATAGAGAGAGAAAGATGAAAAAATTACAAATAGGAAATGTAACATTAGAAAATTCATATATCTTAGGGCCGATGGCAGGAGTAACAGACCTGCCATTCCGTTTGCTCTGTAAAGAACAGGGCGCAGGTCTGCTTTGTACAGAAATGGTCAGTGCAAAAGCCATTTTATACAATAATAAAAATACAGAAAGTCTTTTAGAGATCCATCCAGACGAATTTCCTGTATCCTTACAGTTGTTTGGTTCTGATCCAAAGATTGTCAGTGAGATGGCAAAAAGAATCGAAGAGAGACCATTTTCTATCTTAGATATCAATATGGGCTGTCCAGTGCCAAAAGTAGTACGCAATGGAGAGGGTTCAGCTTTGATGAAAGATCCAAAACTTGTGTATGAACTTGTAAGTGCAGTTGTAAAAGCGATTGAGAAACCAGTTACTGTAAAGATCCGAAAAGGATTTGATGATGATCATGTAAATGCGGTTGAAATCGCAAAGATCATCGCAGAAGCAGGTGCGGCAGCAGTTGCGGTCCATGGAAGAACAAGAGAACAGTATTACTCAGGAAAAGCGGATTGGGATATCATCCGTCAGGTAAAAGAAGCGGTAAACATTCCGGTTATTGGAAATGGAGATGTAACTTCTGGTGAAAAAGCAATCCAGATGCGAGAATATACAGGTTGTGATGGTGTGATGATCGCAAGAGGTGCACAGGGCAATCCATGGATCTTTTCAGAGCTTATTGCGTACGAAGAAACTGGCAGTTTGCCACCAAGACCATCCATAGATGAAATCCGTGAAACAATGCTTCGACATGCCCGTCTTCAGCTTGAATATAAAGGTGATTTCTGTGGAATCCGAGAGATGCGAAAACATGTTGCGTGGTACACAAAAGGTCTGCATGGTGCGGCAAGACTTCGAGACAAAGTAAACGAAGTAGAAAGCTATGAAGAACTGGAAAAAATCTTGACAGTCCTTTAGGTTTTGGGTATAATACTAAAATTGCAGAATATAATGGACTTAGAATATAAAGCTGGTTAAGAAAGCCAGCTGTCTATATAAATTGGAATAAGAAAATGCAACACAAGAAAGGAAGAAAATCATGGCAGAAGCAAAGAAAAAGCTGATGACTTATGCTGGTCTGAAAGCGTTAGAAGATGAACTTGAAAACCTCAAAGTAGTAAAACGTAAAGAGGTAGCAGAGAAGATCAAAGAAGCTCGTGAACAGGGCGACTTATCTGAAAATGCTGAATACGATGCAGCAAAAGATGAACAGAGAGATATTGAAGCAAGAATTGAAGAACTTGAAAACATTCTGAAGAATGCAGAAGTTGTAGATGAAGAAGAAGTAGATCTTGGAAAGATTAATGTTGGATGTACAGTAACAGTATTCGATATTGAATTTGACGAAGAGATGGAATTCAAGATTGTTGGTTCAACAGAAGCAAACAGCCTTGAAGGAAAGATTTCCAATGAATCACCAGTAGGACAGGCTCTGATCGGAAAGAAAATTGGAGATGTAGTAAACGTAGAGACACAGGTTGGTATGATCCAGTACAAAGTACTCGACATCAAACGTTCTCTGTAATCAGAAAATAGTTTTCAAACCCTTTGTAAGAAATACAAGGGGTTTTGTTGCGATTCCTCTTAAAAATTGCTAAAATAGGTATCATCTTTAAGTGGATATAGGATAGTTTCAGGAAGGAGAAAACAATGGCTCAGCAGAACAACACGCAGGAACCAGATTTAAATCAGTTAAGAAAAGTACGCCGCGAAAAGCTGGCAGAATTACAGACAAATGGAAAGGACCCATTTGTAATTACAAAATATGACCAGACACATCACAGTCAGGAGATCAAAGATAACTTTGAGGAACTGGAAGGAAAGACAGTATCTATCGCAGGACGTATGATGTCCAAGCGTGTTATGGGTAAAGCTTCTTTCTGTAACGTACAGGATCTTCAGGGTAATATTCAGTCTTACGTTGCAAGAGACTGCATCGGAGAAGAAGCATACAAAGAATTCAAGAGAATGGATATTGGTGATATCGTAGGTATCGTAGGTGAAGCATTCCGTACAAAAACAGGCGAGATCTCAATCCACGCTACAAGCGTAACACTTCTCTCAAAGAGTCTTCAGATTCTTCCAGAGAAATATCATGGTCTGACAAATACAGATGCTCGTTACCGTCAGAGATACGTTGACTTGATCATGAACCCAGAAGCAAAAGATACATTTATCAAACGTTCAAAGATCATCAGCTCAATCCGTAGATATCTTGATGGACAGGGCTTTATGGAAGTTGAAACACCAATGCTTGTGGCAAATGCAGGTGGAGCTTCTGCAAGACCATTTGTAACACATTCTAATGCATTGGATGAAGACTTCAAGCTTCGTATTTCTCTGGAACTTTATTTAAAACGTCTTATCGTAGGCGGTCTGGAAAGAGTTTACGAAATCGGTCGAGTATTCCGTAACGAAGGCTGTGATACAAGACATAACCCAGAGTTCACTCTGATGGAACTTTATCAGGCATATACAGACTATAATGGTATGATGGATCTTACAGAAAACATGTACCGTCATGTAGCACAGGAAGTTCTTGGAACAACAACAATCGTATACAATGGTATCGAGATGGATCTCGGAAAACCATTCGAACGTATCACAATGGTAGATGCAGTTAAAAAATATGCAGGTGTTGATTGGAATGAGATTCATACACTTGAAGAAGCACGTGCAGTTGCTGACGAACACCATGTAGAATACGAAGAGAGACATAAGAAGGGTGATATCCTCAACCTGTTCTTTGAAGAATTTGTTGAAGAACACCTGATCCAGCCAACATTCGTTATGGATCACCCAATTGAAATCTCTCCACTTACAAAGAAAAAACCAGAGAACCCAGAATATGTAGAACGTTTCGAAATGTTCATGAATGGTTGGGAAATGTGTAATGCTTATTCAGAGCTTAATGACCCAATTGACCAGAGAGAACGTTTCAAAGCACAGGAAGAAGCATTGGCAGCAGGTGATGAAGAAGCCAACACAACAGATGAAGACTTCATGAACGCACTTGAGATTGGTATGGCACCTACAGGCGGTATCGGATACGGTATCGATAGACTTTGCATGCTGCTTACAGATAGCGCAGCGATCAGAGATGTATTGCTGTTCCCAACAATGAAAAGTTTGGACAAATAAACCCAGTAAAATCAAGGGTTTTCGGCATCGAAAAGTTAATTTGACAACAAATCGGAGAATGAATACGAATTGTTGTGGTCTTTTATGAATTGTTGTCAGAACTACACACACTTAAATATTGTTAGATCAAGGACACTTTTTAAAAGTAATTTTAAAGAGTGTCCTTTTTTTGCGTGGTAAATCTGTCATAGGAATTTATGAAAGTGAGGTAAAGATCATGGATAACAAGAATGAGTCGTATTTTAATGTCGAAAGAAGAAAAGAAATACGTGACACAGCGAGAAAATTGAGAAAGCAGTTTTTGAAGTATCAGGAAGCAAAAATTGTATATAGCATGTCGCATAGGAAAATTATGCAGTTGGCTCAAGAGGCTGGAGCTATATATAGAATGGATAGCACTGTTTTAATCAACAGAGATATCTTCGATGCTTATCTTGAGCAATTCAGGGAAAAGTCACCATATGAATTAGCAGAGGAGAAATAGGATGTCAGGAAATATATGGATGTATTCACATCAAAAGGAAGGATGATTAGACATGGTTAATATTAATGAACATAAGGAAGAAAAATATTTACTTGATTTGCATATTCATACATCAAATTCTGATGGTGAAGAGTCTCCTGATGTGGTCATTCAAAAAGCAAAGGAGGCGGGACTCTCTTTGATTGCCATCACGGATCATAATAAATTTACTTTTACAACTTGCAAGGAAATAGACGGTATGCAGATAATTCCAGGGATAGAATTTTCGACAGAATATTATGTGCCTACAAGAAATGAAACCACAGAAATACATATTGTGGGAATATTTCCATATGGAGTGAATGCGTCAGATTTTGAAGATTTTTTCAAAGGTATTGGAGTTGGTAAAGAAGAATATGTAGAGGCAATTTTAGCGGATCTAGCAACAAGAGGAATCTATATCACAATGGAAGAGGTATATAATGTAGAACGAGAATGTGAGCACATAGGAAGGCATCAAATTGCAGATATTTTGGTCAATAGAGGAGTTGAACAGGATATAGATTCGGCATATGATCATCAGATTGGTAATTTTAGTCCGCATTATATTCCTAGTACTCGTTACATCCATTACGCAACGATAGATGCTGTTATAAAGAAAATTGTAGAATGTAGAAGAATACCTTGTTTTGCACACCCGTATGGATACATGTTTGATGAAGAAGAGATTGAACAACTCATAAAATATTTTAAAGAGATAGCAGGTAAACAGGCGGCAATGGAAGTGTTTTATGAAAGATACTTATCGGATATTTCGCGTATGGAATTTCTGAAGAAAATGCAAGAAAAATACAACATTTTAGCATCTTGTGGCAGCGATCATCATAGACTAAATCAGCCATTTGCAACAGGAGGAAGTAAAAAGGTTATAGAAGATATGATTTCTGTTCTTGAGAGGAATATAAAGTTGGATGATTAATGATTGTGTGAATGAGGGAAAAGATTGAAAATGAGAAGTAGATTATTTTTTAATGGATCAACCGCATGCTTGCCGCAGCTATGCTATCAATGAGGAATTAGCAACAATCTTACAACAGTGTTCACCAGAATCACTGAAATTGATTTATCAGCTTGCAAAAGGAATGCTTGAGTATCAAGACAACATAATACATAATGAAGAGTAAGTGGCACAACAGATAATAGGCTTGCTGTACCGTAAAATATTTTACCGCAAAGTTATCAGTCATAATCTGAAATTTTGCGGTTTTCTTTTTTTGAATAAATGTAATATAGAGGAGCTGTGGAAAAATGGAGAATAATGTTACGGAAAATTTAGAATATGCACTTGCATTTGAAAGAGAAATGGCTGCCTTAGAAAGGCAGCTTCACAGTGAAGAAGACCCAGAATTGATTGCTCAAAAAACACTGATTGCAGCAGCAGAATTGAGAGAATTTATAAGGCGTTTAACAAAGAAGAAGCAGATAAGGCTAAGAAAGAACGAAGGGAACCGTTAGTTATCCGGCATTTCTCAGTACACAATTTAAGGCATACGTTTTGCACCAGGTTTTGTGAGAATGAAACTAATATCAAAGTAATCCAGGATATTATGGGACATAGTGATATCGGGACAACGATGAACATTTATGCAGAAGCCACAGAAAACAAGAAAAAGGAATCCTTTGCCAATCTAGAAGGAAAAATAAAAATCTCATAGCTTTATAGCCCTGGAGGAATCTGGGGCTTTTGTTTTGCAGAAAATTACCATTGTTTGACAGATTAGGATGTGGTATACTTCGGATACGGGAAACCAGAGAGCCAGGCGGCTTACCCTCTTTTATCGGAGGGGCTTACCCTCCAGACGAAAGAAAGGAGGGCGATGCCAATGTATGTTACATACTCTGATTTGATTCAGATTGGAATGTTCATTGTTGCCCTTGTTGGATTGTGTTATACAATTTTCAAGGGGAAACGAAAATAGCCGCCATTACTGCGAATAATGACGGCTGGCCTTAAATAGGTTATTGCTTATGTGTTCGGGGTAAGCCGCTTCTCTGGCTTTCCCTTTTTCTATAATCAATATATCATATGTTTTGAACGGTCGCAAGAGGAAGTGAAAATATAACCCATAATTTAACCCATGAAGTGATTATAGTATTGTTAGCGTAGGTACATATTGATTTTTGGTTTTACGATTTTGGCGAAAGGAGGGGATAAATATAATTAGTTTGGATGCAGGAAGAAAAAGGAAATTTGCGACGATATATATCGGTAACTATAGTGAAAAAGATGATTACTCATTGTATGGAAGGAGCAAAAGTGTATGGGAAAAATTAAATTAAAGAATAAAAAAAGCGTTAATAGAGTATGTTTAAAAAGAAAAGGTATGCTGTGTTTAATTGGATTTGTAATATTCTTTTCATTTCTTTTTATTATTGATGGAATTCAGCAGAAGAGATTTCAAACATTGAGAAATGGATATAGACTAATGGATAATCAAAAATATACAGAAGCGATAGATGAATTTGATGAATATCTTTCAGTTGATTGTAAATTGTACTGGAAATTGACTGAAATAATGAACGGGCACGATTTCTCTAAAGAAGGAGTTGAAAGCGCAATAGAAGAATGTAAAGAAAGTTTAGTTAAAATAGATGATAATAAATGAGCAAAGTATTAAATATTTCTAATACTGACTTTCATAATTATAATGAAATTTAATATAGTGTAAGAAAATTAGTAAAATGGGGCTGCTGCAAAATAGATTGAACTGCTTCCCGTCAAGTAGACAAATAAAAAAATATAAAATTTTTCCTGCCAGTAGGTTATCTGCTGGCAGGTTTTTATGCGGCTTGCAAGTAAGTTTCATGTTTTTCCATCGGTCCATTATCGATACATTGTTGTGATATAACATAGTTGTAACACCTCGACCTAATAAGATATAATACTAG
>CAZAEC010000026.1:0-31431 GCA_964484055.1 uncultured Clostridium sp.
TGTCCAAAGAATAAATCTTCTAAAGCAAGAAGAGATAAAAGAAGAGCTAATTGGAAGATGAGCGCTCCAAACCTTGTTAAATGCAGCAAGTGTGGAGAACTCATGATGCCTCACAGAGTATGTAAGGCTTGTGGCTCATACAACAAAAAAGAGATTATCACAGTTGACTAATTTCTAATAAGCAAGTAAAACCAAGGGGAATCGTAAGATAATAACCCTTGGTTTTTTGTTTTATATCCAAATAAATATTTCGCTTTTTATTGATTTTTAGAACGATGTTTAGTAGAATGATAGCAGTAATATAGGAGGAAAAACCATGTCTGAGATTACAAAAGTAGCTTTGGATGCGATGGGTGGTGACAATGCACCGGCAGAAATCGTAAAAGGAGCGGTAGAGGCTGTTCAGAAGAGAAAAGATATTAAAGTCCTGATGACAGGGAATGAGTCAGAACTTAAAAAGATTTTGGCAGAATATACTTATCCAGAGGAACAGATTGAGATTATACCTACAACAGAAGTTATAGAGACTGCAGAGCCACCAGTACTTGCGATTCGAAGAAAGAAAGATTCTTCCCTCGTTGTTGCAATGAAATTGGTAAAAGAAGGAAAAGCGGATGCTTTAGTTACTGCGGGAAGTACAGGAGCAACGTTGGTTGGCGGACAAGTTATTGTTGGCAAGATCAAAGGAGTTGAGCGAGCACCACTTGCGCCGTTGATCCCTACATTGAAAGGTGCATCTTTATTGATCGACTGTGGGGCGAATGTAGATGCAAGACCATCACATCTTGTACAGTTTGCTAAGATGGGTACGATCTATATGAAACATGTTGTTGGAAAAGAGAATCCAACAGTTGGAATCGTAAATATTGGAGCAGAAGAAGAGAAGGGAAATGCACTTGTAAAAGAAACATTTCCGTTATTAAAAGAATGTAAAGATATTAATTTTATAGGAAGTGTAGAAGCAAGAGATATTCCATATGGTGCGGCAGATATTCTTGTTTGTGATGCATTTGCGGGTAATGTGATCTTGAAATTACTTGAAGGACTTAGCTCTGCATTGATGAGTAAATTAAAACAGGGAATGTTATCTTCTTTGAGAGGTAAGATTGGAGCACTTCTTGTAAAACCTTCTTTGAAGGCAGCTTTGAAAGATTTTGACACAAGTGAGTATGGAGGAGCACCGCTGCTTGGTCTGAAAGGACTTGTTGTAAAGACACATGGAAGTTCTAAGTCAAAAGAAATCTGCAATTCTATTATTCAGTGTGTGGCGTTTAATGAGCAAAAGATTGCAGAGAAGATTGCGGCAGCTATTCAGGAAGAAGAATAAAAAGTAATAGAATAATAGCGAAAAGGAGAATATTATGGAGTTTGAAAAATTACAGAAAATTATTGCAGAATCTATGGGTGATATCGAAGAATCAGAAATCACTCCAGAAACAAGATTTGTAGAAGATCTTCAGGCAGATTCATTAGATGTTTTGGAAATCGTAATGGCGATTGAAGATGAATTTGATATTCAGATTGCAGACGATGCAGCTGAGAACATCAAAACTGTACAGGATGCAGTAGACCAGATTAAAAAGATTGTTGGTTAAGAACAAGATTGAAAAAGCCCTAAGTAAGGGGCTTTTTCGATTATATAAGATGTGGGATGTTTCCTGCTTCTATAGACGACGAGTAAGTCTTGGAAAGGTGGAGATAGTAGAATGAATAAATTAAGTCAATTAGAGAATAAAATTGGGTATTGCTTTCATGATAAAGAACTTTTAAAACAGGCATTGATGCACAGTTCTTATACAAATGAAAAGCATTTGGCAAAATATCAGTGCAATGAAAGATTGGAATTTTTGGGCGATGCTGTCCTTGAATTGGTATCCAGTGAGTTTTTATATAAAGAAAAACCTCAAGTATCTGAAGGTGAATTGACAAAAACAAGAGCAAGTATGGTGTGTGAGCCTTCTTTGGCATTTTGTGCAAGAGATATTGACCTTGGCTCATATCTTTTACTTGGAAAGGGCGAAGAAGCAACAGGTGGAAGACAGCGTGATTCTATTACATCAGATGCAATGGAAGCGTTGATCGGTGCAATCTATCTGGACGGTGGTTTTACTAATGCAAAAGAGTTTATTCACAGATTTGTTTTATCTGATCTGGAGAATAAGATCCTCTTTTTCGATAGCAAGACCATTTTGCAGGAGATCGTGCAGGCAGAAAAAGATGCAAAGGTAGCGTATCATTTGATCAAAGAAGAAGGACCAGATCATAATAAAGCATTTTATGTGGAAGTTCTGATCGACGGAAAGAGTTATGGAAGCGGCAAAGGACGTACAAAGAAAGCAGCAGAACAGCAGGCTGCTTATCAAGCAATCCTTAAAAAGAAAAGTGAACAGTAACAGGTGATATATGTATTTAAAAAGTATCGAAGTACAGGGATTTAAATCTTTTGCGAATAGAATAAAGTTTGATTTTCATGAAGGGATTACAGGTATTGTTGGACCGAATGGAAGTGGAAAAAGCAATGTTGCGGATGCTGTGCGCTGGGTGCTTGGAGAACAGAGAGCGAAACAGCTTCGAGGCGGTTCTATGCAGGATGTTATTTTTTCGGGGACAGAGAATCGAAAGCCTTTAAGTTATGCTTCGGTTGCGATCACGCTGAATAATTCGGATCATCAGCTTCCGGTAGATTATGAAGAAGTAACGGTAACAAGAAAGCTGTATCGTTCTGGCGAGAGCGAGTATCTGATCAATGGTACTGCATGCAGATTGAAAGACATCAATGAGATGTTTTATGATACCGGAATTGGAAAAGAAGGATATTCAATTATCGGACAGGGACAGATTGATAAGATCCTGAGTGGAAAGCCGGAAGAACGAAGAGAACTTTTTGATGAAGCGGCTGGAATTGTAAAGTTTAAGCGTCGTAAAAATCTTTCTTTAAAAAAATTGGAGGAAGAGAGACAGAACTTGGTTCGAGTAAATGATATCTTGACTGAACTTGAGAAGCAGATTGAACCACTTGAGAAACAGTCTGAAGTTGCCAGAGAGTATTTAAAAAAGAGAGATGAATTAAAGACATATGATATCAATATGTTTTTGGTTGAGACAGAACGAATCAAAGAGCAGATTCGTGAAGTGAATGAAAAGCTTCAGCTTGCAGAAGGAGAACTGAAGGAAGCGAATGAACGTTATTCTGCGATGAAAGCGGAGTATGAAACGGTCGAAGAAGAGCTGGAAGAAGTTGATTTTTCTATTGAAAATGCAAAAGACCAGCTTAATAAGACCACTTTATTAAAGCAGCAGTTGGAAGGTCAGATCAACGTTCTGAAAGAGCAGATCAATACGATCCACATGAATGATGAGCATTATGATAATCGTCAGAAGGCAATCTTTGCTGAAGTGAATGCAAGACAAGAACAGTTAAAAGCACTTGCAAAAGAGCAAGAAGCGGTGAATGTACAGCTTGCTGAGGTGGCAGAGAAGGATCAGAAAGCAAGAGAAGTTCTAGTTGCACTGCAAAGTAAGATTGCGGAGCAGACTGTTCAGTTGGAAAACAGTCAGCAGGAAATCTTAGAATTGTTAAATAATCGTGCATCTACAAAGGCAAAGATCCAGCATTTTACAACGACACAGGAGCAGATGGCGGTTCGTAAGGCTGAACTGAATAAAGTAATCTTAGAAATGTCATCAGAAGGTGAATCACAGAATGAGATGCTTGCAGGTTATTCTGATGAACTGAATAAGATAAAAGCAGAAATTACTTCTTATCTTGAACAGATACAAAAGACAGAAGAGAAGATTGAAGTATTTCAAAAGCAATTAAATGAGAAGCAAGTTCACTTTAGAAACAGTCAGACAGCATATCACAGAGAATCTTCGAGATTAGAATCTTTGAAGAATATTACAGAGCGATATGATGGTTATGGAAATAGTATTCGTAAGGTGATGAGTCTAAAGGACAGAGAACCAGGCTTGCTTGGAGTTGTGGCAGACATCATCAAGGTAGATAAGGCTTACGAAATTGCTGTTGAGACAGCTCTTGGTGGGAGTATTCAAAATATCGTAACGGATCATACAGATACAGCAAAACGTATGATTCAATATTTGAAGCAGAATAAGCTTGGTAGAGCAACGTTTCTTCCGTTGACAAGCATTCAGGGCGGTGGCAATTTCCGTGAAGAAGCTGCTTTGAAAGAAAATGGAGTGATTGGTCTTGCTAGTACGCTTGTGTCAGTGGAAAATAAGTATCAAAAATTAGCAGAGCAGTTGTTAGGTAGAACGATCGTTGTGGATCATATTGACCATGGAATTGCAATCGCAAAAAAATATAGACAGTCCCTTCGTCTTGTGACGTTAGAAGGGGATTTGATCAATCCAGGTGGTTCTATGACTGGTGGAGCTTTCAAGAATTCGAGTAATCTTTTGAGCAGACGACGAGAGATTGAAGAATTTGAAAAGAAAGTGTCTGATTTGAAAAAAGAGATGGACGAACTGGAACAGGAAGTTGACACATTAAAGAAGGATCGTGCTGCATGTTATACGCAGATTGATGAGATTCAGAATCATCTTCGAAAAGCATCTGTTGTAGAAAATACAGCAAAGATGAACATGGAGCAGGTTCAGAACAAGCAGAGAGAACTTGCGGAGCGTTATAGACGTTATAAAAAAGAACTCAAGGAACTGGATGATGAGATTCGGGAGATTATTGATAATGAAGATTCTATTCAGATGGAATTGGAAGCATCTGAGCGTTTGGAAGAGAAACTCAATAAATATATAAGTGAACTGCAAGTTATATTAGAAAAAGATCGTGCACAAGAAAGCGTTGAAATGAAGCATTCTGAAGAAGTGCATTTGTCTTATGCGAGTCTGGAACAGCAGAATAACTTTATACGCGAGAATATCATGCGTATAGAAGAAGAGAATGCTAGATTTTCAGAAGAACTCGAAGAACTTTCTTTGAATAAAGAAAATGTTTCTGGTGAGATCAAAGAAAAAGAAGCTGAGATCAAACAATTACAAGATACGATTATAGAATCTGGTGAATTGTTCAAAGAGATTCAAGATGAAGTCAACAGTCAGACACTAAAAAAAGAAGAGTTGAATAAAAAGCACAAAGCATTTTTGGAAAAGAGAGAAGCATTGTCAAAACATATGTCAGATCTTGATAAAGAATGTTTCCGATTGACGAGTAGAAAAGAGTCTTATGAAGAAGCTTCGGATAAGCAGATCAATTATATGTGGGATGAGTATGAATTGACATACAGCCATGCGGAAGAACTTCGTAATCCAGATTTGACAGATATTTCTTATATGAAGATGCAGATACAAAATTTAAAGACAGAGATCAAGCGATTAGGTCATGTCAATGTCAATGCGATTGAAGATTATAAAGCAGTTTTGGAGCGATATACATTTTTGAAGGCGCAGCATGAAGATTTGGTAGAAGCAGAGGCGACGTTGGTTAATATCATTGAGGAACTTGATGAAGCAATGCGTAAACAGTTCAAAGAACAATTTGCGCTGATCGAAAAAGAATTTGACAGTGTATTTAAGCAACTGTTTGGTGGAGGAAAAGGAACGCTAGAACTGATGGACGATGAAGATGTGCTGGAGGCAGGGATCAATATCATTGCACACCCACCAGGAAAGAAATTACAGAATATGATGCAGCTTTCTGGTGGAGAAAAAGCATTGACTGCAATTTCGTTATTATTTGCAATTCAGAACCTGAAACCATCCCCATTCTGCTTGTTGGATGAAATTGAGGCTGCATTAGATGATAGTAATGTAACGAGATTTGCAAAATATTTACATAAATTAACCAAAAACACACAATTTATTGTAATTACGCATAGACGTGGTACAATGACAGCATCGGACCGTTTATATGGTATCACGATGCAGGAAAAAGGGATATCTACACTGGTCTCAGTTGACTTGTTGGAAGATGAACTGGATAAATAAAAGAGACTTGAAAATGAAGGAGAAGAGAGTATGGGATTTTTTCAGCGCCTTGTTTCAGGGTTGACAAAAACAAGAGAAAATATTGTGTCAGGTATGGACAGTATTTTTCACGGATTTTCTAAGATTGATGAAGATTTCTATGAAGAATTGGAAGAGACGCTCATTATGGGAGATCTTGGGGTAAGAACAACAATGGAGATCATGGAAGATCTGAGAGAAAAAGTAAAAGAACGTCATATCAAAGAACCGATTGAGTGCCGTCAGATTCTGATTGATAGTATCAAGGAACAGATGGATGTTGGTGAGACAGCATACGAATTTGAGAAAAAACAGTCGGTTGTATTTATGATCGGTGTTAATGGCGTTGGTAAGACAACAACAATCGGAAAACTGGCTGGACAGTTCAAGAGCGAACATAAAAAAGTAATCCTTGCGGCAGCCGATACATTCCGTGCGGCAGCTGGAGAACAGCTCAAAGAATGGGCAAACCGTGCACAGGTTGAGATGATTGGTGGACAGGAAGGTGCAGATCCTGCATCGGTTGTATTTGATGCGGTACAGGCTGCAAAAGCAAGAAGAGCAGATATTCTTCTTTGTGATACAGCAGGAAGACTTCACAATAAGAAAAACCTGATGGAAGAATTGAAAAAGATCCATCGTGTGATCGAACGTGAATATCCAGAAGCACATTGTGAGACATTGGTTGTTCTGGATGCAACAACTGGACAGAATGCACTTGCACAGGCAAAGGAATTTAATGAGGTTGCGGAGATTAATGGTGTAATCCTCACAAAGATGGATGGAACTGCAAAGGGCGGAATCGCTGTAGCAATCCAGGCAGAACTTGGTATTCCGGTAAAATATATCGGAGTTGGAGAAAAAATCGAAGATCTTCAGAAATTTGATGCGGAAGAATTCGTAAATGCGCTGTTTTATTCAGATAAGAAAGAAGAAGCTGAAGAAGAATAGAAAAGTTAAAAAACGACAAAGGAAGGTGTGAATGAGATGTTTACATTAGAGAAATTCGAAGAAGCAACAGAAATCGTAAAACGTGTGACAAGTCAGACAAAGTTGATCTACAGTGCTTATCTGAGCGAACTGACAGGTGGAAAGGTCTATTTGAAACCAGAAAATATGCAGCATACAGGAGCATATAAACTTCGTGGTGCATATTATAAGATCAGTACTTTGACAGAAGAAGAAAGACAGCTTGGACTTATCACAGCTTCTGCTGGAAACCATGCACAGGGAGTTGCGTATGCGGCAAAAGCATATGGATGTAAGGCGACGATCGTTATGCCAACAGTCACTCCACTGATCAAAGTAAATCGTACAAAGAGTTATGGTGCAGAGGTTATTCTGAAAGGTGATGATTACGATGCTGCATATGCGTATGCAGTTCAGCTTGCAGAAGAAAAGGGTTATACTTTTGTACATCCATTTAATGATATTGATGTGGCTACAGGACAGGGAACGATCGCTATGGAGATCGTACAGGAACTTCCAACAGTAGATTATATCCTTGCACCAATCGGTGGCGGTGGGCTGATCAGTGGTGTTTCTACACTTGCTAAAATGCTGAATCCAAAGATCAAAGTAGTTGGTGTAGAACCAGCAGAAGCAGCAAGTATGAAAGCATCATTAGAAGCTGGTGAGGTTGTAGAACTTGCAAGTGCTAATACAATTGCAGACGGTACAGCAGTAAGAAAAGTTGGAGATAATATTTTCCCATATGTTCAGGAAAATGTAGATGATGTCCTTCTTGTAGAAGATGATGAATTGATCGGTGCCTTCCTTGATATGGTAGAAAACCATAAAATGGTCGTAGAAAATTCAGGATTGTTATCTGTTGCAGCACTGAAACAGCTTGATCTGAAAGGAAAGAAAGTTGTTTGTATTCTGAGTGGCGGTAATATGGACGTAATCACAATGTCTTCCGTAGTACAGCATGGTCTGATCCAGAGAGACAGAATCTTCTCTGTATCTGTACTTTTACCTGATAAACCGGGTGAACTTGTACGTGTTGCAGATACGATCGCAAAAGAAAATGGAAATGTTATCAAACTGGAACACAATCAGTTTGTCAGCACAAATCGTAAGGCAGCAGTGGAACTTCGAATCACTTTGGAAGCATTTGGAACAGATCATAAACATCGTATTCTGGATGCGTTGGAGGAAAGAGGTTTCCGTCCAAAACTGATCAGTGCAAATTTATAATTGATAGAAGAACAAGATAGGTTAGTTTTAATAAAGATAAAAAATAGGCGTGTGGAGCAGAGTGTTCCACACGCCGTTTTTGTTAGGAGATCGTTTCTCTCTTTTTATTGTACAAATAAAAATTATTTGTTTTTGTTATTGTGTGCATCTAAAAGTGCACGTAATTTAGCAGTTGGATCGATAACATTGCTGATAGAAATATCATGATTCAGTGAATCAATGATCATTGCAAGATATTTACTCATATCAGCTTCGATAAAATATGGTTTGTCTTTCAGATGTTTAGAAAGATAAGTAAGGTTTGTAGTAACTACTTTACTGATATAGCCGTTTTCGTAATATTTGTCAAATTCATCTAATCCATCTGTGAACAGACCAAATGTTGTACATACGAATACTCGTTTAGCACCACGTTCTTTCATCTGTTTTGCAACGTCAAGCATACTTCCACCAGAAGAGATCATATCGTCTACGATGATCAGGTCTTTTCCGTGAATATCATCACCAAGGAATTCGTGAGCAACGATTGGGTTTTTACCGTTTACAATCACAGAGTAATCACGACGTTTGTAGAACATACCCATGTCTACACCAAGGATACCAGAAAGGTATACCGCTCTGCTCATTGCACCTTCGTCTGGACTGATGACCATCAAGTGATCTTTATCAACGATGATATCAGGAACTTCGCGTAAAAGTGCTTTCATAAACTGATATGCTGGGTTGAAGCTGTCAAATCCGTTCAATGGGATTGCATTAGAGATACGTGGGTCATGTGCATCGAATGTGATGATGTTCTCTACGCCCATGTCAACAAGTTCCTGTAATGCAAGAGAACAGTCAAGAGATTCTCTCTTTGTACGTTTGTGCTGACGTCCTTCGTAAAGGAATGGCATAACGACGTTGATTCTGTGTGCTTTTCCAGCAGCAGCAGCGATCAGACGTTTTACATCCTGATAATGATCGTCAGGGGATGTGAAATGAGGACGTCCACTTACTGTATATGTTAAGCTGAAGTTTGTGATATCTGTCATGATAAAGAGATCTGTACCACGTACTGTTTCCTGTAAGATTCCTTTTCCTTCTCCACTTCCGAAACGTGGACAAGCATAATCTACAAGATAGTTGTTAGATTTATAATTCACATATACAGGTGACTCTGTTACTTCACTTACAGTGTCTTTACGGAAGTCAACAATATGATCATTTACTTTTTGTCCGAGATCTTTACAGCTCTCCATAGATACAATTTTTAAAGGGGCAACTGGTAATGTCTTTTCGAGTACTCCAAAATCGGCCATTTTTTTATTCTCCTATACATTCATATTTGGGCAGAATTTCACCCTTTATATAGATTATAACATTTTTCTACCGAAATTCAAGTTGATATGGTATACTTAGATTAAATCTGATTATTTTGAAGGAGACAGGTTATGAAACATGAGCATAAGATCAGTTCTGTTGAACCGTATAGTATAGCGGAAGAGCTGGGGATCGAGCCCGGAGACAAGCTATTGACGGTCAATGGAAATGAGATCGAAGATATTTTTGATTATAGATATTATATTGAAGACGAGCAGATTGTATTGTTGATCGAGAAGTCAGATGGAGAGCAGTGGGAACTTGAGATCGAGAAGGATGAGTATGAAGATATCGGGATTGAATTTGAACTTGGTCTGATGGATGAATATCGTTCTTGCCGTAATAAGTGTATTTTCTGTTTTATCGATCAGATGCCGCCAAATATGCGTGATACGCTTTATTTTAAAGATGATGATTCTAGATTATCATTCTTGCAAGGAAACTATGTAACGTTGACGAATATGAGCGAACACGATATTCAGCGTATCATCAAGTATCATTTGGAGCCGATCAATATTTCATTCCAGACAACAAATCCAGAACTTCGTTGTAAGATGCTGCACAACCGCTTTGCGGGAGATGCGCTGAAGAAAGTTGATACACTCTATGAAGCGGGCATTGAGATGAATGGACAGATCGTTCTGTGTAAAGGATTTAATGATGGGGCAGAACTTGAACGTACGATTCGTGATCTGACAAAATATCTGCCGAATTTGAGAAGTGTTTCGGTCGTACCGATCGGAATGACAAAATTCCGTGATGGACTGGAACAGATTCAGCCGTTTACAAAAGAAGAAGCAGCGCAGGTGATCGACATGATCGAGGCTTGGCAGAAAAAAGTGTATGATGAGTATGGTCTTCACTTTATCCATGCAAGTGATGAATGGTATATTTTAGCAGGCCGCGAGATGCCGCAGGAAAATAGTTATGATGGATATTTACAGCTTGAGAATGGCGTTGGTATGATCCGTCTTTTGATCAATGAATTTGAAGATGCACTTACAGAGGCAAAGGGTGATCAAAAAGTGAGAAATGTATCGATCGCCACAGGAAGACTCGCATATCCATATATTCAGAAAATGGCAGATTCAACAAAAGAGAAGTTTCCGAATACAACCGTGCATGTATATCCAATCCGAAATGATTTCTTTGGAGAGATGATCACAGTATCGGGTCTGATCACTGCACAGGATCTGATGAATCAGTTAAAAGAGAAAGAACTTGGAGAAAGACTTTTGATCCCATGCAATATGCTGAAAGCAGACGAAGACATTTTCTTAGATGATTATTCTGTGGATGATGTTGAGAAAACTTTACAAGTTCCGCTGAATATTGTACAATCAAGCGGACAAGATTTACTGGACGAAATTCTTGGAAATTGATATAATAAGTCAGTTAAGCACAAGCGTTTTGAAGAATAAAGACCAGTGTGCAGAAGGTAAAAGTTAAGAATTAGATTTTAAGAACAGGAAGGTAGATAAAATGAGTAAACCAGTAGTAGCGATTGTGGGAAGACCGAATGTCGGCAAATCCACATTATTCAATGTGCTGGCCGGAGAGATGATTTCTATCGTAAAAGATACACCAGGTGTAACAAGAGACCGTATCTATGCGGAAGTTGAATGGCTGGACAAGGAATTTACAATGATCGATACAGGCGGTATCGAACCAGAGAGTGGAGATATCATCCTCTCTCAGATGCGTGAGCAGGCACAGATTGCGATTGATACAGCAGATGTTATCATTTTCTTAACAGATGTAAGACAGGGACTTGTAGATGCAGATTCAAAAGTAGCAGATATGCTTCGTCGTTCTCACAAGCCAGTTGTACTTGTTGTTAATAAAGTAGATAATTTCGACAAGTTTATGGCAGATGTATATGAATTCTATAATTTGGGAATCGGTGATCCAATCCCGATCTCTGCATCTTCTCGTTTAGGACTTGGTGATATGTTGGATGCTGTAACGGCACAGTTCCCAGACAGATCAGGTGAGGCAGAAGAAGATGATCGTCCAAGAATTGCGATCGTAGGAAAACCAAACGTAGGAAAATCTTCAATCATCAATAAACTTTGTGGTGAGCAGCGAGTGATCGTATCGAATATCGCAGGTACAACAAGAGATGCGATCGATACAGCGATCAAACATAACGGAAAAGAGTATGTATTTATTGATACAGCTGGACTTCGTAGAAAGAATAAGATCAAAGAAGAGCTGGAACGTTATAGTATCATTCGTACAGTAACTGCGGTAGAACGAGCAGATGTGGTGCTCGTGGTTATCGATGCGACAGAAGGGATCACAGAACAGGATGCGAAGATTGCCGGAATCGCGCATGAACGTGGAAAGGGTATCATCATTGTAGTAAATAAATGGGATGCCATTGAAAAGAATGATAAGACAACAAGAGAATTTGAAAGTAAGATTCGTCAGACTCTTTCATTTATGCCATATGCAGAGATCATGTTTGTATCTGCAGAGACAGGTCAGCGCTTGATCAAGATGTATGATATGATCGATATGGTAATTGAAAACCAGACACTTCGTGTATCAACAGGTGTTCTGAATGAGATCATGACAGAGGCAGTTGCAATGCAGCAGCCACCATCAGATAAAGGAAAGAGACTGAAACTTTATTACATCACACAGGTTTCTGTAAAACCACCTACATTTGTTATTTTCGTAAATGATAAAGAATTGATGCATTTTTCTTATACAAGATATCTGGAGAACAAGATCAGAGAAGCGTTTGGATTCCGAGGAACTTCTTTGAAGTTCTTCATTCGTGAAAGAAAGGAAAAGGATCAATAAGATGCTCGAACGAATCATTTGTTTAGCAGTGGGTTATGTGTTTGGCCTGATCCAGACAGGTACGATGGTGGGAAAACTTCACCATGTGGATCTTAGAAAAGAAGGAAGCGGAAACTCAGGTGCGACAAATACATTGAGAGTACTTGGTCTGAAAGCAGGGTTGTTCACATTTGCAGGAGATGTGATCAAATGTGTACTTGCAGTGTTGGCTGTTCGATATATTTTTAAGGACAGTGATTGTTTAGCCTTGTATTCAATCTATGCATGTGCAGGAACAACATTGGGACATAATTTCCCGTTTTATTTGAAGTTTAAAGGTGGCAAAGGAATCGCTGTTTTGGCAGGTATGGTCCTTATGACAGGGTGGGAAATGATCCCCATTCCGTTGCTTGCATTTGGGATCACAGTGGCATTTACACGATATGTGTCACTGGGATCAATGCTTGCATATGTAATGTTTTTGTGTGAGGTTGTGCTTTTTGGTCAGATGGGTGGCTTTGGCCTTGCCCCGTCGTATCTTATTGAGATGTATATTGTGATTGGACTTCTTGCAGCACTTGCGTGGTACAGACACAAGAGCAACATTCAGCGTTTGCTGTCAGGTACAGAGAATAAGATCGGTGCAAAGAAGAGTGATAAATAAGATCTGCTATTGAAGAGAGTCTTGAAAGGAGAAAGCAGAATGGCGAATATATCTGTAATTGGTGCCGGAAGCTGGGGAACTGCACTTGCGATCCTTTTGAAGGATAACGGGCATCAGGTAACAATCTGGTCGATCGATTCGGAAGAAGTAAAGATGATCAATGAAGATCATGAACATGCGAAAAAATTGCCGGGAGTTAAGATTTCAGAAGAAATCAAAGCAACTGGAGACTTAGAGGCGGCAGTAAAAGGAAAAGATTTTCTTGTTCTGGCAGTCCCATCTCCATTTACAAGATCTACGGCAAAAAAGATGTGTCCATATGTAACAGATGGTCAGATCATTGTAAATGTGGCAAAAGGAATTGAGGACGATACACTTATGACATTGTCCGAGCAGATCGAACAGGAGATTCCACAGGCGGATGTAGCAGTATTGTCAGGTCCAAGTCATGCTGAAGAAGTTGGAAGAAAGCTTCCAACAACTTGTGTGATCGGTGCAAAGACAAAACAGACTGCTGCATATTTACAGGAAGCATTTATGAGTAAAGTATTCCGTGTTTATATAAGCCCTGATATTTTAGGAATCGAACTTGGTGGTTCTTTGAAAAATGTCATTGCGCTTGCAGCCGGAATCGCAGATGGTCTTGGTTATGGTGATAATACAAAAGCTGCATTGATTACACGTGGAATCGCTGAGATTGCTAGACTTGGTGTGAAAATGGGTGGACAGCCACAGACATTTTCAGGTCTGACAGGAATCGGAGATTTGATCGTAACTTGTGCGAGTGTTCACAGTCGTAACAGAAAAGCCGGTTACTTGATGGGACAAGGAAAGACAATGCAGGAAGCAATGGATGAAGTACAGATGGTTGTCGAAGGCGTGTATTCAGCAAAAGCAGCTGCAAAATTAGCTGCAAAATATGGTGAGAATATGCCAATCGTAACAGCGATCAATGAAGTAATGTTTGAAGGAAAATCAGCTGCAGATGCAGTAAATGAATTAATGCTTCGTGAATCTAGAAATGAAAGTTC
This sequence comes from uncultured Clostridium sp., assembly GCA_964484055.1. Lineage (GTDB taxonomy): Bacteria > Bacillota > Clostridia > Lachnospirales > Lachnospiraceae > Schaedlerella. Next base: position 14,029 of record CAZAEC010000026.1, read on the forward strand.
AAGTCTTCCATGGCCGGATGAGATGTATAAAAGAGTAGAACTTTAAAAAAAGAATAATCCCCCTTGTTTGTGCATAGATTGTATCAGCAGAACAAGGGGGTATTTTTATGGATTCATTTCATTTATACAAAGATATGAAAACAAGAACAAATGGAGAATTGTATATCGGTGTTGTCGGACCAGTGAGGACGGGAAAATCTACATTTATTAAGCGATTTATGGACTTGCTGGTGCTTCCGAATATGGCAGATGAACCGACCAAAGCGCGGACGAAGGATGAACTTCCACAATCCGCATCTGGAACGACTGTTATGACAACCGAACCGAAATTTGTTCCAAAAGATGCGGCGGATATTCATTTGGCAGAGGATGTGGATGTGAAGATCCGTCTGATCGATTGTGTGGGATTTATGGTACAGGGAGCAATGGGGCATATTGAAAATGATACGGAACGACAGGTGAAAACACCGTGGTTTGATCATGAAATCCCATTTACAAAGGCTGCAGCGATCGGAACACAGAAAGTAATCCATGATCATGCGACAATTGGAATTGTGGTGACAACAGATGGAAGTATTTGTGAATTGCCAAGAGAAAATTATATCGAAGCTGAAGAACGAACAGTACGGGAACTTCAGTCGATCGGGAAACCATTTATCATGATCTTAAATTGTAAAAAGCCTTATTTAGCAGAATCTAAGACTTTGAAGCAAAAGTTGGAAGAAAAATATGGAGTTTCAGTGCTTCCTGTGAATTGTGAGCAGCTGAAAGAGGAAGATATTCAAGAGATCATGCGAAAAGTATTGTATGAATTTCCTGTTTCGGAAGTAGAGTTTTATATTCCTAAATGGGTGGAAATGCTTCCGGCAGATCATAAAATTAAGCAGGATCTTTTGAAAAATGTAAAAGAGATCATGACAAATCTAAGAGAGATAAAAAGTGTTGTAGCAGGAGTGAATTTGCCAGAAAATAGTTACATAGAAAATGTCCGAGTAGATAAAATCGAGATGGATACGGGTATTATAAAATTTGTTTTTGAATTTGCACAAGAACATTATTATGAAGTAATCAGTGAAATGACAGGAACACAAATACATGGAGAGTATGAATTGATTTCTGTATTAAAGCAAATGGCAGAGATGAAAGTAGAATATGATCAGATTAAGGACGCATTTGCAGATGTGAAGATGAGAGGGTATGGAGTTGTTCGCCCGAAAAAAGAAGAAATTCGAATGGAAGAGCCTGTGATCATTAAACAGGGCAATAAATTTGGTGTTAAGATTCATTCGGAAGCACCATCGATCCATATGATTCGAGCAAATATTGATACAGAAATCGCACCAATTGTAGGCAGTGAGAAGCAGGCGCAGGATCTTGTTGACTATATCAAGGCAGAGAGTGAGACTCCCCAAGGCGTATGGGGAACCAATATTTTTGGCAAGTCAATTGAAACACTTGTTATGGATGGGATCCACAATAAGATTTTGATGATTAATGAAGAGAGTCAGGAGAAGCTACAAAGTACAATGCAAAAGATCGTAAACGAAAGTAATGGCGGTCTTGTCTGCATTATCATTTAAAAAATGATTGTATGAAAGAGGGATTACGGTTATAATTAGCATGAGTGTAAAACGTAAAGAATATAGTTTAAATAAAAAGGAGCGGGTTACAGATGAGTAAACAGTATGAAAGACTTCAGAAATGCTATGATTATTGCAGAACAGTAACAGATTTTGTGCCAAAAGTAGGGTTGATCCTCGGTTCTGGACTTGGAAATTATGCAGATAAGATTCAAAAAGTCTGCGAGATCCCATATGGTACGATCCCAGGATTTCCAGTATCAACAGTACAGGGACATTCAGGAAGATTTATCTTGGGATATATAGGAGAAGTACCGGTCATTTTGATGAAAGGTCGTGTTCATTATTATGAAGGCTATTCTATGGAAGAAGTTGTAATGCCGACTCGTCTGATGAAGATGCTTGGTGCAGAAATTTTATTTTTAACCAATGCAGCCGGCGGAATCAATAGAAACTTTAAAGTTGGAGATTTTATGATGATCAAAGGTCATATTTCCAGCTTTGTTCCATCTCCTCTGATCGGTGAAAATGTATCCGAACTGGGAGAACGTTTTCCTGATATGACGAATATCTATGATCTTGAGTTACAGAAATTGATCAAAGATACAGCAAAGGCTGAGAATATTGCAATACAGGAAGGTGTTTATGTACAGACATCAGGCCCAAACTTTGAAAGTCCGGAGGAAATCCGTATGTATGGCCTCCTTGGTGCAGATGCAGTTGGTATGAGTACTGCGTGTGAAGCGATGACTGCAAGACATGCCGGAATGCGTGTGTGTGGAATTTCTTGTATTTCTAATATGGCTTGTGGAATCAGTGATGAGGAACTGAGCCATCTGGATGTGCAGGCAGTAGCAGATCAGCGAAGTGAAGAATTTGAAAGACTGGTAACAACGATCATCAGTCAGATGTAAAATAAAAGCCTCTGACGGATTGCAGAAGTAAGCATGTGTCATGTGAGTATGACAGCACTTCGGGCAAGAATGCAGAGGCATTTTTAAGGATAGAAAAGGGGACAAGTTATGAACACAAGAATTTATAATGCCAGAATACTGACAATGGAAGAAGGATGTTCTGTTTTTGAAGGCGAAATCTGGATTGAAAACGATACGATCACTTATGTAGGTGAGGCAAAAGAACAGACAGAGATCATTTGGGATAAAGAAATCAATGCAGAAGGCAATTTGATCATGCCTGGTTTTAAAAATGCACATACGCACACAGCAATGACATTTTTAAGATCTTATGCGGATGATATGAAACTTCAGGAATGGCTGAATGATAAAATATTCCCAGCAGAAGCAAAATTGACAGGCGAATCTCTTTATTGGTTTACAAAGCTTGGAATCATGGAGTATCTGACAAGTGGAATCACTGCAGCTTATGATATGTACATGAAAGTAGATTATGGTACAAAGGCTGCAAAAGATGCAGGTTTCCGTTATGTACTTTGTGACAGTATCAATAATTTTGGTGGAACTGTAGATGGTGTAGAGGAAGATTATATTCGCTTTAATAAAGAGGAAGATAAGATGATCAGCCATAAGATTGGATTCCATGCAGAATATACAACAAGTCGTGAGTTGATCGAGGGACTTGCAAATCTCGCAGATAAATATGGGGAAACAGTATCATTACACTGTTCTGAAACAAAGACAGAAGTAGAAAGCTGTCGTGAACATTCAGGCATGACACCGATTGCATACGTGGATTCACTTGGAGTATTTAAACATGGCGGAACTATTTTCCATGGTGTACATCTTGATGAAGAGGATTTTGAAATTCTTAAAAAACGAGGAGTGTATGTTGTGACAAATCCAGCATCCAATTTGAAACTTGCAAGTGGAATCGCACCAATTCAGCGTTATTTAGAAGAAGGTATTCCAGTTGCGATCGGTACAGATGGTGCTTCTAGTAATAACTGTCTGGATATGTTCCGTGAAATGTTCCTTGTAACAGGACTTCAGAAAGTGGTGTGTGACGATCCACAGGCGGTTCCAGCAATCGAAGTTCTGAAAATGGCAACAGTGAATGGTGCAAAAGCAATGGGACTTACAGATTGTGATACATTAAGTGCAGGAAAGAAAGCGGATTTGATCATGATCGATCTGAATCAGCCAAATATGCAGCCAATCCGTAACATTGAGAAGAATCTTGTATATTCTGGAAGTAAACAGAATGTGAAGATGACAATGATCGCTGGAAAAGTGCTCTATCAGGATGGCGAGTTCTTCCTTGATTCTTCAAAAGAAGAAATTTTCGCAAAAGCAAATGAATGGACACAGAAGATTCTTGGTGAATAAGAGTATTAGAAAATATCTGTGGAAGATGTGGATATAGATAAAGGAGATATGCAAAATGCATGTAGATATTTATACAGATGGAGCGGCCAGAGGGAATCCGGATGGTCCGGGTGGATTTGGCACAATTCTTGAATATGTAGACCCGAAGGGCCAGGTTCATAAAAGAGAATATTCACAAGGATATGTTAAGACAACAAATAACCGTATGGAGTTGATGGCTGTGATCACAGGTTTAGAAGCGTTGAATAGACCTTGTGACGTGACCGTTTATTCTGATTCTCAGTATGTAGTGAATGCCTTTAACCAGCATTGGATCGATGGTTGGTTAAAAAAAGGTTGGAAACGTGGTAAGAATGAGCCTGTTAAAAATACAGATCTTTGGAAACGTCTTTTGAAAGCAAAAGAATCACACAATGTTACATTTCAGTGGGTGAAAGGACATGATGGACATCCACAGAATGAACGCTGCGATGAACTTGCTACGACAGCAGCAGATGGAAATGAGCTGATCGTGGACGAAGGATTGTGATAGAGCTTGTAGTTTGAGCTGAGTGGATCTAGAAACGAGAGATTTGTTGAGGATACCCAGTCGGGAAGGTTGAGTGGGTCTGGAAGCGTGGAGTTTTGTGGAGAGTACCCAGTCAGAGGATGCGATGTGACGATTAAAGAGGCTTTTGGGTCTCAGAAGCTTTGGAAAAATACTGAGAGAAGAAAATAGTTGAAGTCTTGGGTACAGAAGAAAAGTATCTTGTTATCAGAGAAATTTAATAGCAAAAAGGTTGATAGAAAGCAAGATAATTTCTCTATTAGAAAAATGAAACTTACTCAGACCCAAACTCCTCAATGATTTTGCGATTAAAGGCACACAGTGATGTGGTCTAAGATGTTTCAGTGATTAAAAGCACACGCAAATTCCCAGGTTATGATTTCCTTGATTAAATTCATACAGCACTGTACAAGACAAATTTTCGTACACTGTAAATTTTTGCTGGACATTTTCAAGGAAAAAGAGTACAATACTAAATTGTGTTAAGTAAGACAGACAATCGCGGCTGCTAGTGCCGAAAGGCCGCAGACGAGGAAAGTCCGGGCTTCACAGGGCAGGATGCCGGATAACGTCCGGTGGAGGTGACTCCAAGGCCAGTGCAACAGAAATAAACCGCATGTATCCGTACATGTAAGGGTGGAAAGGCAGTGTAAGAGACTACCGCCTCTCTGGTAACAGCGAGGGCACATGTAAACCCCATCCGAAGCAAGACCAGATAAAAGCTATGTGGCTGCCCGTCACGCTTTAGGTAGGTCGCTCGAACCTGGTGGTAACATCAGGTCTAGATAGATGATTGTCCAACGACATAACCCGGCTTATCGTTTTGCTTAGCATGTGAATAAAAAGTATATAGATGCTGTTGTTGTATTTAAGGAAGTAATTTCCAGAAAATATAACAGCAGCATCTTTTTGTATATATAAAAAAAGAAAATAAAGGTGGATTTTCACACGTTGAAGTGCTACAATGTACAAAACGAATGATATATTTGAATTGATTACTAGATAAGGAGCGTGAACTTTATGGGAATGAAGATAAATGCTAAATTGCCTTTGCCTGCAGAGCTGAAGGCGCAACTTCCATTATCAGAAAATATTAAGCAGATCAAAGCTGCAAGAGATGCAGAGATCAGAGATGTATTTACAGGGAAAAAGGATAAATTTGTCGTGATCGTTGGACCTTGTTCTGCAGACAATGAAGACTCTGTGTGTGAATATGTAAATCGACTGGCGAAAGTGAATGAGAAAGTTTCAGATAAGTTGATCATTATTCCAAGAATCTATACAAATAAACCACGTACAACAGGTGAAGGTTATAAAGGGATGCTTCATCAGCCAGAACCAGATAAGGCCCCAGATTTGTTGGCAGGTATTATTGCAATCCGAAAGATGCATATCCGTGCGATGGAAGAAAGTGGACTGACTGGTGCAGATGAGATGTTGTATCCGGAAAATAGAAGTTATCTGGATGATATTTTATCATATGAAGCGATTGGTGCACGTTCCGTTGAGAATCAGCAGCATCGTTTGACTGCCAGCAGTATGGATATTCCAGTTGGAATGAAAAATCCGACAAGTGGAGATTTTTCTGTAATGCTCAATTCTGTGATCGCGGCACAGAGTAGTCATCGTTTTATTTATAGATCAGATGATGTGACAACAGATGGAAATGATCTGGCACATGTCATTCTTCGTGGTGGTGTGGATAAATATGGTACATGTATTCCAAACTACCATTATGAAGATCTGATCCGTCTTTGGGAAATGTATCAGAAAAAAGATTTGAAAAATCCTGCAGCGATCATTGATGCAAATCATTCGAATTCTGATAAGAAATTTAAAGAGCAGATTAGAATCGTAAGTGAAGTACTTCATAGTAGAAAATATAATCCGGATCTGCACAAATTGATTAAAGGTGTTATGATCGAAAGTTATCTTGTAGAAGGAAGACAAGGTATTGAGGGTGAGAGAGTGTATGGCAAATCAATCACAGATCCATGTCTCGGATGGGAAGATACAGAACGATTGATCTATGAAATTGCTGATAAATGTTAAGTTGATAAAAGAAGATGTTATAAAATTGTATAATATATAGAAAAAACAATAATAAAATCAATATATAGAAATTATCGATTGGACAAAATCAGACAAAAACCATACAATCAAAAACAGCATGGCTTAGTGCCCAAAAATAAGGAGGAGAATATGAAAAAGAGAATCTTAAGCTTAGTGTTAGCTCTTGCTATGACAGCTACTATGCTTGTGGGTTGTGGTGGTTCAGATGAAACTACAAAAGACAACACAGCAGCAACAGGCGACACTGCAAAAGTTGAAGGCGTTGAAGGCGTTTTAACATATGCGATCGGCGGCGACACAGGTAACACATTAAACCCAATCACAGCAGATGACAGATGGGGTCTCATGACATGTCATCTTGTTTATTCACCAGCTTATTACATCAACCAGGATGGAACAGTAGATTACATCCTTGCTGAAAGCATGGAAGCAGACGAGACAGGTCTTGTTTACACAATGAAATTAAGAGAAGGTCTTCTCTGGAGTGATGGAGAAGCTCTTACAGCAGATGATATCGTTTATTCATACGATAGCACAAATGCAACAAATGCAAACCTTTATGTAGACGAACAGCCAATCAAAGTTGAAAAAGTAGATGACTTAACAGTAACATTTACTCTTCCAGCAGTATGTGCAAGTGCATTCGAACTTCTTTCATCAGAAGTAAGTATTGTTCCAAAACACATCTTTGAAGAAAAAGGATCTTTTGATATCAACATGCTCGAAGAAGAAGTTGTTGGAGCAGGCCCATACGTATTGGATGAATATCAGACAGGTCAGTATCTGAAATTTAAAAAGAATCCAAACTATGCTGCAGGCGAAGCAAACGTTGAAACAATCGTATTCAAGATCATTGAAAGTAACGATACAGCTACATTAGCTCTTCAGAATGGTGAGATCGATATCTGGGTAGGTTCTCCTGATATGCTTGAACCATATACAGACAATGCAGCATTCAACATCACTAACTATAGTGAAGGCCGTGTTGCTTACATGAGAGTAAACCCTAACACAATTTCTGACAAAGATCAGCGCTCAGCTATCCTTTATGCAGTAAACCGTGAAGAAATCATGACAGCAGCATACACAGATCCAAGCTTCTATGAACTTGGATATTCATTCCTTCCATATACAAACGCTTACTATACAGAAGACGTTGAAAAATGGGATCAGGATATCGAAAAAGCAAAAGAATTGATCGAAGGATGCAAAACAGATCTGAAACTTTGCTATGTAGGTGAAGATGCAGTTCAGACAAACATGGCTCTTGTAATCCAGGCTGAATTAAAAGAAATCGGTATCTCACTTGAACTTTGTGGTATGAACCAGGCAGCATACATGGAAGCAGCATATGATATTGCTAATACAGAGTATGATATGTTCCTCGGTGGATATGTAATGGGTATCGATCCTGATATGTACTCTTCATTATTTATGACATCTAAGAGAAATATGATGTTCTACAACAGCGAAGAGATCGATCAGTTATTCATTGATGGTAACTCTACATTAGATGAAGAAGAACGTGCTTCTATTTATACAGAATTACAGAAAAAAGTATCTGAAGAAGCTATCTTCTATCCATTCGGAACAAACTTAAGAACACTTGTTTCTAATGCACGTGTAGGTGGTATGGAAGAAGCTCAGTTCGCAGCAATTTATACATTTGGAGATTACTCTAAATTAACACTCGAATAAAATGCGATGCAGGCGAGGGAGGTAGTGATTACCTCCCTTATTTGCTTATAGTATATTGATTTACAAAAAGAAAAGGAGAGCGACATGTTAAAGTATATTGCAAAACGTATTTTACAGGCAATTCCTTTACTGCTCCTTGTTACTATGATCTGTTTTGGTTTGATCAATCTTGCTCCTTATGATGCAATTGATTCAATCATTACAGATAACATGACAGAAAAGGAAATCGAAGCAAAAAGAGAAGAATATGGTTTGAATGATTCTGTACCAGTACAGTATGTACGTTGGCTGCAGAATGTTTTACAAGGGGAATTTGGTAATTCACTTACAAACAGAACAAGTATAAAGTTTGACCTTCAGAATCGTATTCCTGCAACAGTTAAACTTGTATTGCCATCTTACCTTACAGCATATGTACTGGCGATCGTGCTTGGTCTTATTGCCGGAAGTAATAAAGGAAAATGGCCGGATAAACTGATCGATGGATTATGTTCGATCGGAATTGCGACCCCAACGTTCTGGGTGGCAATGCTGATGATGTATTTCTTCGGATATAAATTAAAACTTTTCCCACTTATGGGTATGTATACGATTGGATTGGAAAATAATTTCGCAGACTTTATGAAACATTTTGCAATGCCATATATGGTTCTGACGATTGGATTTTTGCCAGACTTGACACGTTATGTAAGATGTTCAACAGTTTCACAGCTGAAAGAAGACTATGTAATCGTTCAGCAATCATTTGGAGCTACAAAAGCAGAAATCTTATTCAAACACGTGAGCAAGAATGTTTTGATCCCTCTGATCACAAAACTTGGAATGGCACTGCCTATGTTAGTAACAGGTGCAGTTATTACAGAAACAATCTTCTCATGGCCAGGAATCGGATCTTATTTCGTAAAAGCCATTTCTGCAATGGATTATCCGATCATCATGGCTGTATTGCTTCTTTCAAGTACGCTGGTAGTTCTTGGTAACTTACTTTCAGATATTCTCTACTGTTTAACAGACCCGAGAATTAAGTCAATGCAATAGAGTAGAGGTGAGAAGGTATGAAGAAAAATAGAAGATGGGAAAACGTAAAATACGAATTTAAACATAATAAACAGGCTGTATTTGCGTCAATCTATTTGGTAGCGATCATTCTGATCAGTATTTTTGTTGTATTTAATGGTGTGGATCCAGATAAGATTGATGTAGTAAATAAATTCCAGGCTCCATCAATGGAACATTGGTTTGGAACGGATGAATTAGGCCGTGATTATCTTACACGTGTACTTTATGGCGGTCGTGTTTCATTAGTAGTAGGTGTACTTGCAATGGTCACATCTATCGTGATCGGTGTAAGTATTGGTATGATCTCAGGTTATTTTGGCGGATGGGTAGATAATATCCTGATGCGTGTAGTAGATGTTTTCTGTGCAATCCCATGGATCATCATGGTTACGATCATCAGTCTTTTGTTCAAACGAGGAATTGTATCGATCATTATCGTTATCGGTCTGTTTAGTTGGATGAGTATTGCCAGATTGGTGCGTTCAGAAGTATTGTCTGCAAAAGAGAGAGAGTATGTACAATATGCAAGATTTATCGGTGTACATCCATTTAGAGTTATGGTAAAACAGGTACTCCCAGCAGTATTTCCAACAATCATTACAGCAGCAACAGCAGAAATCGCAAGTGCAATCATGATGGAAAGCTCTTTGAGTTTCCTTGGTCTTGGGGTTGCAGCACCAATGTCAAGTTGGGGAAGTCTTCTGGAAGGATCACAGCAGTATCTGCAGCAGGCACCTTATATGGCAATCCTTCCTGGTATCTTGATCATTTTAACAGTATATTCTTTCAATAAATTAGGTGATGTACTTCGTGTATATGTAGAACCTAAGATAACGGCAGGTGAATGTAATGAGTAATGAAAATGTATTAGAAGTAAAAAATTTAAAAACTGTATTTAAAAGCCGTGGTCAGGAAGTACAAGCAGTACGAGGTGTAGGATTTTCTGTTGGAAAAGGGGAGATCATGGGTCTCGTAGGAGAATCTGGAAGTGGAAAATCTGTAACAATGAAAGCTGTGATTGGCATTCTTCCTGATAATGCAACGATCAGCAGTGATTCATTAAAATTAAATGGAAAAGAACTGTCAGAATTATCAAAAGACGAGTATCGTAAATTGCGTGGAAAAGAGATGACAATGATCTTTCAGGATCCAATGACAGCTCTTAATCCATTAAAGAAGATTGGAAAACAATTGGAAGAAGTAATTCTTCGACATAGTGATTGTACAAAACAGGAAGCAAAAGAAAAAGCAATTGAAATGCTTCGAAAAGTAGGAATCCCTGTTCCTGAACAGCGTATCAAACAGTATCCACATGAATTTTCTGGTGGTATGAGACAGCGTGTTCTGATCGCGATGGCATTGGCGTGTGAACCACAGCTTTTGATCGCGGATGAACCGACAACAGCATTGGATGTTACGATCCAGGCACAGATCTTAGATCTTTTGAAGGATCTGCAGGAAGAGTACGACACATCTATCGTATTGATCACACATGATATGGGTGTTGTAGCAACAGTATGTGATAAGATTGCGATCATGTATGGTGGATTGATCATGGAAACAGGAAAGACAGATGAAATTTTCTCAAATCCAAAACATCCATATACAAAAGCATTGCTTCGTGCAATTCCATCTGTAGATTTAAAAGAAGGGGAAAGATTACAATCTATTGAAGGACTTCCACCTTCACTTGTGAATCCACCAGCTGGATGTCCATTTGCTGAAAGATGTGAATATGCAACAGACAGATGCTTTAAAGAGATGCCAGAATATAAAGAATTCAGTGAAACACAGCGTGCGATGTGCTTCTTAAATGAACAGGAATAGGAGGAAAGAATATGAGTCAGGAAATACTGATTTCAGCAAGAGAATTAAAAAAATACTTTCCTGTCAAAAAGTTTCTGGGGGGAAAGACACAATATGTAAAAGCGGTGGATGGAATCGATCTTGATATCTATAAAGGTGAGACATTCGGTCTTGTAGGAGAATCTGGATGTGGAAAATCAACACTCGGAAGAACTTTGATCCGTATGTATGATGTGACAGGCGGAACACTTACATATAAAGGTCAGGATATCACGAAAGCAACACCAGCACAGATGAAACAGTTTCAGAATAAGATGCAGATCATTTTCCAGGATCCATATTCTGCATTAAATCCATTCTGGAATGTAGAAGAGATTTTGGCAGAGCCATTGAATCAGATTGGAATGTCACAGGCAGAACAGAAAGAACGTATGGAATATCTTCTGAACAAAGTTGGAATGACAAAAGAGGATCTGATTAAATTCCCTTATGAATTTTCAGGTGGTCAGAGACAGAGAATCGGAATTGCAAGAGCACTTTCTGTAAATCCTGAATTTATCATGTGTGATGAACCTATTGCAGCATTGGATGTTTCTATTCAGGCTCAGGTTGTTAATATGTTGGAAGATCTTCAGAATGAACTGGGATTGACGTATTTGTTTGCAGCACATGACCTTTCTATGGTACGTTATATCAGTACAAGAATTGGTGTTATGTATCTTGGAAATATGGTTGAAATCACAACAAGTAATGAATTATATGAAAATCCATTACATCCATATACACAGGCATTGCTTTCTGCGATCCCGATCGCAAATCCTGTTGAAGCAAGAAATAATAAGAGAATCAAATTGCAGGGAGAACTTCCAAGTCCAATGAATGTACCGGATGGATGCCGATTTGCACCAAGATGTAAGTATGCAACAGAACAGTGTAAGACAGAATGTCCAAAACTGAGAGAGATGGAAAAAGGACATTTTGTTGCTTGTCATAATGTAGAAAAGATCAAATAGGATATGCGGATGTCGTTACGCATGGATGTGGTCATGTATTTCAAGAATGTCTGATAAGCTTAAGATTATATAATTGAATATTATATATTAAAATAGGAGTGATGCGCTTAGCACCACTCCTATATTTTTATTTTCTGTCGTATTTTTCTTCACAGTATTTACATCTGTATGTTTCTGTTTCTTCATCTGTAAGAACAAAGATGTGATCCAATCCCTGTTCGATAGATGTGATACATCTTGGGTTTTTACAACGAACGATATTCTTGATCTCTTTTGGAAGGTTGATCATTTTTTTCTCAACAACTTTTTCGTCTTTGATGATGTTGATCGTGATATTGTGATCGATGAATCCAAGTACGTCAAGGTTAATGTAATCGATTGGGCATTCAATCTTCATGATATCTTTTTTGCCCTGTTTGCTGCTTGTTGCATTTTTGATGATCGCTACACAGCAGTCAAGTTTATCAAGGTGAAGATATTTATAAATCTCCATACTTTTTCCAGCCTGAATATGGTCAAGTACGAAACCTTCGGAAATCTTACCAACGCTTAATTTATTTTCTACCATTGTTAATCCCTCTTTCTTATATTGATTAGTCTACCTTGATATCAAGGAGTGTCAGAATCAGTGCCATACGTACATATACACCATACTGTACCTGGCGGAAATATGCTGCACGTGGATCATCGTCTACGTCAACAGAGATTTCATTTACACGTGGCAATGGATGAAGTACGTACATATCTTCTGGTGCAAGCTGCATTTTTTCTTTGTCAAGGATATAGAAGTCTTTCATACGAAGATAATCAGCTTCGTTGAAGAAACGTTCTTTCTGTACACGTGTCATGTAAAGGATGTCAAGTTCAGGAAGTGCTTCTTCCATACGAACTACTTCTTTATAAGGAACATTCTTCTTATCGAGAACATCCTGACGGATATAATCTGGAAGGCGAAGTTCTTCTGGAGAGATCAGTACGAATTTAATGCCTGTGTAACGAACCATTGCATTGATCAAAGAGTGTACTGTTCGTCCAAATTTCAAATCACCACAAAGACCGATCGTAAGGTTATTCAGACGTCCTTTTAAGTTTCTGATTGTTAAAAGGTCAGTTAATGTCTGTGTTGGATGCTGATGTGTTCCGTCACCTGCGTTGATCACAGGGATTGGAGATTTCTGGCATGCAACCATTGGAGCACCTTCTTTTGGGTGTCTCATTGCACAGATGTCTGCGTAGCATCCAATTGTGCGGATCGTATCGGCAACACTTTCCCCTTTAGAAGCGGAACTAGAACCAGCAGAAGAGAATCCCATGATATTACCGCCAAGGTTGAGCATAGCTGCTTCATGACTCAGTCTTGTACGTGTACTTGGTTCATAAAAGCAAGTTGCAAGTGTCTTTCCATCACATGCATGTGCATATTTTTCACGGTGTTCTTCAATATCCTTAGCAAGATCTAAAAGTTTGTCCAATTCTTCCACAGAAAAATCCAAAGGACTCATTAAATGTCTCATATTAACCTCCTCGTTTTATGCCTGGGCATAGTTTCAGTAAATGTAAAATTTAAAAAGCATTTTCAATTGTAAATAAAGGGTAATTAAATTGAAAATCTTTCAAAGAAGAAAGAAAATAGGAATTTTCTGAAAAAAATAAAGAAATAAAATGAAAAATGAAAGAACTGATAGAAATACGAATAAAGAAATTAATGAAAAAACTGTAACTTCGTTCATATCGTTTTGAACATCTGTCAGTATTGCTCATTCTACTCATTTCCAAACCTCCTATCTTAGTTCTCTTAATTCTAAAATATCATATACCAAAAGGAATAAAATTTCAATAGCCATTTTTGATTAAAAAAATCTTTTTGAAAAATGTGTGTTTGAAACAATATTAGAGAAGAAGTTGGCATGGATTTTGTTAGATAAATGTAGTATAATGAACAAAAATTTTTCGAAATAAATGAGAATAAGGAGACTGGAAATATGGCTACATTGGACGAATTAAGAGTACAGCTTGATCAGATTGATGATCAGATCATTAAGTTGTATGAGGAAAGAATGGCGGTCTGCGAACAGGTCGGAGAATATAAAGTACATACCGGGAAAAAGGTGTTGGATAAACAGCGCGAAAAGAACAAACTTGCAGATGTTGCTTCAAAAGTAACGAATGATTTTAATAAAAAAGGAATACAAGAGCTGTATGAGCAATTAATGTCTATGAGCCGAAAATTGCAGTATCGTCAGCTTGTAGCTGAAGGTGCGACAGGAAGACTTCCTTTCATTGAATTGAAAGAACTTGAGAAGGAAAGTGCCAGAGTTGTATACCAAGGAGTAGAGGGCGCATATGGACAGGCTGCTTTGAAACATTATTTTGGAAATAATAAAAATTATGTGAATGTACGTACATTTCGTGATGCAATGGAAGCTCTTGAGGATGGAGTTGCAGATTATGCAGTGCTTCCAATAGAGAATTCGACTGCCGGGGCTGTGAATGAAGTATATGATCTGCTTGTAGAATTTGAAAATTATATTATAGCAGAAACGATCATTCCAATCACGCATACACTTTCTGGACTGGATGGAACAGAACTGAAAGATATCCAGAGAGTATATTCAAAAGCGGAAGCGTTGATGCAGACCTCACATTTTTTAGATGAACATACAGATTGGCAGCAGATCAGTGTTGTGAATACTGCTGTTGCGGCGAAAAAGATCCTTGATGATAACGATAAGACACAGGCGGCGGTATGCAGTGCTTATGCAGCAGAAGTACATGGCTTGTCTGTACTTGTGGATGGCATCAATGATGAAAAGAATAATTCTACACGTTTTATCATTGTAACGAATCAGAAAGTATTTTTATCGGATGCTTCTAAGATCAGTATCTGCTTTGAAGTTCCACATGAGAGTGGTTCATTATATCGGATTTTGTCTCATTTTATTTATAATGATCTGAACATGACAAAGATTGAATCAAGACCGATTGAGGGAAGAAGCTGGGAATATCGTTTCTTCGTTGATTTTGAGGGGAATCTTGCAGATCCTGCAGTGAAGAATGCGATCCGCGGACTTCGAGAAGAAGCAACGAATATGAAGATTTTGGGAAATTATTAAAAAGAAAGAAGGCATGAGAATGCGTACAAATGAATTGATGTTATATAAAAATATGGAGTATGGGGAATTACTTCAAGATATGACATTTCTGATCGATAATTGTGAAAATGAATATTATAACAAGGAAGATCTGAAAGGGCTTTTTTATGAGTGTATCAATCATCTTTTGGAACTTTCTGTTAGTCATGGATTTGAAGGGAATCTTTGGCATACATATTTGACATTTCTTCTTGCGAATGATGAGAATGCTTATAGTACATCTTGTGAAATCGCTGGTGAACCAGAAGGAAGTATCAATCAGATCGCAATGCATGATTTAAAGATATTTAAAGAAATGTTTGATTATGATTTTACAAAATTAGAATCAGTGCTTGGTACACAGGTGTTTGATATTCTGAAAGATTACAAGAATACAAGTAAGGGAAGCAAAGTATTTAATAAGAGAATACGTAACCGCATCTGTGAATTGAGCAGATCTTTAGAAATAAGTGAAACGGTTGAACAATTTAAAGAAAAATTGACACAATTTTACAAAGAATTTGGTGTTGGAAAATTAGGACTTCACAAAGCATTTCGTGTCGAACATCCAGAGAACGGTCAAGTCAATATTGTGCCGATCACAAAGATTGCTCATGTACATTTAGATGATCTTGTAGGATATGAGATTGCAAAGAAAAAATTGATCGATAATACAGAAGCATTTGTTAATGGAAAAAGAGCGAATAATTGTCTCTTATATGGAGATGCTGGAACAGGAAAGTCTTCTTCTATTAAAGCTATTTTAAACCAGTATTACGATCAGGGACTTCGAATGATTGAAGTATATAAACATCAGTTCAAAGATTTGAATGATGTGATCGCACAGATTAAAAATCGTAATTATAAATTTATTATTTATATGGATGATCTGTCATTTGAAGAGTTTGAGATCGAATATAAATATTTAAAAGCTGTAATTGAAGGCGGTCTTGAGAAAAAGCCAGATAACGTATTGATTTATGCGACATCAAATAGAAGACATTTAGTAAGAGAAACATTTCGTGATAAATCAGATCGAGATGAAGAATTGCATACAAATGATACGGTTCAGGAAAAATTATCTCTTGTAGCTAGATTTGGTGTAACGATCTATTATGGTTCACCGGATAAGAAAGAGTTCCAGAATATTGTGAAGGCGTTGGCTGCACAAAATAATATTGATATGCCAGAAGATCAGCTTTTGTTAGAAGCGAATAAATGGGAATTGTCTCATGGTGGTCTTTCTGGAAGAACGGCACAGCAATTTGTAGACTATTTGCTGGGACAAAAATAAAGGAGAAGGATATTGAATAGAAAAAAGAAATATTGCGAACTTCTTTTTGGGTGTCTGCTTGTAGTTGCAATATTAAGTGGTTGTATAGGAAGAACAACACCAAAAACAATCGTTACAAAGATGGGGGTTAATCTTTCAAAAGTCACTTCATTTGCAAATGAGATTTCTGTGGATGTTAAATTAGAAGATGTGATTCATGTTACAGAGGCCTGTATGGATATGACGACGGAAAGCACATTAGATCCAAAAGCGGGTCATGCAAAAGGGACTGCGAGCATTAAGATGTTTGATACAAAGTTAGAAAGTCCGATTGAAATTTATCAAGTTGTAGAAAATGATCAAAATATAGTTTATAGTGGATTGGATGATCATTGGCAGAAGGCGATTATGGAAGACGGAGAGGATTCGAGTATTGCGATTGATGGTGGAATGTTCCAGGGCTTAGAAAATTTGGTCGATAATTTTAATCTTGCAGAAGAATTAGTCGAAGTTAATGAAAAAGAATGTTATGAAATCTATGGAAAGATCATAGCAACGGATTTAATGTCTTTGGTGGGAGAGGACTTGATGAATGCGTATGGAATTGTAGAAATTCTAGAGAAAGAATTGTTTCAAAAACTGTGGGTTCCGATAACAATAGACGTATATAAAGAAGAAATGCTTCCGGCTAGAATACACGTTGATATGACAGATGAAATGAATGATTTTTATGATGATATAGGAGAGTCGATGAACGTAAATGACTTTACGGTGGATATTCTTTTCTTGAATTATAATCAGGTTGAAGAGATTATAGTTCCGGATGAAGTGAAGAAATCAATATAAAAAAGAAGGAGAGATAATGTGATATGTACCCAGAATCCTGGACACATTGATTTCTAAATTAAGCACAACAACAC
>CAZAEC010000027.1:0-30397 GCA_964484055.1 uncultured Clostridium sp.
TTTTTTATTTATTTCGCACAATTCAGACAATTTATGCTTATTTTAACCTTCGTGGGGCAATTCTGAAAGTGTCAGATTTTCAGTTTGCATCAGAAAAGTTATAGATTTCTATCCCACGAGCAAAGGCAGGTAGTTTTTATCTGATCATCATTCGGTCTATACTAATTTCTGTATAGCTTCAGACCTATTTTATAAAGAAAAAAAGCTTTAGCGACCTCTGAATGAAGCCGCTAAAACATCTAATTTTCACTATGCGAAAAATGTTTCTCATAAGATTCTTAAAAAGTAGATACTTCTAATATTTCTTAATCCAAATAAGCACCTACTGGAGATGTATTATACTGTTTCTTTATTTCTATAATGATAGAACCATCTTCTTCTGTGCGTTCTGATAAGATTCTATATTTTGTTCCTTTTTTATCTAATCCCATTTTATAGCGTCTTACTTCTTCCTGAACCATCTCAATTGCTAATGAATGTTCAATATCTTCTTTTAATAAGAAATGTAATGTCTGAATGATGCATGCTGCCTGTACTCTTTTCATTGCTCTTTCCTTCTTTCTATAAACTTTTCCAATACTTCTTAATATTTTGTATAATAAATAATAAGAACAACTTTTTATCAAAACTATTCTCTAGTAAATAAAAAAGACCTTTCACATTCGGCGAATCCTAGTGTGAAAAGTCTTTGTATACACAAAATTACCAGAAGTATTTTCTAGCTAAATTATAACATTTCTTTTTATTTTTCGTAAGTTTTTTTACTCACTGAATTTTAAATTTTCTTTCTATACTATATTCAAATTCCCATCTCAATCAATGGTTCATTTAATACTTCTGTGCCTTCCAAAACAAAATGTCCATCTTTTAATATTACCATTTTCTCACCATTCGCTTTCAATACACTGATCTCAGCAAGTTCTTCGTAAGGAATTGTAATATCTGTATGACAATTAAAATATGCTTTCGAAACATCTTCTGTTCTCAAGATAGAAATTGAATTATCCTTTGCGATCATTTCTTTTCCATCTGTGTTAAACATTGGAATATCTTCGCACCAACTATAACATGTGTCTCCCACTGCA
Source organism: uncultured Clostridium sp. (assembly GCA_964484055.1). Lineage (GTDB taxonomy): Bacteria > Bacillota > Clostridia > Lachnospirales > Lachnospiraceae > Schaedlerella. The sequence continues at coordinate 1,086 of CAZAEC010000027.1, forward strand.
AAATGTGGACCTGTTTTTTCCGCGATCAAAATTGGCATTTTATCCTCGATCTGATATTTCTTAGCTACAACATATGCTGTTGTATTTGTTCCAATCGCAAACTCTCCCATCGGAAGTGTATCATGATTATATAACACATTATCATAAATATACTTTTTATTATCCTCTTCATTTTCAAAGTTTGCACAAGTATAATCAACAATCATACCATCCTTAAAGATAATCTTCAGATCTTGATACTGTAATTCGTTAAGATATACTTTGCTTACATTTAATAGACCTTCTGTACCTTCTAACACAGGTGATGTAAACACCTCTCCAACTGGAATATTCACATCTGCAACACAATTTTCAAAGATTGTTTCTTTTTTTGGATCATTTATTGGATGCAATTGTACAACTAAATCTGTTTTGTTATCTCCTTTACCCAATATATGCACTGCTGTTCCTTGATCTAAAGCATTGATCATCGTTTGTTGTACATTTCTGTAAAGATCTGCATCCAGCGTATTGATCCGAATCGTGTCTTCAAAGATTGCTTTATAATCTTCTCCAATTTCTGGTACCGGATATGCTACGATCGTAAAACTTCTTTCTTCACCAATAATGTATTGATTTGTAATCTGACCTGCCTTATTATCATACAAAAGAACAAGTGCACGTAAAGCATCATCATATGTTGGTGCATTTTCATTCACTTCTGGAGAAAATGGATGTTCTCCAAAAATCTCTATTACTGCTGGTCCCCCCATATAAGCTGCCTGCTCTTTATTCTTTTCAAATGTATTTTTTAATACATCTAATTTACGTTCTATATAACGTTTATCCATAAAAATAGCCTGATCTGAACGATGATCATACTCATACTGTTTATTCGCGATCGCACCATAATACCCAATCTTGTGTTGTTCTTTTTTCGTGATCACACTTACTGCCGCACGATAAATCACTGGCTCAAGCCCCATCTTTCTAAAATTCTCGACCGCAAGTTTTATAACACGTTCAAACCCCAATGTATATCGAATATCTACTGTTTTTTTCTTCGAAAGATCTTTTCCAGTAATTTCAAATCCTACTCTATATCCTTCTGTATATACATCCGCCATCTTTTGGATCGTATTTTCAGGTAACGAACGAAGATATCTTGCTGTTTCCAATTCATTTTCTGTAATATATTCACCAAATCGATATAAATAACGATCATCCTCTAAATCCGCATTCATCAATACATTTAAAGCAAAACTATATTCTGGATACAACTGTTCTTCTATTCTTTCTGTCAAAAACACATCACAATAATCACTTGCATACCAATAGATGATATTTTTAATATTCTTACAATCTGGTATATTTTCTTCCTCAAAACAATTGTAAACTTCAATAAAAAGTTCATGTAATATTGTTAAATATTCTTTATTATTCTCAAATGCATACGGAATCCCTCCACGGATTTCTGCACTAAGCAGACTTAACAACTGTCCCATCTGTTTTCCAAAGAGTTTTGCCGTCTGCGATGGATTTGCATAACTCATCTGATAATTTTCATCAAGAATCGATTCATATAATTCATGATTGTATTTCTTCATCTCTTCCAAGCTCAGTGAATCCCAGATGCCATCTTCTATTATCTTTCTTATATCTTCTAATCTTAATAAAAAAGCTGCTCCGGATTGAAAGTATTCCCTGAACAACTCTGGTGTTGTATCTTCTAACCCTATTCTTTTTAATCGCTCTATTGTCAACTCATGTCTTTCAGTAAATGCGGAATTTCTTTCTTCCTGCTGCATCTGCCATGTCATGTATAATTTTCCTCCCATTACATGTTCGACCAATATTGTCAAACTACTTTTTGCTCGCCCCGATCGTAAACAAGATTTACCATTAATTTATATGATATAAATTATCACTAACCCGATCAGTAGCAAAATATTCATTATCATTCCTATATTACAAGTCAATTTTCCTCGATCTCTTTCTCTTCTGCCTTTCATCGAAGCTTTGATTCCCATAAATGCCAGAAGAATAGAGCAGATTCCTAAGCCTCCAATCAGACGTGTTCCCTCTTTCACCTCAAAAAACGAAATCATTACCGCTATACCAAGAAACAAAAAGGCGGTCCCTGCAAACCCGCAGGAAACCATCCCCATTTTAGAATGTTTTTTCTTGATACCATTTATCTTTTGACTACCAATCTTTTTTTCTATTCTAATCTGCTGTTTTGAACTTTTTTTGATTCCGGACATATCTCACTCTCCTGATTATATTACATATTTCAAAAATGAACCATCCAATCACACCACCTAAAGTATTTAAAATAAGATCATCCACATCAAAACTACCAACTCTAGTGACTAATTGAAACAATTCTACTCCCATACAAAGTCCAAAACTCCACAGAAATACTCTGCCAAACCTTCCCTTGTATGTAAACATCGATATTAAAAATCCATACGGAACAAAAATCAATATATTCCCAACTAAGTTGGTAAATACTGCAAATAAACCTAATGTTTCACGATATTCCCAAAAACGTTTTATCTCTTTCAAAGGTACAAGATTATATCTGTATGTCCCAAGATCACCTGTTCGTCCATACCATTCAGCAAAACACAAAAAATAGACCAAAAAAATAATATAGAAAACAAACAGAACTTTCCCTAGAAAATGAATCCATTTTGCCTGTTTCTTTTTCAAATGTTTACCTCTCTGCTTATTACTCGTCTCTATTTATTAAAATGTAAGTTCATTTCTATGCATCATCAAACGTGCACCGTTGATCACTGAAATAATTCCTGCTGCAAGACCCACACAGATCACAACAATTCCCATCGCAATATTCATAGCTCCAGCTGATGTCATTGTTTTATACGCTCTTTCCATTTTCCTGCCTCCCGCTTACATTTTTCTTTTAATAATATAACACAAATCTATTTTTATTGAAATAAGGGATTCATAATTTCATAAACCCTTCACATTTTTTCTTTTCATTTTATTTTTATATCACTGCTCAAATCATTGTTCTCTAGAAAACAAACAACTTATTCACCTTCCAAAGAAAAAACGCAGGAAATATCCACTTGATATCTCCTGCGTTGTGAATCATTCTATTTATTTTGCACCATACTGTTCGTAATATGCATCAATTGCTGTTTTGATCGTATCATCGATCACAACTTTACCGTTGCATTCTTTGTTGTACAGACATTCAACAACTTCTGCCATAGATACGATTGCATTTGTTTCGAATCCATAAAGATCTTTTACTTCTTCTAATGCACATTTCACTCCACCTTTACCAACTTCCATACGGTCAAGTGAAACCATAAGACCTTTGATTTCTACATTTGCTGCCCCACGTACTTTTGGAACTGTTTCTTCCATAGATTTTCCAGATGTTGTAACGTCTTCGATCATAACAACTCTGTCTCCATCTTTTAATTTGCTTCCAAGGAAACTTCCTTTATCTGCACCGTGGTCTTTTTCTTCTTTACGGTCTGAACAGTAACGAATTTCTTTTCCATATAATTCACTAAATGCGATTGCTGTGATTACTGCCAAAGGAATTCCTTTGTATGCAGGTCCAAAAAGAACATCAAAATCTGTTCCATATGCATCGTAAATTGCTTTTGCATAGTATTCACCAAGTTTTTTTAACTGTGAACCTGTTACATATGCCCCTGCATTCATGAAAAATGGAGATTTTCTTCCGCTCTTTAATGTAAATTCTCCAAATTTGAGTACATCACTTTCTACCATAAATTCGATAAACTCTTTTTTATACTGTTCCATTTCCACATTCTCCTTTTATATTTAATAAAATATTTTACAAGAATTATTTTACGATTCCAACGATATCACTGATATTTTCAATCTTATGTCTGATCATATAATCTTCGATTCCTGCTACGATCTCTTCTGTTACCATTGGATTTACAAAGTTTGCTGTTCCTACAGAAACTGCTGATGCACCTGCAAGCATAAATTCGATCGCATCTGCTGCACAAGAAATACCACCCATTCCGATGATTGGAAGTTTGATCGCATTTGCAACCTGATATACCATGCGAACAGCGATTGGTTTGATCGCTGGACCTGATACACCACCAGTTTTATTTGCCACTGCAAATTTCTGACGTTCAATATCGATCTTCATACCTGTTAATGTATTGATCAATGACACAGCATCTGCTCCACCAGCTTCAACTGCTCTTGCCATCTCTGTGATATCTGTTACATTTGGACTAAGTTTCATGATCACTGGCTGTTTTGCGTATTTTTTCACTGCTTTTGTAATCGCTTCTGCTGCCTGTGGATTCTGGCCAAATGCAATCCCACCTTCTTTTACGTTTGGACATGAGATATTAATCTCTAACATATCCACTGGTTCATCAGCAAGACGTTCTACAACTTCACAATAATCTTCTGTACTTCTTCCGCACACATTTACAATGATCTTTGTATCATACTGTTTCAAAAATGGAATATCTCTCTTGCAGAAAAGATCGATTCCTGGGTTCTGAAGACCTACCGCATTCATCATGCCGCCATAAGTTTCTGCGATACGTGGTGTTGGGTTTCCTGGCCATGGTACATTAGCCACACCTTTTGTTGTAACCGCACCGATTTTATTCAGATCTACAAAATCGCAATATTCTGCACCTGAACCAAATGTTCCTGAAGCTACTGTAACCGGATTATTCCATTCAACACCAGCAATATTTACACGCATGTTCATTATAATTCCACCTCCGTAGCTAAGAATACAGGACCGTCTTTGCAGACACGTTTGTTATGTACATTTGAATGATGGTCTTTTTCTTTTGACTGACATACACACGCAAGACAAGCACCAATACCACATGCCATTTTTTCTTCCATAGAAACATAGCACACAATATCATTATCCAATGCATACTGTTTCAATGCACGGAGCATTGGAGTTGGACCACATGCCATGATAATATCTGCAGTCAAAGCATTCTCTTTAATCGCATCGAGAACATTTCCTTTTGTACCTGCACTTCCGTCTTCTGTTGCAATATATACTTTACCACATTTTTCAAATTCTTCTGTCAGGAACTGCTCATCACGATAACCCATAACGATCTGATTATCCGCATCCAACTGTTTTGCAAGCTCAAGGATTGGAGGAACACCGATTCCACCACCGATCAAAAATGTCTTTTTCCCTTTTGCAGCATCTAATGGGAAACCATTTCCCAAAGGTCCCATGATATCGATTGAATCTCCTGCTGTCAATTTTGAAAATTCTTCTGTACCTGTTCCTTCACCAGTCACACGATAAACGATACGAAGCTGTTTTTTCTCTTTATCAATCTCACAAAGACTGATTGGTCTTGGAAGAAGTTTACTTCCGTCTTTTGTATATACAGAAATAAACTGTCCAGGAACTGCCAGCTCTGCAATCTCTGCTGTCTGGATCCACATACTGTAAATATCTTTTGCAATACATTCCTGCGATACTACTGTTGCGATTTCTTTACGTTTATTAGACATTGTTTTGTCTCCTTTAGATAATAATCTGTGCAAATGCACGAAGCAGACACATTATCCGCTCTTATTTTGCTGCGTTAAGCGCACCCTGGATATCAGCTACCATAGCTTCAACTGCTGCTCTTGATGCATCACCAAAGTTTTCAGCACCGAATTTTGCATATGCTTCCTGTTTGTAAGCAGCGATGATTCCTCTTGAAGAGTTTACGATCGCACCAAGTCCATCTTCATTAAAGAAATGTACAAGGTCTTTGCCCTGTCCACCCTGTGCGCCATAACCTGGAACAAGGATATATGATTTTGGCATCACTTTACGAAGAACTTTTCCCATCTCTGGATATGTAGCACCTACTACTGCTCCGATGTAGCTGTATTCATCACCCATGCACTGTGAGCCCCATTCAGCAACTTTTTCGCCAACTAATTCATACAAAGGACGTCCGTTGATCAGCTGATCCTGGAATTCTCCACTCGATGGATTTGATGTTTTTACAAGGATAAAGAGACCTTTCTTTTCTTCCTGACAAACTTTTACAAATGGATTCACACCATCAGATCCAAGATATGGATTTACAGTTGCGAAATCTTCATCAAATGGAACATATTCTTTACTTCCAACTTTTACTTTTCCAAGATGTCCTACTGCATATGCTGCAGATGTAGAACCGATATCACCACGTTTGATATCACCGATTACAACAAGACCTTTTTCTTTACAATAATCTACTGTTTTCTTAAATGCAGCAACGCCTGGTACACCAAACTGTTCATACATAGCGATCTGTGGTTTTACTGCTGGAATAAGATCATAAGTTTTGTCTACGATTTCTTTATTGAACTGCCAGATTGCTTCCGCAGCCCCTTCCAAAGTTTCTCCATATTCTGCAAATGCTTTTTTCTGCACATGTTCTGGAATATAGTTGAGCATTGGATCAAGACCTACTACTATTGGAGCCCCTGTTTTTTTGATGTTTGCAACTAATTTGTTGATCATTGCCTTTTTCCTCCTTAAATTACGAATGCCTTAGCAATTACATTTCAAAAAATGTATCATGACAAGTGTCACATACTTAATTCCATGATAACACAAGTCAGGGCATTATAGCAATTATTCTATCGCAGTCTCTAACATTTTTTCTGTATTTTTTCTTATCCACAAACTCAAAACATTTTATTGACTTTCATTCACAGATTTGGGAAGATATATTTATGAAATATTTTTGCGAAAGGGGATTTTATTATGGAAAACAAACACATTATTTTCATAGAAGATGAAGACCAGCCATACAGCGATATCGTAATAACAGAGGACAAATACCTTTTCTTATCTGGACTTGTATCCGAAGATCTCTCTACTCGAGATGAAGCATATGGTGATATTACATTTGAAACAAAAAGAATCCTTGATAACTTGAAAGTCATCCTTGAACAATATGGTTCTGATATGGATCATGTTGTAAAAGCAGATGTACTTGTATCAAAATGGGAATACAAAGATGCGATGAACGAAGAATATGTAAAGCATTTCAAAAAAGATAAACTTCCTGCAAGAATCTGCTTTGGTGATGTAAGCATTGCTGGTGAATGTAAGGTAGAGATGTCATTTATTGCAACAAAGAAATAATTATCTTGCATATTTAGAATAATAAATCTGAGGAAACATCTATTTGCAAGCAGATTACTTCAAATATTCTATAACAAAAATCTCCCCAAGAATATCTAGTTAATTTTCCGATATCCTTGGGGAGTTTTCATTTTCTCTATGACACCTCACATTTATCCTTTTATAAATCTTAATCTCCTCCGAAGTTTTATCCCAAGTCCTGCTGCCGCCACAGCTTTCACAACTGTCAATGGAAGAAATGGAATCATACAGACTGCCAATGCTGCCGCCAATGGAGTTTTCATTATAAAACTGTAATATACAGAACCCACGAACAAATTCACAACCGTTCCGAACACAAGCATAACAGAAAATACACCTTTCCTACTTTTATGTTCAATTCCCCATCCAATCAGCCAAGCCATCACCGGAAACGAAAACAAAAATCCTCCTGTCGGACCTAGTAAATGATAAACTCCTCCTGAAAAATTTGAAAATACCGGTACACCAACTGCTCCCAACAGTATATATATGATCATTGCAAACATTCCTTTTCTTGCCCCAAGAATGATTGCAGTTAATGTAACAGCAAAGGTCTGCAGCGTAAGCGGTACTCCGATAGGCATTGGAATCGAAATCTGTGCCATAACTACTGTGACCGCTGTCATGATTGCAATACTACAAATATCTTGTATCGAATAACTTAAGTGTTTCATTCAATTTCCTCTTAAATCTTTATAGTAACTGTCTATACGAGACGAAAGTCTCTAAGTTTCTTGTTCAAATTTCAACTTTCGTAGAATATCACAAATTGTTTTTTTATACAACTCTCGCTTTTTCATTCTTTTTCACACTCTCACCTTTTCATTATTTTTCACTCTTTCTCATTCTTTTTAAACGTCTTATGTAGTTTATTTCGTCCAATTATGCTAAAATATTTTCAATATGATACACAGGTTAGGTTATTGATTTATGAATACGATTTATAAACAGTTATTGAACACTTTAGAAGAAGAGCAGCAAGCTGTTATCCTCACAACATTGACAGATTCTATTGAGAAAAAACTTGTTCTACAATCGGATACAACCTCTAATCCGATATCAAGTTTATGTTTTCAAGAATGCCGTCCAATGCTTCTGAATGAAAATGACAAAACACTCATTGCTGAGCCATATTTTAAAGAGGAACGTCTTCTTATTTTCGGTGGTGGACATGTTGCACATATTCTCTCAGAAATCGCAGCAAAGATTGGATTTTCTGTAATCGTAACAGAGGACAGACCGGAATTTGGAAATAAGGAACGTTTTCCATGGGCCACAAAAGTGTACTGCGAACAATTTGACACTGTGATTGACTCCTTGACGGTTACTTCTTCCGACTATATTGTACTTCTGACACGTGGACATTTTTATGACAAGATGTGTTTAAAGGCACTTTATAAACAAGAACGTAGTGCTTATCTTGGTATTCTTGCTTCTAGAAGACGTATGCGAGAATTGACAGAACAGCTTTCTGAAGATGGAATTGAGGAAGAATGGATGTCACAGATTCATTCCCCTGTTGGACTTGATATCGGTGCAGTCACACCAGAAGAAATCGCGATTGCAATCCTTGCACAGATTATTCAGACAAAGCGCTTATCCGCAGACACAAAAGAACGTACGATCCGCTCCGATATTGATATGCGAGTTATCAAACATCTTGCTGATCTTCCTGACGATAGAAAGAATATGAAAAAAGCAATTTTTACAATTCTTGAAAATCATGGAATCACACCTCGAAAAGCTGGAGCCAAAATGATCGTGTACGAAGATGGTTATCTTGTCGGAACAGTTGGAGGAGGTCCCGCTGAAGGCAATCTTATTATGGAAACGAAAAATTTTCTGAATAGCAATAAACCATATCGAATTTGTTATGCAGACATTGGTGGACTCTTAGCCAATGATAAAGAAAAAGTCAGCAATGACTATTTAAAAATCTTAATTGAAAGAGCATAAAATATTTTTTAGGAGGATCGTACTATGAGTATGAAAGACAAAATGCACACAACCGAACTTTATCTGCCTGGTGATGACGAGATTATGGCAGAACAAACACTCTGTCTAGAAAAACTTTATGATTATAATCAGACAAGGCCATCTGAATTTGAAAAACGAACAGCATTGTTAAAAGAGATGTTTGCAGAAATCGGTGACGATTGTTATATTGAACCACCACTTCATTCAAACTGGGGCGGACATTTTACACATTTCGGAAAAGGAATTTATGCAAACTTTAATCTCACTTTAGTAGATGACACACACATTTATGTTGGTGACTATACAATGTTCGGACCAAATGTAACAATCGCTACTGCTGGACATCCTCTTCTTCCTGAACTTCGCCAGAAAGCTTATCAGTACAATGCGCCTGTACACATCGGGAAAAACTGCTGGCTCGGTGCAGGTGTTATCATTGTTCCTGGCGTAACGATTGGAGATAATGTCGTAATCGGTGCCGGAAGTATTGTCACAAAAGATTTGCCAAGCAATGTGATCGCTGTTGGAAATCCTTGCCATGTACTTCGAGAAATCAATGATCATGACAGAGAATATTATTTTAAAGATAAAAAGATAAACTGGGATGAGATTATTGAAAATGAAAAAAAGGCTGTGGAATAACCACAGCCTTTCTTCTCTTTATTTTGCTTTCGCAGCACTTCCAGTATACAACTGATAGTATCTTCCTTCTTTTGCAATCAATTCATCGTGTGTTCCACGCTCAATGATTCTTCCCTGTTCCAATACCATGATACAGTCTGAATTTCTTACTGTAGAAAGTCTATGTGCAATAATAAATGTTGTACGACCTTCCATCAGTCGATCCATACCTTCCTGAATGATACGTTCTGTTCTTGTATCAATTGAACTTGTTGCTTCGTCAAGTACAAGAACTGGTGGATTAGAGATAAGCGCACGAGCGATCGCAAGAAGCTGTCTCTGTCCCTGGCTCAAGTTTGCACCATCTCCAGTCAGCATTGTGTTATATCCTTCTGGAAGTCTGCGGATAAATCCATCTGCATTTGCCAATTTTGCTGCTTCGATAATCTCTTCATCGGTTGCATCTGGACGACCAAAACGGATATTTTCACTTACTGTACCAGTAAACAAATGTGTATCCTGCAATACAATACCAAAGGATTTACGAAGATTCTCTTTCTTCATATCTTTTGTATCAAATCCATCATAGATGATCTGTCCCTTTTGAATATCATAAAAACGATTTACAAGGTTCAAAATTGTTGTTTTTCCAGCACCTGTAGAACCTACAAAGGCAATCTTCTGACCATGCTTTGCTTCAAGATTGATATCATGAAGAACTGTCTTATCTTCATTGTATCCAAAATCAACATCTTTAAATACAACATTTCCTTTCAGTTCTCTGTATTCTACAGAACCATCTTCTTTTGTACATTTCCATGCCCACTGACCTGTTCTGTAATCTACTTCAACCATCTGACCGTTTTCTTTCTTTGCATTTACATGAGTAATTGTTCCTTCATCAACTTCTGGTTCTTCATCCAACAATTTGAAGATACGATCTGCACCAGCCAGTGCCATTACAATTGAATTCAACTGCTGGCTAACCTGATTGATTGGCATATTAAAGCTCTTATTAAATGTCAAGAAACTTGCAAGCTTTCCGAGAGTAAGTCCTCCAATTCCACTCAATGCAAGACCACCTCCAACGATGGCACAAACTACATAGCTAATATTACCAAGTTGTGCATTGATCGGTCCTAATAAGTTTACAAATGTATTCGCACGGTCTGCACTCAAGTAAAGCTCATCGTTAAGTTCTTTAAATCGTTTCTTATTCTCTTCTTCATAACAGAATACTTTTACTACTTTCTGACCATCCATCATTTCTTCGATATAGCCATTTACAGCACCAAGGTCTTTCTGCTGTTTTAAGAAATATTTTCCACTTTCTCCAGTTACTTTCTTCGCACATAAAAGCATGATAGAAACCATCAACAATGTCACACATGTCAATGGGATGCTAAGTACTAACATACTGATAAATACACTAACAATTGTAAATGCACTGTTAATGATCTGCGGAATACTCTGACTGATCATCTGACGAAGTGTATCAATATCATTTGTATAAACAGACATGATATCTCCATGTGCATGTGTATCAAAATATTTGATTGGTAAACTCTGCATATGTCCGAAAAGTTCATTTCGCAAATTTCTCAAAGTTCCCTGCGTAACTATTATCATGATTCGGTTATATGTATAAGTTGATGCTACACCAATCAGATAAAATACCGCAACTTTTCCAATCGCTTTTGCAAGTGGTGTAAAGTTAGGATTGTCGGATAAAAGGAATGGTGTGATATATTCATCAATCAACTTCTGCATAAACATTGTTCCCTGCACATTCGCAAGTACACCTACTAAAATGAAAATGAACACGAACAGGCAATGAATCTTATATTCTTTAAAAACATAAAACATCAAACGTTTCAGAATTTTTCCTGGATTTTCTACTTTTGGTCTTGCTCCTCTTGGTACTCTTCCCTGTGGACCTGCCATGATCATTCACCTCCATTCTCATCAAAATCTCCGCCACCTTTGGTCTGAGATTCATAAACTTCACGATAGATTTCATTTGTTTTAAGCAATTCTTCATGTGTGCCAAATCCGTTCACACGACCTTCTTCCATAACAATAATACGGTCAGCATCCTGAACACTAGCAACACGCTGCGCAATAATAATCTTTGTTGTATCTGGGATTTCTTCACGGAATGCACGTCTGATCTTCGCATCTGTTGCTGTATCAACCGCACTTGTACTATCATCCAAAATCAAAATCTTAGGCTGTTTCAGCAATGCTCTCGCAATACAGAGTCGCTGCTTCTGTCCACCAGAAACGTTATTACCGCCACGTTCAATCTTTGTATTATATTTTTCAGGAAAACGTTCGATAAACTCATCTGCACATGCGAGTTCACAGACTCTACGACATTCTTCCCCTGTCGCATCTTTTTTACCCCAACGAAGGTTATCAAGTATCGTTCCTGTGAATAAAACATTCTGCTGTAATACTACTGCAACCTGATTACGAAGGCTATCCATATCATAATCTTTTACGTTCTTTCCTCCGACAACCACTTCACCAGATGATACATCATACAAACGGCTGATCAGATTTACAAGACTTGTCTTAGCACTACCTGTTCCACCAATCACACCGATTGTTTCTCCTGATTTAATATCAAGATTGATATCTTTTAATACAAATTCTTCTGAACCTTCTCCATATGCAAAATTCACATCTTTGAACTGAATACTTCCATCTCTCACTTCATAAACAGGTTCTTCTGGATTATGAATACTGCTTTCTTCATTCAACACTTCTGAAATACGACGAATACTTGCCATACTCATTGAAAGCATTACGAATACCATTGAAAGCATCATAAGATTCATCAAAATATTCATACAATATGTAAGAAGACTCATAAGCTCACCTGTTGTGAGTGAATCTACAACGATCATCTTCGCACCAAACCAACTGATTAAAAGGATACAAGAATATACTGTAAACATCATGATCGGTGTATTCAATATAACATTGCTCTCTGCTTTTGAAAAAATCTTATAAATATTGTTACTTGCAGTTTTAAATTTAGAAATCTGCTGTGGTTCACGCACGTACGCTTTCACAACTCGAATTGCAGAAACATTTTCCTGTACAGATTCGTTCAACGCATCATACTTTGGAAACGCCTGTTCAAAATATGCTATTGTATGACGAATCAATACAAATAAAATCATCGCAAGTAAAATTACCGCTATCAAATAGATTGATGCCAATTTTCCGTTAATTACAAATGCCATTGACATTGCACAGATCATACTGATCGGAGCACGGATTCCCATACGCAATGCCATCTGGTATGCATTCTGCACATTAGTTACATCTGTTGTTAAACGGGTTACAAGCCCTGCTGTACTAAAATGATCGATATTCTGAAATGAGAATGTCTGAATCCTATTAAACATTGCTTCTCGCAGATTCTTAGCTAAACCCGCTGATGCTTTCGCACCATAACGTCCGCCCATCAGACCACCAAACAGACCAATCGCTGCTGCTATGATCATACAGGCGCCCACTTTGTAAATGTGGTTCATGTCTCCTGCATTTACACCATCATCGATAATTGAAGCCATCAAAAATGGTATCATTGTTTCCATCATTACTTCAAGAATCATATAGATTGGTGTTGCGATAGAAGCATTTTTGTACTCTTTCACTTCTTTTAAAATAGTTCGAAACATTGTACAACTCCTTTCTCCTACAATATTTTTATGCGGTCTCAGAGATTAAGACAGACCGCGTTCCCCCTCAAACTCATTTTATATCAAAGACAATTATGCATGAAAAACATATTTGTCTAATCTCTGCATCGCCTCTTCTACCAGTGATCTTGGCACTGCTAGATTCATACGGATTCCGAATGGACCATGGAATGGACGTCCATCCTGCCAAATCACGCCAACTTCCACACCACTTTTCAACAATTCATCGATTGTTTTTCCATGTTTTTCACACCATTCTGTGCAATCGAGGAATAACATGTAAGTTCCCTGTGGTTTTGCAAGTGTAACTCCTTCGAAATGTTCTGTTATGTAATCATATGCATATTCTGCATTACCAGTAAGTACTTCCCGAAGTTCTTCCAGCCATTCATAACCTTCCGGTCTATAAGCACCGATCAGTGCATGCATAGACAGAACATTTCCCATATTATAATGAGATAATGAAGATTCTTTTTCTACTCTGTCACGAAGTGTTGGATTGTAAATAATATGATAACTTCCTACAAGACCTGCAAGATTAAATGTTTTTGTCGGTGCATACATTGCAACCGTATTCATCTTTGCATATTCTGATACAGTCTGTGAAGGAATGTGATGATAGCCCTTTAATGTCAGATCGGACCAGATTTCATCAGAAACAACTTTTACATCATACTTTTCATACAATGCATAAGCCTTCTCAAGTTCCCATCTCTCCCATACTCTTCCGCATGGATTATGTGGAGAACAAAGAATTGCCGCATGAATATGTTCACTTTTCAGCTTCTCTTCCATATCTTCAAAGTCCATTCGCCAAACGCCTTCTTCATCACGGACAAGTGGACTGTGTACAATCTTATATCCTGCATTTGTCAGACTATTTGTAAATCCAACATATGTCGGAGCATGAACAAGTACCTTATCTCCTTGAGAACAATATACACCAAGTGCACTCATCACTCCGCCTAATACACCATTCTCATATCCGATACATTCTTTTGTAAGTCCTGTTACACCGAACTGGTTTTTCTGCCACTCGATAATAGAATCGAAATATTCATCTCTCAGTGGGAAATATCCAAATGCTGGATGTTTGATACGTTCGATCATTGCCTCTTGAATCGTAGGTGCTGTTGCAAAGTTCATATCAGCAACCCACATTGGAATCTTACTGAAGCCTTCTTTTATCTTTACATCTTTATATGGGATCATATCAACCGCGATCGAATCTTTTCCAGAACGATCCATGATCGTTGTAAAATCGTACTTCATAAATACTACTCCCTTTCGTAAATATGTTCATAATTTCTGAAAGACCCCTCATGATTATGAGGAGTCTTTACTATTTTTATAATATTTGCTTTATTGCTGTCCGCAAAATGCTTTACCTAGCAATGTTCCCTGCCTGATAAAACAATTAAGCTTCTTTATAAGGTTTTCTATGAATAAATCTGCCGGCACCTTTTTCTCCAACAAACTCATTATCTTTTGCGATCACATTACCACGCTGCATAACAAGTTCGATCTCACCCTGTACTTCTTTTCCTTCATACATTGTGTAATCAACTGCACCATGAATACGATCATAAGTCATAGTGTAAGATTTTTCTGGATCGATAATCACAAGGTCAGCATCCATTCCTGGAAGCAAGCTTCCTTTTTCTTCCAGACCATAGATCTTACTTGGATTTGTACAGCATGTTTCAACTAATTTGTTAATGCTGATCTTTCCTTTCATAACACCTTCAGAGAACATCATAGAAAGTCTTTCTTCAACACCTGGAGCTCCATTTGGACAAAGTGTAAAGTCATCTTTTCCAGCCTGTTTCTGTTCTGCGTATGAGAATGGACAATGGTCTGTTGCTACAACCTGGATCGTACCATCTGCCATAGCTTCCCATAATGCATCGATATCTTCCTGTGTACGAAGAGGTGGAGACATTACATATTTCAAACCATCTGCATCATTATAACGATCTTCTGTCAATGTCAGATACTGTGGACAAGTTTCAACAAAAATGTTCTTCTGTCCCATCTTTCTTGCTTCACGGATTACATCCAAACTTTCTTTTGCTGATGTATGTACGATAAATACAGGCGCATCACCAGCAAGACGTGCAAGACGAAGTACTCTGTCAACTGCTTCTGCTTCTACTTCATTTGGACGGCTCTTTGCATGATAGATTGTTTCAAGATTTCCTTTTTCATGATTTTCATGTTTCATAAATTCAACAACATCATGGTTCTCACAGTGGAATGCTGTGATACCACCGATCTCTTTCATCTTACGAAGAACCTGAAGTACTTCTGCATCATTCAGTTTGAACCCATATGTAAGATATACTTTTACACTCTGGATTCCGTCATCCATCATTGTTCCGAGTTCTTCAATGATAGAATCATCAATATGCTGTGCTACACCATGGAAACCATAGTCGATCACAGCCTTTCCGCCTGCCAATTTTTCATATTCATGGAACTGATGATGTAATGGAACACCTGCTGGGCCAAATCCCATATGGTCAACGATCGATGTTGTTCCGCCACATGCTGCACCTACTGTTCCTGTATAGAAATCATCAATACATCTTGCAATCCCTACATCAATATCCATATGTGTATGTACATCAACTGCACCTGGAATCACATACTTTCCGGATGCATCGATCACAGCAGCATCTTCTACTGTAAGATCTTTTCCGATGCTTACGATCTTTTCATCTTCAATTAAAATATCTGCAGTATATGTCTCTGATGTAGAAACAATATTTCCGTTTTTGATCAATGTTTTCATTCGCATTGTTTCCTCCTTATAAACGTACTCGCATATATTTATGATAACACTTTTTTATTTAATTGAAAAGAGTTTGTTACATCTTAAAAATTGGTCTGATTTTTTTATAGATCAGATATACGATCAATGAAACAAGACCCCCTTTCAACAAGTTAAATGGTGCTACTGCTAATACTACAAATGTAAACAAATCCGTAATATTCGCATTGATCGCAGTTCCCATTGCGACAAGTGAATCAATTGGCATCTGAAATGCTGCCGCATATGTTGGAAGCATGATATATGCATTGATAAAGCATCCTACAATTGTCATGACTAATGTTCCTACGATCATTCCAAGCAATGCACCGTTTCTTGTACGGCGGTATTTGTAGATTAAACCTGCTGGTACGCACATGCAGCATCCAATCACAAAATTTGCTGCTTCCCCAACACCAGCAGTTATCGTTCCGTTAATGATCAAGTTCAATAAAATCTTAATCAGCTCGATCACAGCACCAGCAGCCGGTCCCATAACAAAACATCCGATCATAACCGGAACTTCACTGAAATCAATCTCGTAAAAGGACGGAGCAAATGGAAGCGGAATTTCAAATAACATCAATACCACTGCAATTGCTGAAAGCATCCCGATCTGAACGAGTTTTCGTACAGAAGTCGTTGTTTTTTTGTTTGTCATTGTCTGTGAGTTTGTAGCCATATTTTTCTCTCCTATAAAATGATTTTTAAAGAAAGAAACTCTTCTCGGAAGCTGTGCTCTCTTATAAATAGAAAAGCCCCAGAACTTAGTTCCGGGGCTTTGATACCTATTTCTGCACATCTCTTCTCTCATCCAGACTTTACTGTCGGTACTGGAATTCTCTTTTCACAAGAGTCACCAGTTCAGCCGCCAAAAGCGGGTCGCGGACTTTACCGCCGGTTGGGAATTAAACCCTACCCCGAAGATTTTCCTTTCAATTAAGTACATTATAGTTCTATACACTTACATATGCAAGAAATATTTTAACATTATTCTTTTTTCTCCCACCAGATCATCCATTTAAAGAATTTCTGAGGAATCTCAAATACACAGATAATTCCTAGTACAATCGCAAATGCAACCTTTACAGCCAAATATCCTTTTTCTAAACCAAGCATTACTTGGTCTGTTACAAGATAATATGCTGTCCAATACACTGACGCTCCCGGCACAAGAGGGAAAATTCCAGATACCAAAAAAATAGATACGGGACAATGTTTCCACACCGCTGCAAGGCGTGACAAGAAAACGACTACAAATGTAGCACAAAACGATGCTGCCACAACAGACTCATTCGATATGATCAAGCCATACACTGCCCAACCGATTCCACCAATCAATCCACAATACGAATAAAACTTAGCCGGCACACCAAAAATAGCTGAAAATGCAACGGTTCCGATCGCTGCTGCCAAAACTTCCAACAACAAAGTCATAACAGCACACCTCCCATCGTATGATTCAGAAATGATACGCCAAGTCCTACTCCTATCGCAATACAGACGAAGATAAGTAACGCATCTAACATTCGCACGGATCCTGAAATATAATCTCCATCTGCAATCTCACGGATTGCATTTGTAAATGCATACCCTGGAATCAACGGCATGATTGAACCTATGATCATAAACTCCAAATGTTCTCCTATCCCAATTTTTCTAAGAACTCCACATAGGATTGTCAATACGATTCCTCCTGTTATATTTGTCATCAACTTCCGTAAATGTTTTTTACAAAAAAACAACAAATAAACATAAAGGAGCACCCCTACGATAAAAGCTGCAAATGTATCTTCCAAACTTCCACCAAATAGATAAGTAAATGCTGCACTTCCAATACCAGATGCAAAGATCAATATACAGGCTTTTTTTCCCGGTTCCTTTTTGATCCGTTCCAATTCTTCTCTTGCTTCTTGGACTGTATATTTTCCTGCCACAATCTCTCTTGACAATTGATTAACTGCAACAACTTTATTTAAATGTGTTCCACTTACCGGTATATGCTGGACTTTTGCAAAAAATCCTTCTTTTTCATCACCAGCCGTAATGAAAATTCCATTACTAAGAACAAATTCACTTTCTGAATGTACACCGTAATGGCGACTGATCCTCTCGATCGTTTCTTCAACACGAGAGATCTCCGCACCATTTTCTAACAAAATATGCCCAGCATCCAAAGCCAATTCAATGACTTCTTTATCATTAACCTTTTCCATATGATTTTTTACCTTACTTTTTAATCAAGTATTTTTTCAACCCTGTCTTTTTTCTTAAATCCTGTCAATACATAATCATTTTTCTTCCACTTCCATCTGATTTTCGGATTTTTCAAAAATACTCTCTTGCTATTATATCAGATTCTCTTTAATATAACTATAAAATAATAATCTTAAAGAGAGGCTAAAACTTATCATGATCAATCGAGAAGATATGATGGAACTCACTCGTCGTATGACACTCGCCCGCACTTCTATGACTCGCATCGCTGGTGCTTATATTGACTCGGACGGTTTTATCGACGGAACTTTTAATACAAACTTTTTAAACTTAAGTGCAACGGATCGCTCACGCAACTTAGCAATTGCAAAAGCAATTCCTTATTCCAAAACAAATGTAAATCTCAAACGTTATAGATTTCCTAAAGAAGCAATGGGACAAGACAGTATTTTCCGACTGCTCCTCGGTATGAAATCTTGTGGATTAAAAAATGACGGGATCATGGAGATCTTTTATGAAATGTTTTCCGAAGTCTATCCTGCACGACATGATTATGGTATATTTATCTTTCATGATCGTTACGATATTCCTGCAAAAACTTCCGACCATGAACGTTTATGGGAATCTGAAGAAATTTTTGAATATCTGATCTGTGCTGTTTGTCCAGTAAATGGCGATTATGAACCAGGAAAACCAGAATGGGGATTTCTTTTCCCTGCATTCAAAGACCGAAGCGAAAACTGGAATTATATTGATATCTATCAAGCCAATGAACTTCGCGACTTTTCAAAAGTCCGCAAATTTTTAGGATTAGAAAAATAATATACATTCATCTTTTTGTAGTATATTTTTTTAATTCATGTTATTATAAATATTCAAACCTAAAATTTTATAGAAAGAGGTATTAAATGGATGTATGAATTTATTTCTACTTTAATCGAATCAATCAGCAACTTCATGTACAGCTATCTTTTGATCATCCTGCTTCTTGCTGTTGGACTATACTTTACATTCCGAACAAAATTTGTTCAATTTAGAATGCTTGGTGAATCAATCCATCTTGTAACTGAAAAAAGTGCTAACAAAGATTCTGTTTCCGCATTTCAAGCATTGATGGTCTCTACAGCCAGCCGTGTTGGTACTGGTAATATCGTCGGTGTAGCGAATGCAATCGCGATCGGCGGTTACGGAGCAGTCTTTTGGATGTGGATCATTGCAATCGTTGGTGGCGCATCTGCCTTCATCGAAAGTACTCTTGCTCAGATTTATAAGAAAAAAGATGCTAACGGAGACAGCTATGGTGGTCCTTCTTATTATATAGAAGCAGCACTCCACAGCAGATGGTTAGGAATCGTTTTCTCTGTTGCTTTGATTGCGACTTATGCAATCGGATTCAATATGTTATGTTCCTATAATCTTGTAACAAGTTTATCCGGATACAAATTTTATGGTGATCCTGCAACATCTCATGTTCCTATGATCTGTGGTGCAGTCATCGCCGTACTTGTCGGAATCTGTGTTCTCGGCGGTGGAAAACGTATCGTAAAAGTTACTGGAGTTCTTGTTCCTATAATGGGGGTCACTTATATCATCATGGCACTTTTTACAATGATTTTAAACATTGAAACACTGCCTATGGTATTTAAAAATATTTTTGTTTCTGCTTTTGATTTCAAAGCAATCTTTGGTGGTTTTGCAGGATCTGCCATGATGCAGGGAATCAAACGTGGATTGTACTCAAATGAAGCTGGTGTAGGTTCTGCACCAAATGCTGCCGCAGCTGCAAACGTATCGCATCCAGTAAAACAGGGACTCGTTCAGATGCTTAGCGTATTTATCGATACAATCTTAATCTGTACAGCGACTGCTATGATGTGCTTAAGCAGCGGAATCACTCCATCCGCAGAATTAACAGGGGCACCTTTTGTACAAACTGCACTTGCTTCTACATTTGGACAATTTGGTCCATACTTTATTACTTGTTCGCTCCTGCTCTTTGCATTTACAACACTTCTTGGTAACCTTTTCTACTGCGAAGGCTGTTTGAATTATATTGCAAACCGTACACTGAGCAAATTGGCACTTAATATTTTCCGAATTGTTGCATGCATTGTTGTATTCTTCGGTTCTTTACTCGATTTCAGTCTTGTATGGAACTTATCCGATGTGCTTATGGGAATCATGGCATTGATCAACCTTCCTGTAATCGTCATTCTTGGAAAACACGCACTCAACGCACTGGATGATTATATTGCACAAAGAAAACAAGGAAAATCTCCTGTCTTCAAAGCATCTTCCATCGGAATAAAAGAAAAAACAGATTTTTGGAATTAATTATTTTTATCCTAAAAAGAACGGATACGCCACAACATCGGCGCATCCGTTCTTTTTTATTTTTATCTTTTATACTTTGCCTTTTTATTCAATCCAAATCCTACAATTCCTCCAACAATACCACCCACGATATGAGCCATGTTAGAAATATTATCTTGAACCGCGATTCCTTCATAAACCTGCTGCCCAATAAAGATCACAGCCACAAGGATAAATGTCAATGGAATTTCCCCTTCTTTTACTCTTGTAAACGAAGATAGTATGATCAATGCAAAACAAACTCCGCTTGCTCCGCACAATGCAACTCGTGGAAAGAATATGTAATTGATCAGTCCCGTTGCTAACGCTGTAAAAAGAATTACCTGTATCATTCGCTTAGAACCATATTTTTCCTCCAAAAGTGGTCCTAACAAAAGTATATAGGTCATATTTCCTATATAATGCTGCCAACCTGCATGTCCAAATACATGTGTAAAAAATCTTATATAAGTAAGCGGTGACTTTAAAGAAGAATGATAGGTCATAAAAAATTCCTGATTACTGCTTCCTCCCGTCACAAAATTTAACAACAGCACCAGTAAACTGATCGACACAAAACCTAAAATCACTGGTGAATTAAATGTTATCTTAAATTTCTTCATTTCTTGTTATCCCTTTCCAGCTATTCTTTTCGCACATCAGCAAATATTTCTTTTATTTTAACATCTATAAAAGAAAATGAAAATGATTCTTTCTTAATTGGTCTGTAAACAATTTTCTATCCCGAAATTTTTACAGTAGAAAAAATCATTATTATCCTGTAATATAGAACATAACACACTATATATAGGAGCAAGTTTATATGAACGAACTTTTAGAACACATTTTAGAAGAATGCAGACACTACACAAAAGAAGGAAAACTTGCTGATTATATCCCAGAACTTACCAAAGCTAATCCTGATGATTTTGGTATTTTCCTTATCTCTGGAGATAAACGAATCAGCAAAGCCGGTGACTGCTCAAAGAAATTTACAATACAAAGTATTATCAAACCTATCATCCTACTATTATCACTTATGGATAATGGTATTGACTGTGTAAAAGATCATGTCGGCGTAGAAGCTACCGGAAAACCATTTGATGCGATCAACTATACAGAACAAACACTTTTAAAAGAAAACATCAATCCTATGGTAAACATGGGTGCCATTGTTATGTGTACACTAATCAAAGGCGATACCTATCAGGAAAAATTCGACCGTTTGCTGACACTCACACGAAAACTCGCCCACAATCCAGATATTGATGTGGATGAGGCAGTATATCTGTCCGAAAAGCGGACAGGCAATAAAAACCGAGCACTCGCTTACATGCTGAAAACTTATGGCATGATCACTGATGAAGTTGAGGATGTTTTAGACTGTTATTTTAAAGCCTGTTCTATCCGTGTTACATGCGCCGACCTTGCACGAATCGGACTCACACTCGCTAGTCATGGAAAATCGCCATTCACTGAAGAGACTCTTTTCCCATCACATTATGCAAACTATGTAAATGCAATTCTTACAACTTGTGGTATGTATGATGGTTCTGGTGAATTTGCGATACAAGTTGGTGTTCCTGCCAAAAGTGGTGTAGGCGGAGGTATTATGGCAGTCGTACCTACTCGCATGGGAATTGGCATTTACTCACCGGCACTTGATACAAAAGGCAATAGCCTTGCTGGAATCAAGGCATTGGAACTTTTAAGCCAACGTTTATATTTGAGCATTTTCTAAATTTATCATATGCCACACTTTGGCATTGAACATGTTTTCCAAATTCATTGTAAAGCAACTATGAAAATGCTAAAATATAAAAAAATATTACCTGTAGTTTTACAAATAGATCAAAGAAAAAGATTGGAGTTGACATCATGATTATCAAAAATGGATTCCTTATTAATCCACGCACAAATATTGCGGAAAAATTGGACATTCGTGTAAAAGACGGAATCATCACAGAGATTGGTGTGTGCGAACCTTCTGCTCAAGAAGAAGTTCTGGATATCGCTGGACTTACGATCGCACCTGGTTTGATCGACACACATATTCATTTCCGTGATCCTGGTTTTTTATATAAAGAAGATCTTCACACAGGTTCTCTTGCTGCTGCCAAAGGTGGTTTTACCTCTGTCATCTGCATGGCCAATACAAAACCAGTTGTAGATTCTGTAGAAACATTAGAAGACATTTTAACTCGTGCAAAAAATGAAAAAATCCGTATCTATCAAGCTGCTTCTGTTACTTATGGTTTAAAAGGACAGGAAATGACAGATTTCGAAGCACTCGCAAAAGCTGGTGCCTGCGGTTTCACAGACGATGGAATCCCGATCGTTGATGCTGGTCTTTGCTATAAAGCAATGACAGAAGCTGCAAAACTCGGATATCCAATCAGCCTTCACGAAGAAGATCCTGCGTTTATTTCCGAAAATGGAATCAACCATGGAGCAGCTTCCGAACATCTTGGAATAGAAGGTTCTCCTTCCATCGCAGAAGAATCTATGGTTGCAAGAGACTGTATGCTCGCTCTTCGTTCTGGAGCACACACAGTGATCCAGCACATCAGTTCCGGCACTTCCGTTGCACTCGTACGAAATGCAAAAGCAATGGGAGCAAATGTACACGCAGAAGCAACTCCGCATCATTTTACATTAACAGAAGATGCTGTCGCAATCCACGGAAGTCTTGCAAAGATGAATCCACCACTTCGAACAGAAGCAGACCGCCTTGCGATCATCGAAGGCTTAATTGATGGAACGATCGATCTGATCGCAACAGACCACGCTCCACACAGCACAGAAGAAAAGAGTAAAGAACCGATGTGGACAGCACCAAGTGGTATCACAGGTCTTGAAACTTCTCTTGGACTTGGTATCACATCTCTTGTAAAAGCTGGACATATGTCACTGATGCAGCTACTCGAAAAAATGACTTCCAATCCAGCTAAACTTTACAAACTCCCTGGTGGAAGCATTGAAGTAAATGCACCAGCAGATTTTGTGATCTTTGATCCAGATGAACAGTGGATTGTTGGCGATTACGCATCCAAATCCACAAACACACCATTTACAGGTGAGACACTTTACGGAAAGATTCACTATACAATCTGTGGTGGTGAAATCGTATATCAAGCCAAATAAACATTCTTTCTAATATACAATAGGATCAGACAACTGTCATTTTTGACAATCATCTGATCCTATTTTTATGATCTAATTCTCTTTTAATTTCTATAAATCAGTATTAATATTATTCCGCTTCAAATTCTCCACTAGAAGTTCCTACTGTAATCTTATAAGTCTCCCCTTTTACAATATCCGGACTACTCAATATTACGATTTGGAAATCTAAATTCGGTTCTGCAGTCATGATCACATTTCCATCCATATCTTCCAAAGTAATCTGCGTTCCAGCAGTATAATTTCCTGCATTGATTGAGATCACACCTTGTTCAGAATCAGTAAATGTCTGTGCCATCATATTAGCTCCTGTTCCAATGAATGTTCCGCCAGTGATCACTCCACTTACATCAAAATCCAATACCGATGTATCTCCCACAGTTGGACCATATACAGTCACTGTTCCACCGCTGATTTCTAATGTTCCATTCGCATCAATTCCATCTCCCGAAGCATTAATATAAATATTTCCACCTGAAATTACGATTGTTCCATTTGAAGAAGACGAAGATTCATGTCCAGGTCCACCGAACTGATCATTTTCTCGTGGTCCACCGTATCCGCTTTCATCTGTACCTCCAGCAGCATTCAGTCCATCATCGTCTGAAACAATCTTAATATCTCCGCCAGAAATCTCAACATGAAGTCCTTCTAACCCTTCATAACTCTCTGTAATATTAATCGTTCCTGCCGAAACGCAAAGTGTGTCATCCGCATGAAATCCGTCGTCACCTGTAGCAATTTCAAAAGATCCTCCTGTCATAAAAATAGACACATTCGAATGAACCGCATCATCTGCTGAATCAATCTTAAATGTTCCATCTTTGATCATCACATTACCATCTGCTTTCAGACCTTTGATACTTGTGCTATCTGTATCATTTGTCTCTTCGTTACTTGCAGTCATCTGTGCTCCCATATTCTGAGGATTCATACGCTGTTTTGGATGCTGTCCAGGAAAATCACCCCAATTATCAGAAGTATGCTGCTTTGCATTTTCACTTCCACCACCTGTAAGTATAGAAAAGATTCCATCTTTAACAAGAAGATACGCACCAGCACTCACGCCGTCCCCTTCTGCCTTAATCGAAAACGTTCCATTTTCAACATATACAAATCCACGTTCTTCATCATCCTCATTTTCTGAATGAATCCCATCTTTTCCTGCACTGACCGTAAGTTCTGTATTAACAATCCTTACACTATCATTTGCATCCACTCCATGAGATGCAGCTTCAACCCAATATGTTCCACCAGTCAATACAAGATCATCTTTTGATACGATTCCATGTCCTGCTGGTGACGTTACTTGCAAACTTCCCGAACCATTTAATGACAGATCTTGCTTTGAAAAAATCGTCGCATCAATATGATTTTCATCAATCGCCTCAAATGTTCCTCCATTAGACAGCGTATTCTCACTATCTGGTGCTAACGTCGCAATAACCTTATCAGCCTCCAAAACATATAGCGCAGCCGATGTTTCACTATTGATTGTTACTCCATCAAATACAAGCTGAACCTTATCTTTTTCATCCGCATTTACTATAAGCATTCCATCATACAATCTACCAGAAATCACATACGTTCCTTCCTCTGTGATCGTGACTGTAGTTCCATCTATCTCTACTGCATTCGAACTACATTCTACAGAATCTCCATTCAATGTAATCTTCGCACTTTCGCTTTCCTCATAGTCCGTCTTCAAATCCCATTTTGAGAACATATCCGCGGTCGAAATTTCATCCACTTGCTCTACTGATTCACCCTGTTCTATATTTTCTTTAGTACTCTCTTTCTGTACACCACACCCTGATAAACTAAGCATTAAGATCATACTTAAAGCAATAAAAGATTTTCTTCGCATCATATCTGCCTCCTAGAGTTCTGCCACTGTTGTCTCTTGTCTAGAGACTGATATTTCTAAATTTCCATTCCGACATCGAAGTTGATCGATCATCTTTTTTTCATTTCCTTCTTTTTTCATAACAAGATCATATGTAAGACGGAATAAGCTTCCCATATTTGTTGTTTTGACTCTGACCAAATCATAAGACATACAATGTTCTTTTAAAATATCTTCAAACACCCCTGTGTAATCTAGATCTTCTGGAATTGTAATCGTCAAAGTCTTGTATCTTGCAGCATTTTTTCTTGTTCCAAAATCTAGATAATTATAAAAAATGCAAAACGCACCCATAACTATCGTGAACAGCATTGCAAATCCAAGATATCCCATTCCAGCAATTAAACCAGCTCCCATCGCAAGGAACAACATTGTGATCTCTTTTGCAGTTCCCGGAACCGAACGAAATCGCACCAAACTAAATGCACCTGCAACAGCCACACCCGCACCAACATTTCCATTGACCATCATAATAACAACACAAACAACTGCAGGCAAAAGAGCTAATGTCACTATAAAACTTTTTGTAAAGCGCGAACGATACATATGTACAAATGCTAAGATTAAGCCAACTACCAGAGCTACTCCAATGCATAGTAAAAAATCTGTGATCGTTATCACCTTTGTCATATCTGTGTCAAAAATTCCTTGAAATAATAAATTAACCATAAATTTCTCCTTCTAAAATGATTCAAGACTTGCTTGCGTGTTTTGGCAAGGGATTCAGCCTATATCTGATATGTTTTTGATAAGCAGTTCCATATTTCGAAAAAGAGGTTTTATAAATCTTCTCTTCAGAAAGTACAGATGACATCCACATTGGAATCCCTCCACTGCACTTAATCTCCATAATCACATTTCCCTCTGGAAGCAACGAAGTTCCCCATACATCTTCCATCAATGACATTTGCTCTTGACGAAACAACACATTTTCATCAAATGTCACTCGGAAATCCGTTCCATTCTTACAATAATACGCCTCCCTCTCATACGACAAAAAGACTGCCGGCCGCAATGTCTTATAATATGTAACAAAATAATCTATTTCTTTCGTAATCTGATTCTGATTCTTACATTTTCTCTTTCCGGCAAGCCATTGTTCCGCCTCCTCTTGTGTCAGTGAACACCTTCGTTTATAAACAACATGCTTATATTTCTTCTTTAATTCCACAAATACTTTACTTTGAGAATCTGCCTTTGTATAACTTCGCACACGCAGTTTTTCTTTGTAAACCGGCTTTTCAATCGAATTTCGAATCAAACGATAATTTTCTGTATCATAATAAATATTTCGAATAATTGTCCTTCCGTATTGATCTAGTTCCATATACGGTTTCATCGACTCTATTATTTTCGCTTTCTGCGCCGATGTAACTAAATATTTTAACTCATATCGCTTAAATACCGCTTGATCTGCCATAAATTCCCCTACCTTTCTTTCTTCGAAGGTAGTATAACTTAAGAAATGTAAAATTTATGTAAAATCACAAAAAATTCATAAGATGAACATAATTCTTCACAAATACCACTTTCTGTAATTAAGACTCACTTGCGAGTCTTGGTGCAGGATTTGGAGCAACTATGCAAACATAGAAAAAGGTGCAGATCTGATCTGCACCCTATAATCTAACGTATAAAATTTATGACTTATTTTATTTCCAATATTCATCCATATAGTTATCTGCTTCATCTTTTTCAATTTCAAATTTTTTCATCAATCGCAAAATCGCTTCTTCCTTGGAAACATTAAATTCCTGACAATCTTCTATATAAGTCTTTATGGATCCTATTTTTTCGCCTTTTGCATATCCTGATTTTTCCCCCTCTTCATAATTATAATTCATTAATGAAGTATGATCTCTGATCGCTTTCTGTCGTGCTTCATACTCTAATCTCCACTCTTTGTTCGCACTTAACTTTATAAGTTTTCCATATGCTTTTCCCAAATATTTATTTTTAGATGCCAGCATTTCAAATTCCTCCTTTTTTTCTGCATTCATAAATCGCATCCAATCCAATAATTCTGATTCTGAATATCTTTCATTCTTCAGTTTCGGAAGTTCAAAAATATGTATCTCTAGCTTATCTGTATACTTTCTCCTTCTATCATCTTCCCATAAGTGAAAGCAAGAGTAATACTCTTTATCTTTAGGAAACAATTTAAAATCTAAAACCCCTACATGAATACATTTCTTTATCACTTTATAGTCTTCTCCTGCTTCCATCTGTTCCGTATACATCTTTGCCAAATAAAAAATCGAACGTTCTGGCCACCATGGATATGGTGCAACTTGAATCTCAAAATCCATTTGTGTTCCATCTGCCAGTTCAACTCTGACATCAAGAATCCCTAACTTATCTTCTTCATACTCTTTCCGCAAATGTGTTGGCAATAATTGTGTTGATACAATTTTTTCTGGATTTTCTTTCAAAATTGCTGCAATAAAACCTTGTCTAATTTCCTCATCATTCATCAATTCCTTGAAACAAAAATCAACTTTGGGCAACAACATTGTTTCATCGTTCTGTACTTCTTGATTTTCTTTGTTCATATACATCCTCCTTAAATTATACAGAAAGACTTGTATATGAAAAAAAAGTGATTTACTAATATCCACTCAACATATAAAAATCTCTCTGCTATTGTGATTTTGATATAAAGCATCGAGATTTCTTTTTTGGAATATAGATTTGATATTCTGATATGGGACCCCATAATTTTTTTGAAATATAATGCTTCGCAAATATTATAGCATATCTTCATCAGACCAACTAATAAAATTTAAACAAAAATCTTGATTTTACACGCCACATCAGTTAAGTTAGAATAAGATATTCTTAATTCTATAAACTTTTATCAACGAATTAAAATCAAAAATATCTTAATAGAAAGGATTTTTATGTCAGAATACAATGAATATGTTACTTTCCACGTAACATCCAAAGATGGAGCAGATATTGAAATGGCTGTTGTAGACGAATTTGATTTTGAAAATAAGCATTATGTTGTTGGAGCAGTCGTTGAAAATGATGAAATCAATGACGAAGGCAGATACATTTATCGTTGTGTGATGAAAGATGATGAATTTACTGTACAAAAAATCACAAGAGCTTTTGAATATAATCGAATTGCAGAGGCATACATGCAAATGGAAGACTAATTTCTTCCATTTTTTTATTTGTATTTTTTGAATTTTCAGTCTTTTTTTGTTTTTTCAGCAAATAGTTTTTCATATTATTTTTAAAAAAGTACTTGCTTTTTTTAGCAGGTTTGATATAATATCAATGTTGCTTGAGAGAGCACATAACAAATGATGCGGAATGGTGTAATTGGCAGCACAGCAGACTCTGACTCTGTTAGTAGGGGTT
>CAZAEC010000028.1:0-30112 GCA_964484055.1 uncultured Clostridium sp.
AACCCCGTAGCAAAAATTAGGTCGTAGTGTTACAAAAATGCTTGACCACAACACATTTAGCAACCCTTGCATACTTTGTGTTATTCCCGCATTTACAAGTTTTGTATGAAATGCTCTATTCGTGTATTGAAATCCTCTGTCACTGTGAAACAACGGATGGGCATCCGGATTTCTTAGCAGGGCTTCGTCAACAGTATCAAAAACTAATGCATTGTTGTTATTATTACGAATAACATACGAAACAATCCGTCTGTCATATAAATCCAGTATTGCACTTAGATATACCTTATGTTTTTCAATTCCAATATAATAATGAAATTCCGTTACATCAGTAAGCCATTTTTCGTTTGGTACTTCACTAGTAAACTCCCGATTAAGTATATTTTCAGCTATATACTGTGGGTTTGCAGCCTGTCTTGTGCATCCGTTGTTAGAATACTTGATTGTTGATTTAATATTAAGTTTACGGCAAATACGCAGCACACGTTTATCATTTACATCAATATCATGATAACGTTCCAGATCATCTCTGATTCTTCGATAGCCTTTATCCGGGGATTTCGTATGAATCTTTTCTATCTCGTCAGCAATAAGTCTGTTCTTTTGTTCACTTTCAGGAATTTCTCTATGCAGCCATTTGTAATAAGCAGCTCTGGAAACCCTGCCGAGTTTGCAAAGGGCAGCAATTGGATAATGATATTCCTTGTGTTCTTCTTTGATTGCCTGATATATATGCTCATGACGAATCAGACTCAGCCCCGCCTCCTCTCTATTTCTTCGAGTTTTTTTAAGAAAGACAACTCCATTTCCGCACGTTGTAGCTTGGCTTTTTGCAACTTTAACTCAGCTTGAAGTTTCTCAACCTCTGTAAGTGAATCTTCTGCTTTTCTTTTACCACGATTATCCTGTAATGCAGTAACTCCGCCTTTTTCGTATTTAATAGTATAATTTCGTGCCTGTTGATATGATACCTTGAATTTTTCTGATGCTTCCGCATAATTATGATCATGAGAGATGCAGTATGAAGCAATTTCTACCCTCTCCTCAAATGTAGTTTTTCTTCCTTTGGTCATAAGACTATTTCCTCCTGTTCCAGAAGCTTTAAATTCCTCATGACCATTATACTTCTTTATCCAGATTTGTAACTTACTTCTGGAACGGATTCCATATTTTTTGCAAATCTTATCTTGAGACCCATAGCCTGCTAAATAATCTAAGACTGCTTGTTGTTTCAATTCTCTGGAGTATTTTTTATTCCTTTTGAATATGAATGCTTCTGCTCCCATTGATTCATAATTTCGGATCCATTGTTGGACAGATGAGAGACTTACATCAAACATATCTGCAATTCGACCTTGGCTTTCCTTTCCATTCAGATATAGATTTACAGCATATATCTTATCCTCAACAGATACTTTTCTCTTAGACATAAAATATGCTCCCTCCTAAGTAACAAGTTTTTATTATTTCACTTGTCTACCTAGAAGGGAGCATATCAATGGAACAACAGCCCATAATTTAAATAGATTATTACTTGTGTAGTTATCTATTAAATAAGCATAGTATCTACCAATATTTTTTATATGCGTCCATAACCGTTTTTTGAATCTCATCACGAAACCGTTTTGGTCCGATGACTTCGCAATTACAAAGGTGATTCATTACAAAAGACAGCATCTGAGAATGTGTTGTGTGTATTTTTACTTTTATATTTTTTTCAAAATAATTTTGGTTATGCAGAAGGATGGCATCGGTTCCAAACAAATCTGCGATTTCTTGCCAAAGTGAAATATCGCAGGTGATATCAAAGTGTTCTTTTGGTTCGTCATTTCGGATGATCTTAGTAGTTGCGTATTGTCCTGGATTGATGCCGCCAAAGATCATATCGATTCCTCGTTCTAGTAGACAAATGTCTTTGAGCATATCTATTCGGAAATGGGTTAAGTCATCAGTTGTTTCGATTTGAGCTATAATATAATAATTGCCGGCAGCCCATAAAGTAACATAAGGACTGATTACAATAGGGGAGTCGTTTCGTTCGATTAGCTCATTATTTAGTCCATATTCTAGAAGTTTAACGGAAACTTTGCAGCCTTGATTGATGGCGGTGTTAAGTGCATCGATATTATAAAATATCTGTTTATTTGGAATGCGATTTTCGCTCTTTACAAAGACAGTTTTTTGTAGCATACGTCCTTGGAAGATACTTTGTGTGTTGATCAGCTTTTTGATAATCTTTTTGCCAGTTTCCTCTTTTATCATATTTGACTGAGCTACAGCATCACATAAGAGTCGAACCTCGGACAATTCAAAATCTCGTTCCATGAGATAATATCCTTCGTAATTATCTTTGTAATCATTAATTTCAATTCCCATACTGCGTAAAGCTTCGATGTTCCGATAGACCGCACGTCGTTCCATATCCACGTCATATATTATTTTTAATTTTTCTCTTATTTTTTCTGTTGTGAGAACATGATTCTCATCGGAGTATTTCTTTAAAATCTCATAGATGCATAATGCTGTTGCTTTTTGAGATATCATAAAATTCACCACCTATTAATTCGTAACACTATTATAGTTATTATTTTTATAAAGTGCAATTATTTGCTGTACTATTTTTGGTACAGCCGATGGAGCATAAGAAGTATATCGTTTTGTGTATAGTATTGGTATCAGATACAGGAGGAATTATAAAATGTGTATACCAAATATAAAAAATGCTTATGAAAATATCGTGCACGCATGCGAGGCGAGATTGAAAGAATTATATCCTTTCGGAGTGCCAAGAGAGATTGAGGATAGATATAAAATAGAATTAAAATGGCTTGAAAAATCAGAATATGTAGATGAGTTTGAGATATTTAGAATGCTCAATGAGGAAGGAAAGAAAACTTCGCAATATATAGCGTTAAGACGAACAGTATCCAATTCTTTTTTGATATATCTGTTAGGTTGTAATCGACAGAACCCATTAAAAGCTCATTATTATTGTAAAAAATGTGGTCATTTTGAAATTGTGAATACGTATTTGTTTGGCATTGATCTGCCAAAAATATCATGTCCAAATTGTAATGAGGAATTGGTAGGAGATGGATTTAATCTTCCGTGGGAATCAGTATGGGGAATTGATGGGAAGAATCATGTTTATTTTGACTATAATATTTCAAGTGAGTTTTTACCATTTGCTAAAAGAGTGATACAGAGGCTTTATCCAGGAAATGAGATTGCGAGTTATGGGATGATGGTCAGTGATATGAGTCGATATAAATTTGATCCGGATAAAGTAGAATTAAAACACTGTGGTTATGTGGTTTTGCCAAAAGGAAGAACTTTAAAAGACTATCCGGAAATAACGACATATTTAGAAGATGGCGAGCCATGTATTACCTGTTTATATAATATAACAGAAGAATATAATATAAAACGAATACAGATGATACCACTGGAGATTGTAGAGTATTTAATGCAATTGCAGCGTAAGAGTGGTATTTATGCAAATGAGATAGGAATCAATGAGTTGCGAGAGTTGAGTTATTACGATCTAACGAATTCGAAGGCAATGTATGCAAGTGAAAATGAAATATTTTCATATGAATGCCCACAGAACTTCTCTGAAATGGTAAAATGTAATGCAGTAGTACATAATTCTACAGTAGTTACAAAACATTCTTTAGAGGACCAAGGAGACTGGTACTATGAAGTGAAAAAGAAAGTATTAAATAATTCTGATTTTCAAAAATATCCGTGTGTTACACGAGAAGATTTTTTCGACTATATGGTAGATTTTGGATTAGAAAGAGCGGAGGCATTCAAATTCTCGGAGAGTATCCGAAAAGGAAGAAGTCCTCGAGATTCAGAATTCGATGCACTTCCAATATCAGAAGAATTTAAAAATGTTGCTAGGATGTATGCATATGTTTATCCAAGAGCACAGTGTATAGAGGCTCTATTGATGTATGCTAGGATGGCATATTACATGAAGTGGAATAGTCGAGTATATAGTTCTGTGATCAGAAAGAAGAAAATTTGAATTTGAAGATTATGAAAGTGAAAAATTATAATTATATGAATAAAATGTCAAAAAAAGTGATTTGGAGAATAGTTATATCAATAGGTGCATGCATATGGATAATAAGGCCAATTATGTGCGATAAAAGTCCGGATACCCCAAATTTATACGAAGAAAGTTTGTTGGAAATAGAAGATTACGAAGAGTATTTTAATGATACAGAGATAGAGAAAAAAGAATCAGAACTTCCGTATGTAGGTATGCGTGAAGAGGATCTTAATTATACTTCATTAGGAAAAGCAGATTCGATAAAGAAATGCAAGGATTTTGATAAGTTAGTAGCGCGAGCAAGATCGAAAACATATAAATGGGAAAAAACATCAGAACATGGTTGGTATAAAATAACAGTTGGATATAGAAAATATTTTAGCAATAGAGTTGATGATTATATAGACTTGCCAGCATCAAATGGCTTTGTTTCGAGTATTACATATTATGATGAGAATGGGCAGATGAAAACCGATTATTATCATGATACATATTAAGATCATTAAGAATAAAAAAGTAAAACGCAAATATTCATGAGGAAAGGTGATGTAATGAAAGTTTTAGTGATTCCAGATGTCCATTTAAAACCAAAGATGTTCAAATATGCGACAGTGCTTATGCACAAAGGAGTTGCAGATCGAGCGGTATGTTTGATGGATATTCCGGATGATTGGGATAGGCAGTATGATATTGAGTTATATGAAGAAACTTATGATGAAGCGATCCGTTTTGCAAAGGTATTTCCAGAAACTGCATGGTGTTACGGGAATCATGATCTTAGCTATCTTTGGTATTGTCTTGAGAGTGGATATAGCTCTATGGCCTCATATACTGTACAAAAAAAATTGTTAGATTTGAAAGATGCGCTTCCTGAAGAAAATCCAATTCAATATGTGCAGAAGATTGATAATGTATTGTTTTCTCATGGAGGGGTATTGGATTATTTCGTAGAAGCATATGTTCCACGTTCGAAATACAATGATGTAGAGTTTGTGGTGGAGACGATTAATCAACTTGGAAAAACGGAAATGTGGAATGATGCCTCTCCGATTTGGTTAAGACCACAACATTCAAAAATGAGATTATACAAACCACGTAAGTTATTGCAGGTTGTTGGGCATACACCTGTGAGTAAAATAACGAAAGAGGGAAATTTGATCAGTACAGATGTATTTTCTACACGCAGAGATGGAAGTCCGATAGGAACGGAAGAATTTCTCCTGCTAGATACATTGACATGGGAGTATTGTGGGATAAGGATGTAAAGGGGCAGTGAGATGAACAAAAAGAATAGTATTATGCTTATAAGTTCGTTAATGATGATATTTGTAATTTGTATGATTATCTTTTATGCAATGGAATCCACCAAGCCAAAGTGTATGAAACCAGGTTGTGAGAATGAGCAGGCAGTGAATAGTAGTTTTTGTTATGTTCATGAGTTGTATTATAAAAGGAAATCAAATGAATTAAAATCATCTATCTATAAGAATCATTCAAGTGAAATAACGACGTCAGAAACAAGTACAACGGCATCAGAGATCACAACGTCAGGTGAAACAACATCATCAGAAACAACGACATCAGAGATTACATCATCAGATACAACAAGTAAGACAGAGGAAACAAGTAAAAGAGAATATTCTTACAGATCATATGATGAAGGATATG
Organism: uncultured Clostridium sp.; assembly: GCA_964484055.1. Lineage (GTDB taxonomy): Bacteria > Bacillota > Clostridia > Lachnospirales > Lachnospiraceae > Schaedlerella. The sequence continues at coordinate 5,729 of CAZAEC010000028.1, forward strand.
AAGCTGTTTATGAAGACGATGATTATGATTTAGATAGATACTACAGTGATCCGGATTATGCGGACGGGGTAGATGATGCAATGGATGAGCTTGATTGGTAATGATCTGCGAAATGAGAGATTGAAAAATACATATAAAGTAGCAAGACGATAGAAAGAAAGTGGAGTTTTTGTCGATCTTATGATATATTGTATTGGAATCAAAAGAAGAAAAAGTAGAAGAAGTGTCTGAGGAAACAGTTGCAGAAGAAAATAAAATTGAGGTTGAACCATTTTGTGAAGAAGCAGTTGATTTCGATACATTCTGTAAATCAGACTTCAGAGCAGTAAAAGTAAAAGAATGTTCATTAGTAAAGAAAAGCAAAAAACTCTTACATTTTGTTCTGGATGATGGGACAGGAACAGACCGTATCATTCTTTCCGGAATCCGTGCATTTTATGAGCCAGAAGAATTAGTAGGAAAGACATTGCTTGCAATCGTAAATCTTCCACCAAGACAGATGATGGGAGTAGATTCTTGTGGGATGCTGATGTCAGCGATCCATACAGTGAATGGAGAAGAAAAACTGAACTTAGTTATGTTAGATGATGCAATCCCAGCAGGGGCAAAATTGTGCTAATCAGATTGGTGTAGAAAATATAGTTTAAGAATTTGAGTCTAGAGAAACATTGATTTTTCTAGACTCATTTTTTGTAAGCGCTTTATAACAAAGTGCCTGTAAAAAATAATGAGGATGGCGTATAATACCATCCTCGAATAAACATTGTTACTTGCATTCTGCCTGTACATCTTCGGACCACGGCATCAACATATCCAGTTCTTCAGGACAGTTACGCCAGTCAGTATCCGGCATGTACAACAGTAAATATTCTAAGTAGGTATAAACATTGAGACCATTTGCTTTGGCGGTTTCAATGATACTGTATACCGCAGCGGATGCAGAAGCTCCTTTTGGAGTATCTGCGAAAAGCCAGTTCTTATGTCCAACAGCGAACTGACGGATAGCGTTTTCTGCTGCATTGTTTGAAATGGAACATCTGCCGTCCAGTAGATAGTTCTCCATATATTTTCTCTGATTCTTGGCATAAGTCACGGCTTTTCCAAGTGCAGAGCCATTTAATACATTAAGATTTTCAAGCCAACACCAAAAAGCCTCAAGAATCGGTTTTTCCAATTCAAGACGCTTGAGCCTGCGGTCTTCTGGCGAGAGATGTTTCAGATCTCTTTCGATTTCGAAAAGCTGATTGCAGTAATCTCTGCCGATTTCTGCATTGGTGAGTGGTTCATTCGTACCAGTTTTCTTAGGAATTGCTTCGATGAAATTTCTTCTCAGATGTGCCCAACAGTCACATATAGGACTTTGTCTGAGGCTTTTTTCCTTCCTCTTTAAGTACCTGTACAGGCGTTTCATCACAATGAACGATGTCTTGTTCCAGAAGTTTCTTCTGCAAATGCTCTACAACCGGCATCAGATAGTCCTGCAAACAACGGATTATCCAGTTAGCCATGGTTGCTCTGGATAAGGAAAGCCCCATGCGTTCCCATTCTTTTTCCTGACGATAGAGAGGAACGCTGTTAACATACTTCTGATACATTACATTTGCCACTGAACTTGGAGATGCAAGTGAATGATTCATCAAAGATGTTGGTGTCTGTGCCTTTTTAATAAAAGGATACTCTGTGTGTTTACAGCGTGGACACTCATAAGACATTCTTACATAACGGACAATCTGCAGTTTTGCAGGAATGTATTCCAGTTCCTCGCGAACCACTTCTTTTCCAATAGGTCGCAGTGGAGAGTTACAGTGATCGCAATACTGCTCCTCTTTAGCTGTCTCACAGAGGATTTCTCTGACTGGCAGATCTTTGATGATCTCTTCACGTTTTGTCTTAGGGTTCTTGCGAGCATAACCTTTGACTTCTTTGGAAATAGGTTCCGGAACTGATGCATCTGCTTCAATTTCTGCCTCATTAAAGAGGGAAAGCTGCCCGTCCACTTGTTTTGGTGTCTTTTCGCTGGATGGTCCAAACTTTTCTTTGCGAAGAAGCATTACCATTTCAGTAAGATTATTTACCTGACTCTGTAAGTCTTTTATTGTATTTTCGAGGTGCTCAATATAAGCATCTTTTGCATTCATAATTCGTTAATTTCTCATCGCTTTTGATGAGATAATTATACCACAAAACATGTGAAACTCCCAGTAAATACAAGAATTTTTGCAAGTTTTATTATTAGCAGAAAGCAGCTTTTTCTGCCGGAAGGATTACAGATTTTTGTTCTATTTCAAGTCCTTCCATGAGCCATCGGAACTGCTGCCAGGAAATAGGTTTTACCTCTTTCTGAGTCCTTGGCCACTTAAAGCTTCCATTTTCAAGGCGTTTATAGAGAAGAACAAAGCCGTCTCCCTCCCAAAAGAGCACTTTGATCCGGTCTCTGCGTTTTCCACAGAAGAGGAACAAGCTTTTTGAAAATGGATCTAAATGAAACTGTTGCTGAACAACAGCTGCTAGTCTGTCAATGGACTTTCTCATATCCGTATAACCACAGGTTATATAGATATTTTCTGCAACTTTGCAATATCAGGTTCAATCTTTCTTGCTTCGGATAATGCAGCTGATTTTTCTGACAGTTATACGTTGATCTACGGACACCATATGGAAAATGGAGCTATGTTTGGAGATGTTGCCAAATTCGTAGATTCTACGTATTTTGATTCACATAAAACGGGTACAGTATTTACAAATACTGGAGAAGTCTATGAAGTAGAAGTTTTTGCCAGTATAAAGACGGATGCCTTTGATGGGATGAATCGAGTACAAATGGACGTATCGTCTTATTTGGAAAATTAACAAAAGAAATAACTTAATCGATAATGCCACTATGAAGTATCAAATCTTTATAGTGGCTTTTTTATGTTTATTTTTGGGGAATATTTAACATTACTGTTTTACTCAGATATGATGAAGGAATATAGTTAAATGCAGGATATCAAAAAATAAAAGAGATATAAATCTAAGTGATAAAAGTAAATTTGTGGAACATAAAAACATTGTGTGTTATAATATTATAGGTTTATATTAGATTCTTGTGAAATACAGGAGGTGAAAGGTAAATGAATGAGAACTTTTTGCCAAATGCAGAAAAATATCAAAAAGCACATAAACAAAAAAGTAGATGGTATAAAATTGTGATGTGCTTGGCAGTAGTAGTAGTATTTTGTACAACTTATGCATTGATTCTTCCAGCCATTACGATGGAGAAGGAAACATACTGTGGAATAGAAGATCATGTTCATGAAGATGCTTGTTATGAAAGGCAGCTTACGTGTGCGAATGGAGAATCAATAGTAGAGAATGTGCCACATGAACATACAGATCTATGTTATCAAACTTTTTTAATCTGTGAAAAGACAGAACATACCCATGAAGGTTCTTGCTACATTAATCCAAAAGAAGATGAGAAGAATGCAGGTGGGAAAAGTACGACAACAAGTGATGATGTGAGTGGATATAATGCAACTGATAATGTGCAAAAAGAGATAGATACAAGTAAAGTAGAAGAAACCATTACTGGTGCAGCAGATAATTCGGCATTGCAGGCAGATGCAGAAGGAACAGATTCGAGTGAGCAAAATACACCAATCCAGGTTGATGAGTATATAAAAACTGCAAAAATATTATATAAGACAGATAAGATGACTGATTGGGCAAATGTAGAAGGTGCAACGGATGTTCCTGGTGATGCTTCTTTTAAGTTGGAGATAGGGTATGATAAAGTGCCAATCAGTAACTTGGAGAATGCTGGTTACCGGATGACATATAAGCTTCCAGAATTATTCCGTAACGCGGTTGCCAGTGGGGATATTGTAAGTGGTAATGAAACGGTTGGTACGATTGTTGCGAAAAAGGAAACGGTTACCTTAACCTTTGATAAGACATGGGTAGACAAGCAAAAGGAAAATAAAAATCAGACAATCAGCGGTGATTTCTATGTAACAGCGAAGTTGGATATTTCCCATGTTCCGGGGGATGGCGGAACAACGGAGATTGTCATCGGCAATGTGAAGATTGATATTAACTTTGAAGGCAACTTATATGCCAGCAGTGTAGATATTGGACTTACAAAAGAAAGCGAAAAGAAGCTGGAAGAGACAAAGGAAGGATTATTCCTTACCTATACTGTGACGGTAAAATCCGGTATCGATCCGGTGAAAAACATTGTGGTGAAGGATGTATTTGAAAATAATGAAGCGTGTAAATACATAGAGAGTTATGTCGTATCAGATGCGGATCAATCCAGTGTAACAATAGTAGGAAAAAGCGATACTTCACCGGGGACTCTTACTTGGGACGTTGGTGATATGGCGGCAAATGAAACTCGGACTTTGACTTACAAAGTGAAGTTAAAGGATAATTATAAGACATTTTGTTTAAAACAGAATGTGGTTGATGATGCCAAGAAACTTGTGAATACGGCAAGTGTTTCTGTAAAGGGTACACCTAGAGACGATGCTAGCACAGCATTTGTGCCAAAATATAGCGGAAATATATGGAAGTTCAAGAGTAATTTTGTACCGGATGAAAAAGGCGGCGGTACGATCACATATACGGTGTTATTGGAAGCACCGGAAGAAAACAATATTCCTCTGGAAAATGTATTGATCAAGGATGCATTGGATGGAAGTTTGGAGTATGGTTATAAGACAGACGAGAAATACAGAAAACATATGTATTATGATGAGAAATCCTTTGTACTTTGGGATGGTGGTCATAAGGGAAGTGGTGGAACGGATGGTCTTACAGAAAGTGAAGCGCAAGGTACACCAGTATTTCCAAGTGGAGAAGAGCAGCATAATACACATTTCCAGTATTTTGTGGGCAGCATGAAACCAGGGGAGATGAAGACCTTAAGTTACACTGTAGTGGTGGAACCGGGTGTCTATGTGGAAGCAGGGAATAATGATATTAATATCACCAACCGAGCTTTTATGTACGCTGGAAGTGATGAAAGTTCGGATGGAAGGAAGTTGAATCAGAGTACAACAACTGCAACTATTTCCAAAAAGACATGGTCCAGAAAGATTGCAGGAGATAAAGAAGAGAATGAGCAGCAGGTGCAGATGTCAGAAGGAACGCAGTATGCCTATGGAGAAAATGGTTTATTAAATCAGGCAGGCGACGAAGCATCTTTTACTGTGCCGGCAGGAAGTTATCAGTACCAAGTATTGACAAATGAAGCGGGTGACTGGGACCTATCCTCTGCAGTAATGAAAGACGCATTTCAAAATGAATATATGAAGTATGTGGGGTATGTTCGCGTAGATGCTTACACAATTTCAAATACCGGTGGACAGGGAAATGCAAATGCTGTCAAAACAGATCAAGTAGCTATAGGTGAATTAAACAGTCAGACACCTGTAAAAACCGCTTGGGTTAAGGTCGATGGAAGAAAATCCTTTGAATTTGAACTTGCAGATATCGGAATGGGTGGTGCTGCCTATGCGTATTTGCTTACTTACTATGCAGTTCCGGATAATTTAGGAGATGCCACAACGGTGGTAGTAGCCAATCATTTTGATATCACCGGTACGGTAGGTATTTATGGACAATATTATAAATTGACGGGCATTAACGTAAGTGCAACGGTCAATGCAGAGGGAAGTAATTATTTCGCTGTCAATAAGCGTTTTTGGTATTATGACAAGAGCCTAGTGTCAGAGGAAGCAGCAGAAGGTTATAAAAATGGTGCTCTTTATTGGATCGTTCAAGTAGATGGAAATAGAATTCCAGCTGGAACGGAGATCAAGGATAAGCTGATAACGGATCAAGGCGATCATAAGTTGTATGGGGAAAATGAAAAACAGTTTATTGGTGTGTATCGTGGAAGTAGCAATATTGATTTTACAGAGAAAACGATAAGTTCCTTGGAAAATATCGGGTTAACCAAGCAGTCCTTAAAGATATATGCTGATGAAGACAAAGGATATGATACTGAGACAGCAGAGACAGATTTCCAGTGTTGGAATCAAAGGGACCAGGTGCCGTTTAAATTCAATAAAGAGGTTACTTTAAATGAGAATGAGTCTTTATATTTTATTATCAGTACTTCTCCAAATAAAATGCCGGAAAAAGGCAGAGATTCTATCACTTTTGAAAATACAGTCCAAAGTAAGGATAAATCATCTACTGATTGGATTACACACAATACAGACAGCTACACTGTATATGGAAACGATGGTATCTTTAAAGAAGTAGGACAGGTATTTACCTATGATAAAACGACGAATGTAGTTACGACATTAACAAACGGAAGTAATGGCGATGCGAACCTTTGGGAGGGTGGAATACCAAATTCTGGTACCTATGCAGCTTGGCAGATACAGATCAATCATTTCGGAACCCTCTCTGGACGCTATCGTTTGGAGGAACAGATTCCAGAGGGAATGGAACTGGTTTATGTAAGATATTATTGGAAAGGTGGAAAGGTTTCCAATCAGATGACGATACCAGAGATATCAGATCTGGAAGAGGGGTGGGAGCATCACTCCAATATTTATGGATGGACAACGAACTATTATACGAAAGGTCAGAAAGCTATCTGGGAAGTTGACGGTCTGGTAAATGGCGGTGAAAAAGATCAATACGCAGTGGAATTTCAGGTATTGTGTCGAGTGACGGACCCAGAAGTGCTGCAGGGTGGAAAAGAAAAGACTTTCGACAATAAGGTTACATTGTTATCAAAAGATGGAATTGCCATTGACGATCATAGAAGTGCTGTTACTTTAAAACGTCAGACGATGGAAAAAACAGGTATCTATGATTCGAAGGTCAATAGTGGGCGTTATCCATTTCAGATTACTATCAATGAGCTGGGCGAAGATTTAGTAAAAGGTTCAGATCAGATCACACTGGTGGATGAGATGTGTGAGGTGCTTACGGTAGATACCACATCTATTAAAGTAATTAACACGAAAATAAATGAACCGGTAACAAATTGGACATCTTCGGTTGATGGAAAAACTTTAAGAATCATCTTGCCGGACAATCTTCCGCTCACTATAACCTATGAAGCTAAAGTAAATGCGGCACCAGGACAGCAGATCAATATCAGTAACAAAGCTTACTGGGAAGGATATGCACAAAGTGGTGGAAGCAGTGTTAAGGTGGAAAACTTCAGCTATAGCGTAGGTGGATCTGTAGAATCAAACAATACTCCTACGGTGAAGGTGATCAAGTTAGATCAGAATAATAACCAAATATATCTGGAAGGCGCAGAATTTACTTTAACAAAAGTAGAATGGAAGGATAATCAAATTTCACCAGTAGAATCAGATAATTCCGGTACGACTACGAAATGGACTGGAAGTACCGAGACCGATGGTACAGTCATGTTTGGAACAGGCGGGGAAAAAGGTATACTGGAGTATAATACCGTATATTGTTTGCAGGAAACAAAAGCTCCCGCGGGATATGTGCTGGATGGAACACCGCATTATTTCGCTGTGGCAAAGAAGATAAAGACAGAGGGAGATACGGAAGGACAATACCCAAAAGAATTAAATGAGTGGGCAGAAAAGGGTGTAAAGATTTATTACGAAGGTTATCAATACGAGTACCATGCTTACAACCACAAAGGTGAAATCTCTGTCACAAAAGAGTTTCAGAATGCTGATGGATCCTCGATGGAACAGGTGAACGGAACTTATACATTCGGAATCTATAATAATGAGATTACATCCGATGCTTTGAATTCAGATAAGTTGCCAGAAAGCATTAAAATCGTGTCTATCAAATTTACAAATAATTCTGTAGAGCCAAAGAGTGGCATTGCTACATTCAAAGATTTGGATTTGGATAAGACGTATTATATTTATGAGTTAGATGATGCTGGTAAACCAGTTCTAAGTTCAGATGTAGTATCTATTATTGATGGCAAACCATTCCGTGTAAGTTATGAGAGTGGTTCTAAAGTTACGATAAGCAGTGACGGCAAAGTTACTGTGGGGGATGGAAAGGCAGATAAAGTCACAGTGATCAACAGGATCAATTATGCAGAGTTGCCACAGACTGGTGGAATGGGAGTTATGCCATTTAAGATCGGAGGTATATTACTTATCCTGATCGCACTTTCACAATATTTGTATATTGGAATCAAAAGAAAGACAAAATAAAAAAGAGATATTGGAGGCAGTCACCATGTGTGAAGAAAACGTAAAAGTAGAAGAAAATGTAACTGTTGAAGAAGTAGTGTCTGAGGAAACAGTTGCAGAAGAAAATAAAATTGAGGTTGAACCATTTTGTGAAGAAGCAGTTGATTTCGATACATTCTGTAAATCAGACTTCAGAGCAGTAAAAGTAAAAGAATGTTCATTAGTAAAGAAAAGCAAAAAACTCTTACATTTTGTTCTGGATGATGGGACAGGAACAGACCGTATCATTCTTTCCGGAATCCGTGCATTTTATGAGCCAGAAGAATTAGTAGGAAAGACATTGCTTGCAATCGTAAATCTTCCACCAAGACAGATGATGGGAGTAGATTCTTGTGGGATGCTGATGTCAGCGATCCATACAGTGAATGGAGAAGAAAAACTGAACTTAGTTATGTTAGATGATGCAATCCCAGCAGGGGCAAAATTGTGCTAATCAGATTGGTGTAGAAAATATAGTTTAAGAATTTGAGTCTAGAGAAACATTGATTTTTCTAGACTCATTTTTTATGTAAAAATATGCTATTTAGCTAATCTTATTGGTTATTGGGAGGTTGAACTGTTAAATTTTTGTAGAATCTCCCACTTTTTTCGCCTTTTTTGAGGGGGACATAGATTAAAACGTATACTAAAATGTGCTCATAATCTTAAATGAAGATTGTACGGAACCAGATGAAGTTAATTAAAGGGAGGAAGTAGTATGGCAAAAGTAAAATGTGAAAAGTGTGGAAAAGAAGTTGGATTTGTTTCACAAGTGAAACTGTGTGATGGAGTCTTTATTTGCAAGGATTGTTATAAAGAAGCCGGTTCCATTTTCAATAATAAGGATCATGGATATGCAACTTATGAAAAACTTATTGAACAGCAAAAACAGGACAAAAACGTATTTGAAGAAGTGATCAAAAAGAACAAAATCAAAAAAACAAAAACGGCTGTTTCTGGTTCGGGAAATCTTTATATGCGTTGTTATGAAGATGTTGGATTGATTGTTTTTGTAAGAGAGAAAGGTGGTTTCATGGGAATTGGAACCAAAAGTACATATAATGTTTATCGTTATGCAGATCTTGCACGGTACGAGTTCGCTAGTGGAAGAACGATGTTAAATCATTCAGCAGGTGATGCAAAACAATATATAGAATTTACATTCCAAGGTGATTACGCGGTTCCAACAATATATTTTGAAGAAGAGGAAAAAGAATTTAGAAAATGGGCAACGTATTTTAATGATTGCTTTGGAATAGCAAGTGCTGAGTTGAGTAGCTTTAGAGGATTTAAAGAAAGAGGAAAACAGCAGTTTGCTGCAGCTTCATCGGCAATGAAGGGTCTTAAGAGTTTGGCAAATGGTGAAAAAGAAGCTGCTGCAGGTTATCTTGTAGATACATTAACGGCAGCCATTCAAGGAGATCGCACAAAATGGATTGAAAAGACTAATATGGCTCTGCAAAGAGCTGGAATTGAGTGGAATAGATAAAAGTTTACTTTGGTTATATAAAAGGAGGCGCAATGATGAAAAAAATATGTGCATTATTTGTGACATTAGTAATGACAATGAGTTTTGTGGCGTGTGGTGAGCAGGTCCGTGCAGATGCTGAATTGGAAGGAAAGTATATTGCTGTTGCAGGTGAAGCAATGGGATTTGTTATGACACTCGATGATTTAAACAATTTTGCATTTGAATTACAAAGCGGCGGAAAAGGTGAAATAACGGTAGATGGCTCATCTTCAAGTTTAAAATGGGAAAATAATGATGAAAACATTACAATGAAAGTTGACGGTGAGGAGATCATCGGAAAACGTCAGACAGATGCTTTTGTTGTAGAAAATATGCTGGATCTTGGTGTTGATATTACTTTTGCAAAAGAAGGTACAGACGCAGCAGATTTAAGTAATTATCTTCCGGAAGAAGATAAAATGATGATCGGTATGTGGAAGTCAGAAATTGTAACAGATGTTCTTGGGGATCCAGTGTCTAATATGAATGATGATGGATTGAGCCTTGAATTCTTTGCGGATCATACAGTTAGCGTGAACATTATGGGCGAGGATATGGGAACATATTCATGGTCAAATCTTGGAACATGGGGCGGAGTTGACGATGAAACGATGAATTTGACTTGGGATATTGCTGATGATGGTCTTACGGTATCTTATGATGGAGAAGACTATTGGGTATTTAGCTGCGTAAAATCGGAATAGTATTTTGAAATTTGGAAGACTTAAGAAGTAGGGAGGTCAGAATTGTGAAAAAAATAACGACATTATTTCTTGTACTTTTATTGACGTTCTGTTTTACCGCTTGCAATAATGCAGATAAAGATAAAACTGATACAACAAAAAATGAGCCTGAAACAGATACGGCAGTAGAAGAAGATGCCTATGGAGTAACACAGGAAAAATACGAGACAATGACAGCAGAAGATTTGCTCGCTAATATTGAAGATATTAACAATGTCACGGCTGATGAATTTATCTGGTTGGTTTCAACGTATAGATTTAATCCGATTGATGAAGATACTTTGAGAATGGACAGAAATATTACGGATGATGCTTTATATTCAATTACACATGATGCTAGACCAGAGCCTAATACATATTTGGACACACTTTTGGCAAGCCCTTATCCACAGGTTAGAGGCTATGCTGTGTCCAGCGTGTATGAGGAGGAAGATGTTGCGAAATGCTTGGAATTGATGGAAACAGAAACAGATAATTATGTCCTTTTGGAATTGACAGAGTCGATTGATTTGGATGGAGCAGTTGAAAAACTTATTGAACGTATGAATGATGAAAATAAGGATGTACGCAGAATGGCTTGTTTATATTGCACAAAGCTTAAAGACGCACGTGTTATTGAACCATTAAAAGCTATTTTAGATAATCCGGAGGAAGAAGAGTTTCACTCTGAATGTATCCGTGCACTGATTAACTTCTGGTATGATTACCCAGAGTTTAAATCTACCAATGAGGAAGCTTATCGGATTACTATGGATTACTTTAGAAAAGTTCCGCGAACAGAAATAAGGCCAACACAAGATAATATTGATATGTTATCTTATGGTACAACTACGGATGCATATATCGCATGGAAAGAAAAGGCAACATATTTTGATACAAATGAACTTTTTGATGTGATGGCAGACATTTTGAAAGACGAAAATGCAGGTAGTTATGCACGTGAGTTTACAATGGATGTTATTTATGCACATATGCCGGAGCGTATGGGCGAGGTTCAGTCAATCGTTGACGGCTTGACAGATGATGAGGTAGAAAGTCTTCAGAGTGCATATGCTGATATTATGGCAGAAGAATAATTCTTTTGTAAAAAAGATTACATCCGATTGGATATCTTGGACAGCCAATCGATGTTGCATATGCAATTTTGTTCTTGGCAAGTGATGAGGCAAGATTTGTGACAGGCTCACAGATGACAGTAGATGGCGGATATACAGCACAGTAAAAGGTTCATGTTTGCAGAATATAATGATATTTCAAGATGTAAATATAGGGCTATTAGAATAATTGAGAAGGCCTGTAAACAGATGTCTGTTTACAGGCCTTTTTAACTACTTCATATGAAAGTGAAGCAATGATCGATTTGTGTTTAAAATATGATTATCCAATATATGCTCTTAAGAGCTTCAATGTGTTACAAACACCGTCTACATGAGAACGTTCGTAATTGTGAGAAGCATAAACACCAGGTCCAATGAGGCCATGGCGGATATCATATCCGCTGCGAAGAGTTGCTTCTACATCAGATCCATAATGTGGATATACGTCGATGGAAAAATCAAGAGCCTGTTCTTTTGCTGTTGCGATAAGGGCACTTGTCACATCGTAATTATATGGTCCGCCAGAGTCTTTCGCACAGATAGAAACCTTGTGTTCTGTACATTCTAGATCATCACCAACACATCCCATGTCTACGGATAACATTTCTTTTGTGTCTTCTGGAATACAACATCCGCCGTGCCCAACTTCTTCGTAAACAGTGAAAAGAAGAGATACTTTACGATTTAATTCAAGCTTGTCTTCTTTTACCATTTTTGCAAGTCCCAGAAGGATGGCAGCAGAAAGTTTGTCATCTAAGAAACGACTTTTGATATAACCGCTGTTTGTGATCGTAGTACGTGGATCCATTGCAATAATATCTCCGCACTGGATTCCAAGTGCTTTTACACCATCTTTTGTATCAACATTCTCATCTAAAAGAATTTCCATATTTGCTTCTGTGCATTCGACCTTCTGATCAGCTACGTGTGCAGATGGTTCTGTATTAAGTACAACACCTGTATAAACTTTGCCGTCACGTGTGTGGACAGTACAGTTCTCACCGTCAGCAGTTGACCATTGATGACCACCGATCGTAGTAGGACGAAGACGTCCGTTATCTTTGATCGAACGTACCATAGTACCCAATGTATCAAGATGTGCGGCTAATACAAGTGGATTACCTTCGCCGTCGATTGTGACATGTACATTTCCCTTGTTAGAATAATATGGTTCATATCCCATATCAGTTAAAGTTTTGTGAACATAAGCAGTCACTTCTTTTGTAAATCCTGTTGGACTAGGGATAGAAGTGAGTGCTTTTAATTCTTCTAAAATATAATCAATATAAGAATTCATAAGTTTATTACCTCCAAATCTCTAAATAAAATGCCACCATGCAGGTGGCATAAAATCGTGAAATAATATGATATAATCATCATATCATGAGGAAATTAAAGATTCAAGAATTATCATAAGGAACATCTGTATTATCACGACTATGGCATCAAATAAGAAAATCCCAAGGCTCCTTAGCGTACGATGTCTACTATTACATAATGGAAAAAGTTTTTGGATATCCAAATAGTTGCAGGATATAAGTACAACAGACAAAAACATTATAAAAACAAAAATACGTTCAATCCACAGAGCAGTACCATATGTGTTTTCAACTTCCAAAGAGAGTGACAGCCAGAAAAAGAATGCATAATGCAAAGTGGCAAGTAACATTTTCCAGAAAGTATGAGTTCGAAAACCGGGCGGTAAAAATCTGTGACAGGAATGTGTTTTGGGTCTTGGAGGCTGTGGCATAAGGAATAAGGACAATTCATCGGATAATTCCTTGATCGTATCATAGCGATCGGAGGGATTGAGTTCCGTACATTTATTAATGATCCTAGTTAAATAAGAGGGAATGATCGGTAAGGAAGATCCCAGTTCCTTCAAAAGTATTCCAAGTGCATAGATGTCCGTTTTTGGGGACGATGCACCAAAACCGTATTGTTCGGGTGCTGCATAGCCTTTTGTGCCAAGTAAGATGGTATCAGAGCTCGCATCGGTAGAAAAAAATTTCGCAGCGTTGAAGTCAAGTAAAACAACATGCCCGTATTCTGTGATAATAATATTTGAAGGTTTTATATCCCTGTGTATGATAGGAGGATGCAGCGTATGTAATTGGTGTAGGATCGTACATAATTCAATGCAATAATGAAGAATATCGGTTAATTCTAAAGTTTGTGTGTGGATAAGTTCTTCTAAGGAACAGCCGGAGATATAATCCTCAATTACAATTAATTCATCTTCATTTTCATAGTAATCTATAATCTTTGGAATGCCGCAAATCGGATGTTCTGATAACTTTTTATAGATGTCTAGATTATAGATAGATAATATTTTTTTGACATAAATTTTATTCGTATCTTGATGTTGTACAAGAAAAATATTATGCGCCTGATTTAAGGTCGCGATCGTTTTGTAAAAAGAGAGGGAGAGTTTTTGTGAATAATCCATTTCTATGATCCCTTTCATAAAATAATAAATTTATTATATCAGATTGGAGTGAGAAAATGAACGAGAAAAGCACAGTTGAATTGGAACAGATATTAGGAAGTACACATGCAAAAGATTTTTCGGATTATTGCAAGAAAAATAAAGAAAGTGTAAGCGATGATGAAAAAGTGTTTGTGGAGTATTTTAAAATACTGATCAAAGAAAAGGGGTTGACCCAGCAAAAAGTCTTTTTGCGGGCGGATGTTCCTGAAAGATACGGGTATAAACTTCTGTCTGGTGAAAAAAGAACAAAACAAAGAGATGTTATTTTAAGAATATGCTACGCAGCGGAGTTTACATTGAAAGAAACGCAACGAGCATTGAGAAAATATGGTCTGCCAGAGTTATATGCGAAAGTTCCAAGAGATGCTTTATTGATGATCGCATTTAATGAACGACCTGGAACGATCTTAGATGTGAATGAATTGTTGGATCAAAATGGAATGTTGCCTTTGCAATGGTATTTTCAATCACACATCGCTGTGTGAATTTCACCAAGGCAAGTTGCTGCTCCATTTAACGATACCTTTTGAAGAAAAGCCAAAGACCAACTTAACGGGCGATAATCTTAGATACTATCGTCAGCGAAAACAGATGACAATAAGACAGTTGGCGGAAAAGCTGGATATTGTACCATCAACTGTTACGATGTATGAAAACGGAAAGCATCCCATCCCTTATGATGTAGCTATCAAACTGGCAGATGTTTTAGAAATCGAAGCACATTTGCTTTATGATGATTTCTCTCGCTTTCTTGCCGCACCCTATACCGAAGCACTAAAGAGCGTTAGAACAGCTCTGGGGCTGTCACAGAAGGCTTTTGCGGAGCAAATGGGGATTGTACCCAGTTACTACTATAAGCTCGAAGAAGGCAATCGCAGACCGTCACGAAAGGTTTATCAGAAGATATGTGCTGAGCTCGAAGCGACCGGTCTACAAACTTCACTTTTATGGGAGAATCCATTACAATGAAGGTGAAAGACAAAACGATTGGATGAGTGACTATGGCACAGAATTTGACTTATACCCGTTGCGGTGATTATCTTATCCCTGACATTCAGTTGAGTCACACAAGCGATAAACTACTTGGGAAGTACGGCAGGATGCGCAGAGCGTTTCTTGCAGAAAACAAACCAATACTCTTGGATGACATGATTCTGACAGAGACCTTATTCTCGCACTTATGGGAAATCGACGAAACAGCTCACCGTAGAGTGAAACAAATGATGACAGAACTTTTGGAGAAAAATCCGGCTCCGGATAAGGAAACTCAGCAGCTTGCTTGGGTGCAGCACATGAACAGCCTGAAAGCGCAGGCAGAGGAAATTGTATATGCAGAACTGATTTTTTGCTAACAGAATATAGAATTTTTACTAAGGGCTGACTGTAACAGGTCAGCCTTATTTCTTTGATGGGACAATTCTTGAATTGTATTTCTGACAGTTCCAGAATTGTGCTTTTGACAATTCAAGAACTGTCAAAAGCACAATGTAACAATACTGATAACAACTATACTGATTATAGTGATACTGATCTTATCCTTTCCTGTCCGTTACTTGTGAGTGGACACTTCTACAAGTGTGATTATGACACCTCAAGAAGTGTCGTTTTGACATCTCTGGAAGTGTGAAAATGACACGGTAATAATACTGATAATAATTATACTGATTATAGCAATACTGATCCTTTCCTATCCGATTTGAGAAATATGATGAGATTGGAAACAACATTGATTGCATAATGCTATCATTTTATCCAACTCTCGCTATAGCAAATGTAAATGCTATTGATATTTTGATTATCATCAAGAATAGATTGATATTTATCAAGATATACTTGATTGATAACCATGGATACTGTATAATGTTGTCCATGGAGGTGATTCCTGATGAGTATAAGTTACAATAAGCTTTGGAAATTGCTTATTGATCGCAATATGAACAAAAGTGAACTAAGAGAACGAGCAAAAATAAGCACAAATGCGATTGCAAAGATGGGAAAGAATGAGCCAGTCTCAATGGATACGATGGATAAAATTTGTAAAGCACTACATTGCAATATAGGTGACGTAATGGACTTTGTTTCGGATAATGAAACGCTTTCTTAATGTCTGATAATTTTGACATTGTATCTTGTAAAATATATGTCCCCTGATTTTGGAGAAGTTTTCACTTCTAAGATAAAAGGGACAATAGTGATGGAGAAATAATTATGAACGCAGAAACTAATATTCTGTCTATGACAGATTTACAACATACCGCATTAATAAGCGGAAACAAAGCGATGCAGTTGCTGGAACTATCCAGACACTCCTTTGAAAAAGTAGTAAAAGAAGGATTACTTACCGTCGTACATGAAGGCGGAAAAAAGTATTATCAGATAGGTGAAATCGAAACATTTATGGAAACTGATACTTATCAAGAGCTTGTAAATGGCGTGGTTGATGCAAGAAACAACTTAAACGATTTGACCGGAAAAGATTGGCTTCCTCAGACCAAGAGTTTCTTTTACCAAAAAGGTCTTGGCGCAAATCATCCGGAAGCACAAATTGAAAAACTTCACCCGGCTCCCTATTCATTCCAAGATATAGGACAATTAGTGAACTTTTTTACCAAGCAAGGAATGAATGTTCTTGATCCCTTTGGCGGAGTAGGTTCTACAGCCAAAGCTTGCGAAGTAAACGGTAGAATTTGTACAAGTATTGAACTTTCTCCTGTATGGCATGAATTGTCAATTAAGAGACTGGAGACCGAGGTTGGTGAAGGAAGTAGCAAAAAACATCATTTTATAAATGGCGACTCATGCGAAGAACTTTTGAAGATTGCTTCTGAGTCAATGGATTTTATGGTTACAAGTCCTCCATATTGGGGAATTCTGAACAAACAAGATCAGAAGGTTAAAAAGAATCGTGTTGCAAATAATCTTGAAACAAAATATTCGGAAAGCGAAAAAGATTTAGGAAATGTTGAAAACTATGATGAGTTTCTGGAAATTCTGGTTAATAAAGTGTTCCTCCAGTGTGCCAGAACTCTTAAATATGGAAAGTACATGGCAATCGTGGTTTCTGATTTTAGAGATAAATCGGAATACATAAGTTTTCATAGTGATTTGATTCATGAATTAAATAAGGCTGGTATTCCTGGTGGCGGTATATTAAAACTCCAAGGAACAAAAATATTGCTTCAGAACCACAAAAGTCTGTTGCCGTATGGTTATCCTTTTGCTTATGTAGAAAATATACATCACCAATACGTCTTGATTTTTAGAAAGGAGAAGAAATGATTACAAGTAATCTAACGGGTGTTGTTTGCGGTAATTCAGACGTTCTTCTCGACCAGCTTATTGATGAAGGTGTTCATTTTGACTTAATCCTTACAGATCCGCCATACAATATCAATAAGGATTTCGGCAACAAAAGCGATTGCCTACCTTTGGATGAATTTATCGCTATAACAGCCGAACGAATGGCTAAAATCAAAAAGCTACTTGAGCCCCAAGGAAGCGTACTTTGGTTTGGTATCCACGATTATATTGGCTTTGTTCAAGTTGCTATGTACAATGCAGGCTTGCATTATCGTAGAATGAATATTTGGCATTATGAAAACGGATTTTCTCGTTCAAAGAAGGAACCCGCTACCCACTACGAGCCATTCTTGTGGTTTTCAAACAATCCGAAAAAATGGACGTACAATGTGGATGATGTTCGTATGCCATATAAAAGCACAGAACGGCTGAAATCCCCTGTGAAATACAAAGCTGCCGATGGTACTACAAAAATATGGCAGCCGAATCCTAAAGGTGCAATGCGTGGAGATGTATGGGATTTTCCAACATTGGCAGGAAAACGCTTTGAAAAAGAAAAAACACCACATCCAACTCAAAAGCCTGAATCACTCATCATGGAACTGATTAAGGCATTTTGTCCGAAAGATGGTGAAGGACACTATAATGGAACGATTTTGGATCCGTTTCACGGTTCTGGTACATTGGGAGTATGCTGCGAGAAGCTTAATGCTGAAGGACATCACATAAAATGGCTTGGTATAGAACTTGAACAGCAGTGGTGTGATATTGCTGAACAGAGAATTGCCGATATAGAAAAATAATTTCAGAATTTCAAATTTAGTCGATTTATGCAAAAAGGTCATCTTGAGAGATGGCCTTTTTTGTTGTATAATTAAATATTAACAATGAAATCTGCTTCTGATGGAGGAATAAATTATGATTAGATTCAGAAATCCAGGAACTCAATATACTACTCAGGTGCAGGTGTTTAGAGAGTTATACAAAGAGTACAAAGATGCACCGAGTTTCGATTTAGATGATATGGCTGCAACTATCGCCAAAACGAAGCTGATGACTGCGTATGGTTATGCCGGAGATGCAGCATTGGCTTTGAGTAATACCGAAAATGATAGCCTTAATTCCACCAAAATGAACGCTAAAATGTATGCAGAAGTGTTTCGTTTGTTGGGATGGGTTACTTCTGCTGGAGACAATTCGTATCCACTGGTGTTTACCTACATTGGTGAACATGCAGCTTTGGCAGATGATGTGTTACCACTATATGAGCAGTGCGTACTGGGAATCAACAATCCCCAAGAAATAATGGATGTCAAATACGACGAAAAGGTTCGTTTCTTCAAGGCTGCATTGTTCTCATTGCAGGATTTAGGCGGGATTATGTATAAGCATGAGCTATGCCTTGGGCCTATGTCTATTGATGATTTAGATAAGTCACAGTACAACAGAATGATCACTTATTTAAAGAAACTGAGAGGTTCTTATGGGCGCTATCAAGATGCTTATCAAGCATTATGTGACGATTTAGGTGTAAAACCGACACTTCCGGATAACTCAACACGCTTACCAATCGCATTTATGAAAACGTGTGGATGGGTTGAAAGCCAGCGTACACGAAAACTGTATCCACCAAAATCCCTGGAATGCCTTTGCTTAACACAGCATGGTGCTGATTTGGCTGACAGCCTTCGTGAGGTAAAAGATTTGCGTATGGATGAGTATTACAGCTATCCAGAACACACTCGCAATTCATTGATTCGTTTGGGGGTGTATTCAATGCTTTTGCGTGCAGGCTATGATACTTCACCCGTTCAAGAAACAATGCGGCAAGATCAAGTTGTGTGTGCTGATGTTCTTAATGGAAAGGAACTCCTTTTTTCTCCTTACCAAACGCTACACCGTTCTGTTGTGGATGAAGCGTTGGGGATTCATAGAGAAATTGCAGGCACACAGACACATACAGATGTATTGCCAGACATAAAGCGAACAGATGCGAATGTCAATAATATATGCTTGACAATTTCTACCAATGGCGCACGTTCCACTTCTGATGTGGAAGTAAATAGCTTTGTCCAGCAGGTATTGGATGCAAAGAGTGTCGGTGAACGAAAGAAGGATATTATTGATAAAATCTTTGACGACAGCATAACGGATACACAGACAAAATTTTATCCATTTGTAGCAATGCTGTTTCGAGTAATGGGCTTGGATTGTCAGGCATCCAGACCTGGCGATAACGGTGCTCGTTGGGATGCAATCATTGTCGATCCGGAGGAAAGTATTCCTATTGAAATTAAGTCTCCTACGGAGGAGCAGCATCTTTCTTTAAAAGCAATTCGCCAAGCACTTGAGAACAAAGTGATTCTTTTATCAAGAGGGACACATCCTACTTTGCCAGAAACAACTTCTTTAGCAATTGGATATTACCTACCAAATGACAGAGCTGAGGTTACCAATCTTATGAGTGATTTTAAGACCGCATTTGGCTACAATATTGGCATTATGGACTTGAGAACACTACTTACAATAGCCGTTACCATTGTGTATGATGAAAAAACTTTTGATATTTCTGAACTGAACCGATTGGAGGGATTTGCAAATGCCACTTTTAACTAAAGCAAAACAGCGTACCGTTATCTCGGCTTTGCGTGATTCCAATGTTCGAGATATTGAGCAAAATTATAATGAGCCTGCAAAGCTATGGTGTAACGGAAGATGGATAACAGCAGCATGCCTTCGATGCTCCGATCAGCGCTGTATAAGGTACATTGATCCTGAAATCAGCTGTGGTTCTTTTAGTGATTTTCCGTATGAGCGAAATCTAAATGTGTGTCCTGTTGATGCGATTAAATGGAACTTTGAAAAAGAACTGCCTGAAATAGAGAATAGCACATGCATTGGCTGTGGTCTATGTGCAGCCCGTTGCCCTATAGGTGCTATTTTCAAGGCAGATAATAAAATGGAAGTTTCTACTCCGGAGTCAGACGATTATATTGATCTGCCTATCAATTACGAAAATCTTGCAAATCATAAGTGTTTTGTTCAAGAAGTGGACAAAATCTATTGGAAACACCAATTTCAAAAGGAAAGCGACAGCATTATGGAAGAGATTTACGAAAGAATTTCTCACTATGATGGACGTTCAATGGTTCCTAATGTATTGGTTAGAAATCTGATTATTGCCTTAAATCATGAATGTGCTATCAGTAGAGCCGGCGATGTTTATACGAGAATGGATGCGATCTATTCCAGTAAAATCAAGCCTAAGTGCAATGGTGTAGTTGAAATTGAATTTGGCAGGGACACTTTGGAGGCATCCAGAGGTATTTTGGATGACATAGCCGTTATGCATTCCAGAAATAATTTGGACAAAAAGGATAACGCAGCCCTTGTTGTGTGCCTTTCTTTTCCAAACAAACGTCAAGGATATTTCCAGGTAATAAAAGATATACACCGGGTCTTGGACCTCAAGATACAGACCATATCACTGGGTGCATTATTGTTGTTAGTGTGGAACGGGGCATCTGTAAACTTCCTTTCCCGTGAGTTCTATGTCGACTTTGATAACCTAAGTATTCGTGGCATTACTGAGTTTAGATTGAATAGGCGTGTGCTCTTGAGCGAAGGTAAGCTTGGTATATTAGAACCTGAAAAATAGGCACTTTGCAAAGCAAGCAATCTGTAGATACACATTGCTTGCTTTGTTTATATAATTCGTTTGATTGGAGGAAAAAATATGATGCAAATCGACAGTGCAATACTGGCTACAGACAAAGTGATTTGTAAAAACATCAGTAGATTTGATGACTCAGAACGTGGGTTATTGTGCCAGAATATTTTGGCGCAATTACGTAATTTTGTAGAATATATTGCAGATAAAGTATATGCTAACGGCTCAGACCTCGATCCCAATAATTATGCTCTAAATGTTGAAGCACTGAAGCATTTGCAAACAAGAGGAGACCTTCGTTTTTTGCACCAATTTCATGAGCTTCTTCAAAAGTCGGTGTCTCATTACACTTTAGATGAAAATGGTTCTGAAAGACTAATGCTGAAGTACTATGAGTATCTCTTGAAAATAAAAATCTTTCTTAATGATACATATGGGCTTCATGTTCTGGATAATATTGAAGATTTTCCATTGGATACGGATACAGAACTGTCAGAGTATCATGAGAAAATTGCAGAAAAGATTTACAGTCCAAGTCCGGGATATTCAACAAGTACATATTCAGATAGATATTACATTCAGAAAATTAAGCCGTTCTTTGTGAATCAGCGAATATACTACGAAGTTACATTTACTGCTGCAAACAGTAAAATGAGCAAATTTGACCGAGTAATCGCTTTTTCACGTTATGAAATACTAAGTAACTATGCGGTAAAACTTTCGATTCGTAATGATTCGATCAATGTTTTAGGAAAAGATATGACTATTCAAGTTATCGACGGGTGGAATGTATCAATACGTCCCTGCGAATTGGATAATTTTGCAGATATTATAGGAAAGCATTCTAAAATCAACACAGGAACAAAAGAGTATTCCGAATTGATGCGATTTTTAACGGAAACTAAAATGCCACTATCAGAGTTGGTTGTGTGCTCAGAACGGTATTATGGTTTTGTAAAAAATCAGATTACACGTCAGGCAAGAACGTCTCATATTTTTGACGCCCTTGATCAGTGTAGAGAGCTAATCTTATCCAATAAGCCTGGATGTAATGTGCTTAAGTATCTATTGTACCATTTGAATAACAGAATTATTAAATGGCAACGTTGGAATGATGGCTGTTCGCTGTTGTCAGGGCTAAATTTAAGTTATGGATGTATTCCGTTTGATAGGATGCCGTTTTGTACATCATTGAGAAATCATAATCCACGCATATACGATTTGCTGGACTGCCTATCGGAAAAAGGTAGAGGACATGAACTATTCGCACGCCATATTCAAAATAATACAGAGATAGAAGGGATGTTGTTTACACCAAAAAAGGATATAGTAGGTTTTGATAATATCGATGCGTTGATTAGTACATACAATCGCAAGTTATATCTTCCAAAACACGAACACAGAAAGCTGATGACTTTTCATGATTTTGTGTATATCAAAGGATATGCGGATGATAGCGCATTCATAATTCAAAAATTACGAGATCTGGCAACAAGTGGAATCGCACAATATACTGGATCTGTAGATTCTTGGCTGAACAAAGGCTCATATTCTATTGATTCGCCAGAGAAGAGAGAAGCATTGCGAAATATGTTTGCAAAATCGCAAGTGGCACTTATTTATGGTTCTGCTGGAACGGGAAAATCCACGCTGATCAATCATATTTCGAACTTCTTTTCTAACCAGAAAAAGTTGTATTTGGCGAATACGCATCCAGCGGTAGACAATATGCGAAGGAAAGTAACCGCCAGCAACAGAGAGTTTAATACCATCGCAAGTTTTATTTCCGAAAAGAATCAGCACACAGAATGTGATGTACTTATTATTGATGAGTGTAGTACAGTAAGCAATTCTGATATGCGAAAAGTCTTAGAAAAGGCGGAGTTTAAGCTTCTGGTTCTTGTAGGAGATGTTTATCAGATTGAATCAATTTATTTTGGAAACTGGTTTGATATTGCACGCAATTTCATTTCCAAAGACTCTATCTTCGAACTGACACATCCATATAGAACGCAAAATGAAAACCTTCTGACCGTGTGGGAAAGAGTTCGAAATCTGGACATCGCAATTTTGGAGCCGATGGTTAAGAGCAAATATTCCATCCGTCTGGATGAATCTATTTTCTCCCATGCAGAGGAGAATGAAATCATTCTCTGCTTAAATTATGATGGATTGTACGGAATTAACAACATCAATCGCTTCCTACAGAACAGTAATCCGAGTCCGGCAATTCAATGGGGTATCGGATTGTATAAAGTTGGTGATCCTGTATTGTTTAACGAATCAGAACGCTTCTCTCCTTTGATTCACAACAATTCGAAGGGACGTATTGTAGGTATTACCACGGAGGAAATGAAAATTTGGTTCGAAATTGAGTTGGATTGTGTGATCAATGAATTAGATGCATGGGGGTATGATTTTGAATTGATGGATGTGTCTGAAAGCGGAAATTCTATAATCAAATTCAACGTCGATAAGTACAGAAGCACCGATGAAGATGATGATTATTCTGACACGGTTGTTCCATTTCAAGTTGCTTATGCAGTATCTATCCACAAGGCTCAAGGTTTGGAATATCGTTCTGTGAAAATTGTAATTACCAACGAAACTGAAGAACGCATTACACATAATATTTTCTATACTGCGATCACTCGTGCAAAAGAAAATCTTAAAATCTATTGGAGCCCGGAAACGGAAAAGAGTGTATTGGAAAAACTATCAGTCAGAGATTCCAGGCGAGATGCCAATTTGATGAAGCAGCTATATTCTCTATGATTTTGCTTCTATTGTTCTTGTAAGATATGACAAATATAGCGTTCAGAATGAACGAGCAGCCATCATCACAGATGATGTTCGAAGGGGATTGGGGACGATGCCCCAACAAGCGGAGCAAGCATTTTTCAAAAAGAACAAAAGTGATTTCTTGAAAAATAGGCAAGGTGGTACCACATTGCCCTGCTTGCCAATTTGTGTTTCTTCGTATCACTTCGGATCAAGTTGGTCTGAAGTTGCAGAACAACTTTCCGACAAATTGTCGGGAAGTGAAATCTCCGACAACTCGTCGGGAATAAAAAATGACTTCTACTCAATTTGCGTAGAAGTTAAGTGTAGTAATTCTCTCTGCTGACTTAGTGCAACGATTGCACGAGGCAACTTCTCGCCAATTTGGCGAGAGGTGCAGTATCTGGTATTTCGATTGTTCCCAAATTGGGAACAAACCGTATCGAAGAATTTTTCAAAATCACTTGCGCCCAAGTTGGTCACAAGTTCGAAAATGGAAAAAGTGGATTTCAGCTTGTAGACGAATTGGTCACAGGTGTTGCAGCGGAATTATTCCCAAGTTGGAAATAATTTAGAGCCATATTTTGACACTTCACAAAGTGG
>CAZAEC010000029.1:0-30069 GCA_964484055.1 uncultured Clostridium sp.
ACCCACGTATCCAGCTTGGAAGGCTGGTGTTCTACCATTGAACTACACCCGCAGAGTCGGGGTGACAGGATTCGAACCTGCGACCTCCTGGTCCCAAACCAGGCGCTCTAGCCAAGCTGAGCCACACCCCGATAACTGTTTTTCACAGTTTCGCTTTGTCTTGTTTGTTTCGTTTGCCTCAAGACAAGTAGTATTATATCTCGTGTATTCCTAAATGTCAACACTTTTTTCAAAATTTTTAAAGATAGTTTTTTTAGCATTTTTTTGCTAGTTTTCTGACAATTCAATCATCCATTTTAGACATTTCAATCGTCCTTTAAATAGCACTGATGATAAGTAATCTCGCCCTTTTTATCCAGTTCAAGAATCATATAACCTGGCTGCCTTCCCTTCTGACGCGGATAAGACACACTTCCTGGATTTAAAAGTGTAATGTCCTCTCCGATTTCAAGAAATGGTTTATGCGTATGTCCAAACATCACAATATCAGCTCCTCTTTCAAGACCAGCCTTTTTGATCGATTCCGTCTCATATGAGACGGAATACTGATGACCATGTGTAATATACACCTTATGTGTACCTATATAAAATTCTTCTTCTCTTGGGAGCGATGAAAAGTAATCATTATTCCCACCTACGATATGCTTTTCACATTCTACAACAACATCGATATAGACATCTCCATCCTCTACATCTCCAAGATGAACAAACATATCGATCCTTCCAACTTCTTGAAGAATACGATCTAGGTTGGTATGTCTTCCATGTGTATCACTGACAACTAATACTCTCATACCATTTTCTCCTCTAATACTTTGCGCATTGCACGAAGTGCTTTTCCTCTGTGACTCAACTCATTCTTCTTCACTGGATCCATCTGTGCAGTCGTACAGCCACATTCTGGTACAACGAAGATTGGATCATAGCCAAATCCATTTTTACCCTCGATTTCATGGCCAATAATCCCTTCCATTGTTCCTCTTACTGTTTGTACTTCCCCATTCGGAAATGCTGCAGCAATCACACAGACAAATCTTGCTGTACGCTGTTCATCTGGCACACCATCCAGTTTCTCCAAAAGAAGTCTGTTCTTTATATCATAAGAAGTATCTTCTCCTGCAAATCTTGCGGAATATACTCCCGGAGCCTTTCCTAGATAATCAATCTCTAAACCAGAATCGTCTGCAAGGATAATATCATCTGGCAATACCTGTGCTACAGCACGCACCTTAATCTCGGCATTTTCTTCAAACGTCTTTCCGTTTTCTTCTATATCTATATCCACTCCAAGCTCTTTCATTGAATAGATTTCCATACCGAGATCTGCAAGGATCATTCTGATCTCTCGCATCTTATTTTGATTTCCTGTTGCAAATACGATTCTCTTTTTCATGCTTTTTTCCTCACTGTACTGTCAAATACATCTTATTTTTTCTTTGGTGGCTTTGGTCCCATAAACTGATAAAAATATGTTTTGATCATTCCGTTGTAAATCTTACGATTTTTATCTGCTTTTCTTCCAAAATAACGTTCTGTATCTTCATAACTTGTGATCATATATGCAGACCATGAGTCCAATGTACGGAAACTATCACCAAACTCTTTATATAATTTCGGCAATGCACTCTTTTCTTCCAAACGTTCGCCATATGGAGGGTTTGTAATAATAAATCCATATTTTTTTGGATGACGGAGTTCTGCAACCGGTCTCTGCTGGAAATGGATCATATGTGCAACACCAGCATCTTCCGCATTCTTTCTTGCCGCACGGATAACTTCTGGATCAATATCATATCCCTGAATATCAACTTGTACATCGTGATCGATCAAAGATTCTGCTTCATCGATCGCATCGTACCAATATTTTTTAGGAATCAGATTATCCCATTTTTCTGCTGTAAATGATCGATTCATTCCAGGTGCAATATTCGCTGCAATCATTGCTGCTTCTATAGGAAATGTTCCACTTCCACAGAATGGATCTACCAAAATTCTGTCTTTTCTCCATGGTGTAAGCATGATAAGTGCTGCTGCCAATGTTTCTGTAATCGGTGCTTTACTTGATAACTGACGATATCCTCTCTTATGTAAAGATACTCCCGATGTATCAATTCCAATCGTAACAATATCCTTCATCAAAAATACACGTACCGGATAAGATGCACCATCTTCCGGAAAATGATCTCTATGATACTTTGTTTTCATTCGTTCTACCATTGCCTTTTTCATGATAGACTGAATATCTGATGGGCTAAAAAGCTTACTCTTTACAGACGCAGCCTTTGTCACCCAAAACTTTCCATTCTCTGGAATATATTCTTCCCATGGAATCTTTTTCGTCTTTTCAAAAAGTTCATCAAATGTTTCAGCTTTAAACTCACCTGTTTTTAAAAGGATTCTTTCAGCTGTTCTTAAAAAAATATTTGCCTGACAGATTGCTGCCATATCTCCATAAAATGTCACTCTTCCGTCTTCTACTTTTGAAATCTCATATCCGAGATCCTGAATCTCTCTCTTCAAAACTGATTCCAGACCAAAGTGACATGGTGCGATCAATTCTACTATTTTCATGCATACCTCCTGCATTTATATTTCCTTATGTATCGTTTTTATCTTACTATAAATTTAGGGCATAGTAAAGTTGAACTTTGCTATGCCCTAAATGCCCTCAAGAATCATTTTTTCTTGAAATTACGTACCAAATCTGTATTTTTCGAATTTATTTTAATCTGGTCTAACTTAATAATTATTGTTTGTTTTATTGCTCATTTTATTGCGTTCTGAACTGTTTTTATCAGATGCGTTACGCCCCGATTTATTCTTACCAGATACATTACGGTTCTGTGATCTTTCATTCTTGTTAGAATCTTTGTTCTGTTCATCAAAAAAAGTATTTTTATTCTTACTATTTGTATTTGTTGCCATGAGTGTCCCTCCTGATATTTATTTGGTACACTCTTAGTTTTTCTGTTTTTTTTCGTTTTATGCACACACTGTATATTTTTTATTTTTTACTTGCTTTTTCCAATTTGATATATTATACTTACCTTTGTAGAAAGTAGCCTTTCTACACCCCTTATTAATTATTTATACTCCCCTCAAAAGACCGATGGCTCCCCCATCGGTCTTTTATTTTTTTCTTTTAAAAAAACTATTTTTTTGTGTCAAAAAGCAATCCGCTCATCTCAATTTTACCTACCTTTGTAAGACTATCTCCCTTTTATTAATCTTATAACAAGCATAACTATTGCTACCGGTAAAAAAACAGGTGCTAACAATCGAATAAGACCTGTCATGATCGCTACCACACACAAGATGATCATAATAACAAAGAGTATTCCTAAAAGCTTTTTCCACCACATGCTTTTTTCTTTTCTTGCTACACCTCCCATATGTGAATATGTTTTTTCAACATCTTCATATATCTCGTCTGCACTATTCTTAACCCCTATAAGCGTCTGAGCAAGTACCCATGGATCCCCAAGTATCTGAACAACATCTTCTTCACTCTTTCCACTTCTTACTTCATCCATTATATATCGATCATAATATTCTATATTCTCCTGCACTGCCTGCGGATTAATATTTCCTGTTAATTCTCTTTTAAGTTGGCTCAAAAATTCTGTTTTCGTCATCACACTATCGCCTCCTTCGTTAATTATTTTTTAGAATATCACAATCCCATTCTGATTCCTATTAAATTTATCTTAATTTTTCCTGTTCACAATTTGTTCATTTTTCTTTCAAAAAACCTTCATTTAATAAACATTTTTTCTTCATTTCTCCTTTATATACTATAGTTACAAAATAAAAAACAAGCATTAGTAATTCACTTTTAAATGTAAGTTTTTTAATATTCTTTTTCATAATAAATGCCAGGTATCATTTTTGATTACCTGGCATCCTCCCATTAATAAGCTTTTCTTTTTTATCTATTCACATCTCACTCGTTTTCTTTTATCGATTCTTTGGTTTCTGTTGATAAATCTGTTGTTTGTTCTGCCTTTTCCTCTGTTTTTTCTTCTTTCTCAGATTCAGCCTCATCCAAATACTGATTTAACTTTTCATCAATCAACTCTATATTTTCTTGTACATTGTTTATCTCATTTAGCATATTTTCTTGTACATTACTTATCTTTTCTTCTATTTCATCGGCGGTCAAGCTTTCTTCTTGATATTCTTTTTGTTTTTCCATTTCCCAGATCCAACTTCTGATATTTTTTTGTTCTTTCTCTATATTATAAGCAAAAAAACAACTTGTAACCGCTACTATAATATTGATCACCATTATACTTGTATATAACAACTCTTTTTTTAGTTTCCATTCTGATCTGGCGCTTATTACTGGGAGTTCTTTCTTTAGCTGTATTAATTCTTTGTATTTCTTTCCTGGGGATTCATTTAGACATTTGTTAATGATTTTTTCTAATTTATTTTCCTGAAATCTACTTAAAGACGGCTCTACATTTGTATTTGCCAAGATAAATTGTATTGTTTTTCCGTACCCATATAAATCTAATTGTTCTCCATCGCCTTCTGTTATATGAATGATCGGTTTCACAAAATGTGCTCTCATTGCTCGTTTTTGAAGATTTAAAAGCACAAACTCATTACTATCTGCATCTAAATCTAAAAGTAATAATTTCCCATCTCTTGCAACTAAAACACTGTATGGATTAAGATATCTATAATTTTGATTCTCATGACACCTATGATATTGTATTAACTGTTCAAGTAATTGCTGAAACCATGCAAATAATTGTTCTTTTGTGATATATGGATTATCTCTGACACGATTGATCAACAATTCACCCGCAACTCTATCCATTGACGGACGACATCGATTCCCATGTTCTATAAATTTGATCACTTCATATTTTGCTTCAATAACGCCTCACTCCTTTTTATTATTTTCATAGGGATTGATAAAAATTATTATGAATAAGAAAATTCTTGATGTTTAGATAAAAAAGATATTATTCAGAACTTATGATCTGAGTATAGATATACTACTTTATTCTTCTTTAAAATTCAATTGATTTTTTTAACTTTATAAAAATGTTATTTTTTGAAAATTCTAAATATTTGACAATATTTTAATCATTTTTCACAACATTCCCTGTTTTTCGTTTACAAAACTGTTAAAATATACTAAACTGATAGTATATAATTCGTGAACATAAACTGCATTTTATGCAGATTGCAAAATAAAATAAAGAAAGAGGTATTGTGTATGAAGGGTAACGTAATCGTTGGACAGTCAGGCGGACCAACCGCAGCAATCAATTCCAGTCTCGCAGGTGTATATCGTACCGCAAAAGATCGTGGTGCCGGAAAAGTATACGGTATGCTCCATGGTATACAAGGTCTGTTACAAGAAAGATACATCGACCTTGGTGATTATATCAAAAATGATCTCGATTCCGAACTCTTAAAGAGAACACCATCCGCCTTCCTTGGATCCTGTCGTTATAAACTTCCAGAGATCCACGAAGATCGAGCAATGTATGATAAAATCTTTGAAATCCTCAAAAAATTGGATATCGAAGTATTTATCTATATTGGAGGCAATGACTCCATGGATACCATCAAAAAGCTTTCGGATTATGCGATCATTACAGGCTTCCCAACTCGGTTTGTTGGATGCCCTAAAACAGTCGATAACGACTTAGCGCTCACTGATCACACACCAGGTTATGGAAGTGCTGCAAAATATATCGGAACCTCAATAAAAGAGATCATTCGTGATGGATACTGCATCGAACAAAAGAAAGGGATCGTTACAATTGTTGAAATTATGGGACGTAATGCAGGTTGGCTTACAGGTGCTTCCGCACTTTCTAAGGGCGAAGATTGTGATGGTCCAGATCTCATTTACCTTCCAGAACTTACTTTTGATATTGAAGAGTTTAGAAATCGTGTAAATGAACTTCTCTCTTATAAGAAAAATCTTGTGATTGCTGTTTCCGAAGGTATTCGCCTTGAAGATGGTCGTTATGTATGTGAACTTGGTGAAAGCTCTGATTTCGTAGATGCATTTGGTCATAAACAATTATCAGGTACTGCAAACTATCTCGCTAGTTATGTATCTGGTGAATTTGGATGTAAGACACGTTCCATCGAACTTAGTACAATGCAAAGATCTGCATCTCATTTTGCATCACGCTGTGATATCGATGAAGCTTATCAGATTGGTGGAGCTGCTGTTAAAGCTGCTGATGAAGGTGATAGCGGCAAGATGGTCATTCTTGAACGTAAATCTGATGATCCGTACCAGTGTGGAACAGAAGTAAAAGATGTCCATAAAATTGCGAATGCAGAAAAAGTAGTTCCTAGAGAATGGATCACATCTGACGGAACATATGTCACGGATGAATTTCTCGATTATGTACGTCCATTGATCCAGGGCGATGTTCCACCAATCATGGTTGGCGGTATCCCAAGACATCTTTATCGCCCATATAACCTTTAAAATTATTTTATATTGAAAACTCCGAGACTATTGTCTCGGAGTTTTTTCTCCATCTCTTCCACCAACATTATCCTTCAGATCACACAAGCAAAGTTGAACATTTTTTCTTGTTTAGAAAATATTATTTTCTTAGAAAAACAAAAAGCGATTCTTTCTTTCGAAAGAACCGCTTCTAGCGTGCGATAGAGGATTCGAACCCCCGACCTTTTGGTCCGTAGCCAAACGCTCTATCCAGCTGAGCTAATCGCACACATCTGAGCACTTGTCGCTCACAACAATATGAAGTATATATTATATTTCGATAAATGTCAACACTTTTTTAAAACTTTTTTTAATTTTTTTCAAAAACCTTTTTTATACGTTGGCGTCCTATTATTTTACAGGACGCCAAGCAATATTTTCGCTACTATTTCCAAGCGAAATACTTATTTAAATCTCTCAGCCTGACTCTGGATCAACTCTGTATCATCAAAATAATTGATCTTCATTGCATCCTTCACTTCTGCTAATGTCTGTGCAGCAACGCGTTCTGCTTTCTCGCTGCCTTTTTTAAGAATCTCATATACATATGGAATATCTTTCTGATATTCTTTTCTGCGGTTTCTGATCGGTTCAAGCTCTGCCTGAAGTACATTGTTCAAGAAACGTTTTACCTTCATATCACCAAGGCCACCGCGTGTATAGTGTGCTTTCAATTCATCAAGGTTTGCATACTCTGGAAGGAATTCTGCAAAATATTCTGGTCTGCAGAATGCGTCAAGATAAGTAAATACTGTATTACCTTCCAATTTACCTGGATCTTCAACACGGATATGTGTTGGGTCTGTAAACATACTGAATACTTTTTTCTTGATATCTTCTGGTTCTTCTGCCAAATAAATACAGTTACCAAGTGATTTACTCATTTTTGCTTTACCATCAATTCCTGGCAGACGCAGACAAGCCTGATTCTCTGGAAGGAGGATCTCTGGTTCAACCAATGTATCTCCATATACAGAATTAAACTTTCTTACGATCTCTTTTGTCTGTTCAAGCATTGGAAGCTGATCTTCTCCTACAGGCACAATATTAGCTTTAAATGCTGTGATATCTGCTGCCTGGCTGATTGGATAAGTGAAGAAACCAACTGGAATACTTGCTTCAAAATCACGCATCTTGATCTCTGTCTTTACAGTAGGATTTCTCTGCAGTCTTGATACTGTTACAAGATTCATATAATAAAATGATAATTCACAAAGCTGTGGCACCTGTGACTGGATAAATAATGTTACTTTTTCAGGATCCAATCCACATGCAAGATAATCC
The DNA here is from genome assembly GCA_964484055.1 of uncultured Clostridium sp. Taxonomy (GTDB): domain Bacteria; phylum Bacillota; class Clostridia; order Lachnospirales; family Lachnospiraceae; genus Schaedlerella. The sequence continues at coordinate 7,778 of CAZAEC010000029.1, forward strand.
AATGCTACTTCAATAATATTCTGACGTACTTTTTCAGGATTGTCTGCGTTGTCTGTCAATGCCTGAGCATCTGCGATCATAACAAACATATCATCAAAACCACCTGAATTCTGTAATTCAACTCTTCTTCTTAATGAACCGACATAATGTCCTACATGAAGTCTTCCTGTAGGTCTGTCTCCTGTCAGCATAATTTTTCCCATGGTACTCTATTCCTCCTAAAAGATATACTATTTACTGCCCCATACGAGCTTTCTGTTTTTTGCTGGCTTAAATGCCCGCTCCTCTGCAGGAACATATACAATCTGATACAATGCACGAGCCATTACAAATGCCATTACAACATCATATACAGAATGCTGTTTTAAAAATACTGTTGCAAGTACGATCAGACCTGCAAGTATATAAGAAGCATAACTTATCACTTTATGCTTTTTCAATTCCTCACTTTCATGGATTGCAATACATATTCCCAATGAATTAAATACATGAAGACTTGGAAATACATTCGTTGGCGTATCTACTCGGTATACAAATCTTACCATATCGACAAAGATATTATCCTTTTCGAACACTTCTGGACGAAGATTTAACCCATTCGGAACTAGTGTTGAAAGGATAAGAAATATTGTCATCCCTATGATCGTCAACTTTGCAAGTTTATAAAAATCTTCTACATTTGTAAAAAAGAAATATAATCCCCATACTGCTATAAATGCAAACCATAAGAGATACGGAACGATAAAATACTCTACAAAAGGTATCATATCATCAATCGGTGAATGTATCACATAATAGTTGCCTGTCACTGTCTTTTCCAACCAAATAAACCAAGGCATATATATAAGCGCATACAAAAATACCCATCCATGTTTATATTTATTAAAAAATGCAGCGATCTTCGCTTTTTTATTCATCTGCAAACGCTCCCCTTTTTAATTTTGTGCTACATTATAGCATCATTTTTCACTCACAACAAGAAGGTTCACAAAACATTAATAATTCTTTCATCTTATGGGACCAATAGTTTAATCTGGCCACTTCTAAGTTCTGTTTTCAAATTATCAGCGATCGCAACTGGCTCTCCATCTGTATGTACCGGGCGAGCCTCTTTCAGTTTAAGCTCTGCCTTTTTACATTGGTAAATATAAATTCCTTTAATATTTACATGTTTTCCGAAAAATGCGGTCGGTAAGAGACATAATATCTTTAATTTTGACAGATTTGCAGCAACCATTATATCTAATACTTGATCATCTACTTTTGCTTTTGGACAAAAGAAAAAGCCACCGCCTTCATATGGATGATTCATCACCGCTGCAAAATACATTTTCTTAAAAATGATCGGTTCATCTTCATCCATCTTTAATTCCATATACGTCGTCTTGTCACCTAATAATCTTCTTAATGCTGTCCAATAATAAACCAGACTTCCAAGATGAATTTTATTCAGCCACTTTTTAAGCTTTGACTCGGCCACATAATGACATACTGCCGCATCAAAACCAATTCCTGCACTTACTCCGAAATGATGTTTCTCATCATTGATATATGCAGTGCCAATATCCAAATTGATGATCTTTCCTGGATTCAAGACATTCTCCAACGCCATCATCGGTTCTGTAGGAAGTTTTGTCGCTCTTGTAAAATCATTTCCCGAACCGGTAGGTATATAACCCAATGTAAGTTTCTCCGGATACACAACACCATTAACAACTTCGTTGATCGTTCCATCGCCTCCAAGTACGACTAAAGTATGTTCTTCTCCGTCTGACGTCAACTCTCTTACCAATTCTGTCGCATGACATTCATGCTTTGTATACAAAACATCATATTCAATTCTCTTTTTTTTCAATTCTGGTTCAACTAATCTCCAGATCATCATTCCTTTTCCAGAACGAGATTTTGGATTTACCAAAAATGTATATTTCATAACCTATCCTCAAATCAACAAATTGTGCTGTTCAGGTATTTATATAAAGAGCGCTTCATATTGCCTGAAAAATCAGCATCTCCTTTGCGAAGACACCATTCAAATACATTTCCTATTACGATCATACGGATATCTGTCGTAAATTCTTCAAGTGTAACATTCAATGTGAGAATTCCATCTGCGATCGCTCTTTCCACGTAAGTCTGTACTGTTACGATTGGATAAGGACGTTCTGTACGGATCACCGGATTCAATGCCTGGTTCTTTGGATCATAATATCCTGTCATAAATTCTACGCCCAGCTCTTCACAGTATGCTACATAATTCAAATATACCTGAATGATCGTCTGTTTCGCTTCTTCTATATTATGCGGAAGTTCCAGTAAATCTGGGTTCATCTGTGGCTGATCTTCGATATAATAAGAAAGTAGATCATCCTTTGTCTTAAAGTGATGATAAAAACTTCCATTCGATACTCCAGCCTCTTCACAAATATTTTTTATAGAAAGTTCTTCATAACCTTTTTTCTGTAAAATACGTTTGGCAGCTTGAAAAATTCGTTCTTTTGTCTCTTTTGACTTTTGCTGCTGTCTAGATAACTTTTCCATATCTGCTACTCTCCTTTTACACCTTTCAAGTATACCACAAATGCCGAAGGAATGGAGTATTTCTTTTCTATTTCCCCCTTGTCCGCAAAGATCATTTTTTCCGTACAATTTTTCTCAAGTTCATCTACTAAGATCTCGTAACCGATCATATGCCATTCTACGTGACTGAAAATATGCTTAGCACTTTCCAGCTTCTTCACACGGATCGGTGTCAGACCAATAGATTTCCCATATTCTATGACCTCTTTTCTCGTAAGATGCCCTTCTAGGTTTGGAAGTTCGTACAATCCTGCAAGAAGTCCTTTATCTGGTCGCTTATCGATCGCCACAGTCTGCCCATCCTTAAAAATGAGCACCGTCCTTTTCTCAATCCTTCTTGCCTTTGCTTTTTTCTTTACCGGAAGTTCCATCTGGATTCCCTGTTCATATGCTCTGCAAAATGTTTTCACTGGACAGATCTCACACTTTGGTTCACCATTTGGAACACAAACGATCGCACCTAACTCGATCAATCCTTGATTAAAATCTGAAGCAGCATCTCTTGGGATCACTTCTTCCAATGCCTTTTCTATCTTTGTACGTACAGAAGCCTTCATGATATCTTCATCACTTGCAAGTATTCTTGATACAACACGCAGTACATTTCCATCCACTGCTGGTTTTGCGAGTCCAAATGCAAACGAACTGATCGCACCAGCCGTGTAATTTCCAATTCCTTTTAAATCTAATATTTTCTCATACTCTTCTGGAAAATGTCCTTCATGTTCTTCTATGATCTGCTGTGCAGCTTTTTGCATATTGCGGACTCTATTATAATAACCAAGTCCTTCCCACATCTTCATAAGCAGATCTTCCGGTGCTTCGGCTAATTCTTTTATCGTTGGAAATGTATTTAAGAAGCGTTCATAATATGGCTTCACAGCCTCTACACGCGTCTGTTGGAGCATAATTTCCGACACCCATACTTTATATGCACTTACATCTTTTCGCCAAGGAAGGTCCCTTTTATTCTCTTGATACCACCCAACCAACGGTTCAGTGATTTCTTTTAATAACGGCTGTTCCAAGATTACTTGGACGGGATCTGCAATCACAATACTGTCTGGTGTTACATAACAATCATAGGCTAATATATGAACTCCTGCTGCCTTTGCTTTTTTTAATGCCTGACAAAATTCTGGCTGCGTATCTGTATTCGGTGTGAAATAGCGTACACCTTTCATCTGTATCACAAAAAATACATATGATTCATAACCTTCTTTTGTTGCCTTGATAAGCTCTTCCAAATGCTTCACAGCACGTTCACTTGGTGCATCTGGAAATCTTACAACTCCATTTTCTTCAAGTGTTACACCTTTTACTTCAACAAAAATCTTTTTCTCATCTGTTTCTATATAAAGATCAAATCGCGAGTTTCCATATGTTGTTTCCGGTTTTACAAGCCTTACATTATCATAAAGATTTCCCGCTTCGATCCATTCCTGCACAACGCGATTCGGAATCTGAGAATCCATATTGATCATACGATCACCCTTTTCAACCGCGATTAGATCCCACTTTGTCTTTCTCTCTGGATTCTCACTTTCCTGCACATAAATCGCTGCCTCTGGTTGTAAAAGTTCTGCACATCTTCCAGTATTCTTCACATGGATCGTTTCTTTCTCACCCAACAAATCAGCATATGCCAGAAAACGGTTTGGACGTTCTATAAAATTTCCTTTTATTATACGTTCATATTTCATATGTTTTTGTTCTCTTTCTCAATAATAAGCTCTATATTAACACAAAAAAGGCCTCTTACAAAGAGACCTTTTTCTTTTTCCAATATTTTATAATATTTTTGAAAGGAATTCCTGTAATCTAGGATCCTTTGGATGATCAAAGAATTCATCTGGAGTTCCCTGTTCTTTAATCTCACCCTGATCCATAAAGATTACTCGAGTTGCAACTTCTTTTGCAAATCCCATCTCATGTGTTACAACAACCATTGTCATACCATCTTGAGCAAGCTTTTTCATAAGATCCAATACTTCTCCTACCATTTCTGGGTCAAGAGCGGATGTTGGTTCATCGAAAAGCATTACATCAGGATTCATTGCGAGAGCACGTACGATCGCGATTCTCTGCTTCTGTCCACCAGATAACTGAGATGGATACGCATTTGCTTTTGCTTCCAGACCAACCTGTTTTAAAAGTTCCATTGCCTGCGCTTCTGCTTCTGCTTTATTTTTCTTCAGAAGTTTGATTGGAGCCAATGTGATATTTTCTAAGATTGTCTTATGTGGGAACAGATTAAAATGCTGGAATACCATTCCCATTTTCTGACGATGTTTATCAATATTTGTATCTTTACTTGTAATATCTACACCTTCAAAGAAGATCTGTCCTGTTGTAGGAACTTCAAGAAGGTTGAGTGAACGAAGGAAAGTAGATTTTCCAGAACCTGATGGTCCTACGATTACTACTACTTCACCTTTGCGAATTTCTTCATTTACACCATTCAATGCATGAAGGCTGGAAGAAAATACTTTGTGAACATCTTTCACCTGAATTAATACATCTCCATTAGTGATCACTGTTTCTCAGCCTCCTTTCAAGCATGTTTACAAGTTTTGTAAAGATCATAACCATAACAAGATAGATCAATGCAACTGCGATCAATGGCATAAATGCATCATATGTTCTGCTTCGGATGATATCTCCACCCTTTGTCAGATCCTGCAGTGCAATGTAACCTGATACAGATGTTTCTTTTAATAATACGATAAATTCGTTTCCAAGTGCAGGAAGTACATTCTTAAATGCCTGTGGCATAATAATGTAGATCATTGTCTGTGCATAATTAAATCCAAGGCTTCGTCCTGCTTCAAACTGTCCGTTATCAATTGACATGATACCTGAACGGAAGATTTCTGCAACATAAGCTCCTGAGTTCAATCCAAATGCAAGAATTGCTACAAGCACTTTATTGATATCAACACTGCCAAAAATAACAAAATAAATGATCAAAAGCTGAACAACTACTGGTGTTCCACGTAATACAGTCAAGTATACCTGGCAAATAGCATTCAGAACTTTTAATTTGCCCGTTTTATCATGTGTAGAACGTACGATTGCAATCATAAATCCGAGTACGATACCAATGATTACAGCAAAAAATGTAACTTCAAGTGTTACCCACAGACCATCCCAGATATATTTCCAACGATCATCTGCGATAAAGTTAATTATAAATCTCTGTTTTAATTCATCCATAATTCTTTCCCTATATCTTCACTAAATCCTTCTGGAATTATTTTGCAGAGCTTCCAATATATTTTTCGATAATTGCGTCAAATGTACCATCTTCTTTAAGTTCAGCGATTGCAGTATTTACTTTCTCAACAAGGGCACTGCCTTTTTTGAAGCAAAGTGCATATTCTTCTTCTACATATTCTGTATCAAGGATTTTAAGACCTTCACTTTCTTCTACGAATGTCTGTGCTGGCTGATCATCGATGATAACTGCATCGATCTTGCCCTGAAGAAGAGCCTGAACAGCTTCGAATCCTTTATTGTAACGTTCAACATTTTCATCGCCGTAATCATCTGATGCATAAAGGTCACCAGTTGTTCCCTGCTGAACACCTATTTTCTTGCCTTCAAGATCATCTGGTCCTGTGATATCTGTGTTGTCTTCTGTAACGATGATCACCTGACGTCCTGTGTAATAGCTGTCAGAGAAATCTACCTGAAGAGCTCTCTCTTCTGTTACTGTCATACCAGCAGCACCGAAATCAGCTTTTCCACTCTGAACAGCAGGAATAACTGAATCAAATGCCATATCTTCAATCTTAAGTTCCATACCAAGTTTTTCAGCGATTGCTGCAGCAAATTCTGCATCGATACCAACGATATCTTCACCTTCATAATATTCATAAGGTGGGAACTCAGCGTTTGTTGCCATTACAAGTGTTTCTTTTCCTGTTGCATCTTCTGATTTAGAGCCACATGCTGCCATTGAAAATACGCACATAGCTGCAAGAAGAATACTTAACATTCTTTTTTTCATCTTTTTTTCCTCCATATTCTCTCATTATATCTTACATTTTAAACTTCTTCATTTAATCGCTTAAAATGATCCTCATATGCATATTCATGCACACTAATTTAATATTCTATCACGTTTTTTTTGAAAAACAAGTCTTATCTGTTTTTTTACAGAATAATTCCTATAAGTTATCCACATAATCAAAAAAATCTGGAAACTTTTTCACAAGTCTCCAGATTTTTTCACTTTTTTATTCTCTTACTATGCTAAAAATGCTGATATTCCAAAGTACAATAATACGATGATACCTAATACGATGCGATAGTACCCAAATACTTTGAAGTCATGATTCTTAATATACTGCATCAAGAACTTAATTACAAAAATTGAAACAACGAATGATACCACACATCCTAACAGCAATAAGAAAAATTCACCTACAGAAAATGCCAGTCCAAATTTCACAATCTTCAAGAAACTTGCACCAAACATAACTGGTATTGCTAAGAAAAATGTAAATTCAGCCGCAACCGTTCTTGATACACCGATCAAAAGACCACCAAGGATCGTTGCACCAGAACGAGATGTTCCTGGGATCATTGCAAGTACCTGAAATCCACCAATCGCCAATGCCATAGGAATTGTAAGCTGTGACATTTTTGCTGCTTTTGGAGTCACACCTTTATTTCGATTCTCGATCAGAATAAAGAAGATACCATATAAAATGAGCATCGCTGCAACTACATATGCATTCATAAGATATTCATCAATCAGATCGTCGAACAATAATCCAATTACCATCGCTGGTAAAGTTGCAACGATCACTTTTACCCATAATTGAATTGTCATCATCTTCTGTTTTTCTGTTTTTTTCCTAGAAAATGGATTCAACTTTTCAAAATAGATCACAACGACCGCTAAGATCGCACCAAGCTGGATCACAACGTTAAACATGGAAATAAACGCGTCACTCAAACTAAGTTTCACAAATTCTTCCACTAAGATCAAATGTCCTGTACTACTGATCGGAAGCCATTCTGTAATCCCTTCCACAATACCTAGAATAATTACTTTTAATGCTTCTAGCATAATCTCTCTCCTTTCAAAGCAAATCGTTCAATTGCTTTCGCAGCACCTTCTTCATCGTTTGTATCTGTTATATAATCCGCTGCTGCTTTTACGAAATCTGTTGCATTGGCCATAGCCACACCAAATCCTACCTCTCGAAGCATTGCTTCGTCATTATCTCCATCTCCGCATGCCATGATTTCCTCTCTTTGAATACCTAAAAGTTTCCCTAACTCTACAAGTCCAGTTCCTTTATTCACGCCTGCGGTGTTGATCTCTATGTTATATCCCAATGAGCTAACAATTTCAAATTCTTTTATTTTTGACAACTCATCCCATGCCAGTTCCTTCTCTCTCTGATCTGCAAATACAGCCTGTACTTTATCCATTGCTTTATTCTCTTTCGCAATGATATCTTGTAATGAAACAACTGATTTTCTAGTTGTTCTGATATACTTCCACATAGCTGGATTTTTATGATATTTTTCTGCTATATTCAATTTTTCTTCTTCGGCATAGCCTTGACCATCAAAATATACCTCTTGTAATGTATCATACTTGTCGAAGATTTCCAATGCTTTTTTCGCACTGTCTATAGGAAATAAATTTTCTATCAATACCTTATTCTCCCATGTATCGATAACTCTTGCACCATTTGAAGTCAATGCATATCTTATCCCTGGAAATTCACGCAATTCTTTCGGAATCCCCGTATATGGTCTTCCAGTTGCCGCAAGTACAATGATTCCTTCTTCTATTGCCTGATGCAGCACTTTCTTTGTATAATCTGTAAGTATTTTTTCTGATGTAAGTAACGTACCATCAAGATCCAATCCGATCATTTTTATTGTTCGCATAATCAATATATTGATGATTTCTAAGAGCTATCTCTATCTTCATCCTTCCCCATTCACATTTTTTGTATCTTTTAACATGTTTTTATAAATCAATAAACTGTTGAGGAAGTTCTATCATATCTGCTTTTCGATCATATTCATAATCTTGAATACAAATCGCTTCTGGATAATTATATCGTCCAATCTTACTTTTGATCAAATCTGAATTTTCTTTCATAACTTTCATATAATAAGAAAATGTACAATCTTTTTCCATACGCACCATTACATCATCCTCATCCAACCACACAGCGATTTCCTCAGTTTCTCGATTATAAATATCTTTCAATAGTTTGTATACTGTTGGATATCCATTTTTCAAAAATGTTGCATTCAAACCATTTTTACTCAACATCTTTCGAAGTCCTGTGTCTCCCATGTCTTCTGTGAGATCTTCTCGAATCGAATTTTTTATCGTAACAATATATTTTGTTACAACATCTCCATTCACCTCTTCCGTCCCACTCTTACTGATACTAACAATATCTTCAAATATTTTCAAATATCCATACGACACCTTATCAATCTGTGCTTTTGATTTATCTAAACCATATATTTTTTCACATTCATAATGATACCAATTCTGATCCGGAACATTTACTACTCTTTTTCCTTCTTTCTCGTAAACTTGCGGATTTCCTTGAGAATAAACAAATACTTTTCCATCCTTATGTTCTATGATCTCATTAGAATCTTTCTGAATTGTCTGCAAACGATCATTTTTATAATCATAAATAAATGTTGTCGTCTCCAACTTATCTTGGATCAATTCTTCTTCATTCTTAATATATACTTGAGATTTGCATTCTAGACGCTTGGCTTCTTCTTGTTCAGCTAACATTATTCCTGACAAGTGTTGTATTTTGTGCCTATTCTCACTTTTTAAGATCCTTTCATCTAAAACATTATGAAATGAATATACGATCCCAAATAAAAGAAATATGACAATAATGAGCTCGAATATATTCTGTTTACTTAACTTCACGACCAGTTCCCCCTAAAATCTACAAATCCCTATCTTCCATAAACACATCCGCTATTTATGAAATTTTATTAATTATACAAAAAAAGAGTGGAAATATCCACTCTTTTTACTGTCTTAATCAAATCTTAATTAAACTAATTCAATAAGAACCTGCATTGCTGCATCACCTTTACGAAGACCGATTTTTACGATTCTTGTGTAACCACCGTTACGGTCAGCGTATTTTGGTGCATACTCGTTGAAAAGTTTTTCAACAAGGTCGATTTCTTTTGTATTTTTCTTTTTACCAGCAGCTGTTGTTGGAACTTCTTTAACTGGGTAAAGAACTTTCAGCATTTCTCTTCTAGCGTGAAGTCTGCTTGGTTTGTCTTTTTTGATTGTTTTTTCAACTTCGTCGTAAACTGTAACTTTCTTTCCATCAACGACTTCTTTTACTCTCTTGCCGTCTTTGTCTTTACGAGCAACTTTTGCCATTACAGTTACTTCTTCGTAGTTGTCTTTTTCTTTTACTGCAGATGCGATAAGACCTTCAGCGATTTTGCGAATTTCTTTTGCTTTAGCTTCTGTAGTAACGATTTTTCCATTAGCGAGCAGGGCTGTTACCTGTCCTCTAAGGAGTGCTTTTCTCTGGCTTGCTGTTCTGCCAAGTTTTCTATATTTTGCCATTTCTCTAATCCTCCATAAACATTCGGTTATGCAATCTTCGGGCTTATTAATCGAATGCTCCTGTCAAGCTCTTACGGTCTTACTAACAGGAAATCCAACTCTAAGCATGGGAAATCTTACTCTTCCCCTGAGTTGAGCTCAAGATTAAGCTCTTTCAATTTAGCAAGTACTTCTTCCAAAGACTTACGTCCAAGGTTACGTACTTTCATCATATCTTCAGGTGTTTTGTTTGTAAGCTCTTCAACTGTATTGATTCCAGCTCTCTTCAAACAATTGTAGGAACGTACTGACAACTCAAGTTCGTCAATACTCATTTCCAGAACCTTTTCTTTCTCGTCATCTTCTTTTTCGATCATAACTTCTGCTGCCTGAGCAACTTCTGAAAGGTCGATAAATAATTTAAGATGTTCACTGAGTACCTTCGCAGCAAGACTTACTGCCTCATCTGGAAGTAATGTACCCTTTGTCCACACATCAAGTGTCAACTTATCATAATCAGTAATCTGACCAACACGTGTATTCTCTACTGTAAGGTTTACACGCTCGATTGGTGTATAGATAGAATCAATCGGAATTACACCAATTGGCAAGTCATCACTCTTATTCTTATCAGCACTTACGTATCCTCTGCCTTTTGTAATGGATAATTCCATATACAATTTGCTGTCTTTACCGCCGCTTAATGTAGCGATAACCTGATCAGGATTCATAATCTCAATATCAGAGTCTGCCTGGATATCTGCGCCTGTTACAACGCCTTCTCCTTCAAATTCGATATATGCGGTTTTAACTTCGTCTGATTCTGATGTATTTTTGATTGCCAATGATTTTAAGTTCATGATAATCTCTGTTACATCTTCTTTTACACCTGGAATGGAACTGAATTCATGCTGAACACCGTCAATCTTTACAGAACTGATTGCAGAACCTGGCAGAGAAGAAAGCATGATTCTTCTCAGAGAGTTTCCTAATGTAGTTCCGTATCCTCTTTCCAAAGGTTCAACTACGAATCTTCCATATTTCTTATCTTCTGAAATTTCAGTAATTTCGATATTAGGTTTATTAAAATCAAACACTACACAGACCCTCCTTTTGGGCTAAAAATATGTTGAGGGGTACTAACATTTTAACGAAGTACACCCTAAGGTGTACTTCGACATAATACCTATTATTTAGAGTATAACTCGACGATCAGCATTTCGTCAACTGGAACATCGATTTCTTCTCTGCTTGGAAGTTCTTTTACTGCACCTTTGAGGTTTTCAGCATCAACATCAAGCCAAGCTGGAACTAATCTTCCGCCTGTTACTTCAAGGATATCTTTGTATCTCTGAGAAGATTTGTTTTTCTCTTTAATCTCAACAACATCGCCAGCTTTTACAAGGTAAGATGGGATGTTTACCTGTTTACCATTAACCAATACATGTTTGTGGTCAACGATCTGTCTAGCTTCTTTTCTTGTTCTAGCGAATCCCATACGGAAAATAACGTTATCCAGTCTGGATTCAAGAAGAACCATAAGGTTTGTACCTGTCATACCTTCCATCTGTTTTGCTTTTGCATAGTAGTTTCTGAAAGGTTTTTCAAGAACGCCATAGATGAATTTAGCTTTCTGTTTCTCGCGTAACTGCAGACCATACTCACTCATCTTTCTATTAGCTCTTTTTAACTGTCTGTTAGACTTTTTATCAATTCCTAAATAGATTGGGTCCATACCTAATGAACGGCATCTTTTAAGAACTGGAACTCTATTTACTGCCATTTTCGCTTCCTCCTAATAATCTGCGGTAAACCAATAATTACACTCTTCTACGTTTTGGTGGACGGCATCCGTTGTGTGGTACTGGAGTAACGTCTTTGATACTTACTACATCAATACCGCATGCCTGCAGTGCACGAATTGCTGCCTCTCTACCTGATCCTGGTCCTTTTACGAATACATCTACTGTTTTCAAACCATGTGGCAGCGCTGCTTTAGCTGCTGTTTCAGCCGCCATCTGAGCTGCATATGGAGTAGATTTTCTTGAACCTCTAAATCCAAGACCGCCTGCACTTGCCCATGAAAGAGCATTACCCTGAGCATCTGTTAATGTTACAATTGTATTATTAAAAGATGACTGGATGTGAGCCTGTCCTCGTTCAACGTTTTTCTTGACACGTCTTTTTGTCACTTTTTTTGTAACTTTTTTAGCCATTATAAACTAACCTACTTTCCCGAATTATTATTTCTTTTTATTAGCTACTGTTCTCTTAGGACCTTTGCATGTTCTTGCATTAGTCTTTGTTTTCTGACCACGTACTGGAAGTCCTTTTCTATGACGGATTCCGCGATAGCAGCCGATTTCTTTTAATCTCTTAATGTTCAGCTGAATCTCTCTTCTCAGATCACCTTCTACTACCTGAGTAGCGTCGATTACTTCGCTGATTTTCTTTACATCTTCACTTGTTAAATCTCTACAACGTGTGTTTGGATCGATTCCTGCTTCAGCAAGGATACGGTTTGCGCTTGTTCTTCCAATACCATAGATATATGTCAAGCCAATTTCTACACGTTTGTCTCTTGGTAAGTCTACACCTGCAATACGAGCCATGTGTCTTTCCTCCATTTTTTAGAATCTTCATTTTGTCGCATGTTCAGAGCTCTACATTATATAATGTAACATTTATTCTAAATCTCTGAACGGGTTTCATATTGTCTTTAATTGGGATATGCATTGCACATCCAGGCGTGCCGTTGTCTTCGCACACCCTTTCCCGGCACGTTTCATAAAAAACGCCCGAATACCGGGTATTATAAGCAATATACATCTACGCTCAAGCAACTTCGTTGCCCGGAATTATCAGCCGCCCGGACAATCTAAGCGCAGGGGACACCGGCTCTATCGGTACCTTTGATAGAATAACCAGATGTATCCTTACTGTATATTAAACAGTTCCACATCTTAATGTGTACTGTTAAATGCCTAATTCATAACAAACTCTGCCAAATATTAGCCCTGGCGCTGTTTGTGCTTCGGATTTTCGCAGATTACTCGGATACTACCTTTTCTCTTAATAATCTTGCATTTTTCACAGATTGGTTTAACTGATGATCTAACCTTCATGTCAAATCCTCCTTCCATCCTTTGCAGAATCCTTTTGTTACTGGTTGTTCCAGAGCACACCTACTCCAAAACGACCATTTGATAGTATATCACCAACACATCTGCAAAGTCAATACTTTTTTCTTATTTTTCTGAATATTTCTAAAAAGACAAAAAAATCGACGAGCAATACCCGTCAATTTTTCATGTGCCTTCTTATTTGTCTCTCCAAACAATTCTTCCTTTACTCAGATCGTAAGGTGACATTTCCAATGTTACTTTATCTCCTGGTAAAATCTTAATAAAATTCATACGTAATTTTCCACTGATATGTGCTAATACGATATGTCCGTTTTCCAATTCAACCTTGAACATTGCATTTGGCAGTTTTTCTACTACTACGCCTTCAATTTCAATTACATCAGCTTTTGACATTTTATAATCCTCCCAGTGCTTTTACAGCACATCCATTTCCTGTATGTCATGATTTGCAAATCTTTTTATATGGTTTCTTATTTCTTCATCATCCGTGATCGGAATGATGCCAGCCTTGAAGATCGGCTGTACATGTTTTCTATTCTTTTTCTTCCAATGACAGAGGGGCTTTGTTGCCCCATCTGTCAAGTATACATATTCATCTTTGACAGAAATTATGACATATATACAATCTTTATCACGTCCTGCTTTCGAACGGACAAGCATTCCGGTTTCTAATCTCATGGATTATTCTCCTAAAATGTCTACGATTGATTTAAATACGTCATTAATATCAATTGTTCCATCAATTTCGCGCAAGCAGCCAGCTTTTGTATAGTAATCGATCAATGGCTGTGTCTGATCATGATATACTCCGAGACGTTTCAGAACAGTTTCTGGTTTATCATCATCACGAAGGATCAGTTCGCCGCTACATTTATCACAAACATTTTCAACTTTTGTTGGTGCATATACAATATGATATGTTGCACCACAGTCTACACATGCTCTACGGCCAGACATACGATTTACAATGTTTTCATCCGGAACTTCTACATCAATTGCATAATCGATCTTCTGTCCCAATGCAGAAAGTGCTTTATCAAGCGCTTCAGCCTGTGGAATTGTTCTTGGGAATCCGTCCAAAACGTATCCGTTTTTGCAATCTTCCTGGTTTACTCTATCTACAACGAGATCTACAACCAGTTCATCTGGAACAAGTAATCCCTGATCCATATAGGATTTTGCTTTTTTACCAAGTTCTGTACCGTTCTTGATATTAGCACGGAAAATATCCCCTGTTGAAATATGAGGGATTACATATTTTTCGGCAATTTTTTTTGCCTGAGTTCCTTTGCCTGCTCCTGGAGCTCCTAACATAATAATCTTCATAGCTGCATCCTCCAATTCTATCACTATTCTTGTATTTCCAACTTACGCTGATGAATAGTAATCCATATAGCACATTAACTCGTTGCGTTTTTCAATTATGCAAAACACAACGAGCTAACTTCAAAGCATTAATAACTCAGGTATTTATTTCTCATATTGCTACCTTTGTTATTTAAAAATCCTGTATAATTTCTTACAAGCATCTGAGACTCAATCTGTTTCATTGTTTCAAGAACAACGCCAACGATAATGATCAGAGATGTTCCACCAAATGAAACATTCGCTCCAAATACACCATTAAAGAAATATGGAATAACCTGAACAACGATCAATCCACATGCACCAACAAAGATGATATAATTCAAAATCTTTGAAAGATATTCAACGGTTGGTTTACCTGGACGGATACCTGGAATGAATCCACCGCTCTTCTTCATATTGTTTGCAATTTCCATCGGATTAAATGTAATCGATGTATAGAAATATGCGAAGAAGATTGTAAGAACGATGTAAAAGAGAAGTCCGATTGAATAAATCGGTGCATCTGGATTACACCAGTTATTTGCATTCAATCCTTTCAGAATCTGGCTTCCGATACCATTTCCATTTCCCTTGCCCATAAATGAAGCAATTACGATTGGTGTCTGCATCAGAGAAGATGTAAAGATAACTGGAATTACACCAGCTGTATTTACTTTTAATGGAATGTGAGAGGACTGACCACCCACAAGTTTTCTTCCCTGTACTTTCTGTGAGTACTGTACTGGAATTCTTCTTTCACCGTCCTGAAGAAGAACGACAAAGACTACAACCGCAAGTACTACTACAAGTATGATCACTGCTGCAAGTATTCCTTTTGCAACTGACTGCCCTTTAATGAACTGTGTATACAAAGTATAAAAATCACCAGGAATACTTGAGATGATATTTACGAGAAGTACGATAGAAATACCGTTTCCAACTCCATTCTCTGTAATACGCTCACCTATCCACATTAAGAATGCGGAACCGGCAGTTAATGTACAAACAACAATTGCTATACTTACAAAGTTATATTCTTTTAAAAGTCCCTGACGACCGAATCCAACAGCCATAGCTGTTGATTCGATCAGTGCAAGTACTACTGTCACATAACGTGTAATTGCAGCAAGTTTTTTTCTTCCATCTGCTCCATCTTTCTGCATTTCTTCCAATTTTGGAATTGCAATTGTAAGAAGCTGCACAATGATAGATGATGTAATGTAAGGTGTAATGCTCAGTGCAAATACTGACATCTGTGTAAACGAACCACCTGTGAATGCATCAAAGAAATTGAACATATCGCCTGTCTGATTCGCAAAAAATGCCTGAATATAGGCTGGATTAACACCTGGTGTAGGCAATCCAGCTCCCAGTCTGATAACGATCAGCATTAAAAATGTATAGAATAATCTTTTTCTGATATCCTCTATTTTAAATGCTCTTCGTACTGTCCCCAGCATTAGATCACCTCTGCTTTTCCGCCAAGAGCTTCAATTTTAGCTGCTGCGCTTGCACTGAATGCATTAGCCTGAACTGTAAGCTTCTTAGTCAGATCTCCATTTCCGAGGATTTTAACTCCATCTCTTGGATTTTTAACGATACCATATTCGATCAATGTTTCAACATTAACTGTTGCACCATCTTCAAATACTTCTAAAGCACACAGATTGATTCCTACGATTTCTTTAGAGTTTCTGCATTTGAAACCTCTCTTAGGCAATCTTCTGTATAAAGGCATCTGACCACCTTCAAAGCCTGGTCTTGTTGCTCCAGAACGAGCTTTCTGACCTTTATGACCTTTACCAGCTGTCTTACCATTTCCTGAAGCATGGCCACGGCCTCTTCTGAAATTATCACTCTGTTTAGCGCCATCTGCTGGTCTTAAGTTTGATAAGTCCATGATAGTACCTCCTTATATTATTTCGAATTAAGCTTCTTCAACTTTTACTAAATGTCTAACCTGCTGTACCATTCCTCTTGTAGCTGCATTGTCTGGTAATACAACTGTCTTGTTTACCTTTTTAAGACCAAGAGCTTCAACAGTTCTTTTGTGCTTTGGTACAGCACCGATTGTAGACTTAACTAATGTAACTTTTAATTCTGCCATTTTCATTTACCCCCTAGTCTACGATCTCTTCTACTGATTTTCCGCGCAGTCTTGCAACTTCTTCTGGTGTCTTAATAGCCTTCAGGCCTTCGATTGTAGCAAGTACTACGTTCTGTTTGTTGTTTGAGCCTAAAGATTTTGTACGGATATTTCTGATACCTGCCATCTCGATAACCGCACGTGCCGGACCACCGGCGATAACTCCAGTACCTTCTGGAGCTTTTTTCAATAATACAGAAGCACTTCCGAATTTACCGATTGTATCGTGTGTTAAACTTCCGTTTTCATCAAGAGCAACTGAGATAAGACTCTTAGCTGCGTCTTCTTTTCCTTTACGGATTGCTTCTGGAATTTCTGTAGCTTTTCCTAAACCTGCACCAACATGGCCTTTACCATCTCCAACAACTACTAAAGCTGTGAATCTCATGTTACGACCACCCTTTACGACTTTAGTTACACGTTTAATAGCTACCACTTTTTCTTCTAACTCTAACTGGCTAGCATCAATGCGTTCCTGTCTCATGTGTGTTCTCCCTTCTTAGAAATTCAGCCCAGCTTCTCTAGCTGCGTCTGCTAATGCTTTGATTTTTCCCTGGTATATAAAGCCGCCTCTATCAAATACAACTTCTGTGATACCTTTTTCCATTGCTCTTTCAGCGATCACTTTTCCAAGATATGCTGCTGCTTCAACGTTGTTTGTTTTCTCAAGTTCTGCTTTAACTTCTTTCTGAAGTGTAGAAGCTGAAACAAGTGTATTTCCAACAGTGTCGTCAATAATCTGAGCATACATGTGATTGTTACTTCTGAAAACAGCTAAACGTGGTCTCTGCGCTGTACCACTGAAACGGTTACGCAGTTTCATGTGTTTTTTTCTACGAATTTCACTTCTTGATTTCTTACTAACCATTTTTCGTACCCTCCTTAATTATTTCTTACCTGTCTTACCAACTTTACGTCTGATAACTTCATCAGCATACTTAATACCTTTTCCTTTATAAGGTTCAGGTCTTCTCTTGTCTCTGATTTCAGCTGCGAACTGTCCAACTTTTTCTTTATCGATACCTTTAACGATGATCTTGTTCTGACCTTCCATAACAGTTTCAACACCTTCTGGATCGATCATTTCTACTGGATGAGAATATCCAAGATTCAATGTAAGTTTGTTACCAGATTTTGCTGCTCTGTAACCAACACCGTTAACTTCCAGAACTTTCTGGTATCCAGTTGTAACACCTACAACCATGTTGTTGATAAGTGTTCTTGTTAAACCATGAAGAGATTTCATTTTCTTAAGATCGTTAGGTCTTGTTACGATGATCTCTTCGCCTTCTTTTTTGATTTCCATTTCTACTGGAAGCTCTTTTGTAAGAGTTCCTTTAGGACCTGTTACAGTCACTACGTTATTTTCAGCAATCTCAACTGTTACTCCAGCTGGTACTGCGATTGGAAGTCTACCAATACGTGACATACTTTTTTCCTCCTATAACTTAAATTCTCGGAGCGGATCTTCCATCTTCGCCGCTCTGTTTTCAGTTGCGTTGGGCTTTTACACCCTCCAATATATCATCTTATCGCATTTTCTCTTATTTGAAAAGAAGAAAATGCTATTTTCCTCTAGAAACTGCAAATTTCAGCTTCTTTCGGACAATTTTAAACACCGGGATCGTGCTTACGCACTCACCTAGTGTTTATTTCTTACCATACGAAGCAAAGAACTTCTCCGCCTACGCCAAGTTTTCTAGCTTCTTTGTCTGTTACAACGCCTTTGTTTGTAGAAACAATTGCTACTCCAAGTCCACCAAGTACTCTTGGCATATCTTCGCAGTTTGCATATACACGAAGACCTGGCTTGGAAATTCTCTTCAGACCAGAGATAACTTTTTCATTCTTGTCAGCACCGTATTTCAGTGTGATGTGAATTGTTTTGAATGCACCATCTTCAACGATGTCATATTTAGCAATATAACCTTCATTCAAAAGAATATCAGCAATCGCGATTTTCATTTTTGATGCAGGTACGTCTACTGTATCATGTTTAGCAGTATTTGCATTACGGATTCTTGTAAGCATATCTGCGATTGGATCACTCATAGTCATGTGTGAAAATCCTCCTTATCAAATCTATCTTTCAGTTACTGGTCCGGCACATCCCTTGAAAGGGACGGCCTTCGCATTAAACTTTACCGCGTTATTACTAGATCTTACCAGCTAGCTTTTTTAACGCCTGGAATTTCTCCCTTGTATGCCAGTTCACGGAAGCAAACACGGCAGATTCCATATTTTCTTAAATATGCATGTGGACGACCACAAATTCTGCAGCGATTGTATTCTCTAGTAGAGAATTTCTGTGGACGCTGCTGCTTAATTTTCATTGATGTCTTAGCCATGATTCTCCTCCTAAATTATTTCTTGAATGGCATGTTGAATAATCTCAACAATTCACGAGCTTCTTCGTCAGTCTTAGCTGTTGTAACGAAGATAACATCTAAACCTCTTACTCTGTCAATCTTATCGTATTCGATTTCAGGGAAGATAAGCTGCTCTTTAATACCAAGTGCATAGTTACCTCTTCCGTCAAATGCGTCTGGATTAACACCTCTAAAGTCACGTACACGTGGAAGAGCGAGGTTAATAAGACGATCAGCGAATTCATACATCATATCGCCTCTCAGTGTTGTTTTACATCCGATTGGCATACCTTCTCTGATCTTGAAGTTAGCAACAGAATTTTTTGCTCTTGTAACTACTGCTTTCTGACCTGTGATTTTTTCCATATCAGCGATTGCAGATTCTAATACTTTTGCATTATCTTTTGCTTCACCAACACCCATGTTAAGAACGATCTTATCGAGTTTTGGTACTTCCATGATATTTTTATATCCAAATTTTTTGATCATTGCATCAACGATCTCATTCTGATAAAGTTCTTTTAATCTACTCAAAGTTCTGGACCTCCTTCCTCGAATTAATCAATAACGTCGCCTGTTGATTTAGCAACACGAACCTTTTTGTCTCCATCCATTTTGAAACCAATTCTTGTTGTCTTTCCGTTGTGTACATACATAACGTTAGAAATATCGATTGGTCCTTCCTGGTGTACAATGCCGCCATTCTGATTAGCTGCACTTGGTTTTGTGTGCTTTGTCAGCATGTTAACGCCTTCAACCAGAACTTTTCCGTTCTTTACAGAAAGCACTTTGCCTTCTTTGTCTTTATCTTTACCAGCGATTACTCTTACAGTATCGCCTTTTTTAATTTTCATAGTTGACATTCTTGCGCACCTCCTACAGTACTTCTGGAGCAAGGGAAACGATCTTCATGAAGTGTTTCTCTCTAAGCTCTCTTGCTACTGGTCCAAAAATACGTGTTCCACGTGGGTTTAAATCGTCTTTTATAATAACAGCAGCATTTTCATCGAATCTGATATAAGAACCGTCTTTACGACGAGCACCTTTAACAGAACGAACAACTACAGCTTTAACAACATCACCTTTTTTAACAACGCCGCCTGGTGTTGCATCTTTAACGCTGGCAATGATGATATCACCGATGTTTGCATATCTTCTAGTAGAGCCACCCATTACACGAATGCAAAGTAATTCTTTTGCACCTGTATTGTCAGCTACTTTAAGTCTAGTTTCTTGCTGAATCATGCAGGTAAACCTCCTTTAATTCTATTTAATTTGAAAACTATTTTACTTTTTCCATAACTTCAACAAGTCTCCATCTCTTATCTTTAGATAATGGTCTTGTTTCCATAACTTTTACTTTATCACCAATGTTGCATACGTTTTCTTCATCATGTGCTTTTAATTTGTATGTTCTCTTTACGATTTTGTTGTAAAGAGGATGCTTAACATGATCTTCTACAGCAACAACGATTGTTTTGTCCATTTTATTGCTGACAACTTTACCAACACGTGTTTTTCTAAGATTTCTTTCCACGATAATATCTCCTTTCTAGAAATTACTCAGCTTTAGAAGCTTCTGTAATAGCTGTTTGAATTCTAGCGATATTTCTTCTTACTTCTTTAATTCTGCTTGTGTTATCTAATTGGTTTGTTGCGTTTTGGAATCTTAAGTTGAAAAGTTCCTTTTTAGCAGCTACTAATTCTTCATTTAATTGTGCAACTGATTTGCCTTTTAAATCTTTCACAAATTTATTAATTTTCACTGTTATCACCGCCTTCTAAATCTTCGCGAGAAACGATCTTACATTTGCAAGGTAATTTATGCATAGCAAGACGTAATGCTTCACGAGCTACTTCTTCAGGTACACCTGAAAGTTCGAACATTACACGTCCTGGTTTAACAACTGCTACCCAGTATTCAAGTGTTCCTTTACCAGAACCCATACGAGTTTCAGCTGGTTTTGTAGTTACTGGTTTGTCTGGGAAAATCTTGATCCAAACTTTACCACCACGTTTGATATAACGAGTCATAGCAACACGGGCAGCTTCGATTTGGTTTGAGCGGATCCAGCATGGTTCTGCTGCTACAAGACCGAATTCACCATTTGTAATTTTATTACCACGTAAAGCTTTTCCTTTCATAGAACCACGGAATTGTTTACGACGTTTTACTCTTTTAGGCATTAACATAACTATTTATCGCTCCCTTCCTTATTTGCTTTAGTTGGAAGAACTTCGCCTTTGTATACCCAAACTTTAACACCTACTTTACCGTAAGTTGTGTCTGCTTCAGCGAATCCATAATCGATATCAGCTCTTAATGTTTGAAGTGGAATAGTACCTTCTGAGTAGAACTCTGTACGAGCCATATCAGCTCCACCTAAACGTCCTGAACAAGCTGCTTTGATACCAAGTGCTCCAGCTTTCATTGTTCTTGACATGCAAGATTTCATTGCACGTCTGAAAGAAATACGGTTTTCTAATTGTAATGCAATGTTTTCAGCTACTAATTGAGCATCTTTATCTGGTCTTTTGATTTCTTTGATATCTACAACTAATTTTTTATCTGTAAATTGTTGAAGTTCTTTTTTAACCTTTTCGATTTCAGCTCCACCTTTACCAATTACAACACCTGGTTTAGCTGTGTAAATGATAATTTTTACGCGGTCAGAAGCTCTTTCGATTTCGATTTTTGAAACTCCAGCGCTGTATAATTTTTTCTTAAGAAATGTTCTGATTTTGTGGTCTTCTACTAAGTAATCAGCGAATTTTTCTTCTGCGTACCATTTAGAATCCCAATCCTTGATAACACCGACTCTTAAGCCATGAGGATTAACTTTCTGTCCCATACTCTTCCTCCTATCTTTCATCAAGCACTAATGTAATGTGGCTCATTCTCTTTTCGATTCTATAAGCTCTACCCTGTGCTCTAGGTTGAATTCTCTTCATTGTTGGTCCTTTGTTTGCATAGCATTCTGCAATGTAAAGGTTTTCAACTTTCATACCGTTGTTATTTTCAGCATTTGCAATAGCTGATTCTAATAATTTCTTTATTAAACTAGAAGCATATCTTGGATTGTATGTTAAAATACCAAGTGCTGTTTGTACATCCTTAC
>CAZAEC010000030.1:0-29378 GCA_964484055.1 uncultured Clostridium sp.
TGCACATTCTTTCCGTCTACCTTTGTTGTCCATTTAATGTTCTGGGAACGTTTTGCGATAGCTTCTACAAGCAAACACGCACAATCATCATCTTCCAAAATCTGACTCTGCATTTTAATATATGTTTTCGCAGAAGATGCCGAATTCATCGTATTATGTTTATTCTTCATTTCAACATATACCGTATGAACCACATCTCCGTCCGGCATTACGATTCCATCTGGATTTCTGTAAATCACATCCCAACCTGCCTGTGGTACTTCACAACCCTTGAAGTAAGAAAACATATTCTGATGAAAATATCCAATATCATTATTATTTGATTTATCTCTCTGACGGAAGATTTCATTATTCACGATTTCTTCCCAGCTTGTTTTATAAACAGATTTATCAAAAATCAATTTTATCGGATCAATGATATTATTGTTAAATCTTTTCAAATCGAAAGATTCCAGTTTCTCACCATATTTCAAAATCGTAGCTTGAACATGTTTCTTAAAATCTTCTTCCGAAATAAAGTCTAAATTCCATTTCATTATTCAATCGCCTCCAGTGATTTGTGTATTTCTTTTGCTATGTCATATGCCAAATTCACAGGCACCGCATTTCCCACCTGTTTATACTGAGATGCAACATTTCCACAGAACTGCCATTCATCAGGGAAAGACTGGCATCTTGCATTTTCTCTCACAGTAAATGGTCTTGCTTCTAATGGGTGACATCTTTCCGTCTGTTTCTGTGATGGAGAAGTCAATACAGTCAATGACGGTTCATCTAAGCTCATTCTTCTTAAAATTCCAGTTCTTCCACCGCCCATATCCCAGCAGCTTTTCATGTACTCTTTTGCAATTTCCGGATCAATGTCTCTCCAATAACCTCCCGGTGGAACAAGTTCAAATATCTTTCGTTTCTTCTCACCGTATGGAACTCCCGGACCGTCCGGACAATCTAATAAAACATCTCTCAGTACCGGTTTATATTCATGTGGTTCTGGGAACTTATACTGCACCTTATCGCAGAGATCATTTCTGATTCCAATCGTGATCAATCGCTCTCTCTTTTGTGCATTTCCGTAATCCCACGCATTTAAAACATCCTTCTGAATGGTATAACCTGCCTGTTCAAAAATATCCAGAATCGTTGCATAGGTTCTTCCTTTATCATGTGTCAGCAATCCTCTTACATTTTCAAATAAAAACATTTTTGGCTGTAATTTTTCCAAAAAGATTGCATAATGATAAAATAATGTTCCTCTCGCATCTTCCAAGCCTAATCGCTTTCCTGCATAAGAAAATGCCTGACATGGCGCACCACCAGACAAGAGATCTAACTCACCCTTTTTTATTCCAAAATACTCTTCAAGATCCAAACAGGAAATATTCGCAATATCATCATGAATCACTCGCCAATTTGGTCGATTTAATTTCAGTGTATCCGCAGCATCTTTATCAAACTCAACCAATCCAATGGTATTAAATCCTGCCTTTTCTACTCCGAGAGCCAAACCACCAGCTCCAGCAAACAATTCAATCGTTGTATAATCTGTAATCTCTACCTTAGCATTTTGTGGCTTTTCGATTTCTATAATATCTCCAATATCACAGTTTAAAGTAATACATATCTTTTCGATGCTTTCAAATGAGACAGCTTCATTCTTTCCCATTCTGGCAAGCACATTAAAACTGATTCCAGATGCTTCCTTCAAATCTGTTCTGTTCATTTTTTTATCAATCAATAATTTCCAAAGTTTATCATAACAAATGCTCACATTCTATCCTCCATTTACATATACCATGTAAAGATAGTTTATCATATTTGTTTGAGTATGGCAATTTCATTTCTCACGATATCGTTAGTTTTTCTTACTAATTTGCTCGTATTCAATAACCCATAAAAGAGTAGCAGGGCAAAGTTCCTTCTCTTTGCCCTGTCATCGATTTACATATTATTTATCTTACCTCCCTGCTATTTTTCCTCTGCAGTTTCCGTCTTTCCTTCTCCTCTTCAATCTGTATCTGTTCTCTCTCCTTCTCCCTTCTTACTACTCGATCAACTGCCGCATAACCCAAAACATTTCGAACACGTCCGTAATCTTTTTCCACCTCCTCCAATTCCTTTACTCTCTCTTCCAGATCTCCGCATCGGCGTTCCCATCGTGCCTTTCGCTCCCAGCCTTCATCACAATCCCGTTCTAACCGTTCATACTTATCCTGCAATTTGCAATATTCCCGGTAAAGTGAAAATAAAATATCTCTCAACTTCTCTACAAATGGAATTGCTTTCTTTTCTCTATAACTTTTTCCAGTTTCCAGTACTCCGGCTTCTGGCAGTTCCTTTGCACCAAATCCTACATAATTACCTGCAAATGACTTCACATTACTCGCCAATGGTGCAATCGCCTGTAAATTCTTTTTCGCTGTTTCAGCCTTCTTGCTTGCAATTTCAGCTTTCTTATTTGACTCTACAACTGCCTGTTCAGCATCTTCTTTTCTCGATTCCAATATCTCGATTTGTTCCAACTTCTCTTCCAGAGCATTTTCCAATACTTGCATATCTTCCCGTTTTTCAGATAATTGATTTTCCAGATTGGCTACTTCTTTGGCACGTTCCTTTTTCTTGAATTCCAGAACCGATAAATGTTCTTCGTGTGATCCCTTCTTTTCCCATTCAATACCATGCCTTTCCATAACTTTAGCAAGTTCCTCTTTTTCTGCATTCATCCATTGATTTAATTCCGTATCACTTCGGCTCCCACCTTTAAATCCTAAAGCTCCCAGAGCTTGTTTTAATGAAACTCTGGTATCAACTCCTCGTTTACTTCCTATAATATAAGGAACAAAATCAATATGAAGATGCGGTGTTGCTTCGTCCATATGCAAATGTGCCGAAAACACTCTAAGTGTTGGATTCCTCTTTTGAAAATCTTTCATATATTCATCCAAAATTCCAGCAGCCATCCTTCCGTTTCGGGAATCAGAAGCACAATCATCTTTATTTCCAACCTGCATGATAATCTCATGAAATACTTTTTCCTGTTTTCCAGAACGTATCTTTTCATAATAATCATCAATACATCTATCTTTCCTCGTCTGCTTTGCATTGTATCGCTCTACTGCTTCATCAAATAACTCATGATACACATCTTTTATATTTTCATTACAGTATTCCACATTCCAGTGGCTCCGTTTAGGATCCGTATTTTCCGCATGAAATTTTCTGCTGTTATGATTGATGGAACCTTTTCCTATCATTCCGCTAATCGTTCTTTTTATAAGCATCTCCTCCTTTGTATCATTCCAATATAAATGCCGGATACGGCAATATTGGGGCAAAGCCCCTCTTTTGTTACTTTTGTCAAAAGTAACGCAAAAGCACTTTCGACAGCCGTTCCGTCCATCAAAAGCTGCTGTTGCGCCCTTCGGGAATTTTGCCGGCAATTCTGCCAGCTGGAATGTCCTTGGTACATTCCACTTCAGTTTCTTCAAATCCAATCACTTCCTATGATCATACAATTTGAAGCAAACTCTTCTTTTACGTGTATAAGCGTATATGATACATTTCATATTCTTTTAAAATCCCTATTCTTCAAGGAATATACACATATACGCTTGTCTCAGCACTTTGTTCCCTACACGTATTTCTAAAATCTATCCGTGCGTATTTTTACAAAAATCCCTTGAAATCCTCTCGCATTCTTTCCACTATCTGTAGAGATATTGGTAGAATACTTAATGCCATACGCTTTTTCATTTTGTTTCAAATAGGCAGTTAAACTTTTCGCACTCATTGGTTTTTCCATATTGTCCTCACACCATCTGCAATATGCTGTATACAAGGATTTCGATGTTGCCATCGTTCCATTCTCCAGTTTTATATATCCCTCTGACTCCATGAATGCAATAATATTGTTGCTGTCCAACATAGCTTCTTTCAGATTGTTTTCTGTTTTTTCACTAATCGTGAATTTATAATTGTTACATAAAAGTCTTTGCAAACCTTCCAGACACCAGAGGAAAATATCTTCCGCTTCATTTCGCAATTTTTCGATAAGATACGGATCATCTTCTCTTCCTTCCGGTTTATCTTTTGTTGTTAAAATCAACTGTCTTCGGTAAAATCCGTAAGATCTGTCATGTAACGCACTTAAACTTCCGTTCCCAAAACACATAAATCTTACATATAATGTCCCCTGAACACTCTGCTGAGATTTTCGTTCCAAATCCATCTTGTCCTCTAAGGTTACAATTGATTTAATATAATTCGTATCTTTTAATGCTTCCATCTTCATATCATCATCTACCATAAGCAAACGATGTTCTAAATCCGCTCTTGCAAAACGATTGTGTTCCACTTTCTGAATATTACTCATATTCATATTTACACCAAGAATACTTCTCATAACCAAACCTATTCTCGACTTTCCTTCCCCACCTTTTCCCAACATCAGCAACATTTTCTGTGCCTTATTAGAAGGAATCAAGCAATATCCCATATACTCTTGCAGCGTCAAAATATCTTCCTCTTCTAAAAGCTCCGATAAAAATTGCAACCATTTCTCTGGCCTCGGAGTCCGATCACTGTATGAAACCGGTAATCGATTCAAACAGAATTCCTTGTTTTTTACAAACTGTCCATTTAGAAAATACGTTCCATTCCTTAAATGAATTCGATCTATTTGAATCGGTAATTCCTCGGAATGTGCTTCTAACCGTAGTGCCTCCATCAACTGCTTCACTTTTTTTGAAACATTTGTTGTGATATAACCTTTCGTTAATCTATAAATTTCTTTTTCAATATCTGAATCTGGTATCATCCCATCCAAACCAAAGAAATTTTTGTTAATACATTTTAGCGGTATCCTTTTTAGAAAATATTCACAGAACAGAACTTCATTAATCTGACCATCTTCCACCCAATCAACTACATCGTCTGATTCCATAGTCTTGATTGCTTCTTCCATCTGCTTCATCATTTTGTCGTCTATGTTGTTCCACTCGTTTTTCAATTTGCTTCACTTCCTCTCCTTTGTTCTTCATAAATTCTATTCGTTCTTCCAATTCTCCCATCAATAAAATGTCCAGATAATACGATATGTGTTCTCTGTTTTGGCAAGCTTCAACAAATTTATCTTTCCATTCATCTTCGAAATACTGCGGTGCATATTCTACCTTCCATTCTTCCAACAAATGCAGATAGTCAGATAATGTGCAAATACAATATTTCTCCCATTTTTCGAATTCCTGCCTTAACTGATATGGATTTTTCTTTTTTATAACTTTTTTCTTTCCACCAGTTTTCATTTTTCGTGTATTGATTTCCACAGGAATTTGATAATCATTTACTAACTTTTTTGCGGCTTCGTAAGGAGATAACCCATACATTC
Source organism: uncultured Clostridium sp. (assembly GCA_964484055.1). Classification (GTDB taxonomy): domain Bacteria; phylum Bacillota; class Clostridia; order Lachnospirales; family Lachnospiraceae; genus Schaedlerella. Next base: position 5,384 of record CAZAEC010000030.1, read on the forward strand.
TCTCTGTAAAATGAATAACATCTCCTTTTGCTCCACAAGCAAAGCAGTAAAAACCCTTATCCACCTTCATGCTCGGATGCTTATCATTATGAAATGGACAACAGATCATACCATTTCGGTTTACCTTCAACCCATACCCTTCCGCAACCTGTTTTGTAGTAATGGTTTCTTTTATCTTACGAAAAATATTCTTTCACTCCTTTGCAAAATTTTTATTGTTTTGCCCCAGAGCCTTTGATATACTAAATTTGCGAGACAGAGTATTCAAAAACTCTGAGGATTTGTCCTTGCTTTATGCAGGGACTTTTTCTTTACTCTTTTTTACCAATTCATAATTAAAATATCCGGTTTCTTCCCATACTTTACGATCAGAACAGTAATAGCTATATTCACTTGAATTTTCCATTTTCATAGCAACTCCAAATTTGAATATTCCTTGCTGGATTGCAATTCTGATATAGTGAGCATCTTTTCCGATTGCCTTTGCAATTTCTGCAATTGGTACATTTCTACCTGTAAATGGTGGTAACTCTACATATAATTTTTTATCCATTCATTTCCTCCTTTTCTTCCGTCTTTTTCTGCAATTTAAATGCGTTGTTATTCATCTTTTTTCTCCTTTCTTTTAAAATATGTACTTTTAGTTCGTTTTTAATTATATGCACTATTTTTTCACTTGTCAAATTTATTTTTTCTATTTTATGCACTTGCAATTCGTATTTCTGTGTGTTATGATGACTTTGAGGTGAAATATTATGAGTAATGAGAATGTACATAGCAGTCAAATCGGACTCCGAATCCGGACCGCACGTAAGAAAAAAAGAATGAATCAAACAGAATTGGCAAATCTCTTAGGAAAATCACTTCGTACTATCCAAAAATATGAAAGTGGCGAAATCGAAGTTTCCATTGCTATGATTAATGAGATTGCCAAAGTTTTAGAATGTGAATCCAGCTATCTTATGGGATATGATTCACAGGCAAAGCCATTATCTGACTTCGCAGATATCTTAAATTTCTTCTGTCAGTTAGATAAAATCAAAGATATCAACTTCGAAGTCGAAACAAAACGCCCGCCTCACTTTGATGGTTGGGAATGCACTGTCAAATTTAACGGAAAAGACAAATCTGCAGCTTTAAATCAGGATATCTGTTTATTTCTTGAAGAATTTTCCAGAATCCGTGATGAATATCAAACATATCAAACAAACTATGAAGCTTTTCAGAAATGGCAGGATAAAACATTAGCTTATCACGCTGGTATGAAGTTGGAAGAAAAAACGATTGAAGAGCTTCCCGAAGATGAACGTATCAGAAGATTTCAAGCAATTATGAACGAGCGGTACGGTAAGAAAGAGTCCTAATATTCACAAAGGAGGACTTAAATGAAATTACCGAATGGCTACGGAAGTGTAGTAAAATTATCTGGAAAACGAAGAAAACCATATATGGTCAGAAAAACTACTGGCTATCATATTGATCCAGTAAAAGAAAAGAAAGTCGCAGATTATATTATTATTGGATATGCACATACCAAAACAGAAGGATTGCAAATGCTGGCAGATTATAACAATAATCCTTATGATACCAAAGCAGCAAAAATGACTTTTTCAGAAGTATACGAAGAATGGTCAAAGAAAAAATATCCTACAGTGTCTGAAAGCAATGTAAAAGGATATACCGCTTCTTATAAAACGTGCTCTATCCTTTATAACAGAGTCTTTAAAGACTTGAAACTTGCAGATTTGCAACAAGTAATTGATACTTGCGGAAAGAATTTTCCTACTCTAAAGAAAATTAAGGTCTTGTTCAATCAATTATACGATTTCGCTGTTAAAAATGATATTTGCAATAAAGACTATTCTACTTTTGTAGATATTACACAATACAAGGATCGTAATCCGAATAAACATGACCGCAACAAATTTTCCAAAGAAGAAATCGCAAAAGTCTGGACAATGAAAGAGGACAAATATTATCAAATCATCCTCATGCTCTTATATAACGGCACACGTATTTCTGAGTTTTTAGACTTAAAGAAAGAAAATGTTCATTTGGAAGAGCAGTATTTTGATGTGATTGACAGCAAAACAGAAAATGGAATTCGAAAAGTTCCAATCGCAGATAAGCTGCTTCCATTCTACAAAGATTGGTATAATTCTTGTCCAGATTGCGAATATCTTCTTCACACAGAAGATGGAAAACATTTCAAGTATCGTAATTATTATGATAGTTATTGGACACCGCTCATGGAACAGTTAAACATCGAGCGAACCCCACATTGTACAAGGCACACTTGCATTTCTATGTTATCAGAAGCACAAGTACAAGATACTATGATTAAAAAGATTGTTGGTCATTCCGGTGCGATGAGTTTAACAGAAAAAGTTTACACACACTTAGATATGCAGATCCTTGTAGATGCGATCAACAAAACCTTAGAAAATACGGCAGACCAACAATCTGCCGTATAAAAAAGGACACTTCTCAAGCTCCAACAAGCTAAAAAGTGTCCAAAATTTTTAGATATTTTTGTTGCTAACGTGTTGCTAATACGTTGCTAACTGAGTAAATTCCACCGCTTTTCCTGACACTCCAGTACTTCACGGAGCAAAAGAAAAACCCCAGAAACACAAGGTTTCTGAGGTTCTGTATACTCTTTGTTGTCTCTCTTGATTATCTCTTTGAGAACTGAGATTATCGTTTTGAGAACTGTGGTGCACGACGTGCGCCTTTGAGACCGTATTTCTTACGTTCTTTCATACGTGGGTCACGTGTAAGGAATCCTGCTTTTTTCAGGATTGGACGATATTCTTCAGCATCTACCTGAAGGAGTGCTCTTGAGATACCGTGACGGATTGCTCCAGCCTGTCCTGTTGTTCCACCACCGTTTACGTTTACAAGTACGTCGAATTTATCAACTGTGCCTGTAGCTACAAGAGGCTGACGAACAACAAGTTTCAGTGTTTCAAGACCAAGATACTCGTCGATGTCTCTTTTATTGATTGTGATTTTTCCTGTTCCAGGTACAAGATATACTCTTGCGATAGATTTTTTTCTTCTTCCTGTTCCGTAAAATTTTGTATTAGCCACTGTAATGTCCTCCTTTCAACCTTTCCTTAAAATGTCAGTACTTCTGGTTTCTGAGCCTGCTGTGCGTGCTCTGGTCCAGCGTATACGTGAAGTTTTTTCAGCATCTGACGTCCCAAAGGTCCTTTTGGAAGCATTCCTTTAACTGCAAGTTCAACAACCATTTCTGGTTTTTTAGCCATCATTTCAGCAAGTGTTGTTTCTCTGAAACCACCTACGAAATCTGAGTGGTTGTAGTACATTTTCTGCTGAAGTTTCTTTCCTGTTACTTTAACTTTTTCAGCGTTTACTACTACTACATAATCTCCTGTATCTACATGTGGTGTAAATTCTGGTTTGTTTTTACCTCTAAGAATTTTAGCTACTTCTGAGCAAAGACGACCAAGTGTCTGTCCTTCAGCGTCAACCACATACCATTTTCTTTCAATCTTGTCTGGGTTAGCCATATAAGTTTTCATGGGTATTCCTCCTGTAAATTTCTCAATTCATTAAATTTGCAATATCTTTAAATCATCTATGAAATCAGCACTCCCCGGGGCTTTGGCGAATACTGTTTCTCCCTTTCGCATACCATGATAGTATAGTACTTTCAAACTTAAATGTCAATAACTTTTTTACTCTTTCACAAGCACTTTTTCAATCTCTACAATGTACATTGTATGATAGTCTTTTTCCGGATACCATTTCGTATCATTTTCCACTATATCAAAGCATTCTGGCTTCATTTCCTGATGGTACTGTTTTTTGCAAACAAATACAACATCTGCTTCTTCGTATGCAGTTGTTCCATCAACATAAAATGGTGTCAGACCAGCCTCTTTATCTTTATCATGGTCTCGACCTGATTTTGTTCCGCAAAAAGACAATGCCTTACGGTATTCGTCCTTGTAAAATGTAAGTGTAAGACGTTCGTTTTTATCTACAAATTCTTTTGTATAACGCTGTGGACGAATGTAGATCGTTGCAACATTCTTTCCCCACATAATGCCAAGACCGCCCCAGCTGGCTGTCATTGTATTATGTCCATTTTCGTCTCCTGCTGTAATCAGCAGCCAATCTTTTCCTATCTTTGTAAACGGATTTAATTCTAATTCTTCAATCGTGATCTCTTTAAATGCCATTTTGTCACCCTTATTTTACAACTACTTTGCGGAAATTCTTTTTACCTTTTTTAAGAACTACACCTTCTCCTGAAAGTGCTTCTTTTGTATATGTCTGTGCGATATCTGTTACCTTTTCACCATCTACAGCTACTCCACCCTGCTGTACTGCACGTCTTCCTTCTGATTTAGAAGTTACAAGACCGCTCTTTGCAAGCATTGTTAAGATATCAATACTTCCATCTCTGAAATCTTCATCTGTTAATTCAGCAGTTGGCATATTTGCAGCATTCCCCTGGCTAAACAATGCGCGTGCGCTTTCCTGTGCACGTTTTGCTTCTTCTTCACCATGTACAAGTGTTGTAAGTTCGTAAGCAAGGATTTCTTTTGCTTTGTTAAGTTCGCTGCCTTCCCATTTATCCATTTCATCAATCTGTTCCAGCGGAAGGAATGTCAGCATACGGATGCATTTCAGAACGTCTGCATCGCCTACATTTCTCCAATACTGATAGAAATCAAATGGAGATGTTTTCTTTGGATCAAGCCATACAGCACCTGACTGTGTTTTGCCCATCTTCTTTCCTTCTGAATTCAAAAGAAGTGTGATTGTCATTGCACTTGCATCTTTTCCAAGTTTACGACGAATCAATTCTGTACCACCAAGCATGTTGCTCCACTGATCGTCTCCACCAAACTGCAGATTACAGCCGTATTTCTGGTATAATGCATAGAAGTCATAAGACTGCATGATCATATAGTTAAATTCAAGGAAGCTAAGTCCTTTTTCCATTCTCTGTTTGTAGCACTCTGCTGTAAGCATACGGTTTACGCTGAAATGTGCACCAACTTCACGCAGAACATCTACATAGTTAAGATCCAGAAGCCAGTCAGCATTATTTACCATAATTGCTTTTCCTTCTGAGAAATCAATAAACTTGCTCATCTGTTCTTTGAAACAATCACAGTTATGCTGGATTGTTTCTTTTGTCATCATCTGACGCATATCTGTACGACCTGATGGGTCACCGATCATTGCTGTACCGCCACCGATCAGAGCAATTGGTTTGTTTCCTGCCATCTGCAGACGTTTCATAAGGCAAAGTGCCATGAAATGTCCTACATGAAGGCTGTCTGCTGTTGGGTCGAATCCAATGTAAAATGTTGCTTTTCCGTTGTTGATCAAATCTGCGATCAATTTTTCATCTGTCACCTGAGCGATCAGACCACGTGCTTTTAATTCTTCATAAAGTGTCATAATCATTTCTCCTCTTCTCAAAAATCTTTCTGATGTATCTGTGTTTTTCAATCTTTCACAGTATCTTGTTTCATAAAGAATCCTCTTATTCTATATGAAATAAAAAAGAGCCTCTCCATCCAAAAGGACGAGGGCTCTAAAACTCGTGGTACCACCTTTATTCACAGACAACTCGCGTTCTCTGTCTCCATGAGTGTACTTCAAAATCTCTTTTTCAAAACACTCAGTGCTGTAACGTGCACCATTCCGTCGCAGCCTACTCATCATCTGATTTGTTCCTCAGATCATTTTCAATGCGAAGCTCCGAGATGTATTCGTAAATTATTGTATCATGCGCCTCTCACCAGCCGGCAACTCTCTGTTTTCCCCAGATAATCTCTACTTGTTCTCTTCTTAGCCTTTTGCTTATCTGTGCATATACTAACGCATTTCCAAACATTTTGTCAACCATTTTGTTGCTCACCATCACTCTATGCTTCATAATCAATCCCAGCAAGCACCAATCCTTGTGGCGGCGCAGTCAATCCTGCTGCCTGACGATCTTTCGCATCTAAGATATCTTTCACCTGCTCTGGTGTATAAAATCCTCGTCCAACTCGGATCAATGTTCCAGCAATAATACGAACCATATTATATAAAAAACCATTTCCAGATACACGGATGATCAATTCTCGCCCTGCTTTCTCTGGAATCTCTTCAATCTCTAAACTGTAGATCGTACGCACTGTTGTTCCCGCATTTGTACGAACACAACAAAAACTTGCGAAATCATGTTCCCCGATCAAATATGCAGCAGCCTCACGCATCTTATCTAAATCCAGATCAAAAGAAACAAATGTGTAGTTTCTTCTTCTAAGTGGATCCGGCGTCTTCGCATTTAAAATGCGATATTCGTAATTTTTTGTACAATCACAATAGCGTGGATGCCAATCTTTCGGAACTTCTTCTGACTTTACAACGACAATATCCTCTGGAAGTCTTTGATTCAATGCATAAGAGAATCGATCTGCCGGGATAGAACTCTCCGTGTCAAACACTGCTACATTTCCCCTAGCATGCACTCCTGAATCTGTACGACTTGCACCGATAACTGTGATTTCTTCTTTGGTCAACTTTGAAATTGCTCGATTAAGCATTTCTTCAATCGTAATCCCATTTGGCTGTATCTGCCATCCACAGTAATTCGTTCCATCATAAGCAACTGTCAATTTTATTCTTCTCATATTTTCTACTCTCCTGTAGATTCTCCTAATATTGAAAAAGTACATTTCTGTAATCCATTACAGAAATGTACATCTCGGAAACCTACTATGTTAAAAAATCCATATTTTAAATGGAATAAATCTTCCACACCCGATCACCAATATCATATATACAAAAATCATCAAATATGCAAGATAATCTCGCCCTTGATAGATCAGCGGTTTCATCTTTGTTCTTCCATCACCGCCATTATAACAACGTGCTTCCATCGCCATCGCAAGATCGTTTGCTCGACGAAATGCTGAAACAAATAATGGCACAAGAATTGGAACCATCGCCTTTACTTTTTGGATCAAATTTCCACTCTCAAGATCTGCTCCTCTTGCAATTTGGGCTTTCATGATCTTATCCGTTTCTTCCAAAAGGATTGGAATAAATCGAAGCGCAATAGACATCATCATTGCTACTTCATGCACAGGGACTTTTACCTTTTTAAGTGGTCCCAACAAGCTTTCAATCCCATCTGTCAAGGAGTTAGGTGTCGTTGTAAATGTCATAAGTGATGATCCTAAAATCAAATAGATTAAACGGATTGTCATAAATACAGCTAATCGAAGTCCTTTTTCTGAAATCTTGAAAATTCCAAAATGAACCAATTCTTGTCCACCTTGTGTGAAAAAGAGATTCATTGCTGCCGTAAACAGCAAGAGTACTACGATCGCCTTAAGACCTTTGCAGATATACTTAAACGGAACCTTACTTAATTGGATTATCAACACTAAAAAAAATGTTGCAATTGCATATCCAAGTACACTATTCTGCACAAATAATGAAATCAAAAATAACAGTGTACATGAAATCTTTACCCTTGGATCGAGACGATGGATCACACTATTCGCAGGATAATATTGTCCTATTGTAATATCTCTAATCATAAAAATCCCCTCATTATCTCATCTGCCGCCTCTTCTATAGTCGTTGCTTCAACCGACACATCCAAACCTCTCTGCTTAAGTTCATGCATAATATAAGTAACCTGCGGTGCTGCAAGTCCTATATTTTCCAATTCTTTATAATTCTTAAATACTTCTTTCGGCACATCATCATACACTTTGCACCCTTTGTTCATTACGATGATCCTGTCTACATATCTTGCGATATCTTCCATACTATGTGATACTAAAACTACTGTCATACCAGTTTCTTTATGAAGATATGCGATCTGATCCAAAATTTCATCTCGGCCTTTTGGATCCAATCCTGCCGTCGGTTCATCTAATATAAGAACTTTCGGACGCATTGCCAACACCCCTGCGATCGCTGCTCTTCGTTTTTGACCACCAGATAATTCAAACGGGGATTGTTTGTAATATTTTTCAGGGAATCCCACAAGTTCCAATGCCTCTCGTGCACGTTCTTCCACCTCTTTTTTGGACAGTCCCAAATTCTTTGGTCCAAAGCAAACATCCGAAAAAACATCAACTTCAAAAAGTTGATGTTCCGGATACTGAAAGACAAGTCCTACATTACTCCTCAACGCTTTTAGATTATATTTGGGATTATAAATAGATTGCCCTTCATATAAAATATCTCCAGATGTTGCTTTGATCAATCCATTCAAATGCTGAATCAGTGTTGATTTTCCAGAACCTGTATGGCCAATAATGCCCACAAACTGTCCCTGCGGAATCTCCAAAGAAATATCTTTTAACGCACATTTTTCATATGCAGTCCCCGGACTATATATATAATTCACATTTTTTAATTCAATCGACATATTTATCCACCATTTACTGTCTGCAACCACTCTTTTTCCACATTTACTTATTATAAAAGAGATACTAATAGAGTCCTTTTAATTTACAAACAGCTTCTACAAGTTCTTCTTTTCGGAGAATTCCCCGCGGAATATCTAAACCACGATTTCGAAGTTCTTCTGCCAGCATTGTAACCTGTGGCACATCGAGACGATATTTTTTCAATTCATCGACTCTTCCGAAAATTTCTCTCGGTGTTCCTCGCATTACAATATGACCGCCATCCATAACATAGATCCAATCCGCGTCGATCACTTCTTCCATATAATGCGTGATCAAGATCACTGTTACATTCTTCTCTTCACGTAATTTCTTCACAGTACGGAGTACTTCCTGTCTTCCAACCGGATCCAGCATAGCCGTAGGTTCATCCAAAACAATGCATTCCGGCTCCATCGCGATCACTCCGGCAATCGCAACTCGTTGCTTTTGTCCACCAGACAACTTATTCGGAGATGCCGTACGATATTCCAACATTCCAACAGATCTCAGGCTCTCTTCCACCCGTGTCCAGATTTCTTCTGTTGGTACACCCAGATTTTCAGGTCCAAATCCTACATCTTCTTCAACCACAGTACCTATGATCTGATTATCTGGATTCTGAAACACCATTCCAGCAGACTGTCGTACATTCCACAATTCATCTGGATCTTTTGTATCTCGACCATTCACCCACATTGTACCACCACTCGGAACAAGGATCGCATTCATATGCTTCGCCAATGTAGACTTCCCAGAACCATTATGTCCTAAGATTGCTACAAACTGTCCCGGACGGACATCCATATCAATACTGTCGATCGCACGGTTCATACCGATCACGTTGCCTTCTTCATCGTGCTTCTCATATTCAAAAATCAGTTTTTCCGCCTGTACCATTTCCATAATCGCTATAATTATCTCCTGCCAATGAAAACGCTCTTACGAGTATTTTTGATTACATCATCAAAGAAAACGTTTATGCTCTCTTTGGTTCTGGATACTCTGTACCAAATGTTTCAACCGTTACTTTTTTCATTACCTGTTTTTCAAGTGGTCTGTCACTATAATCTGTTGCTGTCTCTGCAATCTTATTCACAATATCCATACCTTCTGTGATCTTTCCAAATGCTGCATAAGCGCCATCAAGATGTGGTGAATTCTTATGCATGATAAAGAACTGGGAACCAGCAGAATCTGGATGCATTGCACGTGCCATAGAAAGCACACCTTCTGTATGTTTCAGGTTATTTACAAAACCATTCTGCATGAACTCTCCACCGATCGTATATCCTGGGCCGCCCATACCTGTTCCGTTAGGGCATCCTCCCTGGATCATAAATCCACGGATCACACGATGAAAGATCAATCCATCATAAAATCCCTTGTTTACTAAAGAAATAAAGTTGTTTACTGTATTTGGAGCGACCTCTGGATACAGTTCTGCTTTCATAATATCTCCATTTTCCATCTCAAATGTTACTACTGGATTTGCCATTTTATTTACCTCTTTTCAATCTATATTCAAGAAAGCCTATCGCAATCTTGTTTTTCTTTTCTCAGAAATGAAACTCTTCTTTCTTCTGATTTAACTTATATATTGTAACGGATAATATGAATTTCGTCAAATTGTATCCCTGATTTCATACTTATTTAATATTTCTATTTCTATCTAAAACAACACTTATCATCACTCTATATATGCAATCCCTAATTAGCATTTTTGTACATTTTAAAAAATGTTTTTTGGTCACTCGTTACATTGTTGTTCCTCAAATTTTATTATATACTGGTAACAGTAAAAAACGGATTATTTCCAAGGAGGATTATTAAATGGCACAGTTATCATTAAAAGGCATTGACAAAAAATATCCTAACGGATTCCATGCAGTAAAAGATTTTAACCTTGAAATCGAAGATAAAGAATTTATCATCTTTGTAGGACCTTCAGGATGTGGTAAATCTACAACACTTCGTATGATCGCAGGTTTGGAAGATATCACTGGCGGTACATTCTCAATCGACGGAAAAGTTATGAACGATGTTGAACCAAAAGATCGTGACATTGCAATGGTATTCCAGAACTACGCTCTGTATCCACATATGACAGTATATGACAACATGGCATTTGCTCTGAAACTTCGTAAAACACCAAAGGATGAAATCGACAAAAAAGTTCGTCATGCAGCTAAGATCCTTGACCTTGACAAACTTCTTGATCGTAAACCAAAAGCTCTTTCTGGTGGACAGAGACAGCGTGTTGCTATGGGACGTGCGATCGTTCGTAACCCTAAAGTATTCCTTATGGACGAACCTCTTTCAAACTTGGATGCAAAACTTAGAGTTCAGATGCGTATCGAGATTTCTAAACTTCATGAACAGCTCGGTGCTACAATCATCTATGTAACACATGACCAGACAGAGGCTATGACACTCGGAACAAGAATCGTTGTTATGAAAGACGGTGTTGTACAGCAGGTTGATTCTCCACAGAACCTTTACAACAAACCAGATAACCTTTTCGTAGCTGGATTTATTGGATCTCCACAGATGAACTTCCAGGATGCAGTAATCAACGTTCAGGGAGATAAAGTAACTGCTTCTATTGGAAAACAGGTTCTTACAGTTCCTGCTCACAAAGCTGAAGCTCTGAAAGCTTATGATGGAAAAACTGTTGTTCTTGGTATTCGTCCAGAAAACGTTACAGATGATAAAGAATTCATCGCTAAACATCCAGAAGCTGTTGTAGAATCACAGATTAAAGTTTATGAACTTCTTGGTGCTGAAGTATTCTTATACTTCGACGTAGAAGGAACACAGATGACAGCACGTGTAAATCCTGCTACACCACTTAGAAATGGTGACAAAGCTGTATTCGCACTTGATATGGAAAAAACTCACTTCTTCGATAAAGAAACAGAGTTGACTATTACAAACTAATTGTTTACAATAAAAGAACAGCCAAGCTTACGCGAGGCATGGAAAAGGGCTGTACACCTGTACAGCCCTTTCTTATTTTGAGCATGAACTATTTTATTATGACATTCCATATTAAAATAATTCATATATTTAATGGGGGAATACAACAAGAATAAAAATACATTCTTGAAACTCTAAGAAAAGTAGGATACACTATGACACAAAACTCTGATTTGACCTCCACTTTGAACGAACTTCGGAGGATTACCGGCATTTCATTTGAAATAAGTGCCAAAACACCAGAAGAGATTGAACAAGCAGTCGTGCAGCTTCGCCGCCTTAATACGGCATATAAAGAGAAATATAACAAGATACATTTTTTAAAAAATCTTTTACACAACACTTTGTCCGATTATGATATTTCCGAGCAAGCAGGAAAGTTACATATAAAGTGTAATGAAGAAAGGATCCTTTTTTTAATTGAATCAAAAAAAGTGTTAGATGATACTGTGGCTACCATCTTAAAATCTATATTTCCGCCACAAACAGGAACTTATATTATTCCTGTTTCTGATACGACACTTGTACTTTTATACCCGGTTTCTACAAAAACAGATTTTGAAGATTATACATTACAGATTGCTTGCAGTATCACCGATACTTTAAATACAGAAGCGCTCACTTTTGTTTGGGTCGCATGCAGCCAAGTTGTATGCCATCTAGCCGAGCTTCCAGATGCCTACCAAAAAACATGTCTTGCACTCAAAGTCGGTAAGTTATTTAATTCTGAACAGAACATTTTTATATACAACAAGCTTGGGATTGGGCGTTTGATCTATCAACTCCCTCTCACTGTATGCAATGAATTTTTGAATGAAGTTTTCAAAAAAGAAATCCCAGATTCTTTGGATTCTGATCTATTTTCTACCATTGATCGCTTTCTTCAGAACAATCTAAACATCGCAGTGACGGCCCGCCAGCTTCACATGCATCGAAACACTTTAATCTATCGCTTGGAACAGATTGAAAAACGTACAGATTTAGATTTACGAAATTTTGAAGATGCCATGACCTTTAAACTTGCACTTATGGTCATGAATTATAGAAACAAAATACAGGAGGACACATCTCATGAATGATGCATTTTATGAACACTTTGTAACCAAAAAAGCCGGATTCCCAGGACTCTTGAAAAAAACACTACTGATCATCGGTATTCTTTTTCTAACAATCCTTTTATCAGGCATCATTGGTGTATTTGCTATTACCCTCGGATTTTTAGGGATCATTCTTGTTGTTTTTCTCGTTTTTCCTTATTTCAAAGTAGAATACGAGTATTCTCTTTTAAACCATGATCTCGATATTTCAGCGATCTACAACAAAGAAAAACGCAAGAAAAAAGCAGAGATAGATCTGCAAAAAGCCGAGATCATTGCACCATCAAATTCACCACGTCTTGGACATTACAATCCTGCAAAAACACTGGATTTCAGTTCCGGAAGAAAAGATGCAAAAACATTCTCAATCATGACATTAAGCAATGATAAACTTTTTAATATCATCATTGAACCTGACGAGACAATGCTTTCTCAGATGCGCTCATGGATGGGATCTAAAATGTATTTAGACTAAGCAAGCAAAAACTCTGACAATATAATTGCCAGAGTTTTTTTACACCTATCAAACTTTAATCTGACTAAGCACCTCTCCAATTGGAGCATGGATCGTCAGATCTGTATGCACAGCCCTTCCTGTTTCTGATTTATTGATCACCACAAGATATTTTCCCCTAAAATAATCAATAAAACTTGCTGCTGGATATACTATTAGTGAAGTTCCACCTATGATCATCATATCTGCATCTACAATTGCACGAATCGCACCATTCACAGTTGCCGAATCCAAGCCTTCCTCGTACAACACAACATCCGGTTTGATTGTTCCACCACATTTTTCGCAACAAGGAATCCCGTTTGCACTTTTCACGTATTCCGCATCATAAAATGTATGACAGTCCATGCAATAATTTCTCATGATGCTTCCATGCAGTTCATACACCTTTTTACTTCCAGCTGCCTGATGAAGCCCATCAATATTCTGTGTTACAACCGCAGTAAGTTTTCCTGCCGCTTCAAGCTCCGCCAATTTCAAATGTGCTGGATTCGGCTTTGCATCCAAGATCATCATTTTCTCTTTATAGAAATCATAAAAAGCTTCTGTATTACGCACAAAGAAACTATGGCTTACAACTTCTTCCGGCGAATATTTATAAGACTGATGATAAATTCCATCTGCACTTCGAAAATCTGGAATATTACTCTCCGTCGAAACCCCCGCTCCTCCAAAAAATACAATCCGTTTACTGTCATCGATCATTTCCTGTAATTTTTTGATCTGTTCCTGCAACATATGTATCACCTGCTTTCCATTTTATTTATCCTTTATTCTAATATGATCTTTACAAATAAAAGTACTAACACAATAAGTATGATCGGTCTTACAATCTTACTTCCATTCTTCATTACGAGACCTGCTCCCATATAGTGTCCCATCAAACAGAATAATGCACCTGCAAGACCTAACGTGATATTTACATAACCACTAAATAAAAATGTAAATAATGCCGCCACATTCGATGAAAGATTAATTAATTTCACATTTCCGGACGCTGTACGAATATCCATCTGTGCAAGCTTTGTTAATGCAAGCAATAAAAATGTTCCTGTTCCCGGGCCGTAAAATCCATCATAAATTCCTATGATTAAACCTGCTGCCGCTACGATCACAACTCTTTTTCCAAAAGAAAGTGTCGGTTCTTTTTCTTCGTGATTTTTATCCATTAAAACTGCTACTGCTACGATCGGCAAAATGAAGATCATCATCCATTTCAGATATTTATCTGCAACCAAAAGTACTAATCGCGCCCCAATCATAGAACCAATAAGTGCACAAATGATTCCTGACGCTGCAAGTTTTTTATCATAATATCCATTCTTACAATAACGTGCTGTCGAAACGGTCGTTCCAACCGTAGATGAAAGTTTATTTGTTGCGATCGCGCTATGCATCGGAAGCCCCGCAAATAAAAATGCAGGCAGCGAGATCAAACCTCCGCCGCCAGCAATTGAATCTACAAGACCTGCCAAAAATGTAAGTGGACAAATGATCAGAAATGACATCATTCCCATTTCAAATCCCCCCAAATTCTCTTATTCGTCTTTTATATGTCCCATTTCAATATGTTTATCAATGATCTCCTGCATTTTTCTCCAAATCTCTTTTGAAGTCGCTTCAATATGCTCATTTCGTTTATACATCTGTGATTTCTTCACTTCATGTTCATCCCAGCTTGATCCATCTGCTGCATCTCCCATCAGAAGTGGCTGAAAATTATCCAATAAATGTGCATACTTTGCGTCTGGCGTCTGATATTCTTCAAACTCATCCCAAAGACCTCTCAAATGTGCGCTCTGATCTTCTGGAAGCATTCCAAAGATACGATCCGCCGCTGCAACTTCTCTCTCTCTTTTTGTTTCTGCAGCCTTTTCGTCATATGCATAAGTATCCCCTGCATCTATTTCTACAAGATCGTGGATCAATACCATCAACATTACTCTTCCAACATCTACTGGCTCATCCGCATATTCCTGCAACAGATATGCCATCAAAGCAATATGCCAAGAATGCTCTGCATCATTTTCCTTACGATTCATATCTGTAAGATATGTCTGTCGAAAAATATTTTTCACCTTATCAATTTCTATAATAAACTTTAACTGTTCTTCTAATCTTGTCATGATTGTTTCTTCCTCTTTCTCTTTTTCACTGTTTTGTAGATCAATACGATGATCAGCACAATAATTATGATCAATACCAAAACAATTGCTACGATCATCATTGCATATTTATTTGGATTTTTGATCAGATCCCCAATTGCTTTACTGTCATCCACAACTTTTCTTCCCTGAAATTCACCATAAGATGCTGGAACATTTGCCACACCATCTTCATCTGTATCTTCAAAAGATTCCATAAATCCTGCGATAGCAGCCCACGCTTTGATCTCGGAACCGTTCTCTGTTACGATACCATTTTCCAGATCATCCTGTACAATCCCATTCTCATCTTTTGGTTCTAATGCCAACAGACCATAAGAAAGATCTGTTACTGATCCTAACATCTGACAGCTATACAGATCCGTCACACCTCTGTACAACTTATCATCCTCAATCTCAATTCTTTCTCCATTATCCCCTACAAGATAACAATCTGTCACTTTATTCAAGATCATTCTGTTTGGATTATAAGAAAAATTCACTCCTCTCAGATACAAACGAGCATAAGTCATAAGATCAGAAATAGAGGCATCCACTTCCAAAAGTGTCTTTAACTCTGCACCTGTCAAATACAAACTCACTAATGGATATCCTGGAACTTCATCTCGACCGATACCCAGTGAAAATGAATTATACACGTTCTCAACTGTAATATCACCCTTAGCGTAAGTCTCTCGAATCGTACCAGCCGGTGCCACAGCAAAATCTACTGGAATCCCATTAAAATCTTCTGCATTTTCCACCGCATAAACATAAGCATCTGCAATAATACTTCCAAGATTGCCTTCCTCATGCTTCTCACCAAGATCATCTACTGTACAAAAATCAACATCATTTTGTGCAAGTACCTGTGTACGTTCATAACCAAACTGTTTTAAGTAGATTTCATCTACCATTTCCATAAATGAATCAATCTGATCCTGTGTCTTTTCATCCTGTGCAACCTCTTCTGTAATTGGAAACAGTTTATATTCGTCCATTATCCAACGACCGTCCTCTTTCTGACTCATAGAGAGAGAACCAAGATTTTCACCATATTCACCACAAGACACAATATAAGTATCTCCGTGTACGATTGGTTCTTCCAATTCAGTGTGTGTATGACCACTGATGATCAAATCCAGCTCTGGTACTTCTTTTGCTAAAATCTCATCTTCTGATTTATCTTCATCTTCCCATGTACCACTATGTGAAACGCATATGATCATATCCACAGTTTCATTCTTCTTAATCTCTTGTACTGTTTCTTGTACTGCTTCAACCGGATCTTCCATTGTCAGTACACACATCGGCGCACATTCCAGTGCATCCTTTCCAAATACACCGACCACAGCAACTTTTACATCACCTTTTGTAAGAACAATATAATCCTGCACCCCATATGCTTCAAATGCTTCTTTGAGCATACTCTGTTCTTCTGTCAGCCCCTCTGACTCCATTGCATCCCAATCCACATTACAGATCACCATCTGTGGAATATTTACTTCTTTCTTCGCTGCATTCTGCATCATTTCTGCAAGCCCTGCAGAACGATAATCAAACTCATGATTTCCGAATGTCGTAGCTTCAAAGCCGAGTGCTCCAAGCATCTGTAATTCTGTTGCTTCTTCTTTAAAAATACTCTGCACAAGAGTTCCCATTGAAAAATCACCACCATCTAAAAGCAGTGTATCTTCATTCTTACCCTTCTGCTCATCGATTAACGTTTTGATCCTTGCAAGGCCACCCACTTGTATACTATTTCCATCTTTATCTACCGTAGCAAATGTATCCATATGAGAATGCATATCATGCAAAAACATAACATCGATCTTCTTTTCTTTGGAGTTTGCACTTACTGTACACACTGAGATAAGACATAAGATCGCTAACAGCATACATCCTGCAAAATGTTTCATTTTTTTCACTTGATCACCCCTATTTCATTGATTCTAAAAATGCAAATGGCTCATCATCCTGAATAAAATGCATTAACATATAAGCACACATGATCGCAACATTTTCTTCTCTCAAGATTCTTTTCACCTCTTCACGATCCGCAAGCACGACTTCAATTTCTTCACTTGCCTCTAATGCTTTATCACTGATTTTTCCTTCTGCATATCCATAAACAGTCGCACAAGACTCATCTGTCATTCCGACCGTTGTAAAAAATGGTTTCTCAAGCGCAGGATCTACCTTTAATGGAGAAAATGTAAGCCCCGTCTCTTCATACATTTCTCTGACCGCACCTTCGTGAAAATCTTCTCCTTCTTCTACTAATCCTGCTGGAAATTCATAAATATAATCCCCCAATGTATATCGGTACTGTCGAATCAGAACGACCTTATCATGATTTTCCCCATAAACACTGTAAATAATTACTCCATCCGGATTATTTTTCCCTGTTTTTAACTTCAGGCCATCCACGTCCTTTGCACGAGATGCAACAAAATAATTCACCGGTGTATTATGTACACTTGTTGCTTTCACATTATATAAATTTACAAAACGATTGTCTGTCATTTTTTCTACTGTGTGAATCTTACCCATTTTCAAATCCTCTCCTTCTTTTAGAAAATGCTCTCCATCCTCATTACTATTTAAAAAGCTAATCTCAATCCCTAATTCAAGACTTGCTTGCGATCCTTGGTGCGGGAATCTCCCCACATCCGATATACATTTAATCATACTACAAAATGTATTGCTTTGAAACACATTTTCTTACACCTACAACAGAGATTTTTGCTTAAATGATACTTCCCTTTTGTTCGCGCGATGATATAATGAATTAAGAGGAGATATTTTTTTCTGCTCAAATTTGGTAAAAGGAGGAAACTCATTTATGACTACATCGAATGAATTACCAAAAAACTTTCGACTACAAGACCTATTTAATATTCCTAATATGCTGACCGTTCTCCGAATTGTGCTCCTGCCATTTATTGCATGGGCATATCTGAATGATAAGATGACCATCGCCATTATCTTATTGCTGATTTCCGGTATCAGTGATGTTTTAGATGGCTTTATTGCAAGAAGATTTAACATGACAACTGCACTCGGAAAAGTCCTCGATCCAATTTCCGATAAATTAACACAAGGAATTATTTTAGCCTGCCTTGCTGTTCGTTTCCGTTATCTGTTAGCATTATTTTTCTTACTATTTATTAAAGAAATGATCATGGGAATCACTGGATTCTATGTTGTTCGCAAAACTGGAATCGTATATAGCTCCAGATGGCACGGAAAAGCCACCACAGTACTGATCTATTCAACGATCATGCTACATTTTCTTTTCCCTAATATTCCAAAATTCATTGCTGATATCTTAATGATTGCAAGCATCTGTATGATGTTTATTTCTATGAGGCTTTATCTCAAAGATAATATCAAACGATTGAACAGCTACAAAACACACTAATAAAAATGTTTTACTATAACCAAAAACCTCATCTATTTGAGCTCTTCTCAATAAAAGTCAGCTCAACAGATGAGGTTTTTATATTTTATTTATTCATTCTATTACTTTCGAATGCGAGGATTATTCCACCTTCTTCAGCATAATAACAACATAACACTTGATTATAATCAACAGTAATATCACTGTCAGGATATTCTGCTTTTATCATCTCTGCAAGTTTGTTCGCTGCCGCATCATTATAACTATGTGCAATTCTTACCTTTTTACCATTGCAGTCCAAATCTTTCATAGACGCTACTATCTGCTGCAATTCTCTCTTTTCACCTCGGCACTTATGCATCTGTTCCAGTTTTCCGCCTTCCGCACGTCCTACAATACGGATTCCAAGAATACCAACTGCTTTCGCAATGATAGAGTTTACACGTCCGTTCTTTGCCAGATTATCAACAGATTCTAATGCAAAAAGAAGATTTGTATGTTTATGATATTCCTTTATAGTTTCACATACCTCTTCAAAATCTTTTCCTTCTGCAATCAATTCTCTGTATTTTTCGAGAATCAATACCATCTCTGGACCTGTGGAAAGTGAATCAAGAATAAATACTTTTTTTCCTGGATTCTCTTCCATATACTGTTCAGCTGCGATGATCGCTGCATTATAAGCTCCCGAAAGCTGACTTGTAATTGCAACACCATACACAATATCTGCTCCATCAAATGCAGCCAACCAATCTCCAACTCCAGGACAAGCTGTACTAGACTTTCCTTTGTATTCCCTCATTTCTTTCATCATCAACCGTGCATCTATAGACCCGTCATCTATATATTCTTTCTCACCAGCAACGATTCTCATTGGAGCAGAACTAAAATCTGCATTTTCAAAAGTAAAAAGATTCGCAGAAGAATCTGCAACAAGCTTTATTCTCATAACTTCCTCCCGATATTTCACATGAAACCATTTTTTTTCTTTCCGTTTATAATCGCACTCAGATCGTTTTTATCAAAACGATATCTGTTTTCTAAAACCATATTATATATAAGTATAGCAATTATCTTTTTCTACGTCAAGTAGTTTTGAATACTACATGCTATTTATCTTTCATTTTCATACTGGAAAACTATCTCTGACACACAATGCTCCATATCCCACTTCATTATTTGGCCACTCTTGAAATCCTGGCAGTCTTCGCGCTCCTCTTCTTAGATATGCCTTTACTTTCTCACCATATAAATATGGATCATTTTCTTTTACGATTCCCCACTCCATCAATAGGGCTGCACTTCCTGTTACAAAAGGAACCGCAAATGACGTTCCACTAACCTGTATATTTCCACCACCAACTTCTACTGTCACCACATTTACACCAGGAGCAGCTATATCCGGCTTAAATGCGCCAGTCCCCTCAAAACCTGCTGTCGGTCCTCTCCCCGAAAAGTCTGCATACGTAAATGTACGCGCATCATATGCCCCCACAGAAATCACTCTCCCCGCTGTTGCAGGAATTGTCAAAGTCGTAGTACTCGTTGGGTTCAAAAATGCGGTTCCAATATTCAATGCACTTTGTACTGGCAGCCACATTTGATATGCTCCCGAAATAATCTTTCTCGGTGTCAAGATAATCCTCCACTCTCCACTGCTTATATATGTATTTTGTGGTAAAAAATCTAAAAATATCTCCTGCCGGACGCTAAACGGACTTGGCTCACCATAATATAGAAGTATTTTTGTCCCACCCAGCACAAATCGCTGCGTTCCAAGAATCTCTTGAATTGGACCAACACGTACACCTGAAGGATTTACAATTGATATATCCACTTCTTCTGCATAAGACTTCCAAATCTGCACATTGATTGTCGGCTCATTCATCTGTACTCCGAGTGCTACTTCTGTATCCTCACCCATAATAAGATTTCCCGAAATATGCCCCGCCGTTGTTCCTTCGTTTCCATTTCCTACGCATATCACACTTTTCCAGAAATTTGAGATATCATCCAAAAATCGTTCCAACAATGAAGTTCCGTCATGCGCACCATATGTATTCCCAAAACTTATATTCACCGCCACAGGCATTTGAAATTCCAAAGCCTTTCTTATTATATAATCTACTCCCAA
This sequence comes from uncultured Clostridium sp., assembly GCA_964484055.1. Taxonomy (GTDB): domain Bacteria; phylum Bacillota; class Clostridia; order Lachnospirales; family Lachnospiraceae; genus Schaedlerella. The sequence continues at coordinate 26,099 of CAZAEC010000030.1, forward strand.
CATTAATTCTGTCGTTCTTGGAAATCCATTCTCTCTTGACACCCCCATTTTAACAACAATAAGATCTGCTTTTGATGCAATTGTTGCTGCGATTCCTGCTACCGCAGTTCCATGCCCTGTATTATCTACACTCGGTACGAGCATTCTTCTCTCTTCTAACGTTTCAGCCATCAGTGCTTCATTTATCTGCTCTCTCGTATACTCCGTTCCTCTCGCATATCCATCTGGTGGATTCCCACTTATCGTCTGATCCCAAAGCATTCTTATCCTTGTTGTCCCATCTCCATTACGAAATTCTGGCAAAGAATAATCTATCCCACTATCTACAATTCCAAGCAATACCCCATTTCCATATAAAGAAAAAGGAGTTTGCTGCACTGGATTGATGCAGGAAACTCGCTTTCCATTTGTAATCTGAAAAAATAATCTTTTCGGTTTTTCAATATATTCAATTTCTGAAAGTCTTGAAAGAAGATCAATTCTCGACTCAAGAATTGTTACGATTGCGTATTCATTAAGAAGTTCCGTCACCTGATTAGCAATCTCTCTCACACGTTCTAATGAACCACTGTATTTCACAATCAAATCCCACATCCGGTCGATCGGATTATAACCAACCTCTAACTCTAACGAGCGGATTCTCTCTTCCTCTGTGGCATCAAGTGCCAGATTTAAAAGATTCTCTACTTTCTGACTTGCTATATAAAACCATTCCCTTCTATCTTATTCAGACTTTCCTTTATATGGAGCAAATTCATAAGGTATAAAGTAACCTTGTTCATAATGACATACCGGACAATTTTTTGGTGCCTGTTTTCCTTCATGGATATACCCACAATTTGTGCAGACCCATTTCCCCTGCCCATCACTCACGAAGTAATGCTCCTTCTCAAACAATTTTGCTAATTCTGCAAAACGCTTCTGATGCACATTTTCAATCTTCGCAATCTGTGTAAATGCGGAAGCCACTTCTAAAAATCCTTCTTCCTTTGCTACTTCTGCAAATGCCGGATAAACATCCTCAAACTCTTCTTTTTCATTATGCTCTGCTGCACGAAGCATTGATTCTATATTATCCATCGGATCCACCGGATATCCGCCTGCTATTTCGACAGTTTCTCCTGTCATTTCTTTTAATAATTCATAAAATCTCTCTGCATGTGCCTTTTCCTGTTCAGCAGTATAATGAAAAACTTCTGCAACTGTATATAATTTTGTATCCCTTGCCTTTTTTTCTGCGATTGTATATCTGTTTCGCGCCTGACTCTCCCCCGCAAATGCTCGCATCAGATTTTCTTTTGTTCTGCTTTCTGAAAAATTAACAGCCATCTTATATACTCCTTTTCTTTTTGTGATTCACACTTAAGATCATGGTTGTAAAACCATATTCTTGATAAGTAGTATATAAAATGGCTGTCAAATTATACCTCTATATTTTCTTTTTAATTAAAACCGATCAATCTTCTTGCAACACTATATGCTAATGAAGATACTTTTCGTCCAGGTTTTCCAGGAAGGTTCATAGTCTGTCCCAAAATACCGTGACGGATTTTTAAATATGTTTTATAATCTTTTGTTTTTAAATATTTCCAAAGTTCTTTTTTCTTTTCAAGATTTTCTGGATTCTTTGAACGAATACATAAAATAGAAGAAACAGTCATCATGATTGCCAGATAGTTGATCATATATTTACGAAGTTTCTTACTCTGGATTCTACGAAGTTCATACATATCAATCATTGTCTTTGTCACATAAATCTGCTGGTCCAAACGACCGATCATTACTTTTTCATTTACAGACTGATCTTCTCGCCCAATATAATAACGATAAAAATCTACATTCATGTAATAAAGTGTGCGTACATGTGGCAATGGATAATAAACATAAATATTATCTACATAAAATGTATGTTTTGGAAGATTTAACTGACATAACTTCAAAAGTTCTGTACGATAGATTACAGAATGCATCAATATATACTGGTCGATATGGAACTTTCCAATCTCATCCCATTTCAAAACAGTCTCCTGCGGCAGAACATTTGTATAACGAATTACTTTTTTATGTTCTACGCCGACTTTTTCATACACATAATTTGAAATGAACATATCAGGTCCATTTCCCTCATCTACAAACTTTTTGATTGTACCAAGAATCTTCATTAATGCTTCTTCATCTACCCAATCATCACTGTCTACGACTTTAAAATACACACCTGTTGCATGTCGCAATCCATAATTTACTGCATCCCCATGTCCACCATTTTCTTTATTAATAACTTTCACGATCGTTGGATACTGTTCTGCATATCGTTGTCCAATCTCCTGCGTACCATCTTTTGATCCGTCATTTACAATCAAGATCTCAATATCTTCGCCCGCTGTAAGAATGGAATTGATCGCTTTTTCCATATAGTTTTCTGAATTATAACACGGAATTGCAAATGAAATATACTTCATATTCTCACCTTTCTCAACTATCTGTACACCCCTATAGCAGATTTCCTGCTACATTATTCTCCAAAACTGTGTTTTATATATTTTTCTCAAAAATTTTTTCAATATATAATGAAAGATGCCGGGAAAACTCCCAGCATCCTACTGCGGAATACAGGACTTGAACCTGCACGTCGTAGACACTAGATCCTAAGTCTAGCGCGTCTGCCAATTCCGCCAATTCCGCATAACACATTTCTTATCTTAACATCGATTTTCGCTATTGTCAACTTTTATCCTGTTTTCGAATAGATCTCCTTTTTCTACACACCCAGTCTCATCCCTGCGTAGTCTTTTTGTTTTATAGATAAGAAATACTTTTCTATAAAGCAAAAAAAGATTCAGACTTTCGTCTGAATCTTTTAATGAGCGTGCGGGGATTCGAACCCCGGACAACTTGATTAAAAGTCAAGTGCTCTACCAACTGAGCTACACGCCCATTTTTAAGTTGTAATCCAACCAACTGGGCTAGCTGGATTCGAACCAGCGAATGCAGGAGTCAAAGTCCTGTGCCTTACCGCTTGGCGATAGCCCATCAAAGACTCTTCCGACACCATCTCGCTGTCGTTTATCTTCTGTCACTTGCGTGTCAGTTCCCTTTTGGGAAGGGTGGGTAGTGGGACTCGAACCCACGATATCCGGAACCACAATCCGACGCGCTAACCAACTGCACCATACCCACCATATTATATTTTGCGCAACTCTTTCTGATTTAGAAAGAGTTACACTTACGAGCCTGGGGGGATTCGAACCCTCGACCTACGGCTTAGAAGGCCGTTGCTCTA
>CAZAEC010000031.1:0-23051 GCA_964484055.1 uncultured Clostridium sp.
ACGTCTTCACCCTGAGCGTTCATAAGGAATTCACCCATAAGATGTTTTTCACCTGTAGCTGGATCACGTGTGAATGCTACACCAGTACCTGATGTTTCACCCATGTTACCAAATGCCATCATCTGTACGTTAACAGCTGTTCCCCATGAATATGGGATATCGTTGTCACGACGATATACGTTCGCACGTGGGTTGTCCCATGAACGGAATACCGCTTTGATCGCACCCATAAGCTGTTCCTTAGGATCTGTAGGAAAATCTACGCCGATTTTTTCTTTATATTCTGCTTTGAACTGTTCAGCAAGAACTTTCAGGTCTTCTGCTGTCAGGTCAACGTCCTGTGTAACACCTTTCTGAGCTTTCATTTCGTCGATGAGCTCTTCAAAGTACTTCTTACCAACTTCCATAACTACATCGGAGTACATCTGAATAAATCTTCTGTAGCAGTCCCAAGCCCAACGTGGGTTGCCTGATTTTTCAGCAAGAACGTTAACTACTTCTTCATTAAGGCCAAGGTTCAGGATTGTATCCATCATACCAGGCATGGAAGCTCTAGCACCGGAACGTACGGAAACAAGAAGTGGATTTTCTTTGTCCCCAAATTTCTTTCCTGTGATTTCTTCCATCTTCACGATAGCGTCCATGATCTGTCCCATGATTTCATCGTTGATAGTTCTGCCATCTTCATAGTACTGTGTACAAGCTTCTGTTGTAACAGTGAATCCCTGTGGTACTGGAAGACCTAACTTTGTCATCTCTGCTAAGTTAGCACCTTTACCTCCAAGTAGATTTCTCATGCTGGCATCGCCTTCTGTAAACATATAAACCCATTTAGCCATGTCTAATAACCTCCTAATTGATAGTTTCAATTTTGTTACACTAAAATCTATGCTAATTGTACAGTTTTTTTTGTATTACGTCAAGTATTACTGGCAATTTTTTACTAAAGGTTTGTTAATTTTTTGATAATCCAGCAAATTTCTTAGATTACATCTCTTTTAAGAATGCTTTGTATCCTTTATATGCTTCATAAATATCTGCTTTGCTTGTTGTTTCCCATGGTGCATGCATGCTCAGAACAGATACACCACAGTCAATTACTTCCATACCATAATTTGCCATGATATAAGCGATTGTTCCGCCGCCACCGATATCTACTTTACCAAGTTCTGCGAACTGATAGTTTACATTATGCTGATCTAATACTTTGCGCAATCTTGCGATGAATTCTGCATTGGCATCGTTAGATCCGCTCTTTCCTCTGCTTCCAGTAAATTTGTTAAATACAACACCTTTTCCACAGAAAGCTGCACTTCTCTTTTCAAACGCTTCTGGATACATTGGATCATATCCTGCACTTACGTCTGAGGAAAGCATTCTAGAATTCTGGAGTGCTCTTCTTACTTTCAATTCAGATTCTCCGTCTGTCAGAGCAACAAGTTCTGCGATGATATTTTCGAAGAAACGTGAATGCATACCTGTTGCACCTACACTACCGATTTCTTCTTTATCTACGAGGATACAGCATCCTGTATATTCCAGATCTTCCACATCCAAAAGAGCGAATAATGAAGGGAATGAGCACACTCTGTCATCCTGTCCATATGCTAAGATCATACTGCGGTCGAATCCACAATCACGAGCACGTCCTGCTGGTACGATTTCTAATTCTGCTGAAGCAAAATCTTCTTCTTCCATATCATAAGATTCTTTCAGAATTGTCATGATATTTGCTTTTACTGCTTCTTTTTCATCTTCATCAGCAACAGGCTGGCTTCCGATCAAAAGATCAAGTTTCTCTCCTTCGATCACTACGTTTGCTTTTTTCTGCATCTGATCTGCTGCAAGATGTGGGAGAAGATCTGTGATCACGAATACTGGATCATCTTCTTTTTCACCAATCACTACATTTGTAACTGTTCCGTCTTTTTTTGCAATAACACCATGGATTGCCATTGGAAGAGTTACCCACTGGTATTTTTTCAGTCCACCATAATAATGTGTGTCTAAATAAGCTAATTCTTCATTTTCATAAAGTGGATTCTGTTTTACATCGATACGTGGAGAGTCGATATGTGCACCAAGAATATTCATTCCTTTTTCTAAAGGCTGTTTTCCAATCTGGAATGCTGCAACCATCTTGTCCATGCATACTGCATAAACTTTATCACCAGCTTTCAGTGGTCCTTCTACATTTTTCAGATTCTGATATCCGTTTTCTTCCAGTCTCTTCACTGTAAGATGTACACATTCTCTTTCTGTTTTTCCTTCATCAAGGCATTTTTTATAATCATCATTGATCTTATTCAATTCCACAAGCTGTTCTGCTGTGTATGATTTCCATACATTTTTTCTTTCCATTTTAAAGTTACCTTCCTAGCTTTTATTTTTATCTTCTTTACATGAAATGTATCAAAACATCCACATAAGATTTTTATTTACTAGGTAACGAATCATTTCCTAGTAAAAAAACAGACATCCTCTATACATATAAAGAATGCCTGTCTTTTGTGTTTTCCAGACTCCTCATATCTATCCCATAACTAAAGTTATGAGGGTCTTTATCTGATTATAAATGAATGATTCTTACCATTCAAATTTTTTCTCAAAGTAAGCTTTCAGATCTTCGATCTTAATTCTTTCCTGAGACATTGTATCTCTATCACGTACTGTTACGCATCCGTCTGTTTCAGATTCGAAATCGTATGTTACACAGAATGGTGTACCGATCTCGTCCTGACGACGATATCTCTTACCGATATTACCACGATCATCGTATTCGCAATTGTAGTATTTAGACAGTTCAGCGTAAATCTTTTCTGCACCTTCGTTCAGCTTCTTAGAAAGTGGAAGCACACCAACTTTTACTGGTGCAAGTGCTGGATGGAAATGAAGTACTGTACGTACATCTCCACCTTCCAGTTCTTCTTCATCATAAGCGCTACAAAGAAATGCAAGTACCATACGGTCTGCACCAAGTGATGGTTCGATTACATATGGAATGTATTTTTCTTTCTTTTCATCATCAAAGTATGTCAAATCCTGTTTGGATACATTCTGATGCTGTGTTAAGTCATAATCTGTTCTGTCAGCGATTCCCCACAGTTCGCCCCAACCGAATGGGAAGAGGAATTCTACGTCTGTTGTTGCTTTACTATAGAAAGAAAGTTCTTCCTGATCATGGTCACGATATCTTACTTCGTCTTCTTTTAAACCAAGAGAGCTCAGCCAATCAAGGCAGAACTGTTTCCAGTATGCAAACCATTCAAGGTCTGTATCTGGTTCGCAGAAGAATTCAAGTTCCATCTGTTCGAATTCTCTTGTACGGAATGTAAAGTTACCTGGTGTAATCTCATTACGGAATGATTTACCAATCTGAGCGATACCAAATGGAATTTTCTTACGAGATGTTCTCTGCACATTTTTAAAGTTTACAAAAATACCCTGAGCTGTTTCTGGTCTTAAATAAACTGTATTCTTTGCATCTTCTGTTACACCCTGGAATGTTTTGAACATCAGGTTGAACTGACGGATGTCTGTAAAGTTATGCTTTCCACATGTTGGGCATGGTACATTGTGTTCTTCGATAAATGCCATCATCTGTTCCTGTGACCATGCATCTACGCTTCCTTCGATTGCGATTCCGTTCTCTGCACAGTAATCTTCGATCAGTTTATCTGCACGGAAACGTTCGTGACATTCTTTACAGTCCATAAGTGGATCTGAGAATCCGCCAAGATGACCAGATGCAATCCATGTCTGTGGATTCATAAGGATCGCACAGTCTACACCTACGTTATATGGTGATTCCTGAACGAATTTTTTCCACCAAGCTTTTTTTACATTGTTCTTAAGTTCAACACCGAGATTACCATAATCCCATGTGTTTGCCAGACCACCGTAGATCTCTGAACCTGGATATACAAATCCTCTGGCTTTTGCAAGAGAAACAATTTTTTCCATTGTCTTTTCTGCCATATTTTTATCCTCACATTCTATTATTATCTGAATAATCTTAATTATTATATCTTCTTCCCTTAGATTTGTAAAGATTTCCTCATCTTTATTCTTATAAAGATTCTTATATTATGGTTTCTCTTAAATTTCGTACCAAATAATTTCATTTGCATCTAAATCTAATGTAAAGCTTGTTCCGTCTCCCTTGTAAACAGTTGTACTTTGTGGTTCATATGTGTTATTTACTACACAGTATTTTCCATTTTCTACATAAGCATGTACTTCTACGTTGAAATTTGTACTATACCATTTACATAAGTTTTCTTCATCGTGTGAAGACCAGATCACAGAACGATATAAAATTCGGCTGTTTTCAAAACTATATGGAAGACCACTGATATATACACAACGACCTTTTCCATATTCATTTACAGCCATCTGTACTTCTTTATCTTTCTGAACTAAGATATCTGTTCCTTCGTATGCGAAAATACTCTTCTTACCTTCTCCAAAATCAACTGGTTTTGTTGTATCTGCTAAGATAAAGTGGTCTGGGTGTTCTTCCCAATTATATTTATCATAATTTAATGTGAATCCAGTTTCTTTTTCTACACCAAGCATTGTTGCAAGCTGTAAGAAATGTCCTTGGAACTGGTGTCCACTTGGTTCTCCTACTCCAATGAATCCGCCGCCATTGTATACAAATTCACGGATTGCTGATGAAACTTCTGGATTTTCCCAAATATATCCGCCTGTGTGAGCAGTATCTGCATCTCCAACATTAATAATAACATCAATATCTTTTAAAATATTTTTGTCTGCTAAGATATCATCAAATGAGATAAACTGTACATCAAATGGTGCACCACTCAATGTTTCAATAATACCTGCATAGCTGTAGTTTTGTTTTTGATACAAAGCATGATGAACCATGTGGCATCCCCATTTTCTAATTTTACCCCAGCTATTTAATACAGCAACTTTTTTCACACAATGTGGAACTGTTCCTTTTGCATTTTCATATAATTCGCGGAACTCGTCACATACTGATTCTACATATTCTACGAATTCTGGAAAATCTAACGCTAATTTTAAATATCCGCCATATCCAATTCGATCAACTGGTTTTCTTAAAATCGCACGTCTTGCTGTTACCCAGTTTTCTTTCGCTTCTTTTACAGGATCTCCACCTTCATGGAATGTATCTGGGAAGAAATATGGCAAAAATCTACCTTCTGTATATTTTACGCCTTCGATATCAGAGATCAAACGAAGTGTAGAACCATTTCCAACAGAACCTACAACAGCGTCCAAACCGATACTTGCAAATTCTTCCATAAATGGCTCTGTTCCAATCCAGTGATCTCCCAAGAACATCATTGCTTCTTTTCCACATTCATGTGTAATGTCTACCATTTCTTTTGCTAATGCTGCAACTTCTCTTCTTTGGAACGCCTGAAAATCTTTAAATTCTTTGCTTGGAATTCTGTACTGGTTATTATGATAACCTTGGTCAATAATAAATTCTGGACGGAATTTATAACCCACTTCTTTTTCAAATTGTTCTAAGATATATGGGCTCACTGAAGAGGAGTATCCGTACCAGTCAACATATTTTTCTCTCTTCAATTCATCAAATACTAATGTAAACTGATGGAAAAATGTTGTATAACGAATCACATTTACATATGGATGTTCTTCACAGAATTTGCGAAGACGTTTCATACTGTATTCTCTTGTTTTTGGTTGACGAACGTCAAATGTGATCTGATGTTCAAAATCTTTCCACTCATTTGTAACTGCATTATACATATGTACTGGATCCCAGATCAAATATGCTAAGAAGCTGACTGTGTATTCATGGAATAATTTTGTATCATGAATTTCCACACATCCTGTTTCTTCATTGTATTCCCATGTATCTGTTGCTACAACCTCACCTGTAGAACGATCAATAACTTCCCACCAACGTTTGATATCATCTCTTGTATTTACTTGCATTAATTCATCGGAAATTCCTTTCATCAACGGAATTGCAAGTGTATTTTCTGTTGCTGTATAAAATCCTGTCATGATGTAACACTGCTGTACTTCATCCGGATTTGCTTTTGCCCATTCATTATCTTTTCTAGTTGTATAATAAGTTGAATAAATCTTTGCTCCTACTTTTGTAAGTTCTTCTGGAAACTCTGTACCATCACAATCACGAATTGCATCAGCGCCCCATTTTTTTAAAATTTCAATTGTTTCTGGAACAACGTCTAAGTTTGTAGGGATCGTGACTCTTCCTGTTGCTTTTTCTGTAGTCATAGCTTCTATAACTCTCCTTTCTCCTGTTTCAATTGTATTTGCAAACGCTTGCCAGCTCGCAAGTTTATGTTATCTACTTTTATCGTTCCATATTTGATCGTTACAATTTGATCGTATTGCGGTTCTAAAAGGATTTCACATTGATCTTTCTCATCCTTTATCGCAGAAATCAGAAGTCCTTTTTCCCCTCTGAATTTTTTAAATTTTACTTTTTGACCATTCCATTTCTCCGGTATTGCTGGAAAAACCGTTATCACACCTTTTTCCATTTGCAAAAGCATCTCTTGCAATGCATCAGCTGCATACATATTCCCTTCCAAAGTGAATGGTCGATAATGAAATGTACTATATCCTCGCTTTTTGAAATCACCGTTCAAATGAAATCCATTCTCTGCACAAAAACTTTCCCAGAAAATGCGTAACTGTTCATATGCGCCCTCTCCATTTTTCTGGATCGCATATAAGTGAGACATCCATACGAAAGAATATCCTACCCACATTCCAGTTCCAAGCAACTCATACGCAGAAACTGTTGCATCAATAATCTCTTTATCATCTTCATAGGAAAGCAAATGTAACGGAGCGATCGCCATAGCATTGGATAAATGTCTATGAGATTCTTTCAGCACTTCATCTGGTGATAGCATAAGCACATTTTGTTCATTAATTGCCAATTGGGGAAGTTTTTCTAATTTCCTTCGCCCAAAATCTTCTTCGCCATTTTCAAGAATCTTTGAAAATTCCACTAATGTATAATATAAATATCGCAGCAAAGCCAGGTCATAATTACTATTCGGTGTCAGCCAAGATTCCTTTTCATCATCATGGATCTCTGGCGAACTTGAAACAGGTAAATAAAGCTTTCCATCTTTTTCTTCTAGCAGCGAAGAAATGCACTTTTCTGTTTCTGTAAAATATACCCACGCTTTTTCTTTCAAGAACTGAACATCTCCTGTATATCGGTAATACAGTTCAAAAGATTGACAAAGCCAAATTTGATGTGTTGGAGACAAGGAATACATCGGCCAACCGCCTAATGCTTTCCCATTGATCGTCATTACACCTGGCAAACAGATTCCATCTGCATCATAAAATTTCTTTGCAAATGTTTTTGCCATCTCCATCGAGTTCCAAAGAAAATCTATAAAGGCCTCTCCTTCTGCCAAATGGTTTGCTTTATAAAAATGCGTGTAGCTTAACTGCGTATTTAAATCATTATGATAATCACCTTTCCAAGGAGGAAGCTCTCTATTATCTGCTGTCCATACTCCTTGAAGCGGCATTGGGTATTCACCTTTTCTTGAACAAGATGCAAACAAATAATTGGTTAAATACCACTGTTTTTCAAAAAATGGATCTGGCAGAGATACACCGCTTTGTTTCCAATATGTATCCCACCACGCTTGATGTGTCTGAAAACTTTTCTCATATCCGTTTCTTACATTTTCTTCTACACATCTTTTTCCATCTTCCAACCAATTCGTTCCATCATTCGAATTCACGATACGATACACGACGGTCGTTTCTTTATCTCTTTTTAAAATTCCGATCACAACACCAAACGAAAATTTTTCATCTACCTGCTGTTCGAACCAATGTAATGTAACTTCGCCCTGTGATTCCCCACACTTTGCTGCTGGATAGTGAAGCTGTTCTAAGCCACCTTGGGAAATCTTGCGATTGTTTGGATCATATACCAATTCTTCAGTATCATCCATATTTCCAAACACAGGATGTTCCAATAACACATTCACTTTTTCATTCCCATGAAAAATGCGAATATATCCGCTTTGATCTACTGCGTGACAAAATGCATGTATTTGAATCTTCGCGCGCTCCATCTGAACTTCCAGTTTTGCCTCTGCTTTGGATAAATTCAACTCTGATATTACATTCCCTTGTTCTTGGAATTGTAGCAATATCTTTCCTACTGGAAGTTTTGTTGGCGTCAACATATTATAAGGTGCGTCAAATATCCGTCGGATTTCTTCTGTGTTTCCTGCCTTTGCAAGACTCACTAAATTTTGATATGTGAAATCCTTCTCATTCGTTTGATCGATTTCTGAAAGATCCCACACATCGGTTCTATCCAAACTGAAACGAAGTGCTTTTGTATTTCCCCAGATCAGGCAACCAATCTTACCATTTCCCAAAGGAATCGCTTCGTCCCAGTTTTCAATTGTCTTTGGATAAAATAAATTATGTTTTTTCATTATTATCGATATTGTCTGTTATATAACCAAAGTAGAAAAATAAGTCCTGCTAATCCTATTAACTCTATGATCAAACCTTGCAATCCAACATTTCTATGTCCAACAATTACTAATGCAACGCAAACGCAGAATACGATCGCAACGAGAATACCAACAATAATTTTTTTTGTAGTGTCGTTCATACCATATCCTCCTTAGCCTTTTATTCCACCAACAGTCATACCTTCTGTTAATTGATTTTGTACACACATATATAAAATCAATGTAGGAAGCATAACGATTACAAGACCTGCATACATTTGTCCATATTGAACTGCTGATTTTTGTGCAGCCATTAAGTTCATAAGACCTACTGACAATGTTTTTAATTCTGGTTTTGTAAGCAATGTCATGGAAATGATATATTCATTCCAGAATGACAAGAAGTTAAATAAGATAACTGTGATAATACTTGGTTTTGCCATTGGAATGATAACTTGTACCATTGTTCTAAAATATCCAGCCCCATCTACATATGCTGCTTCTTCGAAATCTTTTGGCAAAGTTTTGAAATATCCTGACAATAAGTAAATGGTAAATGGCAACGCTGTCGCAGCATAAACCAATGCTAAAATAAAAATATTATTCAAGAAAAATGGTTCTCCCACAATCTTTCTCAAAAAGATATCTCCCTCATTTAACATTAAAAAGATTGGAACTACGATATAGTTTACATTGATAAAAAGTCCTGCCATAAATAATGTGTTCCAAAATGCTCTAGATTTGAATTTAAATCTAGCCAAAGCATAAGATGCTGGTAACGCGATCACAATTAAAAGTACTAATGCAAGTGCTGTTACGATTACAGAGTTAAGCATATAAGAACCCATATCTGCTTTCTGCCATGCATCTACAAAGTTCTGAAGATACACACCTGCTGGAAGTGCCCAAGGATTTCTATAAAATTCCTCATTTTGTTTAATTGAAGCCATAAATACCCATGCAATTGGGACTAAAATAGAGATTGCAAGAAGGAGCAGTAAGATGTAAATAACTATTTTGCTTACTTTGCTGCTTATACTTGCTTTGCTGCTTGTCTTTGTCATGATCTACCCCCTCCTTTAAAATTCTATTTCTTCACGTTTTGTAACAGCATTCAGGATTCCTGAAAGTGCAAATGAGAACAAGAATACAATTGAACTGAGCGCCATACCATATCCATATGAAGAGTTCGTGTATGCTTCTTGATAGATATAACTCAAGAATACGTGTGATGCACTATCAGGTCCACCATTTGTCATTGCTTTTACGAACAGGAATGACATGTTGATCGTACTGATTACAAAGAATGTTAATGTAGTTCTAATATTTGTCCAGATCAATGGAATGGTAATCTGGAAAAATTGAGTGATCTTTCCAGCACCTTCCAAGCTGGCTGATTCATATAAGCTGGCTGGTACATTTGCCATACTTGCCATGTACATAACCATATAATATCCGATTGCCTGCCATACCATAGCAATCGCAATACTCCAAATTACAAGTTTCTGGCTTCCGAGCCAAAGAATAGGTTCCGCATCAGGTCCTCTAAATATATTAAGGATTGAATTTAAAAGTCCTTGATTTGGATCATAAATTGCGGAAAAGATCGCACTGATAATAACAATAGATAAAATGTTAGGAATATAAAATACAATTCGGAAGAAATTTTGTCCTTTAATTTTCTCTCTTGTCAAAATTGCTGCAAATAAAAGTGCAATTGCAAATGTTACGATCGTTACAACTACGATCAAAAGAATCTGATTTTGGAACGCACGATAGAATTTTTCACTTTGGAATAAGATTTTAAAGTTATTCAATCCAACAAATGTTTTCTCGATCGTATATCCACCCCATTTGTATAAAGACATACGGAATACATCCACTGTTGGAATGATCATAAAAATGACAAATAGAATGATTGCTGGGGCTGTACAAAAGAATATGAACTTTCCCCTTCCTTTTCTTTTTTGCATCTGCTCATCTCCCATCTATAAATTTGATATGTATGAAAAAAGCTGGTGCTCTGTACAAGCACCAGCCGTTATGACATCAACTATTTAAGAGCTCCTCTGAAAGCATCGTTATCTTTGATAATCTGAGCTTTCCAATCATCGATTGTTTTGTCTCCTGTTACAAGAGAGTTGATTGGATCACAGAATGTACCACGAATTGTTGTACCTTCAATTGAATCTGTAGCTGCAAATGCATCTAATACTGCAACAGCACCTGTGTCATAAATGCTGTAGTAAATCTTAGCATCGCCTTCTAATGAATCAGCCAGACCATTGATTGGCTGGATAGCTCCCTGTCCAGCAAAGATTTCTGCTGCTTTGTCTGAGTATAAGAATGAAATGAATTCTTTACCAAGATCCTGGTTTTCTGCACCTGCTGGCATCCAAACCTGTTCGAACCATGCGTAAGATGCTCTTTCTCCACCTTCTTCAACTGCTGGAAGTGCTGTGAATCCCCATTCGAATCCTTCTGCACGTGGAGCTTCTGCCATTTCACCAATTACCCAGTTACCATTTGGCATGAATAATGCTTTGTTATCTAATACTAACTGCTGGTTTTTCTGGAAGTTATCATCGTTAGCATTTGCTGGTGTTGTTGATTCTGTGTAATCAGCTAATTTATCAAGGATTGCGAAGACTTCTTCTGCTTCTTCTGTTTCCCAGATACCTTCTTCATACTGAAGAACGCTATTGAAATCATCACCGAATGCTTCATGCATTAAAGCATATAAGAATGCATCAAAGTATCCAGCTGTTGGATATGTAAATAATGCGATACCTTCTTCTTTTGCTTTGTCTCCGAGTTCCCACATTTCATCCCAAGTTTCTGGAACTTCCCAGCCTTTTTCTTCGAATAAACCTGCATTGTAGAATAATCCACATGGGCTATAGAACATAGGCATTAAGTAAACTTTACCGTCGCCGTATGGCTGTGTGATTGTGTTGTCTGTAAATCCACCAAGCATCTTATCAGAAACTGTTGTTTCTTCACCTGGGATTGTCATGTCTAAAACTTCTGTTAAATCAACTAAGTTGTTGTCTTTAATAAAAGTTTCTGTCATACCAGATTCAGCACCAACTGCACGCATGATAACGTCTGGATAGTTACCAGCCTTCATATCAGGAGAAATCACATCTTCAAGGTTCTTATCAACTGTAAGTTCTACCTTAACACCTGTTTCTTCTTCGAATGCTGCTGCTACTTCATTCCACATATCAGCACCATAAGCAGTTTCAACAGCAGCAACTTTCACTACTTTGCTATCTGCACTCTCTGCTTTATCTGATTCTTTGTTATCAGATCCAGTTGAACCGCAAGCTGTCACGCTAAATACCATGAGGCCTGCTAAAGCTAAGCTTAAAATTCTTTTTTTCATAATTCTTTTCCTCCCATAAATTTTATACCGTTGCTTATGTTTTCTATTATATATTTCCTTTTTGAACTTCGCAACCGACATCTTGCGTATACCTTTAGTTTTCTTGCGGTTTTTTATTTTTTTTGTGTTTTCTTCACTATTTTGTCATATTTTTTTATTTATATCAGATTTTTATTGTATATTTTATACTTATTATGAAAAGAAGTTGTTTTCTTCGTTTCTCATGTTGTATCATATAAGAAAATATTTTACAAAGGAGCGAATACATGAGTATTCAACGCTATGACATCACACTCCCCAAAAATCGAACAACGCAAAACAAAGTAAATTTATTATATATCAGTTCTTCCCAATATGAAGGAGACTGGTCAAGCACCTTGCATACCCATTATTTTTCTGAATTATTTTATGTAGTTGAAGGAAAAGGGCAATTTGAGATTGAAAAAAATCGATATCCTGTTTCTTCCGATGACCTAGTTATTATAAACCCAAATGTGCTACACACAGAAATGAGTTTAGATGCAAGTCCACTGAAATATATTGTGATTGGGATTGAAGGATTAGAGCTAAGTCCACTTAAGACACCACAAAATATTACCCATTGCATTCATAATATGGCAAAAGAAAAAGATATGATCTTAACTTATCTTGACCTTCTTTTAAAAGAAAGCGAATCTAAGTCAGTTGGATATGAAATCATTTGTCAAAATTTAATTGAGATTTTAGTCGTCCTTTTAAGTCGTTTACCAGATTTTTCTACTACGATCGTTCCGACCACCCCAAAAAATAGTCAGTTGAGTGTCTCGATCCAACGTTATATCGACTCGCATTATAAGGAAGACATCACTTTGGATTCTATTGCCGAAGCAATTCATAACAGCAAATATCATATTGTTCATGCCTTTACAGAAGAATATCATATTTCGCCGATCAAGTATTTGATTTCCAAGCGCATCCAGGAAAGCAAAGCACTTTTAACCACAACTGATTATTCCTTAACCGAAATCAGTCGTATGCTCGGATTTTCTTCTCCAAGTTATTTCTCACAAGTATTCAAACGAGAAGAAAATTGTTCACCGATCGATTATCGTAAACAAAATCGATAAATAAAAAAAACGCTTTATGATTTCTGCTTCTTGAATAACCTTTCGATCATTCTCCATGAAATCATAAAAGCGTTTCTAAAATTTCAAGTGATTTAAACTGCTTGTCTACGTACACATCCATATATCTCTGTACAACTTTTTCCAACTCTGCTAACACTTTATCACTCACCGTAAATGTATAAAGTTTTTCAATCGTGCTTGTCTCTATATACTGCATACTATAGATTGTAGACTTATCAAGTATCATTCTATCTGCTACATCTATATTACATTCACTACAGACAAGACCACCTCGGCTTGCACTAAATACCATCGGTCTCTGTGCATTACCACATACCACACACTGAAATACCTGTGGTCCCTCTCCATTAATACACAGCATCCGAAGTTCAAAGATCCGTCGGATCAGCCGATTTGAAATATGTTCATTTGTTAATGCCCGCATACTTTGATAAAGTAATTTCAGCATTTCTCGCTCATCATTTGCTTCCCGTGTACAATAATTTGCCAATTCCAGAAAATAAAATCCATAATAAGCACCTATGATATCTTGTCTTAGTTCTGCAAAATAATTCGTGATCTTCGCAGACTGGATTGTATAGGATGATCTTCCCGCATAAACGGTAAATTCCCCAAAAGAAAAAGGATTGACTGCACCGACCAGGGGGCTGTTCGGTCTTCTCGCCCCCCTGGCAAATGCAGCAATCTTTCCTTGCTCTTTTGTCAATATAACAACTCTTCTGTCATATTCTCCTATGGGTGTCGTAGAAAGCACCATTCCTGTCAATACAACCTGATTCAATACGTTCTCCCATATTCTGTTTGCTGGCATGGCCGTACATTTCCATCTTGTACTCTAGATATTCTGTTAGACCGCCAGTTTCTATAAACTTTTCCCAGTATTTTTCTTCCATCGAATCACCTCTTCATCCGTATTTAAGAATCTCTTGTTATACAGATAGGTTTTCCGATTTTTATTATTTCATTCCGAAAATACTTTCTAAACGAAACGTTATATTGGGGAAATATTACATTTCATCCTCATGATATCCAAAGTTCTTCATCAAGAAATCGCTGTCTCTCCAATTCTTCTGGATTTTCACCCAAAGTTTCAGATTTACTTTACAATCTAAAAGTCTTTCGATTTCATAACGTGCTGTACTTCCGATCTTCTTCAACATCGCCCCCTGTTTTCCGATGATGATACCTTTGTGAGAATCTCTCTCACAGATGATCGTTGCATCAATATGCATTACCTTATTCTGCATCTTCATACGATCGATCGCAACTGCAATCCCATGTGGAATCTCTTCCTGAAGACTATGCAATGCTTTTTCACGGATCAGTTCCGCAACAATCTGTCGTTCTGGCTGATCTGTGATTGTATCTTCATCATAAAACTGTGGGCCATATGGAAGATACTGCATGATCACTTTTACAAGTTCATCTGTATTCGCACCACTTCTTGCAGAAACAGGAACGATTGCTGAGAAATCATATTCCTTATTATATGTTGCGATAAACTCAAGAACTTCTTCTTTTTTCACCATATCGATCTTATTGATTACAAGAATAACTGGTGTTTTTACTTTTTTCAGCTGTTCGATGATATGTCTTTCTCCAGCTCCGATAAATGTAGATGGTTCTACAAGCCAAAGTACAACATCCACTTCATTCAAAGAACGCTGTGCAATATTTACCATATATTCTCCAAGCTTATTCTTTGCTTTATGGATTCCTGGTGTATCCACGAAAATGATCTGTCCTTCTTCTGTTGTAAGGACTGTCTGAATACGATTTCTCGTTGTCTGTGGTTTATTTGATGTAATTGCGATCTTCTGTCCGATCAGGTAATTCATAAGTGTAGATTTTCCTACATTTGGACGACCGATCAGAGTTACAAAACCTGATTTATAATTATCTTTCATAAGTAAATATTTCCTTTCACTTCTGTACTTAGATGGAATTTATTTTATAAGAATGAATCATTTCCTTCTAAATTAAAACAATGTCTTCACTTCACCAAACATTTCTTTTGCTTCTTCAATCTTTTCTTCGCTTCCGATCACGCAGATCTGTTCTGCCGAAAGCACTGCCTCTACGACTTCTGCCATTGCACGAATATCCTCTGGCTGTACAGAAAGAATCTGCATACGTTCTTCTTTGATCATTTCTTCTGTGATTCGTGTCATATAAAGATTCATAGAACGTGCACCTTTTGCAGATGGGTTCATTGGTCGATCCAAATTACTCATTGTTCCTATGATGTATTTTGTCATAGCTCGTTCGTCTACATCAAAATTCTTCACATAATCAACGATTCCTTCATACGTATCCATCGTTTTTTTCAAATTTGGATCACGATAAGAAACAAAGTAACCATCACCTGTACGGCTAAAACTGCACATACATCCGTAAGCACCACCTTTTACACGAACATTTTGCCACAAGTAATCATATCCAAGAATAACCTTTAATGTCTGCAAAGCCCCATGATAATTTACTCCCTTATCAATAAAGTTACCTACTCTTGCAACATACTGTACTTTAGAAGATGTCTTAAATCCTTCATTTTTCTTTTCACAATGCAATACACATCCCTCTTCAAATTCTGGCTGTGCGTATACATTTAACTGTGATTTTATCTTCTTGATCTCATCACATACAATTGCTTTTGCTTCTTCTGCAGAAGTGAGGCTGACCAGCATATTATCGCCTCTAAATACATAGCTTGCAATCTTTTTAAGGTTAGCGATCAACTCTTCTTTCTTCTCGTCGAAGTTCTCCTCAATCTCTTTTACCTTGTGATAAAAACTGATGCCATCTGTATCATCTTTAAACTTCTGGATCGGAGATGCATAGGACAACGCACGGAGTGCTGCTGTTGTATGTCCGGATGACTGGAAGCTCATCTGAAGTCTGGATTTGAGCATTGCTAAAATTTCTTTCAGACGTTTTTCGTCATCTAATTTTGATTCCATCAAAATCTCTCGCATCATTGTAAACAATACATGGAGTTTTGGATAAAGTGCCTTTCCTTTGATTTCAAATGTTGCACGGAACGCTTTTTCTTTTACATTTCTTACATCTGGATAAATATCTAAAGTTGTTCCGATACCGCCTGTATGAACATTGATCTCATTAAACAACTCACCATATCCATAATTTGTCGTATCAATAATACCAAGAACAGACTGAAGGATTCCTACATATGGAAGCAGTTCTTCTGGAATTTCGGACAGATCAAACATCAATGTCAGATAGCCAATTCCACTTGTTTCGATATTATGATAGATCAACGGAACTCCATCCACATCAATCTCTTCATTAAAGATTGGTGCGATCTCCGGAGAAATGTCTTCTCGTGCAAGCACTGGAATTTTTTCCATATCTTCTTTTGATTCTTCTGCTTCTTGATACTCTGTCAACGCTTTTGTAGCTTCTACAAGGTGTTCTACTTCTTCTGCATCTAAACTTTCTTTATATGCCTGAAGCTTCTCTTCTAATTCCTTGTCCATACGTGCAGTTCTGCCACGTTCTGGTTTTACGACTACAATAGAACCATGCTTGTTATCTAACAGATATGTCTGGATCAGATTTTCAAAATATCCCGTATCAATCTGTTCTTTCAAGAAATCAAATGTTGGGATCGCATTCATATGAAGGAATGGTTTTTCTTCATCATACAACCAGCTATCAAACATCTGAAGTCCGTACATCAGTCCTTTTGGATAACTTCCAAAATCTGCCTCACGGAAACGGAACTCATGATAATTGATCGCTGCTGCCAATGCCTTTTTATCAATTCCATTCGCAACTGCGTCTTTCAATACATTTTCAATTGTTTCAACAAAGGCTTCTTTTTGTTCTGTATTTGCATTCTTTGCGATCACAGAAAAGATTGGCTGATAGATTCCGTTATCATAATATCCCATGATATCTTTTCCGATTCCTGCATCCAAAAGTTCTTTCTTTAATGGTGCGCCAGGTGCAGATAACAATGCATAATCCAAAATCTGGAATGCCAAATATAATTTTTCATCCAAACTTGTCGCAATTACTTTGTTATAAGATAAATATGTGTTATCTTCTTCTGGTTCTTCGCTGGAAATAGAGTAGTTGATCTCCAATTCTTTCACTTCTGCAAATGGTTCCTGATAAGAGATTTCTGAATCAATCTCTTCCTGTTCAAATGCACTCAAATATTCCTTATCCAGCCATTCCAGCTTTTCTTCCATATCCATATCACCATACAGATAGATATAACTGTTTGAAGGGTGATAATATTTTCTATGAAAATCTAAAAACTGCTCATATGTCAGTTCTGGTATCACTTCTGGATCTCCGCCTGATTCATTTGCATACGATGTATCTGGGAATAAAGAATTCATTACCACTCGGTCCAGCACACCTTCTGGTGAAGAAAATGCACCTTTCATCTCATTGTAAACAACACCGTTGTATTCTAATTTTCCTTCTGCATCATCTAATTTATAACTCCAGCCTTCCTGACGGAAGATTTCTTCATGCTTATAAATGTTCGGATAAAATACCGCATCCATATACACATGCATCAGATTCTGAAAATCTTTATCATTGCAGCTTGCAACTGGATAAACTGTCTTATCCGGATATGTCATTGCATTTAAAAATGTATTCAAAGAACCCTTTACAAGTTCTACAAATGGGTCTTTCACTGGAAAGTCGCTGGAACCACACAATACGGAATGTTCCATGATATGAGGTACACCTGTACTATCTGACGGAGGTGTACGGAAACCGATCGTAAAGACCTTATTCTCATCATCATTTTCCATAAGCAGTACACGTGCACCACTTTTTTTATGTTTTAACAAGTATCCTTTTGATTTCAGATCTTTCAGATCTTCCTGCTGGATCACTTCATAAGTATTTAAATCAAAAATGCTCATTCTTGTACCTCGCTCTTTTTCATTTCAACTCTGACGAATATTATATCATTTTTACAGAACCTTTTAAAGAAAAACAACGCTTTCTTTTTTTCTTTTCTATTTCTTTCAAATCGTCTTCCTATCTCGAAACTTTTTTATATATTTCCACAAATAAACTACTACTGCTGCGATCAAGATTATTTGTATGATCTCCGAATATTTTCCAACATAAACCATTACTTCACCCCAAGAGGCACCAAGCAGCGCACCAAAGTAGATCAACACAGTATTCCAAATCGCACTTCCGATGATTGTATATAAGAAAAAGTGTGAAAATTTCATCTTTGTCATCCCTGCCGGAATCGAGATAAGACTTCGGATGATTGGCACACATCGCCCAAATAAAACCGCTTTTTTTCCACATCTTTCAAACCATTTGATTGTTTTTTCCACATCTTTTTGTTTAAATCCAAGCCTTTTCACCCTTTTATCTTCAAACAAACGCTTCCAATTTTGCGGCATCAATATCGTTCCGATCCAATATAAGATCACCGCTCCAATACACGAACCAAGCGTTGCAAATATAATCGCACCAACCACCGTCATCCTCGTATAAGTTGTCATAAATCCTGCAAATGGCAAGATTGCTTCCGATGGGATCGGTGGAAAAAGATTTTCCAATGCGATCAAAAAACATAAACCCAAATATCCAAAAGAATCCATAATATATATGACCGTTTCTTGCATAAACACCTCCGAAAAAGAAAAAAGATGAAACTGTTATTATCTACAGTCTCATCTTTTGATCCTTTTTAATATATACGGTTTATTGATTAAAAATACCATGTTTTGCAGTCTGTTTTACAATCTGCTCTTTCACGATCTCCTGTTCATCAAACAATGCGTTAACCGCTTCTTCATACTTACTTAAACGTTCTGCTTTTTTGATCTTCTTGGCATACTTTTCATAGTTTTCAAATAATGGCGCCATATAACACCACATTTCCTTCATCTTGAACAGCACATTTTTCTCACCAAACAGATACTCTTGATATTTTTCATAAATACAGTCATGATATTTACGAAGTGTTTCTTTGTCTGTTTTCTGTCCAGTACAGATTTCTCTTGCAAGTCCCGGGTTCATCAAAAGCCCACGTCCGATCATAACGGTATCTGTTTCTGGAAACTCGTTTCTGAACTGTTCAAATGCCTGCATCGTAAACAGATCTCCGTTATAACATAATTTATTTTTGCTTCCAGCAACTGCCTGTCGATACACTTCAAGATTCGGATGATTTTTATAAAAATCTGTCTGGACTCTTGGGTGTATGATCAATTCTTTCATCGGATATTGATTATAAATTTCTAATAATCTTGTAAATTCTTCTGGACTCTCTTTTCCAATCCTTGTTTTCACTGAAATATCAATCTCAACCTGCTGAAAGATTTCTTCTAAAAATGCATTCAATTCCTCTGGATATGCAAGAAATCCAGATCCTCTTTTCTTAGAAATGACCGTTTTTGACGGGCATCCAAGATTCAGATTCACTTCACTGTATCCAAATTCCTGAAGTTTTTTCGCAGTCTTTACAAAATCTTCCACCGAATTCGTCAAAATCTGTGGAACAGCCTGCATTCCTTTATTATTTTCCGGTGCAATATCCTGCTTCTCTCTCGTACTGAGTCTTCCCATCTGATTTGGATTGATAAATGGTATAAAATATTTATCAACACATCCAAAACATTCATTCAAAGCACTTCGCAAAATATGCCCTGTAATTCCCTCTAACGGTGCAAAATATATCTTCATCAGTCGTCTAATAATCTCCTTCGTATTTTCTTCCATAAATCTGCCTGTACATGTTCATAAGCCTGATCAAACAACATCAACCCAATCTGTCCTGCTGCCAACACACCAACAAGCATCCATCCTGACAATGTATCTGCAAACAATAACTCTTGAAATCCTAAAACAAGAGGGATGTACATCATATTAAAGATCACAAACTTGATCACCCAGAAAATGATTCTGCGCATTCTTAACTTTGGATAATTCCCAAGTAACTTCCACGCACTCTCGATCAATAAGATATACAAAGCCATTGCACAATAGGATAATACATAAAACTTATTCGGTACTATGATCAATCCCAAACACACTGCAGCGATCCAAAATGCCCATCCATACTTCATTCCAAATTCATTTTGGATGATTCCTACAAAATAGGCTGCTGCCGCCAAAAGAAATAATGTGTTTGTTTCAATGACTCCACCTAAAAACATACAGATAACAGTAAAGGCCAACAGCATACCACTGATGGCCATTCTTTTTGCCCTTACATGCATGAGCACAAATCTCCTCCCATACATTCACACAATGTATCTGCAATCCAAAGATCACAGCAAACGTCTCCTGTTCCGCAAGAATTATTACGGTTTCCATACCCTTGTGTATATGGATGATTCTGATATCTCTGTCCGTTCCATTCTAACTGATTCAACAACTGCTGATACTGCATATTCGAAGGATTCATATTTACAGCCTGGCCAGCATGATCTCTTGCAACGATATTATTTCCAATCCCGGCATTCGCCATTGCACTTAAATAATACCATTCTGCTGTTCGGTTCGGAATCCCTGCTAATACATTCAACGCCTGACGATACTGTCTTGTATTGATATAAGTATATACAGACTGGAACTGTACAGAACCAGTATTTTGCTGACCGCCATTGTAAGAATAACCGCCATAACCGTTCTGCTGGTTTCCACCATAAGAATATCCACCGCTATAACCATTCTGCTGATTATTTCCGTAAGAATATCCACTATTGTTGTAACCATAATTTCCCTGTTCACGCTGCTTCATGATCATATCATAAGCTTCCTGAACTTCCTTAAACTTCTCTTCCGCAAGGTCTGCCAGCGGATTATTCACATTCGCATCCGGATGATACTTTCTTGTAAGATCACGATATGCTTTTTTTACTTCATCATCTGAAGCACTTTGGGAAACCCCAAGAACTTCATATGGATTTTTATTCATATTGTCTTCCTCTTTCTATATTCATTGCTATAAATTTCACTTCAATGTTCTTATCATATACTAATCTAAAATAATTGTCCAGTAAATCAACTTTCTAAAATTATTATAAATATGTGAACTTTTCCTTTCTTCTGTCCAACTTCGTCTGCTATAATTTCCTTATTCCTCATGGAACATCTAATTTTTACGAAAATTAGAATGCTCCATAAACCGAATGAATTGATTTACACAGAAAGGAATATCATGAATCCAACAGTAAGTATTATCGTACCGATTTATAATGCAGAAGGATTTCTTCGTCGTTGTGTCGACAGCATCCTAACGCAAGAATATACAGATTTTGAATTAATTTTAGTTGATGATGGAAGTACGGATGCTTCCGCTTCTATCTGTGACGAATACGCCGCTTCCGATGACCGTGTCCGCGTGATCCACAAAGAAAACAGTGGTGTTTCCGACACTCGTAATCTTGCGATTTCTGAAGCTTGCGGCACATACCTTCAATTTCTTGACAGTGACGACTGGATCACACCTGATGCGACCAAATCTTTTGTCCGCGCCGCAAAAGAGCATGACTGCGACATGGTCATTTCCGATTTTTACCGTGTCGTTGGAGAACGTCTTTCTCATAAAGGAGATATTGAAGAAACAACCGTAATGTCACAAGAAGAATTTGCCTCCCACATGATGGAGAACCCGGCAGACTTCTATTATGGTGTCCTTTGGAACAAACTTTACAAACGCGAGATCATTGAAAAATATCACATCCGTATGGACACTTCCATTAGCTGGTGTGAAGATTTTCTATTCAATCTGGAGTACATCCGACATGCAGAAAGTTTTTACGCACTTCAAGTTCCAATTTATTATTATGTTAAACGAAAAGGATCTCTTGTCAGTCAGGGAATGAGTTTGACAAAGACTGCGAAAATGAAAATGTCTATGTTTGAATATTACAACAACTTTTACAAACACATTTTCACAGAAAAAGATTACGAAAGATCTCGTCTGCAGATCTATCGTTTTGTATTCGATGCAGCCAACGATGACTTTGTACTCCCAGCACTCATGCCCGGTTCCAAACGTCTTGGCAACGAACGAACAAGCTTTTCTTCCGAAGCACTCTCTGTTGACGGCATCCTCGCAGATTTTTACCGTGATCGAAAACTGCTCAATTACTATTTAGAAACAATAGCATTAAAACATGACCTTACACTGCGTGATGCCCACGTACTTTGTGCGATTGACCTTCCACACCCATTCACTACAAGAAGAGAAATCGCAGACTTTACAGGACTTCCTTACCAGTCTGTCATCTTTTCTCTGCAGAAAATGTCTGTGAAGCACCTGATAGACATCGAAGAAATAAAACTGCCAAAAACAGAAAAATCAAAGAATACACCTCGGCAATTTCGATTCACTCTACTTCCAGACTCTGAACCGATCATCGATGAGATCAAACAGGCTTTGAACGAGTATAAAGAGGCTCGATTTGCAGGATTTACAGATGAAGAACTGGTGCAGTATAAAGCATTGAATAAGAAAATTAAAGAAAATATTAAAAAGACGTTGTCTTAAAAATATGTATTCATCTGCTTTGTTTACATTTCTTTATTTATAAAAATGCCCAAAGAGTCCAATAAACATTTTGTCTATTGAATTCTTTGGGTCTTCCTTAATGCTTTACTTTATTACAATTTCCATAAGAGTCTCCCTATTATTTTCACCTAGTCACTTCCTTTTCTTCCTAATAGATAGATTGGATTCTCTTCCCAATTTTTTCCGATTAAAAATCGACTTATAAAAACTACAACCAAATTCTGCCCCATAAGCATACATATCATAATTTCCGCTGATAGAACATCATTTACTTCAAAAGAAAAACTTTCTTCATCTTGAATCCCTTTTGTATATGACGTACTAAATATTTTTTTCTCGTCATATATTTTATTAGATATATTTCTACTTAACACACCACCCATTAGACCACCAAAAGTAGATGCAGTAAAATTTAAGATTAAAATTCCTACTATAAGAGAATATGTATGTTGTGATATAACATAGTTGTAACACCTCGACCTAATAAGATATAATACTAG
>CAZAEC010000032.1:0-22510 GCA_964484055.1 uncultured Clostridium sp.
TTTCATTACTATTTGTGCCGCCAACTGAAAGGCGGCGGAATGGAGATTTCTATGAGAATAAAGTTTTTTTCGAAAAAACAAAAACAACTGCACTCCCTTCGTTCGAATTTGGGACTCGGAATCATTTTGTTCTTAATTTTTCTATTCGGAATCACAATTCTCATCTACACAGGGAGTTATGAAACTACCTTACTCGAACAACGAAAACAATCTTATGGTTCTTGGAATGTTGCATTTTATAATACAAATGGAAATTTATATCAACAACTAGAAAAACATGCCACTATTGAATCTATCGGCACAATGAATCTATACGCTTCGATCATTGATGATTCTGGAAATACTATAAGTAGCCTTGGTTTTCTCGATAAACCTTTATTAGAAATTGGAAATATTCAATTATTAGATGGGAAGTTTCCAAACAACGATAATGAAATCGCTATTGAAGCCTCTTATCTGACACAATTAGGACACTCATACGAACTGAACCAACCAATAGTGCTTACCATTACTTATATTGATGCCAATAGAGAGCTACATGAATTGCAAAAAACATTCACCTTATGTGGAGTTGTGAAAAATTATTCTGCAAATTGGATATCGAATTCTCAAGATTTCGTCTCCTTTTTCACAACACCTTCATTTTGCGAAAATCAGTTATCCTCTGCGTGTACGACATTACATATATTTACCAAACTTTACGACAAATATATGACTACTGTGGATAATCTGAGTGTCTTCTGTCAAAATTCAAAAAATTTTGTTAAAAATGAGTTTACTTATACCCAATACTCAACAATCTCTGATACGACACAAGATTACAATTTTTTATTATCCTTACTCCTTTTAGCCGGATGTCTCGCTATTTTTATTTTGATCAATAATGATATCATGTATAAGCGAAGTACGTTCCTTACCTTGCGCTTGATTGGCGCAAAGAGGCTTCAGATTGCTAAACTATATTTAAGTGAAAAACTTCCAACGATTTTTATTTCTATCACTATAGGATTATTCTGTGGCTTTTTACTTCCGTATTTTTTCATCCTACTTCTGAATAGAATATCAAAACAAGCAATATTTTTTCACATTCAATGGACAACCTTATTACAGATGCTTTTGTTTTTTGGAATTGGTATGATCTTAACCTTTCTTTTCAGCATGATACGCCTTTTTCAGATCCCACTAAGAGGCACCCCTCAACAGCAATCCACACTGAAAAAAGTTCCTAAGCATCGACAAAAACTTAATCAGAAAAATCTTTTTTCTGTATTCAATTCCATTGATCGTTACAAAAGAGGATTTTCTATACTATTAACCGCTGTTACTTCCGTCCTTCTCCTGCTTTCAGCATATCAAGCATGGGAATCTTTTCTTTCCTATCAATTTTATTGTGAAAAGTATCCTGAAGATTATTCCTTCGGAATGCTTTCCAGTTATGAATCAAACAATAAAATTGACACAGAAACATTAACACAGATCGAATCGACCTATGGTGTAAAAGAAGTACAAACGATTGCTAGTTCAAGCTATTACGATCTTACATTTTCACAGGAACCAGATCTCTGTTACGCACAAATGGCAGATCAATGGATACAATCCATCTTAGGCAAACAAGATTCCTTACAAACCTTCGTATATGGTTCTTTTCTGGGAATCTCTGATAATCTGTATTCCCTTTATGCTAATGAAGTCGATACAGAATTGCAACTTACAGATTCCTTAGAGAATTTTTCCGTATTTTTATACCTTCCTAATTTTTATCTTTCAGAAAATGACGAAATTATCCCTACTGATTTTGCAACAGCAACACAGGAAAGTAACACTATAATACGAGAAAACAATATCCAACCAGGCGATACGATAGAAGTTCTTGTTGCCGAAAAAGAATACAAATTAACGATTGCCGGAATCATATACAATTACGACGCTACTATGCCAGAATCCCTAAAAACCCCGCATCCATATACTATGATCTGTAGTCAAGAAACTTATATGGAACTATTTGACAGTTATCAAGCATCCTATGCTGCCGTCTATCACGATTCCAATGCGATTGCTTACCAGACCGATATTGAACTCTCAAAAATCAACACGAGTTCCTATTTTAATAATCATCGTGCGGAGCGAACAGACCAAAATAATCAGCTATTCTCTCAACTCCTCTTGACTGCTGTATTATTTATATTCGAACTTATCATAAATTTGATGATACGATTTGGAATTCATATCACAACCGTTGTTCAAGATACCGAACGTTATCAGACGCTCTATCAACTTGGTCTAAAAAGGATTTCTATATTGATACATTTTTTGCATAATGCATTGTATGACAGTTTCATCGGCTCTAGCATTGGCATACTGCTATTCTGTTTGAACCGTTACCGAACAGAAAAAGCTATCTTATTTTCTGCTGAAAACTATATATTTGCGAATACTTCCGAACTTATTGTAGACACAATTCAACGAGTATACTCCTATACTGACTGGTATTTTTTATTCTTTCTCTTTATTGGAATCTTGACGCTAAATTGCTTCATTATTTTTGTTTACGATTCTTATTTGATACAAAACAAATTTTTTCAACAGCATCCATAACCGTTTTACTTCTATTACTCTATATAATTTATAACTAAAAAAAGAGCGCCCTTGCAAAAGTATTTTGAATTTCACCTATTGCAACGACGCTCTTTTTCTTCCACTATTTAATTTTTAATGCTCTTGTCGCATTCAAGACTGCGATTACCATAACACCTACATCCGCAAAGATTGCAAGCCACATATTCGCAATTCCGACAGCTCCAAGCACGAGACATGCGAGCTTAACCCCCAACGCAAACCAAATATTTTGTTTTACGATTCCAAGTGTTCTTTTTGAGATTTTCATTGCCAATGCAATCTTCGCCGGGTCATCATCCATCAAGACCATATCTGCCGCTTCGATCGCTGCATCTGATCCCAATGCTCCCATTGCGATTCCGATATCTGCACGAGAAAGTACTGGTGCATCATTGATGCCGTCACCAACAAACGCAAGTTTTTCTTTCGCATTTTTCTTCGCAAGAAGCTTTTCTACTTCTGCCACTTTATCCGCTGGAAGAAGTTCGCTTTTCACATCGTCAATTCCAATCTCTGCTGCCACATTTTCTGCCGCCTTTTTCGCATCCCCTGTCAGCATAACTGTTTTAATACCAACAGCCTTTAACTGCTTGATCGCATTTTCAGAATTTGTTTTTATCACATCAGAAATGATTACGCAGCCTGCATACACGCCGTCTACAGCCACATAAACAACAGTTCCAGTATCGTGTTCTTCTGAAATTGCAATCTGATATTTCTCCATCAAACGACGATTTCCAGCATAGACCTGACGGCCATCTACAACTGCTGCCACACCATGTCCTACGATTTCCTGAATCTCACTTACCCTTTCAAGCTGAATCTTTTCGCCATAAGCATTTTTCAAACTCTTGCTGATCGGATGACTAGAACTACTTTCCGCATATGCTGCATAAAACAGTAAATCTTCTCTTGAAAATCCATTTGCAGGAAATTCTTCTGTCACTTCAAACACACCTTTTGTCAAAGTTCCAGTTTTATCAAACACAATATATTTCGTCTCACTCAATGCTTCCAGATAATTAGAACCTTTTACAAGAATACCATTTGATGACGCACATCCGATTCCAGCAAAAAAGCTCATCGGAATAGAAATGACCAATGCACAAGGACAACTGATTACAAGAAATGTAAGTGCTCGAATGATCCATTCTCCCCACTCTGGTGCATTTCCTAAAATGATACTTACGATCGGCGGGATCAGTGCAAGTGCAAGCGCACTATAGCATACTGCTGGAGTATAATATTTTGCAAATTTTGTGATAAAGTTCTCCGATTTTGATTTCTTCATGCTTGAGTTTTCAACCATATCCAAAATCTTTGAAACTGTCGATTCACCAAATTCTTTTGTTGTTTCCACTTTGATCATACCAGACATGTTGATGCATCCACTGATTACTGCATCGCCACACTGCGCCTCTCTTGGAACACTTTCTCCAGTCAATGCACTTGTATCCAGCATCGTAGAACCTTCTGTGATCACACCATCAATTGGGATTTTTTCACCCGGATTTACAATGATCTCTGTTCCGATCTCAACATCATCCGGATCCACCTGCTCTAGTTCACCATCTACCAAAATATTGGCATAATCTGGTCGAATATCCATCAGCGCAGCAATATTTCTTCGGCTCTTACCAACAGCAATACTTTGGAACAATTCGCCAATCTGATAGAACAGCATAACAGCAACTCCTTCTCGGAATTCTCCAAGGAGCATTGCACCAACTGTTGCCACTGCCATTAAGAAATTCTCGTCAAACACTTGTCTGTTTAAGATTCCCTTTCCGGCTTTTCTTAAAATGTCATATCCAATCACAAAATATGGAATCAAAAATAAGATTGCTTCCAGATAAATTGGCATTTCCACAAATTCACAGAGTACCCAGAGCCCAATCATAAGAATCGCCGATACGATAATTCGATGTAACACTTTCTTTTGTTTCTTAGACATATCTACGCCTCCGAATTAAATATTTTTCAATTGTTTTTGCAAAGTCCGCAAGCGTACTTCGTTTGAAGATCTTATAAGAAAATCTCGCAGTCGTCTTCTACTTTTTTGCAGTTCTTATAAGCAGCCTGCATAACAGAATCTACATCTGCGCCTTCTTCAAATTCTACTTTTAATTTTAATGTCATAAAGCTTACTGTTGCATCTTTTACACCAGCTGTTGCCTTTACTGCTTCTTCCATTTTTGCTGCACAGTTTGCACAGTCTACTTCGATTTTATATGTTTTTTTCATGATTTTATCCTCTTCTCTTTCTAAAATTTAAAAAGTTATCCACATTTACACTCTATGTTTTTCACTTTTATTCTTCAATATGTTCCATACCCATGCTGATCATCATTCTTACATGATCATCATCCAATGAGTAATAAATATTCTTGCCTTCTCGTCTAAACTTTACAAGCTTTGCATCCTTCAAGATTCGAAGCTGATGACTGACTGATGACTGGCTGAAATTCAAGACTTGTGCGATATCACCAACACAAAGTTCACTCTCAAATAACGCATACAGGATCTTAATCCTTGTTGAATCACCAAATGTCTTGAACAATTCCGCAAGATCATACAAATACTCTTCCTGTGGCTGAGCCTGCTTGACTTTTTTTACGAGTTCATTTTCATCCGAAGGATTCTCTTTCGAATTCTCAATATTCAAATTCTCCATTGCATTCTCCCTTCCTGCTCTATAGAGTAAAGCGATATTTTGAAAATTTCTTTGCAAAATATCCGGCATGAAACGATTGATTCTTCTTTTCACCAGACTCCACTCTTTTTGAACATTTTTTCATTTGTTCATCTCTTCATATGTTAGTATATTCATATGTTCATATATTGTCAATAGTTTTTCCTGATATTATATATATTTTTCCCAACTAGCTTACAAAATACCACCGCCGTCAGTGTCCCGATTGTCGTTGCAACAATCGCAGGACCTACGATCGCAGTCGGCTCCACGCTCCCATATTGACTTCGATACGCAATAATATTTACTGGAATCAACTGCAAGGAAGAAATATTTAAAATCAAAAAATCACACATTTCTTTGTTCGCAACACCCCGAGGAACTGCCCGAACTGATTCATTGAAACAAGATTTCCTTCGTTCTTCCTCAAGATTCTCCAACTCTTCCATTGCCTTTAACCCAGCGGGCGTTGCCGCCCAGCCGAGTCCTAAAAAATTTGCAATAAAATTTGTCGTAATATATTCCACCGCCGGATGCCCTTTCGGTATATTCGGAAATAAAAACCGGATCAGCGGACGCATTTTTTTAGATGCCATTTCCATGATCCCAGCCTTTGATGCGATTTCCATAAGTCCCGTCCAAAAAGACATCACCCCAAGCATTGTGATACAAAGCATCACTGCATCTTTCGCCGACTCTAATGCCGCTTCCGTTACCGCATCGATCCTTCCTGTAAATGCACCGTAGATCACTCCAACGATCATCATCCCTGCCCATAAATTATTCATGAAATACTTACAACCTCCACATATACCTTTCTACGATCTCAAATGGCGCAGGTCCTACATTTAACACTGCCTCATGAAATTCGGTCTGCGAAAATTCCTCTCCTTTTTCTGCGATCCATTCTTTTTTTAATTCAAGAAATTCTACATATCCGATATAATATTTCAAATAATTTCCGGGACAGCCAATGATCAGATCGTAAATGTGATCCACAGATGCTTGATCTTTGATCCCATAAACAGCAAAAAAGTTCTGTGTATCCTCTCGACTCCACCCCTCATAATGGATTCCAATATCTGCCAACGTATAAACGCCGAGCAAAATCGAACTATATTTCTGCAATAATTTTGCCTGATCCTTTTCCACTGGTGCTAAATAATAGCTGCACATTTCCGCATACGTCGCCCAGCCTTCCACATAACCTCCGAAGTCGAAAATATTTCTCACTGGGTCAGGATCTGTTTCTGCAAAATATACCGTCTGATACAAATGCCCCGGATATCCCTCGTGCGCCAGTGTCGTAAATAATGTCATCATATCTCCCATATGCGACTGATTAACATAGATTACGTTGTCACTGTAATTATCAATTGCCGGAATCATATAAAATGCTGGACTCAGATGTTCCTCCATTTCTTTTGCAACGTATTTCACACTGACAGCCGTCTGTGGTGGTATTGGAAATGCATTGCCAATCTTTTCTTCCAACAGATTCAACAGTGTAACTGGATTCGATTCTTCCATTGCTGCCGTTTCCTGCGCATACACTGCCTGCGACATGATCTCAACCGTATCCAAAACTTCCGTTCCTTTTGACGGATCCAAAACCTGCTCCATTGCTTTCAAATCCTCTGTCATCTGATTCTTTGTAAGCTCTTTCATTTCCATAATCGTGCGCTCCGAGCCGACATTACTTTGCACTAGTTGCTCATAATAAGCACTTCCCTTCTTAAAGTAACAAAGGCCTTTTTCATTTTCTCCAATTCCTTTCATCGACCCAAATACCGTGATCAAATTTTCATATGCCGGAAGAACATAGACTTCCAAAACTGACGCATTTTTCTGCATATAATCGCTTCTCTCATCAATCGTTAAATCGGATAATGCATTGACTCTTTCCACAAATGTGGAGATCAGATAATTATTCTCGCCCATTTCGACAAAGGCGCGACATTGCTCTATCACAAGATCAACTGCATGATCCGACATAAAAAGTCCCGCTTCCGCCTTCTTTTTTTCAAATGTAATCAACTGTTCAAAATACTCCGGTGTGGTCTTCATCAATTCCAAGTATGTATCTACATCTTCTTTGTCATAAAATGGATATTCCGACAACACGACCGGAAGCTGCGTCTGAACACCACTTACAATTCCAAATGGTTCATCATACAAAAGATACGCCGCATTTTCCTGTGCATTCTCCAAATATCCTTCCAATATCTCATACGTCAGTTGATTTTCCAGTGACAAGTCCTCCTTTTGAAAATGAACCAGCGAGGATTTTATATTTTCAATAGATGCACTCACTTCGATCGGATCAAGCGTAACCGTTCCATAGGTTACCGCTGCTTCTTTAATCCCATACTTTTCAGGATTCTTCAAAGTATATTGAAGATTGATCGTATTTGCTGCTGTCTCTCTACAGAACAACTCCTTCGTGAATGCACGAAACAACTGATCCTGCACGCCACCTTTCCGACTGTATAGAAATCCCCCTCCTACAATCGCCACGATAATACATACAGCCGCTATACCAATCGATAGATCCTTTCTTCTCTTTTTGTCTTTTTCAAAATCCATTGTGGAATTTTTCCGATCCTTTTTTAGAAATGACATAGAATCTCCCAGAAATGCATTTTCACCATTTTATGAAATAAAAAAAATAAAAATACCAATTTCTAAAACCAAAAACGGTATTTTTATCTTTTGATGTTCATATATTGAATTAAATTTCTCGACAAAGTGACGTTTATGCAATTACTTATCCATCTGTCTGATTATCTGATTCCATTTATAATCCTCGCGATCATCACTTATGGCATTCTCATGAAAACAAATGTCTACGACAACTTTATCATTGGAGCAAAACAAGGCATGAAAACGGTTGCTCAAATTCTTCCAACTCTCATCGGACTTATGACTGCCGTTGGCATCCTTCGCGCGAGTGGATTTCTCGAACTCTGCGCTGAGATCATTGGCAGATTTACCGAACAAGTTCATTTTCCAGGTGCACTCGTTCCGCTTACTCTCGTAAAAATGTTTTCGTCCTCTGCTGCCACTGGCCTCCTTTTAGACCTGTACAAAGAATACGGGACCGACTCTCTCATCGGACGGATTGCCTCTATCTCACTTTCCTGCACCGAAACAATTTTTTATACAATGTGTGTCTATTTTATGACTGCAAAGATTAGTAAAACTCGCTATACCCTCGCCGGCGCACTTATTTCCACCTTCGCCGCACTGATCGCAAGTGTCGTTCTTGCATATGCTATGTAAATATCTTTTATTTCCCTTGAAACAGTTTATATGTTTCTTTCCAGCATGGTCTGTTTCCTGCCAAAATTGAACAAGGTGCATCCAGTGTGATCAACTGTCCTTCCATTGTGGAAATAAATCCGCCAGCTTCTGTCAAAATCAATGCTGCTGCCGCATAATCCCAAGGCTGCAGTTTCATTTCAAAATAAACTCCCGTACTGCCTTCCGCAACTCTGCAAAGATCAAGCGCTGCAGAACCGCCAGAACGGACTGCAAGGCTGTTCTGATACAACATTTTCGCATAATCAAATACCTGATCTGCATCTTCTGTGTTATATCGTGCTGCACCAAACGATGTAAGACTTCCTGCAAGCCCCTCTTCTCTTACATGGATCTCACATCCATTCTTCTTCGCACCTTCCCCTTTTATCGCAGTGTACATTTCATCCAAATAAGGATTATAAACAACTGCAAATTCCAATTTTCCGTCCAACGTAAGTGCTACAGAAATGCAACTATATCTGTAATCAGATATAAAGTTTGTTGTACCATCGATCGGATCTATGATAAAACAATAGCCTTCTTTGATATCCTGCTGAATCCCATCCTCTTCTGCCAAAAAATTAGCACCTGGAACAAGTCGTCTAAGATTATTGATCAAAAAAGACTGCACCTCTTTATCACATCTTGTAACAAAATTCGCATCACCCGGTTTATTAAATACTACAATTTCACTTTCATGCGCTGTACGGATGATACTTCCTGCTTTTCCTACAATATCTACAATATCATCATAATTCATCCCAAACACTCCCTTATCTTTTATTATTTCTATACTTCTTTTTTAATTTCAAAACAAATACCATTCTATTGCATTCATCCAAATTTCACAAGCATTTCCGTTAATTGCCATACTTGTTTCATTGTTTAACTCTATGATTTATGATAAACTATACTATAACACAAAAACCAAAAGGAGGACTCTCCATGGCATCAATTACTTTAAAAAATTTAAATAAATTATTCCGAAGCAGTTACCCTGCTGTAAAAGATGTTTCTGTCGAAATCCACGACGGAGAGTTTGCCGTTTTTTACGGACCAAGCGGCTGCGGCAAATCAACGATCCTTCGTATGATCGGCGGTCTTGAAGATATTTCCTCTGGAGAAATCTATCTCGGTGACGAACTTTTAAATGACATTCTTCCACGTGACCGTAAACTTGCAATGGCATTTCCAAACTATAAACTTTATGGATATCTGAATGTTTTTGATAATATGTCTATCGGTCTGAAACTCCGCAACCTTCCTCGTACAGTAATCAACGCACGTGTACACGAGGCTGCAGATTTTCTTGGAATTTCCAATGTACTTGATAAGAAGATCAAACACATTACAGAACTCCAAAAAAAGAAAACAGCACTTGGACGAGCAATCGTATGCCATCCAAAAGTGCTCTTAGTAGATGAAGCCTTTCTTCATGAAGATGAATACATTCGCCGTGAAGTCCTTCGTTATCTTCGTAAGATCAATCGAAGATTAAAGATCACGATCCTTTATTCGACACACACCTACGAAGACGCATTGACTGTCGGCTCAAAGATCATCTATATAAAAGACGGAAAGATCGAAAAGATACAAGCATAAAAATGTTGTTCATTGGGTATCAGAATACTCTTTTTTTGTTCCAGAGAAATTTTTCCTTCTTGAATTTAAAGATGTATAATTTGCAGATAATTTGATTCTTATTGATATATTTTCACACAAATGATGCATTATTTATACAGCAACCTGACAATATATCACTCTTTTTCAAAAGGCGTTGATTACGATGAACACATAGCACTTGATTACGAAATAGCAATTTAGATTAAAGGAGGGCAAACACTATGACAAACATTCACCCACTATCCTATGAGGTTAAGCCTTCCCATTGCCAAAATTAGGAATAAAAAGCCCTAGAGCTGTAACTCTAGGGTTTTTGTTGTTATCACTCAAATTGGGTATCAGAATACTCTTTTTGGAGCTCCAGAGAAAATATCTTCTTTTTCCTCTGACATTTTGAATTGCTTTTTCTCTATTTCAGTTACGATTTCTCTCTAGAGAAACTTTTTCTTCACTATTCGGGTATATACATATTTCCTCACATCTATAGAGAAATTTGATCAGTTTCTCCTGCCTTTTTCGTAACTTTTTGGGTCTCAAGCATTTTCCTCAGCCCTATAGAGAAAATCCACCCGCTTACTCCTTCACAACTCGCAGCTTTTGGGCCTCAGACAAATTTCCCACCCCTTCAGATAACTCTTATCTCTCCAGCTGATTATAGATATCTCTCTTCGACACGCCTCTATCTTTCGCTGCTTTTTTCATTGCTTCTTTTTTATCCATTCCCTGATCAAGATAAAGCTGAACATGTTCTTCCACGCTCATCTCTTCCCAGCTTGCGCGCTTTTCTTCCGCTTCTGCTGCCCGGTCTTTTCCTTCGATCACAAGAACGCATTCTCCCTTAGGATCATTCGCTTCATAATAAGCGATTGCTTCGCCGATCGTTGTTGCAAATGCTGTCTCATGTTTTTTCGTCAGCTCTCTGCAAACAGTGATCTTTCTTGTTTCTCCAAGGCGTTCTGCCAAGAGTCGCAATGTCTTAAGCAATCTATGTGGTGCTTCATAAAGGATCATTGTGCGGTATTCTCTTTCAAGTTCAACTAATACCTGCTCACGCTCTTTCTTATCTGATGGAAGAAATGCTTCGAAAGCAAATCTTCTTGTTGAAAGCCCAGACAGAGTCAACGCTGTGATACAAGCTGCTGCCCCCGGCAATGAAGTTACCGGCACGCCTGCTTCATAACACATCTTCACAAGTTCTTCTCCCGGGTCTGAAATTCCTGGAGTTCCTGCATCTGTGATCAATGCAATATCCTGTCCTTCCAGAAGTTTTTCTACAAGCTTCTGTCCTTTATCAAATTTGTTATATTCATGATAACTTGTCATCGGTGTGGAAATCTCAAAATGATTCAGCAACTTGATACTATTTCTTGTATCTTCTGCTGCAATCAGATCTACTTCTTTCAAAGTGCGGATCACACGAAAAGTCATATCTTCTAGATTACCGATCGGTGTCGCACACAAATATAAAGTTCCTGACATACTGTTTCCTCCTACGCCGTATTTTGCGTTTTCAGCCACTTTTTAGTGTTCGTACATAATAATGGGTGGTTCGATCGTTACCCTCGATTTTCCGCCTTTCATGCCCTCTATCATCACCATCGTTGGCTCTTTATCTATATAAGGATGTATAAACTGGATACGCTTCGGTTCCAAACGGTACTGACACATCTTTGTCATGATCTCTGCCAGACGAAATGGCTTGTGAATCATATAAAATCTGCCTTTCCCTTCTTTCAGTACTTTTGCGCTCTCCCGTAAAATGTCATCCAATGTACAAAGGATCTCGTGTCTCGCAATCGTCTTTGCATCCGCATCATTCTTAAGTCCATGATCATTGATCATATACGGCGGATTTGTCGTAATTACATCAAAAGAGGCAGGACCAAATAACTGTGCCGCCTCTTTGATATCTCCTGTTACGATGTTAATTTTTTCTTCCAGACGATTATACGCTACACTTCGTCTTGCCATATCTGCACTTTCTTCCTGAATCTCAAGTCCAGTAAAATGTTCTCCCTTTGTCTTTGCTTCCAAAAGGATTGGAAGAATTCCAGTTCCAGTTCCAAGATCCAATACCTTCTCTCCAGCTTTCACCTTCGCAAAATTCGAAAGTAAAACCGCATCGATTCCAAAGCAAAATCTTCCTGGATCCTGGATGATATGATATCCCTTGTTCTGCAGATCATCAAGACGTTCTCCTGATTTTAACAACGTATTCTCTTCCATCTGGTTCTATTCCTTCTCAAGTTCTTTCAGATTCTTCATCTCTTCTTTTGAGATCTTTGCTTTTTTACGTCTTGGTCTGAATTTCAGGTCATCAGCGTGATATTCACGGATTTCCTTCTCGTCATTCTCAAGATTTACAACAACCTTCACAAGTTTACGAAGGATACTCAGAGAGTGAACCGTTCCTGTCAGTCCATCATTTGTAGTAACATTATCTCCAACAGATGGAAGCTGGCTGTTCAGTTCTTCATAAATCTCTTCTTCATTTGTCAGACAACACATCAGTCGTCCACAAACACCTGAAATCTTTGTTGGATTCAAAGAAAGATTCTGTTCCTTCGCCATCTTGATAGATACTGCTGCAAATTCAGATAAATATGTGCTGCAGCAAAGAGGTCTTCCACAGATACCGATACCGCCACGGATCTTTGTCTCGTCTCTCACACCAATCTGTCGAAGCTCGATTCTTGTACGGAATACCGCTGCAAGATCCTTCACCAGCTCACGGAAATCAATTCTTCCATCTGCAGTAAAGTAGAATAATACTTTATTGTTATCAAATGTATATTCTGCATCGATCAGTTTCATCTCCAATCCATGCTTTTTGATCTTTTCAAGACAAATCTGAAAAGCTTCTTTTTCTTTTTCCTTGTTCTCTTCCTGCGTCTTCACATCCTGCTCATCAGCAATACGGATCACAGACTTCAATGGCTGAACAACTTCTTCATCTGGAACTTCCTTTGGACCACTTACAACACGTCCAAACTCCACTCCTCTGGCAGTTTCTACAATGACGTTGTCCCCTAACTTAATGTCAAGTTCACCTGGTGCGAAAAAGTAAATCTTTCCAGCTGTACGAAATCGCACCCCAATTACTTTTATCATTTTATTAATTCTCCTTTATTGTCAATAGCAACAGTTCCATTGTCAATTCGAAGTTTACATTTGCTTTCAGTCTTGCCTTTGCTTTCTCAATCGCATCAATGATCGTTTCTATATTCTCATAAGAACTCTTACTTGCACGATCCTTGATATAGCGGAGCTGATCTGAAAATACAACACTATCGACATTCTTTGTTGCTTTATAAATCAGTATATCTCTATACCAAATAGAAATGATATCAAGATAATCGTTGATATCCAGTTTAAAAGTAGTACACTTTTTCACTGCTTCGATCATGTCCTCAGTCTGCATATCATCAATATTACGCAGCATATGAACAGCCTCTTCTTTGATATCATTAAAAAATTCTGAAGAAGCCAGAGCGATCGCTCTTCCAATACTTCCCTGTGCAAATGCAACACACAAATCTGCTTTATAATCTGTAAGTTCCATCTTTTCCATCAAATGCTTCTTCACAAGTTTGTCACGGATATTGCGTAATTTTAACATAACACAACGTGATCTGATTGTTGGCAGCAACACCTCTGCATTTCTTGTCAGAAGAATAATGACTGCATATGCAGGTGGTTCTTCAATTGTTTTCAACAATGCATTCTGTGCCTGTACACTCATCATATCCGCATCTGGGATCAAATAAATCTTATAAGGCCCAATGTAAGGCTTGATCACAACATCATTGTTCACCTGCTCACGAATCTCATCTACACTTATCGTAGTTGGTTTTTCATGTGTCACACGAATGATGTCTGGGTGATTATTACTTTTTGCTTTTTTACATGCGCTGCATTCT
Source organism: uncultured Clostridium sp. (assembly GCA_964484055.1). GTDB lineage: Bacteria > Bacillota > Clostridia > Lachnospirales > Lachnospiraceae > Schaedlerella. The sequence goes on from CAZAEC010000032.1 coordinate 14,155, forward strand.
CCGCATGCATCTCCATCCTCCTCGCGATTTTCGCACTGAAGACTCATTGCAAATAATTTTGCAAGCAGTTTTTTTCCAGAGCCCTTCTCACCATTCAGTATATATGCGTGAGAAATATTGCCTGAAGTCACTGCATTCTCAATATATTCAATTATATTATTATGTCCGACTACATCTTTAAATCCGCTCATACTTCTCTCCCACTATTCATTATTATTTAAACTGCCATCAACTGCTTTTATTGTATCACATATCTTTTAAAAAAGAAATGCACATATTTCTTCCAAACATGTTTCAAAATCATTATTTTGAAATCTTTTTATGATTCCTGCTTCTTCAATATTCTCCTCTGAAAAATCTTCCGCATCCGCCAAAAATCTTCGACATAATTCTGCATATTTCGGATTCGTCTCACTACGTTCTCGTTCAACAGCTCTCGCAAGTCTAAGTCCATCTTCTACTTCAATATAAACAGGAACTACTTTTTCTCCCCCAAAATAACTTGCCATCATTGCATAAGATTCCAATGTTCCGATCACAATATAATTCTGATCACCGCTCAGATCGATCTGACCATCATCCACTGTAAAATAATTCCAAATCCCATGTTTTGTATTATACGCTCTCTGCTCAATCACTTTCCCCTGCAGTTCCAACTCACGAAGTTTTTTCTCATCAACAAAATAATACTCCACTCCGTCCTGCTCTCCTTCACGGATCGGTCTTGTCGTATATAATACAATTCCTTGTAATTCTGGTCTGCGCTTCTTGATCTCTTTAAAAATAGAATCTTTTCCTGAAGCACTCTTCCCCATGATATAAATAATCTTTCCCATAAATTTTTTCTCCCGATATTTCAACAGTTTTTTTATTTTAACACAATTTTGTGCACGAAAAAAGACAGTCCATACATTTTATCAAAAATATAATGAACTGTCTTACATATATCACATTTCTTTTATACTTCTTATCTATTCCGTCTTTTCTACAACTTCTTTTACTTCTAACACTTCTGCATCCTCAACCTTTTTCTTAGGAACTTTTGGTGCACGATAAGAAATCTCTGACAACTTCGTGATCTGTTTTGCTAATTTCTTCGTCAATTCATTGCCTGCAAGACGCCATTTCCAGTTCTGACCCAATGTAGAAGGAAAATTCAATCTTGCTTCATTGCCAAGTCCAAGATAATCCTGAATCGGGATAATACAAACATCCGCACAACTCATCATCGCAAGACGGATAAATACCCAATTCATCTCATCATCTGGTGTAGTTGTATCATTGATATATTCTCTGATATATTTCTTTGTTGGCTTATCAAGACCTTTAAACCAAGACATTAAAGTATCATTGTCATGCGTACCTGTATATACCACACAGTTACGGTCATATTCATGAGGCAGATAGCCAGTCTCTTCTCCCGGAACAAATGCAAATTCCAAAACCTTCATATTCGGGAAACCACTATCCTTCACAAGCTGTCTCACAGAATCTGTGATCAATCCAAGATCTTCCGCAACAACATCTTTTTCACCAAGACAATACTCAATCGTACGGAACAAATCCATTCCAGGTCCTTTAACCCATTTTCCATTCATAGCATCTTCATCTTCCGCAGGGATTGAATAATATTCATCAAATGCTCTAAAATGGTCGATTCGTACAACATCATATAATTCGTAACAATGCTGCATACGTTTTACCCACCAGTCAAATCCTGTCTGTGCATGAACATCCCAACGATACAAAGGATTACCCCATAACTGTCCTGTCTCAGAAAATGCATCTGGCGGACATCCAGCTACTGCATATGGTTTATTCTCTTCATCAAATTGGAACAAGTGTGGATTCGCCCAAGCATCCGCACTGTCAAATGCAACATAGATTGGAATATCTCCAATAATCTTGATTCCATTCGCATTCGCATATTCTTTCAGCTTTGTCCACTGTTCCATAAACTTGAACTGCATATATTTCTGGAACATGATCTCATCAGCATATGTATTGCGATAATAATCTATAGAATATCCCCAACGCTTACGAATATCCTCTGCCCACTCACTCCATGACTTTCCACCAAAACACTTTTTAACTGCCATAAAAAGAGCATAGTCCTCAAGCCAAAACGCATTCTTATTACAAAATTCCCAAAATGCTGGATTCTCTGTAATATGACTTCTCTCATAAGCTTTACGAAGCAGTGTGTATCTTTCGTTGTATAATTTACCATACTCCACATACTGCGGATGACTTACGAAATCGCATGCATCACATTCCTTCTTTTTCAGAACCCCTTCTTTTACCAAATCTTCCAAAGAAATAAAATATGGATTCCCTGCAAATGTAGAAGGTCCCTGATATGGAGAATCTCCAATACTTGTCGGTCCCAAAGGAAGGATCTGCCAATATGTCTGCTTCGCGTCCTTCAACCAGTCTACAAATTTATAAGCTTCTTTTGAAAAACAACCAATCCCATACTTCGATGGTAAACTTGATATTGGTAATAAAATTCCACTTGCTCTTTTCATATATATCTCCATTCCGCCGCTATAACACGGCCCGCCCATTTACCGGCAAAATAATCCGGCAACTGCTTTAAATTATATACTTTTTTGTAGACAAATCAATGTACTTTTCAACCAAAGAATAAGACGAAATCTTCTACATTTCTTTTATGAAATCCTATGACATGCAACTCTATGTCCTTTTTCAACCTCTTTAAATGTTGGTGCTTCTGTTTTACATTTTTCAGTCGCATATGGACATCTCATGCAAAATGCACATCCTACAAATTTATCTGTACGAACTGGCTGTTCTCCATTTAATGCTGTAAATTCTCTTCGACATGCATACGGATCCGGTGCTGCTGCAAATAGTGCTTGTGTATAAGGATGTAATGCATTTGCAAATAATGTTTCTGTATCTGCTTCTTCCACCAATGTTCCCAAATACATAACACCGATTCTATCTGAAATAAAGCGAACAACACCGATATCATGAGAAATAAATAATAAACTAATTCCCAATTCTTTCTTTAGATCCATCAACATATTTAATATCTGTGCTTGAATAGATACATCCAACGCAGATACCGGTTCATCACACACGATCAGCTTCGGCTGAATGATCAACGCTCCAGCAATCCCAAGTCGCTGCACCTGTCCACCGGATAATTCATGTGGATAGCGGAAATAATGCTCCTCAGACAAACCAACCTTCTGTAATGTCTGAATGACCATATTTCGTCGTTCACTCGCATCTCCAATCTCATGAATCGTTAATATTTCTTCCAAGATCGGTCCGATACGCTTTCTTGGATTCAAAGCGGACAATGTATCCTGAAATACCATTTGCAAATCTTTTCTCAATGGACGAAATTCTTTTTCACTTAGCTGGCTCAACTCTTTGCCATCATATAAAATAGATCCTCCATTGACTTTATTTAATCCAAGAATCGCACGTCCTGTTGTAGATTTTCCACAACCCGATTCTCCTACAAGCCCATAAGTCTCCCCTTTATCAATATAAAAGGATACATCTTCAACCGCACACATATATTCTTTAGGAGCAAATAATTTGCCGCCCTTTCCACTTATGGGATAGAATTTTTTTAAATTACTTACCTCAAGCAAATGTTCACTCATACTGATCCCCCTTTTTTTCCTGACTATTCGGTTTCACATATCGCCAACATTTTACCCGATGCCCTGCTTCAGCCTCTACAAGTGGCGGCTGTTCTTTCTCGCACTGTTCTGTTGCATACTTACATCTTGTGCAGAAATGACATCCCTGTGGGATTTTTGAAAGAGGCGGTACTGTTCCAGAGATCACCGGAAGTTTTTTATCTCTTTCTACATTCAGATGAGGGATACATGCCATAAGTCCTTCTGTATATGGATGTAATGGATTTGCAAATAATGTTTCTGTAGAAGCTTCCTCTACAACCTGGCCAAGATACATTACTTTTACGCTATGACATAACTGTGCAACTGCACCCATATCATGCGTAATAAACAGAACTGCCATTCCCAACTTTTCATTTAATTCTCTGATCAAATAAAGGATCTGTTCCTGTATCGTCACATCCAACGCAGTTGTTGGTTCATCTGCGATCAAAAGCTTTGGTTCACAAGCAAGAGCCATTGCGATCATTACTCTCTGCTGCATTCCACCTGAAAGTTCGTATGGATATTTGCTAAAACAATTTGTTGGATTTTGAATTCCTGTTAAACGAAGCATTTCAATTGCTCGTTCATTCGCTTCTTTTTTTGACATTCCTCTGTGAAGGATCAAAATTTCACTCAATTGTTTCCCTATCGTATGCACAGGGCTTAATGAATTCAATGGATCCTGAAAGATAATGGAAATCTTGTCGCCACGAATATCTCGCATCTGATCCAATGGCTTCTGCAAAAGGTTTTCATCCTCAAAAAGAATCTCCCCTTCATATTTCACTGCTGTATCATGATCTCGCAAACGTAAAATAGTCTGAGACATTACACTTTTTCCAGAACCAGATTCTCCAACGATTCCTGTGATCTCACCCGGCTGTATATTTAAGCTTACACCATCAACTGCTGGAAGCCATTTTTTATGAACAGGGAACAATACCCGAAGGTCTTTTATTTCAAGTAATGGTTTTTTTATCACTTTTTCTTTCCTCCTTTTGTTCTTGGATCCATAAAGTCTCTCAATCCATCCCCCAAAAGGTTTAGACTAAGTACACAAAGTACAACTGCCATTCCAGGGAAAAGCATTGTCCATGGTGCTTTTGAAAAATTCAACTTACTAGCCTGAAGCATGTTTCCCCAGCTGGCCGCTGGAGCAGGAATTCCAGCTCCCAAAAAGCTAAGAGACGCCTCTGATATGATTGCCTGTGCAAATATAAATGTTGCCTGTACAGTCAACGGAGAAATAACTCCTGGAAGAATCAATTTCCATAAAATACGGAAATTACTAAAACCTTGCACTTTTGCCGCCTCAACATAAGCCTGTTCTTTTACTACCATTGCACTCGCTCTTACCGTTCTTGCAACACTCGGTGTATATACGATCGTAAGTGCTATGATTACATTCCAGCTTGAAGTACCAAGTGCCGCGATCAACGCGATTGCCAAAAGGATTCCAGGAATTGCGATCAGACCATCACAGATTCTCATCAAAATATTATCTAATACTTTAAAATAACTTGCATAAACACCGATAATAACACCTAAAACACACGAAAAGATCGCTACACATCCACCAACCCATAAAGAGATTCTAGCACCATACATTAAACGAATAAAAAGGTCTCTTCCAAATTCATCCGTTCCTAATACATGACTGCTGCTTGGAGCCTGTAATCGATCGGCCACAACCATTGCATTCGGATCAACATCACTGATTGCTGGTACAATAAGAGCTAATATTAAAATCACGACAAAACCAATAAGGCCAATGATCAAGCCTGGACTTGCTAGTAATCGTTCTTTTCTAAGCTGACTCTGTTCTTTAAAGATTGCCTCACTAACCGCAGAAGTATTCTTTTTCTTTATACTCATTTATTTCGTACCTCCTTCTCGCGACCTGGTCTAAGTCGTGGATCTACAAAGCCATACAAAATGTCTACGATCAGATTGACCAAAACATACAATAATGTTACAAATAATACAACGCCTTGGATCACAAATACATCTCGTCTATTAATAGAACCGATCGTCAACATACCAAGTCCTGGGATATTAAAAATTGTCTCCGTTACGATCGTTCCTGTAATAAGACTTCCGAAAGACTGTCCAACTGCTGTGAGAATCGCTGGTGCCGCATTTTTTAATGCATAGACCATTACAACTTTTTTCTCTTTTAATCCTTTTGCTCTTGCTGTACGAATATAATTCTTATACAACGTCTCCAAAAGGGCAGATCTCGTCATACGTGTAATGTATGCTGCCTGAACAATTCCAAGTGACAATGCCGGCACAAATAAATATTTCAAATGTTCTAGCAAGCCTTCGGACAAATCCGCATATCCTGCAACAGGGAACCATTGATTATAAACCCCAAAAAACATCATCAAAAACATACTGAGCAAAAATCCTGGCAATGCTGCTCCTAAAAGGGAAATTGTTACAGCTGTTACGTCCAAAGCTGTTCCTCTTTTATACGCTGCAAGGATTCCAAGAGGTACTGATAAAACCAGTGCAATAAATTGTGCGAAAATCGCAAGACTAAGTGTAGGTAAAAAATACTCGCCTATTGCTTCAAGTACTGATTGGTGAAGAAAATAGGACTCTCCCCAATCTCCTTGAAAAATACCTGTTAACCAATCTATATACTGAACAAGAAATGAGCGGTCAAAACCAAGTTCTGCATTTAAAGCCTCAATCTGTGCAGGTGTTGCTTCCAGCCCTAAAAGAGCTGTTGCAGGACCACCTGGAATCAGATATACGACCAAAAAAACAACCCAAGATACCACAAACATAACTGGAATCAGTGATAGTATTCTTTTTCCAACATATGATAACATTTGATCTTCTCTCCTTCCCATGATAATCGAAGTAAAAAACAAAAAGGCGGACTGCTTTCGCACTCCGCCGTAATTCAAATGATTATTTAGTAGCGCTAACTCCCCAATATGTGTTAAATCTCAGGTAGTCTACTCCGTCTACTCCATCACCAAGAGCTGTAACGCCTGTAAAATGTCCAAGAACTGTTGCAGCACCATATTCATATAAAAATGTCTGAAGTTCTGCCCATGCTTCAGCTGCTTCTTCATCAGATGCTGCTGAACGAATTGCTGCAATACCTTCAGAAACTTCTGGTCTGTCAAGTCCTGCCCATCCACTATCTAATACAGAGAGCTGAATTGGAAGCATGTTGTAGCTATTACTTGTAATGAACATACTAAACTGATCTGGATTTGCACGATGTTCCATAAATGTACTAAAATCATATGTTTCTACCTGTGCATTAAATCCAGCCTGTTTTAACTGTTCCTGTACAACTAAAGTTGCATTGTACATTTCTGGATAATCTTCTGTAGTTACAAGAACGATTGGTTCATTATTATATCCTGCTTCAGCAAGTAATTTTTCTGCTTTTTCTGTATCTTTCTGATTATAATATTCAGAACCAGCGTCTGTTCCCCACTGTGCATCTGTAGGAACACACCAACCAGCATTCAATTCATATAACTCTGGATTACCATAACTTGCCATAAGAATATCTTCGCAATTCAATGCAGCAAGAACAGCCTGTCTAACTGTTTCATCAGCCATAACACCTGTAGTTGTGTTCAAGAATAAATTCAATGTACCACCACGGTCAACATTTAATGTTAAAGAAGCATCTTTTGCAAGTTCTTCATAATTATCAAGCGGAATTTCTTCTGCAACCTGATACTGACCATTCTGTACACCAGCAATACGTGTTGATGCATCTGTAACTACATCAAAATAAAGTACATCTGCAACACCAGTCTTATCTCCTGTGAGACCGCTTAATTCGCCTTCTGCTGGCTGATAATCTTCATATTTTTCAAGTTTTACATACTGATCCTGTTTCCATTCAGCAACTTTATAAGGACCTGTACCAATATATTCGTCAAGACCTTCTGCTGTTGCACCCTCAACAACTTCTGCTGGATAGATAGCAGCGAACTGAATTGGGCTTGCAAGGATCATGATAATGTCTGAAGAAGCTTCATTTGCAATCAATTTAACTGTATACTCATCTACTTTTTCAAATACAGAACCACCGATCAGTGTATTTGCTTTTGCAGAATTCTCAAGCCAACGATTCATAGAAGCAACAACATCATCTGCTGTCATTTCTTCACCATTGTGGAATTTTACACCTTCACGAAGTTTGATTGTGTACTCTGTTCCTTCTTCATTTGTAATTTCATAAGATTCCGCAAGAACAGGTGTTGGTTCATAGTTCTCATTCATCTGGAACAATGCTTCATATACATGGATTCCAATTTCACCCACAATGTTAGAATTTACTGATGGTGGATCTAATGATGGTGGATTTGCAGAGATTGCTACATGAATTTCTGAAGCATTCTCTGTTGTAGTAGTATTTTTATCGTTAGATTTTTCGCCACATCCCATCAGCATTGTTGCTGTCATTGCAACACAAAGAAGTATGCTTATAAATTTCTTCTTCATACTTTTCCTCCTTAGTTATTTAATATGTCCAATAATAGCATCATAAATGTCAGTTTGTCCAATTGCTTAGACTTATATAATAATACATGTATTGATTTTTTCTATATAAAAAACAAAAAAAGAAGAAACATATCGTTTCTTCTCTCTTTTCATGAGCGTGCGGGGATTCGAACCCCGGACAACTTGATTAAAAGTCAAGTGCT
>CAZAEC010000033.1:0-19423 GCA_964484055.1 uncultured Clostridium sp.
AAAGACTGGTCAGTAAGTATGATGCACAGAAATTACAGAGACAGGTGTATGTGTCTGGGCGTATCAAAACTATGAATGAGAGTATTTACTATGGGGTAGATACAATTTATAATGCTATTTCGGAAAATAAAAAGATTCGATTTCAATATTTTCAATGGAATATCAAAAAAGAAATGGAACTTCGGCATGATGGAGCTTGGTATCATATCAGTCCGTGGGGATTATCTTGGGATGATGAGAATTATTATTTAGTGGGATATGATGCTGAAGCAGATAAGATCAAACATTATCGAGTAGACAAGATGCTGCATATTAGTATGTGCGAAGAACCTAGAGAGGGAAGAGCACATATTAAAAAGCTAGATATGGCGGATTATGCAAAAAAGAGTTTTGGGATGTTCGGTGGGGAAGAGCAGAACGTAAAATTGATGGTTCACAATAGTTTGGCGGGAGTGATCGTAGATCGTTTTGGAAAAGATGTGATAATGATTCCTGTAGATAAAGAGCATTTTACTGTAAATGTAGAGGTTCATGTCAGCAGACAATTTTTAGGTTGGGTATTTTCGCTAGGTGAAAAGGTAAAGATTATTGGACCAGAAGCTGTTGTGAATCGGATGAAAGAAGAAGTTGTAAGACTGCAGAAGCAATATATGAATAAATAGAAGTAATCTAATTAAATAAAAATTATAAATAAGCATCATGAAAGGAAATTCTATAAAAAAGAATCCCTTTCATGATGCTTATTTTAGATTATCTCTTGTTTTATTCGACTTCTACGATACCATTCGCTTTAACAGTTATTTTCATTCCGTCTTTTACATAGTTTAAAAATTCATCGCCCAGGGAATCAATAACAGGCATAGTCACATTATCAACCCAAACATCAGCAAGGATTGCACCAGCCGCAGCCAGTGAATCAATATGATTCGCGAAGAGCATGCAGGCAGGATTTTTTTCCATAGAGCAAGCACAGTAAAGTACAAGTCCGCCTGTAGTAGAACCAATAGTCTGAGGCAGACAAAGAGCTTTGTTTATAAGGGATTTACCATAAAGTTCTTTGTTGCTTTGATCTCCGCATTTTACTTCTTTGTCACCAAATTGCAGTGCCATCTGAAGGGAAGCTAAAGTGTTAAAGCCTTCTTTTGTTACAACTGCTTCAGCAGTTACTTCACCAGGAGTGACAACTCTTCCTTTAAACTGTTTCATTAGTTATTACCTCCTGTAATGATATTGAGAATTTCTGCATCAGTATAATATCTTGCACTTGTATAAGTACGAAGTTTATTTGATGAAGTGATTACTGGCATCTTTTTACAAAGAGGGTTATTCATGTACATAAGTGGACAGATATAAGATGTAATAACGCCAGTTGCTTTGAGGCGAGGCGCATATTCTGTTTTTTCAAACTTCTCAAGTACGCCAGGTGCCGCAGTAAATACAGTGTTTATAGTAACTTTCTTTTTGTTATTCTTTTTAAGCTCTTCTTCAAGTTTGACCGTCCAATCTTTGAGCTGTTCCAAAGAAAGATGTGGACATCCTACAAAACAAAGTTTTGGTTTTGCATTTGGATTTTTCCAAATGATAGGGTAGTTATTTTTTACTCTTTCAAGTTCGGCATCGTCAATGATATATTCTTTTGCGCCTTCTGCGATAAGATCCGTTCCAAGTTCCACAGCTTCAGGTGTGAGATTTGCAACATGATAAAGTCCAACCGCACCATTTGATGCAGTTGCTGCACCAAAGTCTTTAAGGTAAGCACAAGCAGAATCATTTAATTCATTACCAATCCACTGATCAAGTCCTACGATATATGGAACATCTTCCATAATTTTCATACCGATGGCAGAGCCGAGAAGCTGAGCTTCTGGTTTTTTTGTTGTTTGTACTTTTACAACCCATGTTGCTTTTCTGCCTTCATCTGTAAGAAGTCCAAAGTAAGGAACATATCCTACGATAGATCCCATAATATCTAAGATACCGGAATTTCGATTACATCTTGCTCCGAGTACAGAGTTAGCATAAACAACTGCACTGGATTCTGCCCAAGAAAGAACGTCTCCTTTCTTCGGAGTATTACCTACTTCGTCCATATAGCAAGTGCAGGTAAATGCATTTTTATCCATAAGTCCCAGTTTGTCGAGCTGTTTTTCATAAAAATCTTGTTTTGTATACATAAATTTGTTGAATACAAGATTCTGTAAAAAATTAGCAGGAACATTTTTATCCAGTGGACGAGGGTCTACTGAAAATTTCTGTTCTGATGTAACATCTGCATCAAGGATCTGTTGCATCAGATCATATACAGGTGACATTACTTTGAGACCAAAGGAGGTCACAAGATGGTTATATTTTGATGTGATAGGTACAAGTTTTTCTGCTTCAAAAGCATCCCCATACATAACTAAGGTTTTCATAACCTTTGCAAGTGTTTCACCTTTTTCGCCGTCAAGGATGGCTTGTTGTTCTTTTGTTAAAATCATTTTTATCTTCTCCTTACAATTTCATACAAACGCTCCATGCACCCCAAATAACAGTGCGCAGATTTCCAACTTTTTGAGCATCTCCAATTATATGAATATGTTTGCTCTTTGAAGCGATTGGTGTAGGATTATATCCGACAGACAAAATAACAGAATCGGAATCTACAGTAAATGTTTTGCCGTCTTTATCTTTAAGAGTAACGCTGTTATCATTTATTTCACACAATGATGTGTTAAGGTATGTTGGAACATTATTTGTCTTAAAGAAATCGCGCAGATAGCTTGTATTTGCAAGACAGACACCAGGTGTTGTGATCAAGTCATCCTGTGCTTCTACGATGATAGGCTTTTTACCATTTAAGTACAGATCGTATGCGATTTCACAACCTGTAAGTCCACCACCAACGACTACAACATTTTCACCAACAGTCTGATTGCCAAGAAGATAATCTACAGCTTCGATTGCTGTTTCCGCTCCTTTTACAGGAATCTTTTTCGCTTTCGCGCCTGTAGCAACAATGATTTCGTCGGCGTCAATCGTATTCACATCTTTAATCTCTGTGTTCATCTGGACTTCAATAGGGTATTTGCCAAGTTCACGGATGTACCAGGAAATGAGCATTTTGTCTTTTTCTTTAAAAGAAGGAGCTGCTGCGGCAATAAATACACCACCGAGTTTATCTGTTTTTTCATAGAGTGTTACTTTATGTCCACGTTTGGCACAGACGATAGCAGCTTCCATACCGCCAATACCGCCACCAATAATTGCAATTTTCTTTTGTTTCTTTGCTGGTTTGATGTAGTATTTTTTGGACTGCATTGTTTCAGGATTAAGTGCACAACGGGAAAGACCCATAGTATCTTTTAAATCCTGAGTATTCGCATGTCCTTTTGATGATGAGAAATTGAAGCATCCGCTGTGACAGCAAATGCAAGGTTTGATATCTTCAAGTCTGTCATTCATTAACTTTGTAACCCATTCAGGATCAACAAGGAATTGACGGGCAACACCAACACCATCGATCTTACCATCAGCAATCGCTTTTGCACCAACTTCTGCATCCATTCTACCAGCGCATACAACAGGAATATCGACAAATTTCTTGATATGTGCAACATCATCAAGATTACAGTTTTCAGGCATATACATAGGTGGATGTGACCAATACCAGGAATCATATGTTCCATTATCAGCATTGAGCATATCATAACCTGCATCCTGTAAATACTTGGCCGCTTTTTCGGATTCTTCCATATTACGACCGACTTCCGTGTAGTTTTCACCAGGCATAGCGCCTTCGCAGAATCCTTTTAATTTAGATTCTACAGAATAACGCAAAGATACTGGATAATCTTCGCCACAAGCTTCTTTAATAGCTTTTACTACTTCAACGGCAAAGCGATAACGATTTTCAAAATTTCCGCCATATTCATCTGTACGTTTATTAAAGAATTCGATTGCAAACTGGTCAAGAAGATAACCTTCATGGACAGCGTGAACTTCCACACCATCAACCCCAGCTTCTTTACAAAGTTTTGCAGTTTTCGCAAAGGCTTCGATGATCTCATGAATTTGTTCCACAGTCATTTCAGGACATTCAATATCATGTGCCCAACGAGATTTTTGTGGAGAAGGTGAAGCAAGTTCGTGTGAAGTATCAATAATTGGTTTTATAAGTGTACGTGTAATTTTATTTTTGTGAAGTGGAGCGATAAGTTCCGTAATGGCCCAAGAACGTCCCATACCAGCGGTAAGCTGAATAAAAAGTTTCGCTCCTGTTTTATGAATCTCATCCATAAAAACTTTGAGTTCTTCAAACATTTTTGGATTCTGCCAGAGCCATTTTCCCCAAAATGTATCACGTAATGGAGCAATGCCTGGGATGATGAGTCCTACATTGTTTTGCGCTCTTTTGAGAAATAGATTTGCGGCTTCTTTATCAAAGTGACATCCAGTAAGTTCAAACCAGCCAAACAATGAAGTGCCACCCATAGGACACATTACAATTCGGTTTTTGATCTCAACATTACCGATGTGCCAAGGAGTAAATAGCGCATCGTATTTATTGTCTGTTTCATTCATAAGAGTTGATCCTTTCAATAATAAATATTTATAATGTTTATTCTATCAGTGGAACTATGGAAAGTCAAAACGACTGTTATAAGAACAGGGGTATATCATACGAGTTGAAAGAAAAATATATGAAAATGAAGTGGAGCGTTGATAAATTTTTTCGAATAACTATAATTAAAATAAGACAAGAACGTAACAGTATGCATAGAAAGAGATAGGAATTGAAAATGGATTACCAGATTAGAGAGATTGAAAAGAGAGACGATAAAGCAGTAGAACATGTAATCCGATCATGCTTGATCGAGTATGGAGCGAATCATGAAGGGACTGCATGGGCAGATCCAGATCTGTCTAGATTTTCAGAAATTTACAATTCTGAAGGAAATAAATATTGGGTAGCGGAAAATAAAGAAGGACAGATTGTAGGTGGTGTAGGAATCGGAAGGTTGAGCGGAATAGAAGATGTGTGTGAACTGCAGAAAATGTATTGCCTTCCGGAAGTACGTGGATGTGGTCTGGCACATAAGCTGATTGAAGAAGCATTGCAGTATGCAGCGAACTATTATCAAAGATGTTATTTGGAAACATTAGATAATATGAAGGCTGCACAGCGATTTTATGAAAAATACGGATTCCAAAGAATCAAGGAACCGATCGTAAAAACAGAACATTTTGCTTGTGATGTTAGATATATCAAAGAGTTAAATGTTATAAAAAATGATACGAAAACAAAGGAATAGTCGCTATTCCTCAGTAAAGGTCTTAAATTTATAATCTTTCCATTCTGGGAGTGGCTGATTAGATTTAAGACTTTTTTTGATGTCTTCATAATAGTGCAATTTTCTAAGCAGATGAGCATAAGAATTCTGAAGAGTCGTGATCTGCTCGGTAATATTGTCTTTGTGTGTATTCAAAAGATTTAAAATAGAATCAATATGCTGTTCTTCTTCAGATTCATAAGTAAAAAATTCCTGTAGCTGAGAGATTGTCATACCAGCATTTTTAAAACAGCAGATTGTCTTTAACCGATAGATGTGACAGTCTTCGTAAATACGCCGTCCGGAATCGGTTCTTTTGATATTTGTTAAGATTCCCTGATCTTCATAATATCTTAGTGTGGATGCTGGTAATTGAAACATTTCAGAAACTTCTCTAATATTATACTGTGCCATAGGACGCCTCCCTAAAATCTTCTTGACTTCAAGTATACTTGAAGGAGTATGGTAAAGTAAAGAATAAAAATTTAGGAGGGATCTTATGTATCAGGCATCAGAAAAACGTTACGAAACAATGAAGTATTGTTCTTGTGGAAATAGTGGATTAAAATTACCAGCAGTTTCATTAGGATTATGGCATAATTTTGGTGACACATCATCATATGAGAACATGAAACAACTTTGCTTTACAGCGTTTGATAATGGAATCACACATTTTGATCTGGCGAATAACTATGGACCAGCACCAGGCAGTGCAGAAATTAATTGGGGACGTATTTTAAAAGAAAATTTCATGCCATATCGTGATGAAATTCTTGTTAGCACAAAAGCTGGTTATGAAATGTGGGATGGCCCTTATGGAGATTGGGGAAGCAGAAAGTATCTTCTTGCTAGTCTTGATCAGAGTCTGAAACGCATGGGAATGGATTATGTGGATATTTTCTATCATCATCGTATGGATCCAAATACTCCATTAGAAGAAACAATGGGAGCTTTAGCACAGGCGGTTGCAAGTGGAAAAGCATTGTATGTTGGTCTTTCTAATTATGACGGAGAACATTTGGAAAAAGCGACAGCAATTCTGAATGATCTGAAATGTCCATTTGTGATTAATCAGAACCGTTATTCCATTTTTGATAGAACGATTGAAAATAATGGTTTAAAAGATAAAGCTGCTGAATTGAAAAAGGGTATCATTGTATTCAGTCCATTAGCACAGGGATTATTAACAGACAGATATTTAAATGGTATCCCAGAAGACAGCCGTATAAAAACAGATGGTCGTTTCATAAAAGAAGGAGCAATTACAGAAGATCGTTTGGATCAGATCCGTAAATTAAATGATCTGGCAGCAGAAAGAGGACAGACTTTAGCTGAAATGGCTTTGGCATGGGTACTTCGTGATGATGCAGTAACAAGTGTACTGATCGGTGCATCAAAAGCTTCACAGATTTTGGATAATATTAAAGCAATTCAGAATACAACATTTAGTGAAGAAGAGTTACAATTGATCGAGGAGATTTATTTAAGCAATTCTCAGTATGTTTTACGTTAAAGAAAAGATAGGTTGAGTTACAAAAGGCTTGGGAGATTCCTAAGCCTTTTTGTATTTATAGAAAATCTGTTTTTTAATGTCTATATTTTTAAAATATAAAAGTCATGTCATGAATTTGATATTTTCACATTAAATTTTATATATCATTTTATCAGAAAAAGATATAGTAGATAAAAATAAGCTAAGAGAGGAAAATCGTGACATGAGATATGGATATTTTGATGAAGAAAAAAAGGAATATGTGATTACGAAACCAGATACTCCAGCACCATGGGTTAATTATCTTGGCTCTCCAGAGTATGGAGCAATTGTATCAAACAATGCAGGTGGATACAGTTTTGCAAAGTCAGGAGCAAATGGACGAATCCTCCGATATATTTTTAATCATTTTGATGAACCGGGAAGATATATTTATTTAAGAGATAATGCATCAGGGGATTATTGGTCAGCTTCATGGCAGCCGGTTGGGAAAGATTTAGAAGAATATAAAAGTGAATGTCATCATGGAACTGCATATACAAAAATGCTGGCGGATTATGCACAGATACATTCGGAAGTAAGATATTATGTACCGCTGGATCAGTCTTATGAAGTATGGAATCTGAGTGTTACGAATAAATCCGATAAAGAGCGTGAAATTAGTATATTTGGGTATGCTGAATTTACAAATAACAGCAATTATGAGCAGGATCAGGTGAATTTGCAATATTCTCAGTTTATTACAAGAACGGAATTTAAAGAGAATCGAGTACGTCAGATGATTCATGCGAATTTGGATAAACTTGAGGACGGAAAAGACGTAGATAATAAGAATGTATTTAATAGATTTTTCGGATTGGCAGGAACGAAAGTAGATTCTTGGTGCGGAGATAAAGAGGACTTTCTTGGAAGATATCACGGATATGGAAATCCACAGAGTGTTGTGGAAGGAAAATTGAGTGGAAAAGCAAATTATAACGGGAATGCCTGTGGAGCTTTGTCTACAACATTAAGTCTTGCGCCAGGAGAAACAAAGGAAATGGCGTTCTTAGTTGGAATGAAAGAAGATAACGAAGCGGAGGCTATTGTAGAACATTACAAAGATTGTGAATCAGTATGTCAGAAAGAACTGGAAGAATTGATTGCTTATTGGCATGGACAGTTATCACATTTCCAGATTAAAACTCCGAGTGAAGAGTTCAATACAATGATCAATACGTGGAATGCTTATAACTGCTTTATGACATTTATCTGGTCACGTGCAGCTTCATTTACGTATTGTGGATTACGTAATGGTTATGGATATCGTGATACGGTACAGGATATTCAGGGTGTGATCCATCTTGCACCAGAAATGGCGGAAGAAAAGATTCGTTTTATGCTTTCAGCTCAGGTAGATAATGGCGGAGGACTTCCACTTGTAAAATTTACACATAATCCGGGCCATGAAGATACGCCTGACGACGCATCTTATGTACAGGAAACAGGTCATCCTGCTTATCGTGCAGATGATGCACTGTGGCTTTTCCCTACGGTATATAAATATATTTCAGAGACAGGAAATGTAGATTTTATTGATGAGGTTATTCCATTTGCGAACAAAGATGAAGGAACAGTATATGAACATCTGAAACGTGCGATCGCATTTTCTATGAATCATTTAGGAAAACATGGAATGCCAGCGGGATTATATGCAGATTGGAATGATTGTCTCCGACTTGGAAAAGATGGTGAATCTACATTCGTAGCATTACAGTTTTATTATGCGATGACTATTTTAAGAGAATTTGCTGTTTATAAAAAAGATGACAGTTATATAGAATACTTAAATGAGAGTCAGAAAAAATTAGAAACATTGATCCAGGAATTATGTTGGAATGAAGATCGTTTTATTCGAGGATTTACAGAAAATGGCGAAGTGATCGGAAAGCGTACTGATCCAGAGGCGAATATGTGGCTGAATCCTCAAAGCTGGGCAGTTATCAGTGGTCTGGCAAGTGATGAACAGGCAGATCTTGCACTGCAGAATGTATATGATAAGTTGAATACAGAGTATGGTGCGATTCTTATGGATCCTCCATATCACGCACATGCTTTCGATGGAGCATTAGCAGTGATCTACAATGCTGGAACAAAAGAAAATGCAGGTATCTTTTCACAGTCCCAAGGCTGGATCATCCTTGCAGAAGCTTTGAGAGGACATGGCGAAAGAGCATTTCAGTATTTTATGGAAAATGCTCCAGCTGCACAAAATGATAGAGCTGAGATCAGAAGATTGGAACCATATTGTTATGGACAGTTTACAGAAGGAAAGGCAAGTCCGAACTTTGGACGTTCACATGTGCATTGGCTGACAGGAACAGCATCTACAGTAATGGTTGGATGTGTGGAAGGTATCTTAGGTATGCGACCAGATTTTTATGGCCTTCACATTAGTCCATCTGTTCCAAAGGAATGGGAAACATTTGAGATAGAAAAAGACTTCCGAGGCTGTCACTTGCATATAGTAGTGAAGAATCCGGGAAAAGTAGAATCTGGCTGCAAACAATTGATCGTAAATGGCGAGAAATTGGAAGGAAATTATATTCCACAAGAAAAGTTAACTGAGCAGACAGAGATTGAATTTTTCATGTCATAGGAAATAAAAGAGGTATTGAGATGAAACAGATAAGATTTCAAGATAAAGAAGGAACATTTATCATTCACAATCCTGAGAATTATAGTGGACTTTATTTGCCACTTGCTGGCGAGAATGGTTTGAAATCAAGTATTACGCCGACATTGGCGGGAGATAGCAAAATAGATCAGAATCATTTTTTGTTGGAACCTGTGAGTATTGAAAATCTGCATAATAATCGAAGCACTAGAAATTTCTGGTGTCGGATAAAGGGAAAAGGATATTGGTCCGCATGTGGCGTATCAGCAGAGCAGGAATATAAAAAATATACTGACGAGCAGGATGAGAGTTTATTAGAAGCAGGATTTATGTGGCAGAAGTTACAGCGGTCTTCTAAAAAATATGGAATCAGTTCAGAAATTACGTCTTTTGTGACATTGGATGGTATGGCAGAAGTCCATCTTGTAGAATTTACAAATATTTCGAATGACGAATTGGAGATCACACCGATCACTGCGATTCCGATATATGGACGAAGTGCTGATAATATTCGTGACCACAGACATGTAACTTCGCTGTTGCATAGAATAAAAACAACGAATTATGGGGTAGAAATTACGCCGGTATTATCATTTGATGAGCGTGGACATCAGAAAAATCATACAACTTATTTTGTATATGGTTCAACGGCAGATGGAAAAGTTCCAAAAGCATTCTATCCAACAGTAGAAATGTTTATTGGTGTGGGTGGTTCTTTCTTGATACCGGAAGCAGTTCGAACAGAAAAAACAGGAGTTGGCTCAGGGGCTGAAATAGAAGGAAAAGAAGCACTTGGTGGATTCGCATTTGAAAATGTGAAGCTTCAGAAAAATGAATCTGTTACTTATATTGTGCTTGCCGGTGCAACAGAAGATAAAGAAAAAATTGGAGAAATTGCAGAGGCATATCGCACAAAAGAACAGGTTCTTGCAGAATTAGAAAAAATTAAACAGCATTGGAAAGAAAAAGTCAATGTTACATTTGAAACAGGTAATTCTGATGTTGATAATTATCTCAAATGGATCTGTTTCCAGCCGATTCTTAGAAGAATCTATGGATGCTCCTTCCTTCCATATCATGATTATGGAAAGGGAGGCCGTGGATGGAGAGATTTATGGCAGGATTGTCTGGCACTTTTGATCATGAATCCTTCAGGCGTACGTCAGATGATCGTTGATAATTATGGTGGTGTTCGAGTAGATGGAACGAATGCTACGATCATTGGAAATGCACAGGGAGAATTTATCGCTGATAGAAATAATATCACACGTGTTTGGATGGATCATGCTTTTTGGCCATTTGTGACAACGAAGTTATATATGGATCAGACAGGAGATATGGAAGTTCTGTTTGAGAAAATCCCATATTTTAAAGATCTGCAGTCAAAAAGAGGAACTTCACATGACACACAGTGGAATGCTGAATATGGAAAATATCAAAAAACGGAACAAGGGGACGTTTATTATGGAACCGTATTAGAGCATATTCTTTTACAGAATTTATGTGCGTTTTATGATGTTGGTGAGCATAATCAGATGAAACTGCATGGGGCAGACTGGAATGATGCACTGGATATGGCATGGGAAAATGGTGAAAGTGTTGCATTTACTTGTGCATACGCTGGCAATCTAAAAGATATTGCACAGAGTCTTAAGGATCTTGAACAGATGAGTGGAATCCATGAGATTGAGATTGCGAGAGAGTTAGAACCATTGCTGTCTTCAGGAAGAGAATTGTATCAGGATGCTGAGAAAAAGAGAGAGTTGCTGAGAAATTATACAGAACAGTGTGAACATAATGTGAGTGGACATACGATTTGTGTCCGTATAGATCAGTTAAGTGAAAATCTCGAAGAAAAAGCCGAATGGCTAATGGAAAATATCCGATTAAATGAGTGGATCCAAGATGGTGAAAATGGTTGGTTTAATGGATATTATGATAATCACAAACAAAAAGTAGAAGGTTGTACAGATGATAATGTGCGAATGATGTTAACCGGACAGGTATTTGCAATCATGAGCAAGACTGCACAGAAAGAACAGATAGAGGCAATCTGTAAAAGTGCAGATCAATATTTATATGATAAAAAAGCGGGCGGATATCGTTTGAATACAAACTTCAAAGAAGAAAAATTTGATCTCGGAAGAATGTTCGGATTTGCATATGGAGAAAAAGAGAACGGAGCGGTATTTTCGCATATGGCAGTAATGTATGCGAATGCATTATACCAGAGAGGATATGCAAAGGAAGGACATAAAGTTCTGCAGGCATTATTAGATGCATCAATGGATTTTGAAAATAGTATGATGTATCCGGGAATACCTGAATATTTTGATAATGATGGAAAAGGACTTTACGCATATCTGACAGGAGCTGCAAGTTGGTATATGCTTACGATGATCACAGAAGTATTTGGCGTGAAAGGAAAGTGTGGAAATCTAACAATTTCACCGGCACTTATGCCAGAACAATATGATGAAGAGGGAAATGCAACGTTAAAATTCGAATTTTCTGGCCGAAAGTTCACAGTCTGCATTTCTAATAAACAAAAGAAAAATGTGGGCGAAGTACAGATAAAAGCAGCAACGTGTGATGGAATTTCGATGGAATATGATGGAGCGAAATGTGTATCTATTTCAAAAGCAAATATTGAAAATTTATCAATAGACGAAAGACATCAAATATGTGTGGAACTTGCATAAAATAAAGAAAACCAGAATTATGTAGTGAGAAATTACATGATTCTGGTTTTTTTATGGATAAAGTAAATTTTTACCACATAGATTTATAGTACTTATCCCGATATTTTTTTGGAGTCATTCCGATAAAATTCTCGAAAGTTTGAATGAAATGACTTTGAGAAGAAAAGGAAAAATAATTCGCAATGTCGACGATCGGTTTATCTGAATATTTCAAAAGATGTGTTGCTTTTTCAATC
The DNA here is from genome assembly GCA_964484055.1 of uncultured Clostridium sp. Classification (GTDB taxonomy): domain Bacteria; phylum Bacillota; class Clostridia; order Lachnospirales; family Lachnospiraceae; genus Schaedlerella. Next base: position 12,399 of record CAZAEC010000033.1, read on the forward strand.
TTTAACTGACGAATATAGTCGCTAATCGATACACCAAGATTTTGCTTGAAAACACGAGAAAGATAGTTGGTTGACATTCCAGTATGATCAGCAAGGTCTTGGATGGTGATCCGTTCTTTTATATGTGCATATATGTAATCGATGCATTGCATAACAGGTTTTGAAAGAATAGAACTTTTCTGTTGTAAGATCATCTTTCCGGTAAAATCCTTTGCCATAGTGTGATGGAGATCGGCTACCTGTCGAATTGTAGTACAGGAATCCATTTTTAAAATATAAAAGTCACTGAGCCGATAGGCTTGTTCTGGGTCTAATCCACCCTCAATACAGTAACGTGTCAACATGGCTGCAGTTACTACGAAGTGATATTTGATATTTGTAACAGGATTGCGTGATAAAATACCAGTTCCTTCTAAATTGATAAAGTCATCGGTATTACAATTTTGTAAGACCGTTTCCATATCTCCGGATTTTACTGCATTGTAAAAAGAGTATTCAACAGAAGGGGATCTGTGGATGGATTCGTGTTCGTTATTTTCTAATTCAGTATGATACAATTCTTGAGAATGTGTCATAAAATAACCTCCGACTTAAAAATAATAATTTTTTATATTATGACACGAATTTGATATTTTGTTAAGAATAATAATATATTTTATAAAGGTAAAATGATATATTTTTATTATCAAAAACGAAACACATTGAATGTGGAAAAGAAAATGAGGAGGATTACTATGAATAAGAGAATCGTAGCAGCATTAATGGCAGTTGCAGTTGCTTCCAGTGCATTGGCTGGATGTGGAAGTAAACCAGCATCTAACGATGGGGCAGCAGTAGAGGAAGGAAAAATCCTTAACATTTATTCTTGGAATGACGAATTCCGTGAACGTCTCGAAGCTGTATATCCAGAAGTAGAATCAACATCAAAAGATGGCTCAGTTACAACATTAAAGGACGGAACAGAAATTCACTGGATCATCAATCCAAATCAGGATGGTGTATATCAGCAGAAGTTGGATGAAGCATTACTGCAGCAGGCAGATGCAAGCAATGATGATAAAGTAGATATTTTCTTATCTGAAACAGACTATGTATTTAAATATACAGATAAAGATGCAGATGTTGCAATGCCACTTACTGATTTAGGAATCGATCCAGACACAGATATGGCAGATCAGTATGATTTTACAAGAACAACAGCATCTGATTCAGACGGCGTTCAGAGAGGTTCTACATGGCAGTGCTGTCCAGGTCTGTTAGTATATCGTCGTGATATCGCAATGGACGTATTTGGAACAGACGATCCAGAAGAAATTGGTGAAAAAGTAAAAGACTGGACAGTAATCAAAGAAACTGCTCAGGAATTAAAAGACAAAGGATATTATACATTTGCTTCTTATGCAGACACATTCCGTTTGTATGGAAACAGCATTGATGAATCTTGGGTACAGCCAGGAGATACAACAATCACAGTAGACCAGAAGATCATGGATTGGGTAAATGATTCAAAAGAATGGTTGGATGCAGGATACTTAAATCCAACAGTTAAAGGACAGTGGAATGATGACTGGAACAAATCAATGGGATCTCAGTCAAAAGTATTTGCTTTCTTGCTTCCAGCATGGGGTATTGATTTCGTGCTTAATCCTAACTGGGATGGTGATACAGGTGTATGGGCAGTAACAACTCCTCCACAGGAATACAACTGGGGTGGTTCTTACATTCACGGTGCAACAGGTACAGATAATCCAGAACACGTAAAAGATATCATTTTAGCAATGACAGCAACTCAGGATAATCTGTTAAAGATTTCTCAGGATTATTCAGATTTCACAAATACAAAATCTGGTATGGCAGATGCAGCAACAGACGATGCAGCATTCTCATCAGATTTCCTTGGCGGACAGAATCCATTTAAATATTTTGCACCAGTTGCAGAAAATATTAAGATTGCACCACTGTCAGCTTATGATCAGGGTTGTGTTGAATTGATCCAGAGTTCATTCAGTGATTATCTTCAGGGAAATATTGACTTTGATAAAGCAAAAGCAAACTTTGAAACAGCGATCATCGAACGTTATCCAGACATCACAGAAGTGAATTGGCCAGAATAACAATTTTAAATCTGCAGGGCATGATTGCTCTGCAGATTTATTAGAAAGGAAGATCAATTATGAAGAAAAAGAAAAAAGGTATTAATTATGGAAAATGGGGATACATATTTATTCTTCCATTTTTTGTAACATATTTAATCTTTTCTTTGATACCTTTAGTTGATACTGTAAGATATAGTTTCTTTGAATATTATCGTTCGGGAATCAAAGAAGTTGGACCTAATTTTATTGGTTTGGCAAATTATGTAAGTCTACTGCATTCAGATATGTTCAAATATGGAAAGAACACACTGATCTTATGGCTTATCGGATTTATACCACAGATTGTTATTGCATTGATCTTGGCAGCATGGTTTACAGATACACGTTTGAAATTACGTGGTAAACAATTCTTTAAAGTTGTTATCTATCTTCCAAACTTAATCATGGCATCTGCATTTGCATTATTGTTTTTTACAATGTTCTCAACAAATGGACCTGTTAATTCAATTTTAATGTCTCTTGGATGGATAAAGAATCCTATTGATTTTATGGGGACTGTATGGGGAACAAGATCACTGATCGGGTTGATGAACTTCCTTATGTGGTTTGGTAATACAACGATCATGTTAATGGCTGCAATCATGGGAATCAGCGAAGATGTATTTGAAGCATCTAATTTGGATGGATGTAATAGTATTCAGAGATTCTTCTATATTACATTACCTTTGATCCGTCCAATTCTTGCATATACATTGATCACATCAATCATTGGTGGTATCCAGATGTTTGACGTACCACAGATTTTGACAAATGGACAGGGAAATCCAGATAGAACATCAACAACATTGATTATGTTCTTGAATAATCATTTGAAGAGTAAGAACTATGGTATGGCTGGTGCATTATCAGTTTACTTGTTTATAATCAGTGCTATCTTATGTTTCTTTGTATATAAGATGACAGTAGATGATGATCCAGACGGTTCTAAGAAAGCAGCGAAGAAGCAAGCAAGACAGGAGAGGAGGAATTCAAAATGAAATCAAAATCAGGAAGTCGATTTAGAACTATTTTAGCACATGCAGTGCTTGTGCTCTTATCCTTTATGTGCCTGTTTTTCTTTTATATTTTGCTTATCAATGCGACACGTTCACATGCAGATCTTCAAAAAGGATTCTCTGCATTGCCAGGAACTCATCTTATAGAAAATTTGAAGAGTGTAGCAAATGATGGAACATTTCCTATGTTCCGAGGAATCTTGAACAGTGTGATCGTATCAACTTGTTCAGCAGCGTTATGCACATACTTTTCTTCATTGACTGCATATGGATTATATGCATACGATTTTAAATTGAAAAAAGTTGCATTTACATTTATTATGGCAATCCTTGTTATGCCTACACAGGTTACTGCAATGGGATTCTTACGTTTGATCACAAATATGGGAATGTACGATTCCTTACTTCCATTGATCATTCCATCCATTGCTTCCCCAGCAGTATTTTATTTCATGTATAGTTATCTGCAATCTTCACTTCCAATCTCTTTGGTTGAAGCTGCCAGAATTGATGGTTTAGGAGAATTTATGATATTTAATAAGATCGTATTACCTATCATCAAACCAGCGATTGCAGTACAGGCAATCTTTACATTTGTAGGATCATGGAATAACTACTTCGTACCAGCATTAGTTATTCAGTCAAAAGATAAAATGACAGTTCCTATTTTGATCGCAACATTGCGTGGTGCAGACTATATGAATTTTGATATGGGAAAAATTTACATGATGATCACTGTAGCGATTGTGCCGATCATTATTGTATATCTGTTACTTTCCAAATATATCATTGCAGGTGTAACACTTGGTGGAGTAAAAGAATAATAGAATTTAGTAAGAAAGAGCTAGGTGGAGATTCTGTAAAAAAGAATACCGGCTCTTTCTTTTTGGCTTGCTAAGAAATAAGTAAGGACCTCAAGAATGAGGGATTAAAGGAGCTGAAGTGGACTTGACCACTTTGTTTCGAAAGATTAAAAGAGGTGAAAAAGATGATAAATAATTGGAACCACAGTGGATCGAAAAACATAAATATAACAGCCAGAGAAGAGAAACATCGGATTTTTGCGAGAAAGGCAGCAGAAGAAGGCATTGTATTATTAAAAAATGAGGGACTGCTTCCTATTACTGAGAAAACTTCAATCGCACTTCTTGGGATAGGCGCAGGGAAGACTGTAAAAGGTGGAATTGGTTCTGGTGATGTAAATAATCGTGAAAATATTTCGATCTATCAGGGAATTGCTGAAACAGGTGTTCCAATTGTTAGTACAGAATGGTTGGAGGATTATGAGGCTCGATACCATGAAGCACGACATGTATGGAAAGAAAAAATATTAAAAGAAGCAGAATTGGTTGATAACCCTTTTGATGCATATGCAGTAAATCCTTTTACATTTCCTATAGGACGAGCAGTCTGTTCACAGGATATTAAAGGGGCTGAAGTGGCAATCTATGTTGTGAGCAGAATATCTGGTGAAGGAAAAGATCGTCGAAAAGAAAAAGGGGATTATTATTTAAGTGATAGAGAAAGAGAGGATCTTTTGTTCCTCGATGAAAATAAGATTCCGACAGTGATTTTGATCAATGCAGGTGGGCCGGTAGAATTAACTGAGATTCTGGATCAAACAGAAAATATAAAGGCAATCTTAAATATTTCACAGCTTGGGCAGGAAGGCGGAAGAGCCGTTGCAAATATATTGTTTGGTCATGCGGTTCCAAATGGAAAACTGACAACGACATGGGCGAGAAGATATGAAGATTATCCTTCATCGGAATCTTTTAGTTATCTGAATGGAAATTTAGAAACGGAAGACTATAAAGAAGGAATTTTTGTTGGGTATCGATATTTTGATAGTATGAACATAAAACCATTGTTCCCATTCGGATACGGATTGTCATACACAACATTTGAATACAAATGTAATTCTATTACAATTGAGAATGAAAATGTAAATGTCGAAGTGATCGTAAAAAATACAGGAAATACATTTGCTGGGAAAGAAGTAGTTCAAGTCTATGTGACACTTCCTCAGGATGGAATACAAAAAGAATACAAGCGTTTAGTAGGCTTTGTTAAGACAAAAGAATTGCAGCCAGGAGAAGAGCAGACAGTTGCCATTGTGTTTGATCAGAAAGCAATTGCTAGTTTTTACGAAGAAGACCATGCATGGATAGTAGAAGCTGGAAATTATGGAATATGGATTGGAAATAGTTCTCTCAATTTAAATGAAGAGGCACAGTTGTATGTATCTGAAGACACAGTTATTGAACGAACAAAATTATTGGATATGGAACAGGAAATCCCAGAATATTTGAAGAAGGGGTTACAGGTACAAAAAGCAGAAGCTAATAAAGAACAGATAGATGAGAAACACGAGATTCCTACTTATGAGTTTGTACCGGTTTTGAAAGAGCAGTGTTTTGAAGAGCGGTTTGTTGATATGGAGCAGACAACGGAAGAATTAATTCCGCTTCTATATGGAAATATTTCAAAAACAGCAAGTACATTGGGGGCAGCAGGAGTTAAAGTTCCAGGATCAGCGGGTGAAACAACAGAAGGGTTATATGATAAATATGGTGTTCCAGCGCTTGTAATGGCAGATGGCCCAGCAGGAATACGTTTACAGCAAAGTTATGAAGTAGATCGGAAAACGGATAAAGTTTATGCGATAGGAGTGCTTGGCGCATTAGAAAATGGATTTCTTGGAAATCAGGAAAAACATGAGGGTGCGGATACATATTATCAGTTTTGTACAGCATTTCCTGTGGGAACAGCATTGGCACAGACTTGGAATATAGAATTAATGGAAGAATTCGGAAAATATATTGCTGAAGAAATGCAGGAGTTCCATGTACAGCTTTGGCTGGCACCGGGATTGAATATTCATCGTAATCCATTATGTGGAAGAAATTTCGAGTATTATTCAGAAGATCCGTTGGTATCAGGTGCAATAGCAGCAGCAGTTACAAAAGGAGTGCAAAGTAAATCGGGATGTGGAGTTACGATCAAGCACTTTGCATGTAATAATCAAGAAGACAATCGAATGGGAGTCAATGTAAGACTTACAGAACGAGCACTTCGCGAAATTTATCTGCGTGGATTTGAAATTGCTGTAAAAACAAGTGAGCCGATCGCGGTTATGTCTTCATATAATCTAGTAAATGGAGTTCATGCAGCAAATAGTCACGATCTGTGTACAAAGATACTGCGTCAAGAGTGGGGATTTGACAGAGTTGTGATGACTGATTGGAATACAACGGTACCAGAAGATGGAAGTATCCCATGGAAATGTGCAGCATCAGGAAATGATATTATTATGCCAGGAAGTTTGAAGGATGATAAGAATATCAGAAATGCATATAAAGAAGGTGACTTGTCAAGAGAAGTGATTCGCAAATCTGCAGGGAGAATCCTTAAGATGATCAACAAGTTAAAATAAATGATTTATAAAAATATATGAACGATGAAAAGAGACGGCGGATTTTGTGATCTGCTGTCTCTTTTTGTTTAAGTATAGAGGGGATACGTGTTATTGTTTGGACAAATATAATTAAGTAATCGAAATAGAAAGGTATGATTGGAAAATAAATTGTGAAAACTTATGTTTTGCGTAAATTAACGCAATTAAAGTGGTGATTTATCTGAATTGTGCGAAATAAATAAAAAACAAAAAAAACGTTGACAATTAAAAAGTGGCGTGATAAGATATCACTTGTCGCTGAGATACAGCAGTTAAAAACTTCCAATCGAGAGATTGAAGAAAGGGTTTAACGAAAAGCGACAAAAAATAAATTGAAAAAGTTCTTGACAAAGCGAACTGCTTATGATAATATAAATGAGCTGTCGCAAAAAAGAACGACAACAAAGAACTTTGATA
>CAZAEC010000034.1:0-19196 GCA_964484055.1 uncultured Clostridium sp.
TTCATCATCGTATTTAATTGTCCGCCCATCGAAACACCTTTCTTTTTGCATGCTTCTTGGAACTCTACCGCAATTTCTTTATTTACTTTATAAGTTTTAGGAACAAGCCCTGCTTTTTCATCCCACTTATCCTGCGGTCTGCGTTTTTTCTCCATGTGTCACCTCCCGCACTTCTTTGCAATCTCGTAAATTACTTCTGCCAATAAATACATGCCTGCACACAGTAATAATATTGACGAATAAATATTTCGCCCCGATGCAAAGAATATCGTCCATGCGGAAATCAAAAACAGCTCTTTGAATTTTATACTTTTCATTTTATATCAGATGAGTTATTCTTTTATTAAGGATTGGAGCTTTCGCCCTTTCCCCTTTACTTGAGAGCCTGTATAAGACTTGCCAAACCTGTTAAGAACGTTCCCAAAGCAATTACCAGGTAGTGATAAGTTTTATCAGGTTCTTTTTCTTTTATTTTTTCTTACTCATCTGTCTTTCACCTCCTCACAAGTATATAATATCATATACATGTACGTATGTTGATACTTTTACGCAAAAAGATGAAGTATTTATAGACCATCCAGGATTCGAACCTGACACCAATCGGTTATGAACCAATTGATAGTCCTACTAACTACAACATTGTCACTGTCGATGATGGCTTGTGGAAGTACGGAAGCAGAAAACACGCCTATCGATACTATAGCTGAAGATGCTTCATCTGACAAATCTGAGGATATGGAAGTTGAAGAACCTGTTAATGATGACTCTACTGATCTTAAGGCAAAACAAAATACTGCTATCGAATTGATTGCTGGTGAACAAGGCGAGTACGGAAAACAAATTACTATGAGCGTCGGAACCGATATGGAAGAATCATTTTACGCATATTATGTTCCAGCCGGATCGTACACAGTAATTAACGAAGGCGAATATATGACTCAAGTTTCTGTTTACGAAGGATTCGCCAAAAACGAAGAAACTGGGTATGATGAGTATTCTAATACAGGAAATATTGTACTACTTGATGCGGGCGAAAAAGCCGCTCTCGATATTACGGAAGGCTGGTTCATAGAAATACAGGAACCAGCGCACATATCCTTAACTCCTGTTAATAACGAATAATAAATATTTCTGTATCACATTTGGAATGAAAATGTTTTAATTAAAAATGGAGGATTTTAAAATGATCGATTTCAAAAACAGTAATTATGTTAAAATGAGCCAAATTGCTCCCGAAACAGTCACAAAAGATATTGCGCCTCTGTTAATTAACGGCGAAATGATTATCGGAGTATACAAAGCAATGCGAGACTATGTTGTGTTTACAAATAAACGTGTAATTTCTGTTAACGTACAAGGATTAACTGGCAAAAAGAAAGATTTTACATCTCTCCCATATTCTAAAGTATCAGCTTACTCTGTAGAAACAGCTGGTGTGTTAGATTTGGATAGTGAGTTGGAAATGTATTTTAGCGGACTCGGAAAAGTTAAATTTGAATTCACTGGAAAAAGTGATATCGTTGAAATCGGAAGATGTATCAGCGAATACACACTCAAATAACACACAAAAAACGCCCCCAAAAGTCAGACCCAGATCTAACAATTAAAGGTAATAATACATCCTGTATTACAACGAACATAGAATTAAACAGAAACTAGGATGGACGAGCCCTCTTGAATACAGAATCAACCTGCTAGTTGCATAAAAATGCGTAACAGATGCAACATCTGTTACGCAATAAAAGTCTAACTTTTAGGGCACCTCACTTTCAAATGGATGATACTTATAATCTAACTATTTCAGAATCGAATTTCCCTTCAATTAACAAAGTTGTTATCTTCCTTGTTTCTTCTACGAGCGCTTCTTAACATTATCGTCACTGTCGCGCCAACAACTGCTGCCACTATTACTTCTATTCTCATTATTTTGAAATGCCAAACACATCCTTATGTTTATGAAATTTTATGTTTTGACATCTTTCACCTCCTTATAAATCTATATTATCATAAATTCACACATTAAAAAAGCACCCCGAAGGGTGCAATTTTTCTTATGCTATCTGCACTTTATTAAATGTTTGTTTTAACAATCACCATATCATACACCGGTAATTTTTCTTCAGGATCACCATATATACTTTCTATCTTTCCTTCTGGCAACGGAATCTCTATCGCTTCTGCACCGAAATTCTGATAAATGTAATAACGTGCATCCTCATTCTCTCTTGTTGTGATCTCAAGACCTTCTGGAATTTTTCCTTTCAATGGTCTTGTAAGTTCATATTTCTCAACCAATTTTTCAATAAATTCTTCATGGAACTCTTTATCCGCATCTGCAGCAACATGCCAAGCTTTACCCAAACCATAAGAATTTACTGTAAGTGCTGGTGTTCCTTTATAAAAGTCATTTCCATAAGTCATGACTGTTTGAGCACCACGAAGTTCTAGAAGCTCACAAAGATTTCTGCACTTATATGAATGTTCCATATTACATTCATTCTGTGCTTCTGGGACAAGTTCATTTTCTTCCCAATCATAAAGTCCATCGATTTCTGCACTTCTGATTCCAAGAACATCCATAATTCCATGAGGAGTACCGCCAAGATAGCAGCGATCTGTATCATCTGCAATTCCAGACCAATATGTCGTGATCAAAATACCGCCCCGCTCTACATATGCACGAACTTTTTCAGCAAATCCTTCTTTAAACATATATCCCATTGGGATCACAAACATTTTATACTCATCAATATCACAATCCATATCTGCAAGATCTACATTCAATCCCTGTTTACGAAATCCACGATAATACTTCAATACCGATTCATGATAATGCAATCCCTTATTTCGTGGTCCCTGGCTGTCTTCCATCGCCCACTGACTATCCCAATCATAAAGGATCGCAACTGGACTTTCAGCTGTACTTCCTGCAAGTTCACAGATCTGCTTCAATACATCACCCGTTTTTGCAACTTCTTTAAATACTCTTGTATTATTCTCTCCATAATGATCGATGATCGCTCCATGGAACTTCTCCGATGCTCCTCTGCTCTGACGAACCTGGAAATACATTGCGCCTTCACCACCATGTGCAATTGCCTGCATAGACTGTGAAAATAAGACTCCAGGTGCTTTCAATTTACTTACACCCTGCCAGTTTGTAGAAGATGGACAAGATTCCATCTGGAAAAATGGTTTCTTCTTCAAAGAGCGCATCAGATCATGACACATCCCATTATCATAAGCAGTCTCTATAACATCTTGTTTATGCCATGTTGGGTATGTATCCCATGAAACAATGTCAATTTCTTTCGCAATCTTAAAATAATCTAAACCTTTGAAATAATGCATAAGGTTTGCTGTTACTGGAAGTTCACTTCCGCCATCACGTACAGCCTGTACTTCATGATGAATAAAGTCCGCTGTCTGATGTGTCACAAATCGTTTCCAATCAAGATTTAACGCATGGAGTTGCGTTTCACCAATACTGGATGGACTTTCAATCTGATCAAAGTTCTGATAAGTATGACTCCAAAACTTTGTGCTCCAACGATCATTCAGATTCTCGATCGTCTGATATTTTTCTTTTAACCATTTGCGAAATGCATCCTGACACAATGGGCAATGACACTCTCCACCGTATTCATTTGAAATATGCCACATGATCACAGCAGGATGATTTCCAAAACGCTCTGCCAGTTTTTTATTGATGATCGCAACCTTTTCACGATACACAGGAGATGTATAACAATGATTATGACGGAAGCCAAATAATTGTCTGCGTCTTGCTTCATCTACACGAAGCACTTCTGGATATTTATCTGCCAGCCATTTCGGTCTTGCACCTGAAGGTGTTGCAAGGATCACACGAATTCCATTTGCATAAAGATTATTGATAATCTCTTCTAGCCATTCAAAATCAAAAACACCTTCTTCTGGTTCTAATGTTGACCACGAAAAAATCCCAAGACTCACTGTATTACAGCCAGCTTCTTTCAGCATCTCAATATCTTTCTTTAAGATTTCTGGCTGTTTTAACCACTGTTCTGGATTATAATCTCCTCCATGCAACAACTGCTCTGTAGAAAATGCTTTTTCTTCTCTCATCTTTCTCCTCCTTATACCGCTTTACGGATTACAACTTTTACAAGGTTCATATCCCTGTGAAATCAGTTCTTCTCTACTGCCTGTATATTCTTCTTTATTTTCTTTTTTCATTCTTTTCGTTCCAGAACAATTTTCTAAATGAAACTTCTTACTGTTTGTATTCAATATATATGTATATTTTTCTTCACGGTCAGATGAAGTGTTATTTTCCGAGAGTTTTGATCCTTCTTCTGATAGCCAGCTTTTTCCTGTTTCGTAATCAATTTCTATTCCTGGTTGTACATTATAACAATATACATTAAATTCGATACCCTCTCCATCATCCTCAACTGATTTTGCCTCCATTTGTACTCCTGATGCAACTAAATTTGCGCCTTCAAAAACAGGTGTTACTTTATACAATACGTGATTTCCTGTTTCTTCTACATATTCTGCCACCATATTTTCAAAAGGAAGCATCCCTTGTACATTGCAATATCTTGTTCCAGTGATCAGATTGTTTTCATTTGCATTCTCACCTGCAAGCTGAAATGCGATCAAATGGCAACGGTTATACAAATAACGTCCATCTACATTATCATATTCTACTGACTGCCATCCTGTTGGTCTTACACTGCTGATACTCTGTCTCTCTTCTGTTGGCATCAATTCTTCGCAAATATTAGCATATGCTTCTCCGCATCGACCAAATTCATCCAATGGATCATATTGTTCAAACACATCTGTCGTCATCTCATTTTCTTCAAACGAAGGTTGATTATCATTGACCACAACATATGGTTCTCCTGAATATTCTGGTACATCTGAAACATCGACTACACCATCCACATTCACATTTTCTTTCTGCGACACCTGATCTTCTGATGTTTGTTTCTGTGCACTGCACCCTGAAAACATCAGGCATATTAAACATCCTAAAATCAAACTATATCTTTTTATCTGTTTCATAATCCACACTTCCTTTACATTCTGTTTTTTCTATTTTAACAGAATCTCCTAATCTATGTCTATATTTCGTAAAGATCATTGTCTTTTTCTTCCTACCAGATCATCAATACTAACATGAAATATATCTGCTATTTTAATCAAAATATAAATATCCGGAATGCTTCGTCCCGTTTCATAAGATGAGACCGTTTGTCTTTTGATATGCAATCTATTTGCAAGCATTTGTTGACTCATATTTTTTTCAATTCGGAATTTTTTCAAATTTATACCTATCGTTATCTCATCATTTTCTTCTTTGATATATTTTTCATCTTCAATACATCTCATTTCTCATTATTCCTTTCATTTTATCAAATCATCCTATATAGAATTATAATTGATTATTTTTCACTTTTCTTTGGATACATAAATCCTGCGTATTCATTTACATATATGATGGATAGCACAAACTTTTTTATCCGATAAAATGAAAGACAGAAAGTTTGAGGTGAAACTCTTGAAGAATCGTGTAAAAGAATTAAGAACAGAAAGAAATTTAAGACAAACAGAACTAGCCGAAAAAGTTAATACAACACAGCAGACAATCAGTCGGATTGAAAATGGAGAAAATACCCTTCCTGCTGATACACTGATCGCACTTGCAAACTTCTTTGGTGTTTCCATTGATTATATTCTCTGCCTCACCGATTCCAGACGAACAAGCGAAGCTCAGATCGACTATAATAATACACTCGAAAAAAATTATCGTCTTTGCAAAGTTTACGAGCAACTTAGCGCACTTAATCAAGATTTGATCTACACGCTTATCGAACAATTAAATAATAATCATTAATAAAATTTACTAGAAAATTGATCGATATAACAAAACAGCAGAAATGCTAATCTCCTTAACATCTCTGCTGTATCCTATTTAAATAGTTTTTTTTGATTCTCCATCAATCTCCACATAGTCTTTAAATTATCATCGGAATGTTCCAATTCTCTAGAAAAACGATATACAATTTCTATGATATCATCCATATCCAATGTTTTTTCATTCTTGATCCATCGTGCTGCAAGAAGATTCCATATGATCTCTGTACATGCAACAGCCATTTGTAGATTTACAAAAATCCTTTCATCATAAACTGCCCCGCAAAAATAGGTAAACACATAATATACCATAAGCTGTTCAGCTATAACAGACCAATCTTGATCCGATTCTTCCTGCATCCACCATTTGAATTGTTTGATCAAATCTCCATATGCTTTTTCTCCATTTTCAAACAGGTAATATTGTGATTCTGCAAGCTGCATCTCCCATTCTTCACGAAGAAGTTCTAAATTCCACAGATTTCTAAACATAATTTTATTAAATTGATATCTATTTTTCATATTTATGAATAATTTTGAAGCTTTTCTTTCAGCAGCATACAAATATTCTTGTTTTTCATATCGTTGAAATACTGAATCACAGGAGAACAAATTTCCACTGCGTACTCTATTTTCCATATCATACGCCAATCCAAGGCTCAATACCATTCTCTTCTCGATAGAAAGTTCTCTGTTCTGTAAGATTGATATTATAATCTCCCTTGCATCCAACAAATTTGAGTACAAAAATAGATCAAATCCTGCAAATTCTTCTTCACCCTCACACTCTTTTGATTGAAATGTAACAGTTTCCTTTTTTCCCAGCAACATTCTTGCAACTACAGGACAAGATAATGAAAGGGATATTTCTCTTACATTTTCAAACTCTTCTGTATGGCGTGGATAAGATTGACAGGTTTTACATAAACTCTTTTCTCCTAATCGCTGATACATCTCACAAAGATTATCCTCTTTCAAAAAAGCACATCTTTTATTTTCATCCTGTCGAAATGTTTTTCGCAGCCAATTAATAGATTTATGTAGCTTCTCCCGATATTCTCCCTCTTCATTCCAATACTTCTTTAATGAGCTTTTATCTATAACTATCTGCCAGCCCGCACAACACGTATCTTCGCAATCACCAGCAATACATTCAAATTCATTATAATAATCTGGTACTGTATATAACATTTACTTTCCCCTTTATTATTTATTTTTCGTTAGTTCGATTTCTCTATTTTTCCTTCGTTTTCTTTTTTATTCTATCATATTCTTCCATCATTTTTAACTATTTTCTTTTCTATTCCTTATATTCTCAATTGCTAATTCTTTATAGATGGGGTAAAATTAAATAATAGATTTACTATACTAATTTACTAAAGGGGAATTTTACATGAATGTTTTTGATATTATAGGACCTATTATGATCGGTCCTTCCTCTTCCCACACAGCCGGTGCTGTTCGTCTAGGACGAATCGCTTGGAAGATCCTTGGCGAAACAGCTGCTGAAGCATTGATCGAACTTTCCGGTTCCTTTGCACAGACTTATCAAGGTCACGGAACTGACAAGGCTCTCATTGCTGGAATTATGGGAATCCCATCAGATGATGATGATATCCGCCGTTCTTTAAAGATTGCAGATGAAACAGGATTAAAGTATGAATTTAAAAAAGTAGATATTCCAGAAGCACATCCTAACACCGTACGCATCCATCTGATTGGTGTAAATGGTGCAAAAGCTTCCATCCAAGGAGCCTCTATCGGCGGCGGAAATGTGCTGATCGAATATGTAAACGGAATGAGTGTTTCATTTACCGGACAATACAACACGATCCTTGTACGTCATCATGATCGTTCTGGTGCGATTGCTGCTGTTACTAATTTTATGGCATATTCTGACATCAACATCGGAAATTTCCGTCTTTCCCGTAAGGAAAAAGGCGGTGAAGCTTTAATGATGATTGAAATTGATGGAACACCTCCAGAAGGTCTGATTCCTCAGTTAAAGATGCTTCCACATGTTATCGATGTCATTTTATTAAAAGTTGTTTAAGGAGGTTTCCCTTTGTTAAAATATGATTCAATCCAAGAATTAGTCGATGCTGCGATTTCTTCAAATACACCTCTTGGTTCTCTCATCTTAAAAGATCAGGCAGAACAGATGGAACTTTCAGAAGAAGAAATTTATGCACGTATGGATAAAAGTTTCGAAGTCATGGAACAATCTGTACAAAAAGGCTATAAAAAAACTTTAAAATCAACTTCCGGACTTACTGGCGGAGATGCTTATATCATGAAAGAATATGCTCAAACAGGCGGAATCTGTGGTAGTTTCATGACAGGTGCTATGGCACGCGCGATCGCCGTTTCAGAATATAACGCTGCAATGGGTAAGATTGTCGCAGCTCCAACTGCAGGCTCCTGTGGAATCATGCCAGGCTGTCTTGTAAGTCTTTTAGAAGAAAAAAATATTGAACGAGAAAAAATCATTCATGCAATGTTTACTGCTGCCGGATTTGGCATTGTAATTGCCAAACGTGCCAGCATCGCAGGCGCACAAGGCGGATGTCAGGCCGAATGTGGATCTGCCGCTGCTATGGCTGCAGCCGCACTTGTCGAAATATACGGTGGTTCTCCTGCTCAATCCGCAGATGCATGTGCGATCGCACTGAAAAATCAGCTCGGCCTTGTCTGTGATCCAGTTGCAGGTCTTGTTGAAATTCCTTGCATCAAGAGAAATGTTGCTGGAGTCATGATCGCATTTTCTGCTGCTGATATGGCTCTTGCTGGAATCTCATCCAAAATTCCTGTTGATGAAGTTGTTGATGCAATGAAAGAAGTCGGAGATGCACTCCCTTGTTCCTTAAAAGAAACTGCAAAGGGCGGGCTTGCCAACACTCCTACAGGCCGCAAAATGACAGAATCTATCTTCGGAAAAAATCAAGAATAAAAAAACAAGCCATTGCTTAAGCAAGCGAGATTCTAAAATCCCTCTTAAGCAATGGCTCTTTTATTCTGCTACTTATTTATTCTATTAATTAATAGATACGATAGCAATTGTATCCTTCTTCTTTTACTGTACTTGCATAGAAAAGTTTTGCTACATTCATAAGATAAGCAGTATCTTTGATACCTGCAGTTTCATATGGAGAATGCATTGCTAACTGTGCAAGACCAATATCTACTGTATTGATATCAACTAATGAAGTTGTAAGATTACCAAGCGTAGAACCACCTGGTACATCTGAATGATTCAAATACATCTGATATGGCACTTCTGCTCTCTCGCAAAATTCTTTAAATACTGCCGCTGAAATACCATCTGTCGCATACTTCTGGTTCGCACTGGATTTAATCACAACACCAGCGTTCATATATGGACGATTTGTCGGGCATGCCTTTTCCGGATAATTTGGATGAACTGCATGTCCATTATCTACAGAAAGCATAAAACTATTCGCCTGTAAGCAGCGATAATCTTCTCTGTCTTTTCCAAAGCATTCACAAATGCGCTGAAGAACATCCTGTAAAAATGTAGAAGCAGCTCCCTGTCTTGTCTGACTTCCAACTTCCTCATTATCAAATACGCAATGCATAGGGATACTTTCTCCTGTTTCCGAATGCAAAAATGCCTGAAATGAAGCAAATGCACACTGAAGATCATCTAATTTCCCAATTGAAATATATTCTTTATTTGCCCCCCAGATAGATCCTTTCATGCGGCTATAGAGATACAGATCATGACCTACGATATCTTCTTCTTTTACTTCGGCAGCATCTGCCATCAATTTCATAAATGTGCCTTTTGCTGTCTCGTCGCCATATAAAGGAAGAAGATCCTTTTGTACGCTATATTTCATATTCGCATTCGCATCACGATTCATATGTATTGCAAGATTTGGAATCATCACAAGATCACGACCAGCATCTACAAGTTTCATACGAATCTGACCTTCTTCTTTCACGATCAAACGTCCCGCAACAGACAACGGTCTGTCATACCAAGGTGAGTAGATCATTCCACCATATTTTTCAATATTCAACTTTACATAATGGTCTTCCACTCCCATTTCTGGATTCTGTTTAATCTTAAATGTCGGTGAATCACTGTGACTTGCAATGATCTGAAAACCATAAAATTTTTCTGGAATACGAAATGCGATGATCGCAGAACCATTTCGTACAATAAAATACTTTCCGCCTCTTTCTAAATTCCATTTCTGTCCATCAAGAAGCTGTGTATATCCTTCTTCCAAAAGATCTTTGCGCATATTCTCTACAACATGAAATGTACTTGGGCTATTCTCTATAAATGTAAATAATTGTTTTGCTATTTTTTCATACATAATTTTTACCTCCAGTTCCACCGCCAATTATAACATACCCCATGCTTGTTTTCAACGACTTGCCCTTATCAATAACCACTCTTTGCCATTCTCAGTAACACCTCTTTATTCGGTGCTAAATATATCCTTTTGTGTCTATACATCCCTGCATTACACCAGACCTAATTTTTTACGAATTTTTCTTTTTTCCCTTTGAAAAAGGATTTATTTTCCTTTATTGTACCTATACAGATTTTTCTTCCTCTCATACACTCATTTTTTCACTTTTTGTCGGTCTTATGATTCATGAATTTCGCATAGTGAAAATCTCAACTTTTAGAAGAGTTATTTTTATTAAAAACTTCATTTTAACGTCTTTCTTTAGGTATTTTTAACAACAAATTTTCTATAGACCTATTTCCCACGCCAGTAAAGCTAAAAATCATCTTTCCAACATCCAATAAAACAATATTTCTTCTCCCCCACTCTCAGCTCTTTTTTCAAATATATGCCCAAATATTAGATTGTTAAAAAATTATCTTTGTAGAAAGTTACGATTGACGAACATACAAATTTATGAGAAAATAAGACCGTATATAAATTATTGAAAATCAAATATACATACGAAAAATCATACAGATTTGAAAGGAGTATTAACATGATTTATTCAACTGAAGTAGAAATGATGTGTCCAGTAGCTCAAGGCGCAAATCACGGACCAGCTCCAATTCCGGAAGAAGCAAAATGGGTAAAAGCAAAAGATGTAACTGACATTTCCGGTTTTACACACGGAATTGGTTGGTGTGCTCCACAGCAGGGTGCATGTAAACTTACTTTGAACGTAAAAGACGGTATTATTCAGGAAGCACTGGTAGAAACAATTGGATGTTCAGGAATGACTCATTCCGCAGCTATGGCATCTGAGATCCTTCCAGGCAAAACAATTCTTGAAGCTCTGAATACGGACCTTGTATGTGACGCGATCAACACAGCTATGAGAGAATTATTCCTTCAGATTGTCTATGGTAGAACACAGAGTGCATTTTCAGAAGATGGTCTTGCAATCGGCGCAGGTCTTGAAGACCTTGGTAAAGGACTTCGTTCACAGGTTGGTACAATGTACGGAACTGTTGCAAAAGGACCTCGTTATCTTGAAATGGCAGAAGGTTATGTAACAGGTATCGCACTTGATGCAAACAACGAAATCATCGGATATCAGTTCGTAAGTCTTGGAAAATTCACAGACTTCATCAAAAAAGGTGATACACCTAACGAAGCTTGGGAAAAAGCAAAAGGACAGTACGGACGTGTTGCAGATGCTGTTAAGATCATCGACCCACGTAAAGAGTAATCTCTACTGTTTTATTTAGATAACATAGAATAAATGGAGGACAAATAAATGGCTTTATTTGAATCATATGAGAGAAGAATAGACAAAATCAATGAAGTATTGAACAGCTATGGCATTGCTTCTATTGAAGAAGCAGAAAAAATCACAAAGGATGCCGGTCTTGATGTTTACAATCAGATCAAAGGCATTCAGCCAATCTGTTTTGAAAATGCATGTTGGGCTTATATCGTAGGTGCAGCAATCGCAATCAAAAAAGAATGTCGTACAGCTGCAGAAGCTGCAGCAGCAATCGGAGAAGGTCTTCAGGCATTCTGTATTCCAGGTTCTGTAGCAGATCAGCGTAAAGTAGGTCTTGGACATGGTAACCTCGGAAAGATGCTTCTGGAAGAAGAAACAGATTGTTTCGCATTCCTTGCTGGACACGAATCATTCGCAGCAGCTGAAGGTGCGATCGGTATTGCAGAAAAAGCAAACAAAGTTCGTAAAAAACCTCTCCGTGTTATCCTGAACGGTCTCGGAAAAGATGCTGCTAAGATCATTTCTAGAATTAATGGATTCACATATGTACAGACAGAATACGATTACTATACAGGCGAACTGAAAGAAGTTTCAAGAACAGCTTACTCTGATGGACTTCGTTCAAAAGTTAACTGCTATGGTGCAAACGACGTTCGCGAAGGTGTTGCAATCATGTGGAAAGAAGGCGTTGACGTATCTATTACAGGTAACTCAACAAACCCAACACGTTTCCAGCACCCAGTAGCAGGTACATATAAGAAAGAATGTCAGGAAGCAGGAAAGAAATACTTCTCAGTTGCTTCAGGTGGTGGTACAGGACGTACACTTCACCCAGATAACATGGCAGCAGGTCCAGCTTCTTATGGTATGACAGATACTCTCGGACGTATGCACTCAGATGCACAGTTCGCAGGTTCCTCATCCGTTCCAGCCCATGTAGAAATGATGGGACTTATCGGTGCAGGAAACAACCCTATGGTTGGTATGACTGTAGCAGTTGCAGTTGCAGTACAGGAAGCATCTGATAACGGTAAATTTTAAGCCTTTTATACAGGATTAAACATAATTTTATACACTCAATTGGACACATCATTTTGAGCAAAATGCCCATGATGTGTCCAATTTTTTTACACAAAAAAATAGGGCTCTCATCATTTGATGTGTCTCGTTTCAAAAAGCGAAAAGAAAAAGAACCAAAACATCATTCAAATGATATTTTGATTCTTTTATTAATCATTATTTTTCGGTACTTTCTTCTACCATTTCTATCGCCAGCTTCAATACTTCTTCTACTGTATGCATACGGTTTTCTGTTCGAGTGCCATTAAAATGGCATTCTTTCACTTTTGTTCTGCCATTTAATGTACAACCAATATAGACGAGTCCGACTGGTTTTTCTGCTGTACCGCCTCCTGGTCCAGCAATTCCTGTCGCACTCAATGCCATATTACTTGATGCCGCTTTTGCAGCACCCTCTGCCATCTCTTTTGCAACCTGTTCACTGACTGCACCAAATGCCTCCAATGAACTTTCGCTTACATTTACAAGACGCCTCTTTGCTTCATTAGAGTATGTTACATATCCTTCATTCAATACATCCGATGCTCCCGCAACATTTATGATTGTTCCTGCAATCAAACCACCTGTACAAGATTCTGCTGTCGTAACCGTCCATTTCTTTTCAGCCAATAACTGAACCAGACGTTCTTCTGGCATCTGCATCTTACATGCCTCCCTGTGTCAATACCTGTGTATTCTTTGCAACGTAATCGACTAATGAAATTACTGTAAGTACAAGAGAAATCCACATAAGGATTGTTTCAATGATTCCAAATACGCCGCCAAGATTTAAGATCATAACAATAATCATTGCCATCTGGAATACTGTCTTGAATTTTCCCCAGTAACTAGCTGCAATAACAATTCCGTTGTCTGATGCAACAAGACGGAAACCACTAATGATAAACTCTCTGGCAATGATGATGATCACAAACCAAGAAGCAAGTTTTCCTGTTTCGATCATACAGATCATCGCAGAACATACAAGCAGTTTATCTGCTAATGGATCCATAAACTTTCCAAAGTTTGTTACAAGATTATATTTTCTAGCAATTTTCCCATCTAAAAGGTCTGTAAGACTTGCTACACAGAATAAAACAAGTGCGATCCATTTACTTGCATCTCCAGCCACATCCGTCAGCATAAAAAATACAAAAAATGGCACCATTAAAATTCTCAATACTGTCAATTTATTTGGTAAATTCATTCTGATAATCCTCCTATCAAATCGTACTCCTGTGCTCCTGTGATCGTAACTTTCGCAAAATCTCCTGACATCAACTCGACACCTGTTTCAACAAAGATCAAGCCGTCTACATTTGGAGCATCAAGATATGTTCTGCCAACATAAACATTTTCATCGGCAACCTTACCTTCGATCATCACAAGAACTTCTGTTCCGATTCTATCTTCTCCTTTATCAAATACGATTTCCTGCTGAAGTTCCATCAACTCTGCCTGTCTGTCTAACTTCACTTCTTCGTCAATCTGATCTGGCATTGTTGCAGCTGGAGTATCTTCCTCTGGTGAATATGTAAATACACCAAGACGGTCAAATTCCATCTCATCAACAAATTCCATCAATTCTTCATGCTGTTCCTGTGTTTCTCCAGGGAAGCCAGTGATCAAAGTTGTTCTAAGACAAATATCTGGAATTTCTTTTCTAAGTTTTGTTACAATATCGATCAATTCTTGTTTTGATGTACGTCTTCCCATACGCTTCAAGATTGTATCGTTTGCGTGCTGGATTGGAAGATCTAAATAATGGCAGATCTTTGGTTCTTCTTTCATAACCTGGATCAATTCATCTGTGATCTCCTCTGGATAACAATACATAACTCTGATCCAACGAAGTCCACTGATCTGACATAATTTTTTCAATAAAATGTGGAGTGATTTTTCTCCATACAGATCTTTTCCATATAAAGTTGTTTCCTGTGCAACAAGGATTAATTCTTTCACTCCCTGTTCTACTAATTCTTCTGCTTCTGCGATCAAACGTTCCATTGGAACACTTCTAAATTTTCCGCGCAGTTTTGGTATGATACAGTATGTGCAATGTTTATCGCACCCCTCTGCAATCTTCAAATATGCGAAATGACCTCCTGTTGTAACTTGACGCTTCGTTTCTACAACTGGAAGTGCATTCATATCTGCAAGTGTAACTGTTGCTTTTCCTTCTAATGCTTCATCAATCGCATCGAGGATCTTATCATAAGCAGTTGTTCCAATAACAGCATCCACTTCTGGGATCTCGTCTAAGATCTCCTGCTGATATCTCTGTGCAAGACAACCTGTGACAGCTAATACTTTCAGTTTTCCTGTTTTCTTTAACTCTGCCATTTCTAAGATATTCTGAATACTCTCTTCTTTTGCATCATGTATAAAACAGCAAGTATTGATCACAATAATATCTGCTTCTGTCTCATCATTTGTCATCTCATATTTGCGGGATGCCAAAAGTCCGAGCATTACCTCTGTATCTGCAAGGTTTTTATCACACCCCAATGATATAAACAAGATTTTCATAATTTTTTCTATATCTCCTGCTAAAATATTCTATATCGATATCTGTCAACAAAAAGGCAGAGCATTTACGCATCTGCCTTTTTAGATATCTCTTATTCTTCTGTTTCAACAATATCTTCGTCGTTGTCATCAACTTCGATCTTAAGCTGAGCTTCATTCAGTTCTTTGATCGCAACTGATAATGGTTTTTCACCTGGTTTTGTGCTAACCATTGGTTCTGCTCCGTCAATGATCTGTCTTGCTCTTTTTGAAGTTGCAAGTACGATAGAATAACGGCTGTTTACTGCCTTTCCGGAATTTCCTTCTTCCACGTCCTGATTTACGACTTTCATTAAGTCTGTATAAGATGGATGTAACATAATTAATTATCTCCTTTCAAATGTTTCAATTCTTCTTTCATTTCCTCTATAGCATCCTCATTACGTATACATCTTCGGTGTTCACTTCGGATGATAGCATGAATATCTCGCTTACATTCTTCTAAATCATCATTAACGATCAGATAGTCGTACAAATGCATGTATTCTGCTTCTTCATTCGCTCTGAGCATTCTAGATTCAATTACTTCCATGGATTCTGTTCCTCTGCCGACCAGACGCTTTCTTAATTCTTCGGCACTCGGTGGTGTTATGAACAGAAGCAATGTGTCTGGAAACTTGGATTTTACTTTCAGAGCACCCTGGATCTCAATTTCCAGGATCACATCTTTTCCATCTTCCAACATCTGCTCCACGTAATCACGTGGTGTTCCATAATAATTATCGACATACTTAGCATACTCTATCAATTCTTCTTTCGCAATCATTTTTTCAAATTCCTCCACTGATTTGAAAAAATATTCACGACCATCAACCTCACCCGGACGAGGTACACGGGTCGTTGCCGATATAGAAAGAGCATATGCATCGCTATAATCATTGAGCAGTTGCTTCATAAGCGTCCCTTTTCCTGCTCCTGAAAAACCAGATACTACAATCAGAATTCCTTTTCTGTTCTTCTTCATTGTGCTTTCCCCCGACTCTTTTATTTCATAATTATATTCACTGTTCAAACACTATTTTATTATACCTTTATTATCCAAATGGAGCAACAGATTACTCAATATTTTGAATCTGTTCTCTGATCTTTTCTATGTCAGTTTTCAGACTGATCGCATAATTTGAAACTGTCAAGTCATTCGCCTTAGACAAAATTGTATTCGCTTCTCTATTCATCTCCTGAGCAATGAAATCAAGCTTTCTTCCGATTCCTTCTTCTTCAAGCGTATCTCTCATGTGAGAAATATGACTCTTAAGGCGAACTTGTTCTTCATCTGTACAAATCTTATCAGCAAATAAGATCACTTCTGCTGCAATACGACTTTCCTCCATCTGTGTATCTGCAAGAAGTTCTTTCACTTTATCTTCCAGTTTGGCGCGATATTGTGTAACGATCTGTGGAGAATACTCCTGAATCTTTGCAACATTCTCTTCCATAACTGTCAGTTTTTCCAGAATGTCTTTTTTCAGGTTCTCACCTTCTATCACTCTTGTTTCTACAAACTGTGTAAATGCACCTTCAAGCGCGGCTTTCAACCCTTTCCAAAGTTCTTCTTCATCCACTGTCTGTTCTTCCATAGTAAGAACTTCTGGCAAACGTGCAAGCCCTGATACACGCAGATCATTGTCTAACTGAAATTCCTCAGCCATCTGCTTATAATACTTTACATATTCTGCTGCGATCGCTGCGTTATACTTTAAGGAAACCTGTGATTCCGATAAATCTTCATATGTAATGAAGATATCTATCTTTCCTCTATTCGCATACTCTTTTAAAAGTGTACGGATCGCGTTCTCAAAACAATTCAGCTTCTTTGGCATACGAATGTTTACATCTAAATAACGATGATTGACACTCTTCATCTCGACTGTGAATTTACGTGCATCCCACTGATACTCACATTGTCCAAAGCCAGTCATACTTTTAATCATTGTACTCATCCTTTTTTGTATTTTTGCAGAAAATGTCTGAAAACAAATTTTGCAGTCATCTTCCGTCTCATTATAGGTTATCTAGTCTATTATACCCCGTATTCCTACTTTTGGTCAACTCTTTCTTTGACAACTTTTTCTTTGAAATCGCTCTAGAATATGTTACACTGATATCATCATTTTCATCTTAGGAGGGAAACAATGGCTTTTGATGGAATTGTCGTGGCAAATCTTGTCCACGATCTAAGAAAAGAATTACTTAACGGAAGAATCGCTAAGATTGCACAGCCAGAAGCTGATGAATTGCTTTTGACGATCAAATCTTCTGCTGGCCAGAGAAGACTTTATATCTCTGCAAGTGCTTCTCTTCCTCTTGTATATTTAACAGAAACGAATAAACCTAGTCCAATGACTGCCCCTAACTTTTGTATGCTTTTAAGAAAGCATATTGCAAATGGAAGAATCGTGGACATTTACCAGCCAAAACTAGAACGAATCATCCATTTTACGATCGAACATCTTGATGAGATGGGGGATCTTTGTCGAAAAGATCTTATTGTTGAGATCATGGGGAAACACAGTAATATCATTTTCTGCAGAGAAGATGGGACGATCATCGACAGTATCAAACATGTTTCTGCACAGATGAGCTCTGTACGAGAAGTCCTGCCTGGAAGAACATATTTTATTCCAGATACAATGGCAAAACTAGATCCTTTGACTGTATCTGAAGCAGACTTTATCGCTACACTTACACAGAAACCTATGGCTCTTGCAAAAGCAATCTATACAAGTTTTACCGGTATCAGCCCAGTTGTTGCAGAAGAGATTTGTTTTTTATCTGGAATCGATTCCGCTCTGCCTCCAGCAGATTTATCTGATGACATGATGAAACACATTTATAATCAATTTTGTATTTATCTGTCCTGTATCAAAGATGGCACATTTTCACCATCCATTTATTACGCAGGCAAAGAACCAAAAGAATTCTCTTCTGTACTGCTCACACATTTTGCTGAATATCAAACTGAGAATTTTGAAAGTATCTCACAGGTTTTGGAATCTTATTATGCAACCAAAAACACGATCACTCGTATCCGCCAGAAATCTGTAGATCTTCGTCATATCATCCAGACGGCTTTAGAACGTAACCGTAAAAAATATGACTTACAGATCAAACAGCTCAAAGACACTGAGAATCGTGAAAAATATAAGGTTTATGGTGAATTACTACACACTTACGGATATAGCTTAGAACCTGGAGCCAAAGAACTTGAAGCTCTGAATTATTACACGAATGAGATGATCAAGATTCCTCTTGACCCAACTCAGACTGCACAGGAGAATGCAAAGCGTTACTTTGAAAAATATAACAAACAAAAACGTACTTTTGAAGCGCTCAGTCATCTGATCCAAGAAACACATGACGAGATCGTCTATTTAGAATCTATTCAGACAGCACTTGATATCGCATTGAGTGAACCTGATTTATCAGAGATCAAAGAAGAGCTGATTTCTTCTGGATACATGAAACGTAAATTTACCAAAAAGAAAGTAAAAATCAAAAACAAACCATACCACTATATTTCTAGCGATGGTTATCATATTTATGTGGGAAAAAACAATCTGCAGAACGAAGAACTCACTTTCCATTTTGCTGTAGGAAATGACTGGTGGTTTCATGCAAAACAGGCTCCAGGCTCCCATGTTATCGTTAAAACAAACGGCGATGAACTTCCTGACCGCACATTCGAAGAAGCAGGCAAATTAGCAGCTTACTACTCCAGTATGCGCGGTACTGAAAAAGTGGAGATTGATTATATCGAAAAGAAACATGTCAAGAAACCAAACGGTGGAAAACCAGGATTTGTTGTGTACTACACGAATTATTCGTTAATCATAGATAGTGATATTTCTGGTATTCAACAGATTGACTAATCTGCTATATTCTATAAAAAAGAAGGAGAAACAATGTGCGCACATTGATATGTACCCTCTTTACTGGACATCCAGTAAGGAGGGTATTTTTATGCGCTA
>CAZAEC010000035.1:0-17441 GCA_964484055.1 uncultured Clostridium sp.
GCAACACTCCACTGACAAAACCCAGTAAAATCAAGGGCTTTCAGTTCTCAAAACGTTAATTATCGTTACGAGACAAAATTCAATATGGATTTTCAACTCCTCAGGACTTTGGTCTTGGGGAGTTTTTTGTTTGTTAGAAAAATAGAGAGATTTTATGAAGAAAATATCTTTGTAAGAAGTTTTATATAGAAGTTTTAAAATACAAAAAGACACATTTACAAATCTAATGAAAGAAATGTAAATGTGTCTTTTTGATTATAGTATAACAATTATTTTGTTCCGAAAATACGGTCGCCTGCATCGCCAAGACCTGGGCAGATGTAAGCATCGTCGTTAAGTTCTCTATCCAGGTTACCGATATAGATCTTGATGTCTGGATGAGCTTTCTGAAGTTTTTCTACTCCTTCTGGAGCTGCGATGATAAACAGACAGATGATGTCTTTTCCACCGTGTTTTTTGATGAAATCAACAGCTGATACAGCAGAACCGCCTGTTGCAAGCATTGGGTCAAGTAAGAAAATCTTACGCTGATCGATTGCTGTTGGAAGTTTGCAGTAATATTCATGAGGTTCATGAGTTTCTTCGTCACGGTAAAGACCGATATGACCAATCTTAGCAGATGGAATCAATTTAAGGATTCCGCCAACCATACCAAGACCTGCTCTTAATACTGGAACAACTGCAGCTTTCTTTCCAGAAATCATTGGTGCAGATGTTTTTTCGAGAGGTGTTTCAATCTCAACATCTTCCAGTTCCAGATTTCTAAGTGCTTCGTATCCGATCAGCATAGCAAGCTCTTCTACGATAGTACGGAATTCATTAGTTCCAGTTTCTTTTGTTCTAAGAAGTGTAATTTTATGTTTAATCAATGGGTGATCACAAATTGTGATATTAGGATTGTTATTATACATATTCGTTTTGTCCTTTCGTAAAATTTACTGTTTACATTATAGTATTTTTAATGATAAGTTGCAAGCGTATGTTATGAAAATAAGGCAATGTATGTTAGAATTTTTAGACATGCGTTTGTTTTTTTGAAAGTAGAAAGTTGTACGAATTCTGTACGACTGTTTTGGTATAATTGGATATAAAAGATCAAGGGTCCTTTCTTGGATCAAAAAAGGCATGAAAGACTAAAAAATTATGAGGAAAGAAGGAAAGAAAATGGCATATCAAACACATGAATTTTATTTAAGAAGATGCATTGAGATCTCAAAAGAATCTCGTAAGAATGGAAATACACCTTTTGGTGCACTCTTAGCAGATGAAGAAGGAAATATTGTTTTAGAACAAGGAAATATTGAAATCACAGAAAAAATATGTACGGGTCATGCAGAAACGGCACTCGCTGCGAAAGCATCACATACATTTTCTAAAGACTTTTTGTGGAAATGTACACTCTATACTACAGCAGAACCTTGTGCAATGTGTGCAGGAGCAATCTATTGGGCAAATATCGGACGTGTTGTATATGGAATGACAGAAAAACAGTTGTTACAGCTTACAGGAAGCGATGAACAGAATCCTACATTCGATCTGCCATGCAGAGAGGTATTTGCACGAGGACAGAAAGATATTCAAGTTGTAGGACCAGTAGATGCTGTAGTAAAAGAAGCGGCAGCAGTTCATGAAGGATACTGGAATAACTAGAAGCGAGGAACTATATGTTACGAAAATTAAAGGAAAAGACAGTTGGAGGTCATTTATTATTTCCAGCAGTATTAACAGGAATGGTGTGTTTGATCTGTTTTTTAGGGGTCACAGCACTTTTTCATGTACAAATTAATAAAGAAGTAAAGCTTCGAATGGAACATGTTTTTAAAGGTTTGGAAGCGGAAACTTTTGAAACATTGCAGGTTCAAATGGCAAAGATTCAAGTTATGGAAGGACATTTGATTGAAACCGGAGGAAGTTTCGAGACGTTTGGGCCGATTGCAGAAAGAATGTTAAATGATGATAAAGCTGTGCGTAGTTTCCTTTTTGCACCTGACGGGATTGTGTCAGGTGCATTTCCTTTGGAAGGGAATGAGCCAGTGATCGGATTTGATCTGATCGCAGAAGCGGATGGGAATAAGGAAGCGAGAGATGCGATAGAAACAGGAAATTTAATTTTAGCAGGTTCATTTGAGCTTGTTGAAGGCGGATTGGGAATCTGCGGTAGATATCCTGTGTATTTGGATAATGAAAATGGAGAAAAAGAATATTGGGGGCTTGTAACGATTACTTTAAATTATCCTGAAATATTTAAAAATAGTTCAATAGAACGTGTGAATGAACAGGGGTATGCGTGTGAAGTATGGAGAGTAAGTCCAGATAATAATGAAAGACAGACGATCTTAGAGACGGAAATTCCGTTGGATGAAACGGGAAATGTTGTGACTTATGAAGTATCGTTGTTTAATACAAAATGGTATTACAGTTTCGCACCATTGAAACCTTGGTATGCAAGCTCTAGTTTGTGGCTCTGTATTACAGCTAGCATCATAGCTAGTTTGTTGGCAGGATATGGAGTGTATTCCAGTGTTAAGATCAAACGAATGAAAGCTGTAGAAGGAGAACTTCGAATCCGAAATTTACAGCAAAAATTAGAACAAGAACAAAATAAGCATATGGTCAATCAGATCAGTTCTCATTTCTTTTACCATACATTAAATTCGCTGCAAACATTGATCTTATTAAAACCTGATATGGCTGTTAAGATGGCTGCTGATTTTGCAAGATATCTTAGATTTAATGTAAATACAAGTGTAAATCCAGATGGAATTGTTTATTTCAAGGATGAGATGCGAGCAGTGAAAGCATATGCAGAGATCAATGAAGTACAGCTAGGAGAAAGATTGCAAGTTATCTTTGATATTCCTGATGTTGATTTTTTGATTCCGGCACTGACAATAGAACCAATTGTGGAAAATGCGATCATTCATGGGATCAAGCCGAAATTAGAAGGCGGTGTAGTGACCGTACAGCTAATGGAAACGGATGAACATTGGCATGTCGTTGTGCAAGATAATGGAATGGGCTTTGATGTGAAAGAAAATGAAAAGAAAAATTCGATTGGATTGAACAATGTGTGTAAACGAATGAAACGGTTTGAGGGTTGTGATATAAAAATAGAAAGTGAAATCGGAGTTGGAACGACGATAAGATTGATTTTTTCGAAAAATATCTGAAAATGAACCTTCATAAGAGCTTGGATGAACGAATTCTGTACGATGTGTTTGTTATAATGAATATAGATTGGAAGTGGGGATAGCGTGAAAACAATACTTGTAGATGACATGATATTGGACTTACAGCTTTTCGAATTAAAATGTGCAGATATGCAGGAATTTGAAATAGTTGGGAAGTTTACTAATCCTTTTAAAGCAATTGAATATGCGAGAGAGAACGTAGTAGATTTTGCGGTGCTGGATGTTGATATGCCAGGAATGTCAGGTATGGAATTGGCACAGCAGTTACGTCAGATTAGATCGGATATTGTAATTGTGTTTGCAACGGCACATATACAGTATGCAGTGGATGCGATGAAGATGAAAGCGGATTATATCATTTTCAAGCCATTTGAGCGAGAAGATATCGAAGATGTTCTGGAAAGGGCGAAGCTTTTACGACAGAGACAACGAAAGAAATTTTATTTTCAGACATTTGGAATGTTCGATATGAAGGTATATGGAAAACCGGTCTATTTCCGCTCCAGTAAGGCAAAGGAATTATTAGCATTGTGTGTATACCGCAATGGTCAGCCGGTCACAAACTTGGAAATGGTAGAAATTCTGTGGGGAGAAGAAGCCGCAGATAATCCAGAAAAGACTGGATATCGACGATTGATCAAAGAATTACTTGATACATTGAAGAATAATCAGGCAGAAGAGATCATCTTGCGAGAAAGAGGCAGTTTGAGGATTCGGAGTGAATTGGCTGATTCAGATTATCAAGATTTTCTGAATGATAGTTTGGAAGCGTGTTATGCATTTCAAGGAGAATTTATGAAGCAATATTCCTGGGCGGAAGAAGCAGTATATGGACTGCAGGAGAGGAAGCGGATCATGCTTGCTGAAAGAAGGAGGGAAAACAGTTGGAAGAATTAATGCGAATGGAACACATCAGTAAAAGATTCGGTAATTTCTATGCGAACAGAGATGTATGTCTTACAGTAAATCGTGGAGAAGTTTTAACTTTGCTCGGTGAAAATGGAGCGGGAAAATCTACATTGATGAACATTCTGATCGGTCTTTATCAACCTACTGAAGGAAAAATTTACCTGAAAGGGAAAGAAGCAAAGATTGAATCACCTGGACAAGCTGTAAAGCTTGGAATCGGTATGGTACATCAGCATTTTATGTTAGTAGAAGCAATGACAGTTTTTGATAATATCATTTTGGGTGATAAACATTCAAAAGGATTATTTATCAATCGTGAAGCGAGACGAAAAGAAATCGTGGAACTGTCTGAGAAGTACGGTCTGGATGTAGAACTTGATGCTTTGATCAGTGATATTTCTGTTGGAGCACAGCAGAGAGTAGAGATCTTAAAAGCGTTATATCATGGTGCAGAACTTTTGATCCTTGATGAACCAACAGCTGCACTGACCGATATCGAAGTAGAGGGTCTCTTTGGTATCATGAATAAGCTTATCAGCGAAGGAAAGAGTATTATTTTTATCAGCCATAAAATGCGAGAGGTTCTTCATATTTCTGATAGGATCACGATCCTTCGTGCTGGTGAAGTGATCACAACAGTAAAATGTAGTGAAACAGATGGACAGAAACTGGCAAACTTAATGATCGGAAGAGAATTGACAAAGTCTCAATACGAAAAGAAGGAAGTTGAAGAAGAGCCAGTATTAGTTATGGAAAATGTAAAATATCATCCGGAGTCAAAGCATAATGGTTTGGCAGGGATCAGTATGAACATTAAGCCAGGTGAAATAGTTGGTATCGCAGGTGTTGATGGAAATGGACAGACACAGCTTGCACAGATCATTACAGGTGTAATTTCTCCAGAAGAAGGAAAATTATCACTTGAAGGAACGAAGATCTCAACATTTGATCCATTGGATTTCATTCAGAAAGGTGTAGCGCATGTACCGGAAGATCGTAATCTGCAGGGATTGATCGGTGATATGTCAATAGCAGATAACCTTGTATTAAAGGCTACAGAGACAGAACAGTTCAGTAAAGGAAAAGGGTTATTATTAAATAAAAAAGCAATCAATAGTTATGCAACAGATTTGGTTGGGAAATATGATATCCGTTGTACTTCTATAGGACAAGAGGTTCGAAGCCTTTCTGGTGGTAATCAGCAGAAAGTAATCTTGGCAAGAGAGATAGAATCAAATCCAGATTTATTGGTTGTTGTTCATCCGACACGAGGACTGGATATTGGTGCAACACGATTTGTGCATGATCAGATGATCGAAGCAAGAGAACGAGGTGTTGGAATCTTGCTGATCAGTGCAGATTTTGATGAGGTATTAGAAATGTCTGATCGAATCCTTGTTATTTTTGAGGGACAGATCATGGGCGAATTTTCAGGGAAAAACCCACCGATTGAGGAAATCAGTCTGGCGATGACTGGTAAATAAGGAGGAAATAGGTATGGAAAAATTTAGAAAATCCCTGACCAGTTTGATTGTACCGATTTTATCAGTTGTACTTGCTTTCCTGATAGGTGCCATCATTATGCTGGCTATGGGATCTAATCCAGTAGTTGCATTTAGTGCTTTATTCCAGGGCGCATTTGGAACAGCAGCTAGTATTGGTACAACATTAAATAAATCAGCACCATTGATATTTACAGCATTATGTGCATGTTTTGCTTATAAATGCGGTGTATATAATCTTGGTGGTGAAGGTCAGTTTTTGATCGGAGCGACAGCAGCGTTTTGTGCAGTACATCTTACTGGACTTACTGGTATCGCAGGAATTCTGTTGGCGTTTGTTGTTGGAATCGTAGCAGGCGGTGTCTGGGGATTGATTCCTGGTGTTTTAAAAATAACTCGTGGTTTGAATGAAATGATCATTTCAATCATGTTGAATTATGTGGCAACACTTTTCATGGGAGTTATCTATACAAGCTGGATTCGTGATGCGAATATGCCACAGACTCCATCTGTAAGTGAAACAGTAATGCTTCCAAAAGTGTTCTCAAATATGAGATTTACATGGTCATTTGTGATCGCTGTTGTAGTAGGAATCTTGATGTATTATTTCCTGTATTGGACATCTGTTGGATTCAAACTTCGTTCAGTTGGTCTGAATATGACAGCAAGCCGTTTTAATGGATTTCCTGTAAAACGTTACATACTTATTAGCTTTATTGCTTCAGGTGCGATCGCTGGTCTTGGTGGAGCGGCTGATCTTTTGGGTACACAGTATCGTTTGATCAATGGATATGGAAACGGTTATGGATTTGATGGTGTGGCAATGGCATTGATCGGCATGCTGCATCCAATCGCAACGGTAGTTGTAGCAATCTTTTTTGCAGCTTTACGTGTGGGTTCAACATCTATGCAGGTTGCAACAGGAGTTCCAACCAGTGTTTCTGATATTATTCAGGCATTAGTTATTGTATTTTCTGTAGCTGGTATGGCATTGGTAAAACTTCCTGAATTCGAAGCATTTCGTCTTCGCTTTTTCAGTAAGAAGGAAAAGGAGGGTAAAAACGCATGAGTTTATCTCTTATTTCTAGTATAGTTTTGGCTGCTGTCCGAATGGCAGTTCCACTTCTTTTGATCGCTCTGGCTGAGCTTTATTCAGAAAGAGCTGGTATGGTAAATATCGGACTGGAAGGACTTGCAGCAGTAGGTGCCCTTGCCGGATTTATGATGACATATTTCACAGGAAGTACTTGGATGGGAATTTTGTTTGGCGCACTTTCAGGGATCGTGATCAATATGATATATGCATATGCAACGATTTCATTGTGTGCAAACCATACAGTATATGGTATGGCGATCAACTTATTAGCACCAGCATTGGCATCTTTTATATATCGTCTTTGTTTTGGCGCAGGAAGTTCATTAACTCAGATTTCTTTGATGAAAGGAATTGGTATTCCAGTGTTGAAGGATATTCCATTTTTAGGAGATCTCTTATTTAACCAGACACCTATGGTCTACATTGCTTTTGCTCTGGTTATCTTTACTGGGATATTCTTTAACAAAACAAAATCTGGACTTAATTATATGTCTGTAGGAGAACATCCAAAGGCAGCTGCTACACTTGGAATCAATGTTATTGGTATTAAATATCTTTCATGTGTGATCTGTGGAGCCTTGGCAGGTGTTGGAGGCGCTTATCTGACAACGTGTTATTCTACTACATATACAGAAGGTATTGTATCTGGACGAGGATTTATTGCATTGGCAGCGGTTATTTTTGGTCGTTGGACTGGATCCGGTGTATTGATCGCATGTTTATTCTTCGGATTATGTGATGCACTTCAGATTCGTTTACAGGTAAGCAGTATTGGTATTCCATATCAGTTCTTCCAGATGATCCCTTATATTGCAACGATTATTGTACTTACGATCGTTGGTTCCAAAAAGGCTGGTCCAAAGGCGAACGGACTGCCATATCGTAAAGAAGAACGCTAATTGATAAAGAATGTTAATTTATGATGCATATTTAAGGAGGAAAAGAAAATGAAAAAAATATTAGCACTTTTATTGTCTGTAATGATGACAGTTGGCCTGTGTGCTTGTGGAGGCGGAAATGACACAGCGAAAGATTCAGGCGCAGGAAAAGATTCTGGTGATGCAGCTTACAAGGTAGCATTTATTCTGAACTGTAGTATCAACGATGGTGGCTGGGGAACAGCTTGTTATAGCGAACTCGTAGCTGCATGTGAAAAAAATGATAACTGGACAATGGAATATACAGATAACCTTGCACAGGATGGTTACTATGATGCTATGGTAGCTTATTGTAATGCAGGATTTGATCTGATCTATGCTCCAGGCGGAGAATATACAGATGCTGTTTTACAGGTTGCTAACGAATATCCAGAAGTTTCATTTGCTTTACTTAACGGTTCTGAAGATACTCCAGCACAGGCAGTAAATGGAAATGTTACATCATTACTTCCAGATGGTCAGCAGATTGGATGGATCGCAGGTGCTCTTGCAGGACTTATGTCAAATACAGGAAAAATTGCATTTATTGGTGGTATGGAATTAACAACAACACTTGCTAAATATGAAGGTTACAGCGAAGCAGCAAAATATGTAGCAGAGAAGGAAGGAAAGACAGTATCTGTTCTTGATGCAGTTTATGCAAACTCATTTGATGATTCATCAAAAGGTATTGAATTCGCAAATGCAATGATGGAACAGAATGCAGACGTATTCTTTGGTGATGCTTCCGCAGTTGATTCTGGTGCACGTCAGGCAATTGATGAACATAACACAGCAGCAGGCGCAGTTGAAGTTTTTGATATTGCACAGCCAGCAGATTCTCTTGGCCAGAATGAATGTATCATTGGCTCACAGATCACAGATAACTCATCATTGATCGCATTGAGCTTCAAAGCAATCGAAGAAGGTACATTCGGTGGAGAAGTACTTTATGGAGATCTTCAGAATGGAGTTCTTTCAATTGGTGCATTAAATGATCTTGTTCCACAGGAAATCCAGGAAAAATATCAGGCATATATTCAGGAAATGATCGATGGAACATTTATGAAATAATTTCTACCTCTTAGATAATATGAGAAGCAAAGGAGTCCGGAATGAACCGGGCTTTTTTGCATTAATGGAAATTATAATCCTTTTTAAAAAAAGGATGTTGTGGTAAGATTTAAACATATGCGTAATAATAAAGTGAATACGAATATGAAATGAAGACTGTAAATTCGGGGAGTGATAAATATGAATAGAAAAGTTGTTGTCTTAGGTGGCGGTACAGGAACCTCTACCTTACTTCGGGGATTGAAGGAATTTCCAATCGATCTGACAGCGATCGTTTCCGTGTGCGATGATGGAAGGAGTACAGGGGTTTTGCGAGAGGAATTTAATATTCCAGCAGTGGGAGATATCAGGCGTGTTTTGATCGCATTATCAGAAACAGAACCTTTGGTGAGGGAATTGTTTAACTATCGATTTAATACAACTTCTGATCTAGATGGTCATACAGTAGGAAATCTTCTTTTGACTGCGTCATCAGAGATTACAGGAAATCTGTCTGATGGGATTGAAGCATTAAGTAAAGTATTGAATCTGAAAGGAAAGGTTGTTCCACTTACAGAAGATAATGTTGTGTTGATGGGAGAGATGGAAGACGGAAGTATTGTGGAAGGAGAACACAATATTACAATGTGTAAGAAAACGATTAAGAGAGTCTTCTATAAGGAAGAACCTGTTCCGACAAAAGAAGCAGTTAATGCGATAGAAGAAGCGGATCTGATCATTTTGAGCATGGGAAGTTTATTTACGAGTGTTATTCCAAACTTAATCTGTGAAGATATCATAAAGGCGATAGATAAAAGTAAGGCTAAGGTTATGTATGTGTGCAATATGGTAACACAGCCTGGAGAAACGGAAGGATTTAAAGTATCAGATCATGTGAAGTTCTTGAATCAGTATCTTGGAGAACATAAAGTTGATGTTGTAATTGCGAATAAAGGCAAGATTGATGAAGAGATGGCTGATCGATACGGGTCATTGGAACAGAAAGACCCTGTAGAATTAGATAAGAAGAAAACAAAATCATTGGTGAAAAAAGTGATCAGTGATGATTATGTGATCATTAGAAACAATCTGTTGAGGCATAATGCGTTGAAACTGAGTATGCATATTTTTGGTTTCCTGCTTGAACAGGAGAGATAAAAGAAAAGAGGCGTGATCAAAATTGGAAAATTTAATATTTAGCTTAAATGCAACGGTTCCGGTTTTTCTAATGATGTTGTTGGGGCTTTTGTTTCGATATTTGGGCTGGATTGATGAACAATTTGCTTCAAAAATGAATAAATTTGTATTTTTAGTTCCACTTCCTATAAAGGTATTTCAAGATCTTGCAACAGTGGATTTTGAAGAAGCGTGGAATGCAAAGTTTGTTTTGTTCTGTTTTGCGGTAACGGTGCTTAGTATAGCAATTGCGATGACGGTATCATTTTTATGGAAAGACCGTTCTGTTCGAGGAGAATTTATTCAGGCATCCTATCGTAGCAGTGCGGCACTTTTAGGGATTGCGTTTATCCAAAATATTTATGGAAACTCAGGTATGGCACCGATGATGATCATTGGAAGTGTGCCGCTTTACAATATTATGGCAGTTGTAGTACTTTCCTTTTTTGGAAAGGAACAAAAGAAGATCGATCGAAAAATTTTGTTGAAAACATTAAAAGGAATCGTAACGAATCCGATCATCATTGGGATTGCAGTGGGACTTTTGTGGTCTGCATTGCAGATTCCGATGCCAAAAATCTTAGATAAAACAGTTTCAAATGTAGCATCGATCGCAACACCGATGGGGGTGATGGCGATGGGCGCAACGTTTGATATTAAAAAAGCATTTGCAAAACTGAAACCGGCATTGACGGCAACATTTTTAAAATTAGTTTTATTGGCGGCAGTATTTTTGCCGATTGCAATTAAATTAGGTTTTCGCGAATCGGAATTGGTGGCGATCTTAGTTATGCTTGGATCTGCTACAACTGTAAGTTGTTTTGTTATGGCGAAAAATATGGGGCATGACGGAGTTTTGTCTTCAAGTGTTGTTATGCTCACAACAATGTTGAGTGCATTTACATTAACAGGATGGTTGTACATATTAAAAAGTATGATGCTTATATGATAAAATGGAAAGGTTTAAATAAGACATGAAACGAGATATTGATATGAATGAAGTTTCGGATGGAAAGAGATATACTTCTTCGGATCTTGCGAAACTGGGGTGTTCAGACTGTGCAGGATGTAGTGATTGTTGTCAGGGAATGGGTGAATCGATCATTTTAGATCCATATGATATTTATCAATTGACAAAGGGGCTGAATTGCACATTTCAAGAACTTTTGCAAGGAAAAGTAGAATTAAATATTGTGGACGGTGTGATCTTACCAAATCTTGCGTTGACAGGAAATGGAGAAAGCTGTAATTTCTTGAATGCAGAGGGACGCTGCAGCATCCATGCGATTCGTCCGGGATTCTGCAGATTGTTTCCGCTTGGAAGGATTTACGAAGATCATACATTTCATTATTTTCTTCAAGTTCACGAATGTAAAAAAGAAAATCGTACAAAGATGAAGATCAGTAAGTGGCTTGGGATTCCGAATTTGAAACAATACGAAGAATTTGTAACAGATTGGCATTATTTTCTCAATGATGTAACAGAGAATCTGAAAGAAATGGAAAATGAAGAGATGATCAAAAATGCAGCGATGGGACTTGTGAAATTGTTCTATTTTATGCCGTATGATCCAGAACGAGATTTTTATGAACAGTATTATGAACGAAAGAAGATGCTGGTTTAAATATAAAAGCTTCGTTTTGGATGATGGATATTTGCTTAAAGATATGTTCTGAAACAGGGTAAAATACACAAAAATAGTGTGTGTATATATGGTGCAGATTTTACGAAATTGAAATGAAGCATCAAACCTCGACTTACGAGTTCAAGAAAAAAATGATATGATAAATGTGTGAAAATTGCGAAGAACCGCTGCGGATCGTGACGGTTCTTCAAATTTTTATTAGATGATATATGACAGATTGCGTTGAAATGTAAGAAGAGAGGGATAAACATGCTGAAACAGGGAGATGTAGTAGTTTACAAATGTAAAGGTATGTATGAAGTGCAGGAAGTCGGACCGCTTGATTTTAGTTTTGTGGACAGAAAAAAACAATATTATACACTACAGTCTATGGATAATAAGGCGGATAAAGTGTATTCTCCAGTGGGTGATAATGCAAATATTCGTTGTCCAATGACAAAAGAAGAGGCAATGAAACTGATTGAAAAAGTAGATTCTATAGATACATTATGGATTGCGAACGAGAAAATGCGTGAGCAGGAATATAAAAAATGTATCGCAACATATGATCCGGAGAATTGGGTACAGGTTTTGAAAACATTATA
Organism: uncultured Clostridium sp.; assembly: GCA_964484055.1. Lineage (GTDB taxonomy): Bacteria > Bacillota > Clostridia > Lachnospirales > Lachnospiraceae > Schaedlerella. Next base: position 12,075 of record CAZAEC010000035.1, read on the forward strand.
TAGCCGAACGAAAAAGCGTGGAAGTATTACTAGCATGGATAAAAAATACAAACAGCTTCTGGAACATGTTTTTTATGGCGAATTAGCATATGTTCTTGGAATACCGGCAAATAGAGTAGAAACATTTATCATGGAAAACAATAAAAAATGAGATAGAGCTGATATAAATGTGATAAGAAGATCGCGTTTGTATCGGCTCTTTTTTGGAATAAAATCAGTTGAACTTGGTAACATTTACGAGTATACTGTAACGTGTCAGAATATATCAGATGAAAGATGACTCGTGTAAGAGTCGTAAAAGATGGAGAATAATATATGATAATAGAATCATTTAGTCCTGAGCAGACATTTCAAGTCGGAGTTAAGCTCAGTAAGAATGCAAGACCGGGTCAAGTATTTACATTGACAGGAGATCTTGGTGTTGGAAAGACTGTATTTACACAAGGATTTGCGAGGGGACTCGGGATTGATGAACCAGTCAATAGTCCAACATTTACAATTGTACAGGAATATGAAAGTGGCAGAATGCCATTTTATCATTTTGATGTATACCGCATCGGAGATGTTGAAGAGATGGATGAGATTGGTTTCGAAGATTATGTTTATGGAGAAGGCGTTTCTCTCATTGAATGGGCGAATCTCATAGAAGAAATCTTGCCGCAAGAGCGGACTGAGATTGTAATAGAAAAAGATCTGGAAAAAGGATTTGATTATCGTAAGATTACAATCAATGAAAGGTAAGGGGAAAGATATGAAAGTACTGGCGATTGACAGTTCAGGGCTGACAGCGACAGTTGCAGTCGTGGAAGATTCTTTAACAATTGCTGAATTTACAATGAATTATAAAAAAACACATTCACAGACATTGCTGCCGATGATCGATCACATGGCGAATATGATCGAGTTAGATCTGCAGACGATCGATGCGATCGCAGTGGCTGGAGGACCAGGTTCATTTACGGGTCTACGAATCGGTTCTGCGACAGCAAAAGGACTTGGACTTGCGTTGAATAAACCATTGATCCACATTCCTACGATCGATGGTCTGGCTTATCAGATGTATGGCTGTGAAGATATTATTTGTCCAATTATGGATGCACGTAGAAATCAGGTGTATACAGGGCTGTATACATTTGCGAAAAAAGAGGGTACAAGTCAGGTTGAATTAGAATTTCAGGTAACAGAAGAACAGATGGCGATCGCTGTTTCAGAGTTGATCGAGAAATTGAATGCATATGGAAAATCGGTCGTATTTTTAGGGGATGGCGTACCTGTGTATGAAAATGCTTTGGCAGAAGGCTTGAAAGTGCCATATTCTTTTGCACCTTCTTTTATGAACAGACAGAGAGCGTCTGTAGTTGGTGCGCTTGGTATTGAATACTACAAAGCTGGAAAATATGAAACTGCGACAGAACATCAGCCAGATTATCTGCGAGTATCTCAGGCAGAACGTGAACGTGCAGAACGTGAAAAGAATGATAAAGTAATCGTTCGTACACTGAAAGTAGAAGATGCGGCAGCAGTTGCAGAACTTGAACACCAGACATATTCCGATGCATGGAGCGAAAAAAGTGTAATGGAGACAATTGAAAATCCAAACACATTTTGTCTTGCTGCCGAAAAATCTGGTAAGATCATAGGATATCTGCTTGTTTATAAAGCAGTAGATGAGGCTGAGATCGCACGTATCACAACATTAAAAGAAGTGAGAAGACAAGGTGTTGCATCTAGTCTTTTTGGTGCGCTGGAGCAGTACTGCAAAGAACATAAATTGACTAAAATACTCTTAGATGTACGAGAAAATAATACAGCTGCAAGAGCATTTTATGAGAAATATGGTTTTGCAGTGGACGGAGTACGTCCAGGATTTTATGATGATCCAAAAGAAGATGCAGTACTTATGAGTAAAGAAGTAACTGTTGAAAAATAGAAAACGAGGGATAGTATGTTAGACGTTTGTTTACTTGGATGCGGAGGAATGATGCCATTACCATATCGCTGGCTTACTTCGCTTATGACAAGGTTTAATGGCAGCAGTCTTTTGATCGACTGTGGTGAAGGTACACAGATTGCGATCAAAGAAAAAGGCTGGAGTTTCAAACCGATAGATGTTATTTGTTTTACACATTTTCATGGAGATCATATCAGTGGTCTTCCGGGACTTTTGCTTACAATGGGAAATGCGGACAGAAAAGAACCACTCACATTGATCGGACCAAAGGGTCTTGAACGTGTAGTTAATGCGTTACGTGTGATCGCACCGGAACTTCCATTTCCGATTATTTATAAAGAGATCGAGGGGGCAGAGCAGACATTTGAAATGAATGGATATCGTCTCAAGGCATTTCGTGTGAACCATAATGTACTTTGCTATGGTTATACAATGGAGATCGATCGAGCTGGAAAATTCGATCCAATCCGTGCAAAAGAGCAGGGGATTCCACAAAAATGCTGGAGATTCTTACAGCATGGAGAGACGGTTGAAGAAGATGGCTGTATTTACACACCAGATATGGTTTTGGGACCGCCTAGAAAAGGGATTAAGATCACATATACAACAGATACAAGACCGACAAATTCTATCAGAGAAAATGCCAAAGGTTCCAATCTGTTTATCTGTGAAGGTATGTATGGCGAAAAAGAAAAAGCTGCCAAGGCAGTAGAATATAAACACATGACATTTTATGAAGCAGCACAGCTTGCAAAAGAAGCGGAAGTTGGGGAAATGTGGTTGACACATTACAGTCCGTCTTTGACACATGCAGAGGAATATATGGATGCAGTCCGTGAAATCTTTCCTCGAGCAAAAGCAGGAAAAGACAGAATGTCAGTGGAATTGATGTTTGAAGAAAAATAGTTTTGAAAATGAATGGAAAGTAGGAGAAAAGAAGTGAAAGATATCAATATACTTGCAATTGAAAGCTCCTGTGATGAGACTGCGGCAGCAGTGATCCGTAACGGACGTGAAGTTCGTTCGAATATTATTTCTTCTCAGATTGATCTGCATAAATTGTACGGAGGTGTTGTTCCTGAAATCGCATCACGTAAGCATATTGAAAAGATCAATCAGGTAGTAGAAGAAGCTCTGAGAGAAGCGGATACAAATCTTGATGAGATCGATGCGATCGGGGTAACATATGGCCCAGGTCTTGTTGGTGCACTTTTAGTAGGTGTTGCAGAGGCAAAAGCGATCGCATATGCGAAAAAACTGCCTTTAGTAGGGGTACATCACATCGAAGGACATATTTCTGCGAATTATATCGAGCATCCAGATCTTGAACCACCATTTTTATGCCTTGTGGTATCTGGTGGTCATACACATTTAGTTTGTGTAAAAGATTATGGTAAATACGAGATACTTGGACGTACTCGTGATGATGCAGCTGGCGAGGCTTATGATAAAGTGGCTCGTGCGATTGGCTTGGGATATCCAGGTGGACCAAAGATCGATCGAATTGCAAAAGAAGGTAATCCAGATGCGATCAAATTTCCAAAAGCACATATGGGAGATAATCCGTATGATTTCAGTTTCAGTGGCTTGAAGTCCGCTGTATTGAATTATATAAATGGCTGTCAGATGAAGGGAATCTCTTTCAATCCGGCAGATGTGGCAGCTTCTTTCCAGAAAGCTGTTGTTGACGTGCTTGTAGAAAATTCGATGCAGGCAATTGAAGAATATGGTCTGTATAAATTTGCGATTGCAGGAGGTGTTGCGTCGAATAGTGCACTCCGTGAAGCTATGAAAAAAGCATGTGATGAGAGAAATATCCCATTTTATTATCCATCACCAATTTATTGTACAGATAATGCGGCAATGATCGGTGCTGCAGCATATTATGAATATCTTGCAGGAACACGACATGGTTGGGATCTGAATGCTGTTCCGAATTTGAGATTAGGAGAACGTTAAATGAAAAAGACACATTGTACTGCAATTGTTCTGGCGGCTGGTCAGGGAAAACGTATGGGCACAAAAGTGCATAAGCAATATTTGTTGCTTGAAGGGAAACCTGTATTATATTATTCGCTGAAAGTGTTTCAAGAATCGGACATTATTGATGAAGTAATCTTGGTGACAGGAAAAGATGAAGAAGAGTATTGTATGAAAGAAATTGTTCAGCCAAATGGATTTACAAAGATTACACACATTATTGAAGGCGGGGCAGAACGATATCATTCTGTATGGAATGGTCTGCAAAATACGCAGGATGAAGGATATGTATTCATCCATGATGGCGCACGTCCATTTATAGATCAAGAAATGATATGTCGTGCATATGAATGTGTTCAGAAAGAAAAAGCATGTGTTGTAGGTGAGCCGATGAAGGCTACTGTTAAGATTATTGACGATAAGGGTTACATTTCTTATACACCAGAAAGAGAGAAAGTGTGGATGGTACAGACTCCACAGGTATTTGATACAATGCTTGTAAAATCTGCATATGCAGCTCTTATGGAAAATGAAACGGCACAGGTGACAGATGATGCGATGGTAGTTGAAATGTTTGGAAACCACAAAGTGAAACTGATCGAAGGTTCTTATAAGAACATTAAGATTACAACTCCAGATGATCTAGAAAGAGGAGCATTGTTTTTGAAGTAGAGACTAGAAAATAAATAGAGAGCCGTTGTATGGGACAAAGATATTTTGACCAATACAATGGTTCTTTTGTTTTGCACCTGCTATATCAAAAGTGTATTGATGGCAGTAGGTTTTATAAGTGATAGATTAGGAAAAAGAGTTTGTTAAAATTTATGCAATTAGAGATTCAAAATGTATTTTATGTATTATTAAAAAAATATGAAAAATTTTAAAAATAGTTGTTGACGAATTAGAAATCCTATGGTAAAGTATTACTTGCGCTGAAAACGGTGCAGATAACAAAATAGTTGGAGAGATATCGAAGTGGTCATAACGAGGCGGTCTTGAAAACCGTTTGTCCGAGAGGGCGCGTGGGTTCGAATCCCACTCTCTCCGCTTTTTATGGAGAAGTACCCAAGCTGGCCGAAGGGGCTCCCCTGGAAAGGGAGTAGGTCGTTAGTAGCGGCGCGAGGGTTCAAATCCCTCCTTCTCCGTTAGTGTCGGTGTAACAAGTTGATTCTTAGTTGGCTGATACTGAGGAAAAGAAAAAACTTAAAAAGTTCTTGACAAACAAGAAACTACGAGTTATAATAAATAAGCTGGTCTGAACAAAAAAAGATTGGCAAAACAAAAAAAGAGTTTGAAAAAACTTGAAAAAAGTTCTTGACAAAACGAACTGCTTGTGATAAGATAAACAAGTCGTTGCGAAACAAAAGAACGACAACAAAGGACTTTGATAACTGAACAATAGACAACAAATACCCTTGAAAATTTCTTGAGAGATT
>CAZAEC010000036.1:0-15725 GCA_964484055.1 uncultured Clostridium sp.
CGTATGCACACCGGAATCCGTCAGCTAACAGTTGATAAGTAAATTAGTTCCTTATAACTGTTAAGCCAATGTTTCTCGGAATTTTTTATTTATCTCTTATCCTACTTTTTACACTTTCGAAATCCAACAGATAAAAGTAATCCACAAAGTGCGAAAAGCAATGCAACAAGAAATGCTTTTTTATATGTACCTGTTGCCAGATAGATCTTACTAACGATAATTGGACCAAGAAGACCTGCTATGTTAAATCCTATAAACATAATTCCATAATTCACGCTGGAATTCTTAGAACCGAACTGTTCTGCTGTAAAACTTGGATATACCCCCATAAATGCACCAAAACAAATTCCAACCAAGCAAACACCTATATAGAAAACTGATGCTGATCCATCTGCGCTTTTATAAAGCAATCCCACTGCTGCAATAGCAAGTATGAACACACCTGATAATGTATTGATACAGCCAATTCTATCAGAAACCATTCCTGCAAAGATTCTTCCAAATGTATTAAACAATGCTAACACAGACACTACCATCGCAGCTTCTGTAACTGACATCCCTATCATACTCTGCGCAATATTTGATGCTTGTGAAATGACCATCATGCCAAGTGATGCTCCAAAAAATAACATAATAAGCATGATATAAAACAATGGCATATGCAACATTTCTTTCCAATCTTTATCTTTAACGATTGGCTTTTCAACTTTAACTTTCTTCTCAATTTCTACATATCCTTCTGGAACAAATCCAACCGGACATTTTATGATCAATTGAGAGAAAATGCCAACTGCAAGAATAATAAACACACCTAATGAACGAAAAGCATTACAAACACCTAATTCACGAATTAAAACCGTTGCGATCGGTGGTAAAATAACAGATGAAATCCCATAAGACGCTGTTGCGATTCCACCTACTAATCCTGCTTTATCTGGGAAAAATTTTACTGAATTACTGATCGTACATCCATACGCAAGCCCCATTGCAAGTCCGCTGAATAATCCATATCCAACTATTAACATCGCCACGGAATTTGAAAAACCACAAATCAAAAATCCAACGCCAAATAACACACCACCTGTAAAGATTACCCATTTCGGTCCAATTTTTTGATTCAAAAATCCACCACCGATCATTGTAATAAATCCAGATGCATTACCAATCGAAAATACGATTGATAAATCAGCCGCTGTCAATAATACACCTGATGTTTTAGTAATATACTCTGCCATCGGACCGGCAAATACACTCCATGTATAAAGAATCCCAATACACAAATTGATCACACAACTTGCGATAAGAACCAGCCATCTCTTTTTCGTTAATTCTTTTCTTAACTCTTGATTCATTTGACTCTCCTTTTCATTTTAGTCCGTCAGTACACGAATCAGAAATTTCTGAAATGCATCCACGCCAATTCCTACATATACGACTCCAACTATCATAGCCGCACCAATTTGAATTGGTAATGTTCCAAGTTCTTTTACTTGCATAGACCCCATAATTGTAAGTCCAATTGCCCATCCACAAAGCCATGACGCTGTAAAAATATACTTTGAAAAAGAATCTCCAATAATAACAGCCAGACCACCAAGCACAAAAAGTGTAATATATAATTCAACATTTGGATGAAACGGTAACTTTTCCATGATCCAAACTGCCAGAACTGCCCATAGATCACCAAGAAGAAATCCTACGCTGATCTTGAATGCGTCCTTTTTTTTATTGCCATTTGTCACATAAACACCTGCACAGATCAGTGCAACTGCGCCAGTGCTGACACCGATATACGGTGCCAACACTGCCCAGAGTGGAGGTAATATGGCAATTCCACACGCTAATGTCAAAGTATTGATTTTCTTTTCTGTCATTTATTTATCCTCTTCTATTTCTTTTCCCAAGCAAACCCTGTCCAATTTGGTTTTCCTGTATATTCCTTTAATTCATCTTCACCATTTAAAACACGAATTGCACCTGCAGCCATCGCTTCCATCTCAAATTCACCAGGATAAGCTGTGACTGGTGCAATAAAAGAACAAGTTTTTGTAATCTGCTCTACCAAATCTTTGTTATATACCATTCCGCCACCAAGCAAGATTCCATCTACTTCACCATGAAGCACAGCAGCCATAGAACCGATACATTTTTCTATCTGATAGATCATAGTATTCCAAAGCATTTCTGCATAAGCATCTCCATTTTCTGCACGTTTTGTAAGTTCAAGTGCATCAGAAATACCTACATGGTTAACAAAACCTCCTGATTTTGTAAGAAGTCCTTTTACATCTGCAATACTCAGATTATTCTTTTTCATATACGCCAACAGATCCGCTACTGAGATACTTCCACATCTTGTAGGTGCCATAGGACCTTCTCCACCTACGATATCGTATCCATCCACCATTTTTCCTTTTCGATGTGCAGACACCGAAACACCGCCTCCAATATGACACACAACATAATTTGCATCTTCATATTTTTTATGTAATACATTTTTACTATGTCTGATCGCGGTTTCTTTAAGATTCAATGCATGTAAATGAATAATTCTGTTCACGCCTTTGATTCCTGTCATTCTAGCAAGATCCTGCAGCTCATCTACGTCCGGTGGATTTACTACCATCGCTTTTGCATCGTATTGTTTTGCAAATTCTGCTGCAAGCTGTGGTCCCAATGCTGCTGGATGGATAACTCCATTTGCACAGTTTTTTGCATGATCGATCATAAGATCTGTCACACCATATGTTCCACCTTCCATCGCAAGAAGCCCACCGCCTCTTCCAACAAATACATCAATATCCTGCAATTCAATGCCAGCCTCAGCTAAAAGCTCTAAAATCATATTTCTACGATATGGAAGCTGATCAGAGATTGTTTCGTATTTTGCAAGTTCCGCCGCATCATGTGATACATTTTTCGTGTATAAACAATTTTCCCCTTCAAACAAAGCAATTTTTGTTGATGTGGAACCTGGATTGATCGTTAATACTTTATATTCTTTCATTATTCTTCTCCTAAAAAACTCCCCAACCGACCGTTGAGGAGTTTCCATGTTTTATTCCTTACTGCCTGCTGCACGAACGGCACTAATCACAATATTTCCTTTTAATTCTGATACAGGTGCGCTTCGTGAACAATCGCATACAACCTTATTAAATCCTTGAAGCATTGGACCATACGCATCTGCATGTCCAAATTGCTGGATCAATTTTACTGCTACATTTCCTACATTTAAGTCTGGCCAGATTACGATATTCGCTTTTCCTGCTACTTTGCTTTCTCGTTTTACTTTCTTCTCAGCAATCGCTGGTGAGATTGCAGCATCCAACTGAAATTCCCCATCAACTGCGAGCTCAGGTCTCTGTTCGTTTGCTATTTTTACAGCCTCTACAACTTTATCTACAAGTTCTCCCTGACCACTTCCCAAAGTTGAATAGCAGACACAAGCACATCTTGGTTCCCAATCCAAAAGTGATTTCACTGTATCGCAAGCTGAGATTGCAATACTTGCAAGCTGTTCTGCTGTAGGGTTTGTACACACTGCACTATCTCCCACTGCAAGAAGGCTTCCTTCGCTTCCTTCATAGCCTGGAATATCACAAAGACCAATACTAGAGATCGTACTAATTCCTGGTTTTAACCCAATGATCATCTGCCCTGCAAGAAGAACATCCCCTGTTGTATAATCAATTCCTGCAAATGTTACATCCGCTTCACCAACTGCCTGCATGACCATCGCATAATATAATGCATCTTTCATACGACGATTCAATGCTTTTTCTTTTAATAATGTATATGGAAGTGCAACATATTTCTCAATTAAACTATTTTTATATGTTTCTTCTTCAATGTCTACGATTTCAAATACTTCTTCTTCATACTGTTCCTCAGAAATCGCATTTTTGATTGCTTCTGCATCACCAACAAGAACAGGAACAATATATCCTTCTTTTCCAGTCTCATAAGCTGCCTGCAATATTTTTTTATTTAACGCCTCTGGAAACGCAACCTTCTGAGGGTTTACTTTCGCCTTTTCATAAATCTGCTCAAGCAATTTCATTCTCAATTTCCTCCTGACAGAGTCTTACATTTCCTCTTCTACAAGATCAATCAGATCACCGATTGTTGCACATGCACTTGCATCTGAAAGCATAAGTGCTACATCTAACTCATTTTCAATCTCAGATACAAGTGCTACCATCTGAATTGATGCTCCGCCTAAATCTTCTTTAAAAGATGTTGCTGTTGTAAGTGTATTTACATCTTTCTTATATGACATTGCTACCATATTAAGTACCTGTGTTTCTAATTCCTGTCTGTTCATTTTTCATTCTCCTTATACTAGTTATTATTTTCTTGTTTTTTCATATAGATTGCTAAAGTAATTACTGATGCTAACGTAGCACTCAATGCTCCGCCAATACCTGTAGCAATCGCATTAGCTACTGCATCTGTAGGAAGCGGTAATACGAAATATCCTAAAAGTGCTGGGATGATTGTGCTCATTACGATACCTGGAAGGGATTCTTTAAATGCTGACTTAACCATAATTTTTCTCCTTTATTCTTCATCTAAATCAAATACAACTGTCTTAAATCCTGCATCTCTTTCAATGATCACTGCATGACAATTTAATGGAAGTTTTGCAGTTAATTCTGCTCTGTTCTTTTTGCTAATTCCACGAATAACTGCATTCAGTCTTGTGCCTTCTTCTAATTCGATCTCTCCATATGCAAATTTACCCATTTTTTTGTATTCTGGCTTTGATGAAAGCGCTGCCGGTAATACGATAGAATGAACTTTTGCTTTTCCGCTAATCTCATACCATTCTGTTTCATAGCTTCCACACTCATTACAAGCATAGACTGGTGGAAATTCTACATTTCCACATTTTGGACACTTACGACCAAGGATTTTTCCTTCTTCCAGACTTGTGTAAAATGTTTCTACTACTTTTTCTAATTTAATAGCCATTTTTACTTCTCCTCCTCTAATTCTCGTACAATGATCGCTGCAACATTTTGTGCACCGCCATAACCACGGAGCATTGCTGTTTTTGGTGCGTTCTTGACCTGATGTCCTTCACATTCTCCCCAAATCTGTTTACATGCTTCATATACATCAGCAAGTCCGGATGCTGCATGTGCATGACCAAAGGAAGTTCTTCCGCCGTTTGTATTGATCGGCTTATCACCATCCCAAGCTGTACGTCCATCACAAATGTATTTCCAACCTTCCCCATATGGAAGATATCCAGCAATTTCAGCTGATACAAGATGAGAAGTAATGATAAAATCGTTTGCATAGAACAGATCCAGATCATCTCCTGTCAGGCCAGTTGCTTCATACACCTGACGAACAGCTTCTTCTGTAGCACGTACTTCAAAATGTGGTGTTGTTGCTTCACATGCTGCACTTCCGATTCCAAGTACTTCAATTGGTTTATGTTTTAAATTTTTCGCAATTTCAGGAATCTTCTCTGTTGCACATACGATAACTGCCGCTGCACCATCACATTTCAACTCAAGGCCACCTGCACGAAGGAAATCTCCCATTTTAGGGTTATATGGTGAATTCATATATTCATCCAGTGTCATTCCCGCTTCTTCTGCATATTCTTCATAAGTCTTTCTTTCGATCGCCAGTGGATTAACAGAAGCATTTCTTCTGTTATTAATACACATCCAGTTCAATGTATCATTCATCTGCTCTGCAGTGATTCCTCTTGTGCGAACATACCATTCTGCTGCATCATCATAGATCAGTTCTTGTCCAGCCATCAAACCTCTTGTATATGTGCGATCATACAACCATGCAGTTGTCTTTAAAAATTTTTCCATCGCCATTTTTTCACGTTTATATGGGTGCTTTGGTGATTCAACATTATCTGCTGGATATGGAGTACTATCACCAAATTCAACTGCACCAGTAAGAACGCAATCATATTTTCCTGAAGCAACTGCATTGACAGCCTGCTCAATTGCAAGATATCCTGTACAGCACGCTTCTGAATGGTGAATGGATCCTTTTCCTTTCATACCGAACCAATTTGCAATCTGTACATTTGGTGTCAAGTAGTTAGAACCATTCAATGGACTTGCCTCACCATGAAAATAAAAGTCTACATCCTGCGGATTTACTCCTGCATCTTCCATTGCTTTTAAAGCAGCATATCCAAACATTTCACCTTCTGTCAGACCATTTGTTTCTGGATTATCTACTGTGTACATAAAAGGTGTACATCCAACACCGATGATCGATACGCTTCTGCTGTACTTTCCTATACTATTCATTGTCTCAAATCCTTTCTTCTACGATTTATTTTGTCGTTTTTCCTTTACGATTATGACTATAGTATATATAATAAAAATATTGAATTCATCGTGTTTACAGCTGATTATACCAACGATTTTTATTATATTTTTGTGCGAACGCACAATGACTGATAAGGAGTTTTTATGGAGTACGATTTACTACTGGATAAAATACAAAAAAAAGTATCATTTTTAGAAACATATGGGAATCAAACATTCTGTCCTGATTTGATAGATATTCGAATTTTGACAAAAACACCTCCCCACTTTAAAGAGAGTACTTTATATCTATGCACAACTGACTATCTTCCTGATGCATCTATAAAAGATAGTTTTTCCATCTTTTGTTATGGAAGGCCTGTTGATTTTTCTATTTACGATTCTTCTACTTTTAACATCGCTTATTTCGGAGAAGACATTTCACAGGCAGATCTTTTCAATATCATTATTGAAAAAATGACAGCTGTCCCTCAGATTTCCATCTGGATGAATACATTGATGAATTTGCTTTTTTCTGGAAAAGGGTTACAACATTTAATTGATGCGGCTTCCCAAATTTTTGGTAATCCAATCTATGTTGTCGATCTTCAAAATAAATATTTAGCAATTTCATCTGGGATTTTTCCAAATAATGAATTCTTAAAGCAAGAAAATGAATCTACTTATGTCAGCACTGAAGGAGTTCTTTTCATCCGTAGGAACCGTCTTGATGAAAAGGTTCGAAAAAGTAAACTTCCAATTTATTTTTTTAACGAAATGATTGGATATGGCACTTTATTGAGTTCGATTTGCATTGATGGAATTGAAGTTGGACATATTATGATCCAAGAATCAGAACATAAATTCCGAGAAACAGATGCAGAATTTCTTTATCATTTTACAAGACTTGTTTCAATTGAACTTCAGAAAAACTCTGTTTTTACAGATAACAAAGGAGTTATGTATTCCTACTTTTTAGCGGATTTGTTAAAAAATCCAAATGCGAATGTCGCAACTGTTCAGAAGCGCCTTAATGCTTTAGGTTACAAATTAAAACCAAACCTTTATATTCTGGTCATTCCTTCCTCAAGCTTCTATACATCTACCTTACGCTTGGAAGTTGTTCTACAAAGCATCCGCAATATCCTTGTTGGAAGTCTCTATGTAGTTTATGAAAATTCTATTGTTTTTCTTATATCAAAAGAGAAATATGAAGAACTAAGTGAATTTGAATTAGATCGACTGACAACATTTTTGGAAAACAACCAATTAAAAGCCGGCATCAGCAACTTCTTTGAAAAACTAGAAGAAGCACCTCGTTTTTATAAACAAGCATTGGAAGCATTAAAACAGGGAACATATATGAATGACCCAGCGCCAATCTATTACTTTAAAGATTATTACATCTATCAGATACTACATGTATTAGAACAAAATGATAGTGAACTACGCTACCTCATTCATCCGGGACTGATGCAACTTTACTTCTATGATCAAGAAAAAGGGACTGATTTCATTCACACATTAAAAGAATATTTAATCTGCCCTGGACAACCTTCCGTTGTTGCTCAAAATCTTCACATTCATAAGAACACGCTGCTCTATCGAATGGGGAAAATTAAGGAAATCACGAAATGCGACTTTATTACAGGTGAAGATTTTATGAAATTTAATCTCTCTTTTAAAGTTATGGAATATCTGCATATGATTTAATATTTAAATTTCCAAAAATATGACAAAAAAACGCCCTACTTTATAACTTTTCTTTCGTTATAAAGTAAGGCGTCTATTTTCTCGAATGTCTAATACATATCAATCTTTTCTTATCTACGTTTACAAGGAATTGGTTTCTTTGGACAACGAGGTTTCACTGCTCCTGCCTGAACAATTGCTTCTTCTTCACACACATCCATACATTTTCCACACAAGATACATTCATCCTGATCTATGATATGCACAAATTTCTTTTTGCCGATGATCGCATCATCTTCGCATTCATCCATACAATCCCCACATCCAATACATTTTTCTGCAAGAATATGATATGTCATAAATTTCTTACATACACCGGCGCGGCAACCTTTCTTTCCAATATGTTCTTCAAAGTCTGTTTTGTAATTTTCAACAGCATAAAGCACTGCTTCTGCGATTTCCACACCATCTTCACAAATCGTTTGTGTTTTCATCATAGAAACGAGATCTGTCATCAAAGCAAAATCTGTTGTTCTTCCTTTTTTCTCTGTAATGTCCTTTAAGATCATCTCAAGCTGTGTGATTCCTTCATAACCAAAGACACATTTTCCACAATCTTTGCATTTATGAACAGCCACTTCTTTCAGAAGAACATCTACAATACACTGATTTTCTTTTAATCCACTGATTTTTTCAATCGTCTTCATACTGTCCTCCTAATATTCATTCCAAAGTTTTGGCTGTGTCAGATTTAATCTCAGATCACACTGCAGACATCTTCCAGCCTCACATTGAGCCTGCTCACAAGTAAATGATTTTTCTACGATTTCAAATCCTGCCACTCGTTTTTCTACATCAATCATTTCTGGTTCTACACGGTTTAATCCTGCAAAATTTTCTACTCGTCCGATATATGGAGAAGGAACTTCCTCTTCAACTAATTTTTCGCTAATATCACCTGTTCCTCCAAGGTATTTATCCATTTGTTCTGCTACAAGTCTTCCTGCTGCGATCGCTTCAATGACTGACTTTGTTCCTGTTACAACATCTCCTGCTGCAAAAACACCTTCCATACTTGTTTCTAATCTGTCATTTACTTTGATATATGGACCATGAACTAATTCCAATCCCATTTTTTCTGTTCCTTCTGGCTTTTGTCCTACTGCAAAAATCACATTGTCTACTGGAATAATTTGATTCGATCCTTCTACAAGTTCAATGACTGCTTTATGATCTTCATCGAAATAAAACTTTTCTACTTTTTGAAGTTCAACACCTTCTACTTTCTCATTCCCTGTTATACGAAGGAAAGAATGTGCTGCATGAAGGATGATTCCTTCTTCTGCTCCTTCTTTTCTTTCATCCAGTGTAGACGTCATCTGCTGTTCATTTTCTAGACAGGCAATATGTACTTCCTTTGCACCCAAACGGATTGCCGTTCTAGCACAATCATAAGCAACATTACCGCCTCCAAGGACCATTACTTTTTCACCTAATGGAAGTGATTCACCCATTCGGGATGCTTTTAAGAATTGTGCATTCACATAAACACCTTCTAAATCATTTCCTTCCAATGGAAGTTTTGTTCCATGATGCGTTCCAACCGCCACTGCAACAGCATCAAATCCATCTTCTTTCAACTGGGCTGGTGTCTTTGCTTCTGTATTTGTTTTTAATTCAATCCCGGCTTCTAATATATCTGCAATCTCTTTATCCAAAAGTTCATCTGGAAGTCTATAGGCAGGAATTCCATATCGACACTGTCCACCAGCTTTTTCATTTTTTTCGAATATTGTAACTGTATGTCCTTTTTTCACAAGATAATATGCTGCTGTAAGACCTGCCGGACCAGCTCCGATCACAGCTACCTTCTTTCCAGTAGGTAATTCTTTTCTTACATTCTCTTTCCAGCTCCCATCAGAATTAACTGCTGCAGCACGTTTTAATTTACATACTGAAATTGGATCACTCAGTTCTTTTCTCTTACATTCACTCTCACAAGCATGTGTACAGACACTTCCCAAAGTTTCTGGAAAAGGTACTTTTTCACGGATCACTGCAGTAGCTTTTTCAAACTCCCCATTTTTGATATAACGAATGAATCTTGGAATGTCTATATGAGCCGGACAGGTACTTCTGCAAGGAACGATATTTTCTGTATAAGATCTATCATCCTTCATAATCTTTACTGCATCCATGATAGATCCTGTTGGACAGACTTCTATACACGCACCACAAAAACGACATCCTGCTTCTCTTAATGATTTTCCATCTGGAATACCTGCACGGATTCCAACATCTGTTTTAATATAATCTAATACTTTTACACCACGAAGATCCTGACAGGCACGAATGCATCTTCCACATCTTACACATCTTGTAAATAAATGAGAGATCAATGGATTACTGTCATCATTGGCCACGCTTCTGGATTTTTTTCTCCATCTTTCTGCACTTACTCCCATATACTGATACATGGACTGAAGTTCACACTTTCCATACTTTGGACATCCTGTACAATCAGCCGGATGGGTTGCAAGAATCAATTCCATTGCTGATCTTCGAATTTTTTCAGCTTCTGGTCCATTGATCGTAATCTTCATTCCTTCTTCTGCCTTAGTCATACAAGAAGGTACGGCACCAGCCATACCTTCTATTTCTACAGAACAAAGACGACATCCACCTTTTGCTTCTAAGTCTGGATGACTGCAAAGATGAGGAATAAAAATATTTGCTTCAAGAGCTGCGTCCAAGATCGACTGGCCTTCTTTTGCTTCAATTTCTTTTCCATCTATCGTAATTCGCATCTATCATTCTCCTTTTAGAATTCAAAATCATCTAATTCTGCTGCCGCATTTTCTCCCGCGATACGTCCGCTGTTCAAACAGAATCCCATTGTATTTCCTGCAAGGATAAATGGATAACTGTCTCCGAAAATGTTACATGCATCTGTACCTACACAATAAAGTCCTGGGATTACCTTTGCTTCTTCTGTCAATACCTGTGTCTTATGATTGATTTTTACACCACCAAGTGAACCATAAGCACCTACGTTCTGACGGCAACAATAAAATGGTCCTTTTTCGATTGGCTGCATATATGCTCTATCTTTTTCAAAGATTTCATCAAATCCAGCTTCACACATTTCATTGTATTCTTCAATCTGTTCTACAAGACCTTCTACATCGATACCAGCTTTTTCTGCAAGTTCTTCAATTGTATCTGCCTGTGTAACAGGTTCATAACCAGCCGCAATATCTCTTTCCCACTGTTCATCAAAATGATCATACAGATCATGTGGATGAACATGAGATACAATATCCGGACCTTTCTTTTTATATTTTTTCAAAAGTTTACTATCAAAAATACTGTAAGCAACTTTTCCTGGCTGTGCTGCGATCGCATTTCCTGTAAATGTTGTGTTTGCGATCTGATCTTCTGGCATAAATCTCTGTCCATTTCGGTTTACCCAAAGGCATGGCTGACGGAATGCACCATCTAAGATAAAGTGATTCATGTTGTCTGGAAGCTGATACATAAGTTCCATGATGCATGGTTCTTTTCCTGCGCCGGCTTCCCAAGCCATTTTAATTCCGTCACCTTTCATCCCTGGGATTGCAAAGTTAAAGATTGTTTTTCCAAATTCATATTCTGTTTCTTCGCTGATCATCTTTGGATTATCACCAAATCCGCCTGTCGCAAGGATCACAGAATTTGCTCTTGCTTCAATCTCTTCCCCATTTTTGTCTACAGCCATAACACCAACAGCTCTTCCATCTTCCATGATCACTTTTGTTACTGGTGTCTCAAACAAAAATTCAACACCAAGTTCTTTTGCTCTTTCTGTCATTTTCTTTGTCATAGCAGTTGCGCAACGTGGTCCTGGCATTCCGCCACCTTCTGGTTTTACAACGTGCCATGTGAATTCACCGTCAGAATATGCTCTTGTTGCTTCTGGTGCACTAAATGCTCTCTGTACCCCAACAAACTCAACTCCCATATCCATGAGCCAGTCAATTGTATCACCTGATTTATAGTAATAATCTCTTACCATTCGTGCGTCTACACGATAATGAGTAAAATACATATGTTTACGGAACGCTTCTCCTGGTGTCAATGAAATCATATGCTCTCTCTGGATTCTTGATCCTACTCCAAGAGGTCCCATCCCCATATTGGCCGCACCACCAGTTGTTGTAGATTTTTCAAATGTGATAACGCTTGCACCATTTTCTGCTGCTGCGATACTTGCTGCAAGACCTGAAAGACCAGCTGCTACTACGATTACATCTGTTTCTAATTTCTTCATTATAATTTCCTCCGTTTATTTTTCGGTTCGTTTCTTTGTTGACTTTAGTATATCAGCACGAAGTTCTGTTATCTTCATGCCTTCTCCCTATGTTTTGCCTATCTTTCTCTTCAATTTTTGTGCGTTCGCACAATGACATATTTTTCTATTAAATAGACTTGAATTGTTTATTTTTATATTTCTCAAGTTTTTCTCGTACAATCTCTTTATTAGCAGGATTCATGTAGAATCCACCTTGTGTGTGCGCGATTTCTTCCAAATGTTTTGCTCTTCCTTCTACCGTTGTTCTGTCTTTCAAAAGTCCATTTTCCTGAATCACAAATTTCCATTTTCCATCGTCTGTCTTTTCCAAAGTACCACCAGCACCACAAACTTGACATTCTACTGGATAATGAAGACCATCCCACTGTTCTTCCCCAAGCACCAATGCATTGGAATGACAGTTTGGACACCAGCCCATATCTTCCTCACCAAGCCATTTTCTCTCTTCAGCCGGAGTATTGACAGCTTCCATAATATGTTCTCCAAGTTGTCTTGCTCTTTCGATCAACGCATCATCCAGAAGACACTGTGCAGCTCCTGGTACTCTTGTAGCAAGAAGCATATCGACAACCTTCATATCCGTCGTAAACATCGTTGCCTGAAGTCCCTCCAATGCCATAGACTGCCAAGACCTTGTAGAACCTCCAACAGCGATCAATCCTGCTACTCTGTCTTTGTGTTCGATCACACCGATCGTTTCTAAAAATGCAGTTTCATAACTCAGACTTCTCTGTGCAAATGTAAGATAACCGCCTGTAGGCATCAGATCATATGTAGGTACAGAAATGATCACTGCATCCTGATCAAGCATTACATCCATGATTTTCTTCTTATCATCTTTTTCATCCAAAACACAGCCTACATTTTTCCCCTGTGACATCCCAATCGTACAGGCTGTACATCCTGTACAATCTAAAATATGATAATCATTCAGATTGATCATTGTCACTTCAGCACCTGCCTCTTCACAAAACATAAGTGCTTCTTTTAATAAAATTTCACTGTTGCTATTTTTTCTCCCAGCTGCAATTCCCATGATTTTTTTCGTTCCCATGATATTCTCCTTCTCTCCTTCTCACATTCATCTTTCTGCGTTGAACAAATGTCCGAAACATGTTAAACTGTATTTAAAATATATCAGTTATTTTTTTAACATTCACGATTTAAAAGACCAATAAAACCATTAAAATCAGATATCTTTTCAGACATTTGTCTGATGAATGGAGTATTTATAAATGAATTCAAACAACGAAATTTTTGAAAATGCAACAATGAATAACACTGACTTTCTTCGCTATCAACAACGAAAACAAAAAGAAGAAGAGCTTTTCCGTGCACTCTACAGCGGGAATGGGATTCAAGGGATTCTCAATACAGCCTATACTTATCTTGAAAATCCCATCACAATCTGTGACACAAGTTTTTCAATCTTAAACTCCTGTCCGGCAGTTGATGACCCTCGAAATCTTGATAAAGTCCAGCATCGCTTTTTCCTAAAAGAAATCTTTCTTCAAAAAATGCATGATGAAAAAATTGTAGATAAGATTTTCAGTTCACACAAACCATTTTCTACAAAAATCGAAGACTTTGATTATGACTGGGTATTTGCAGGAATCCGTATTCAGCGAGCTGTTGTTGGCTACATCTGTATACGTGGAATAGAACGAGAAATTACTTCTGATGATATGATGTTTATTGAGGTATTATCACAGATGATCTCTATTGAAATGCAAAAAGACAATGCCTATAGTCAACCTACAGGCTTGAAATATGAATATTTTTTAACAGAATTATTAGAAGGAAATTTTGACAGGACAGAATATATTTCCCATCAGCTTATCCAGCTTGGACATAAACCTGCTCCGTTCTATTATATTCTTATTTTTCAATTTAAAAATCCTGAAAGCAGGCATCCGTCCACCAAATACTACTACGAACAAATCCTTTCGATGCTTCCGAATTGTATGGTCGTACTCTTTCAAAATGTTTTTACTGTACTGCTTCCAGCAAAGCAAAACATTCCTTTTTCGGAATATACCATAACAAAACTGTCCTCTTTCCTACAATTAAATAATATGAACTTGTTCATCAGCTATCCTTTTACAGAGATTGTAGCGGCACCATTTTATTTTCAACAAGTGTATTCCTTACTTTCTCTCCCTAATATTCATGCAGATGAAAATCATTTCATATACTACAATCGATACTTTTTAAGACATATTTTCAGTCAATGTCAGAATACAGAAATCTTAAAATCCTCAATCCATCCTGACATTTTACAAATGCAGAAATATGATTTAGAGAATAAAACAGAATATACAAAAACATTGCGTACATACCTACTCCATAATCGGAATGCTATGTTAGCAGCGCAGGCACTTCACATCCATAAAAGCACCTTCTTTTATCGCCTGTCAAAGATTTCAGACTTATTCGGATTAGATGTTTCAGATGAACTGCTTTTGTTCTCATATGAATATTCTTTTCGCGTGATTACATATTTAAATTCATTATAAAAAGAAAGAATCCCGCTTGTGTATTTGTAATACATAATGGCGAGATTCTTTTTTTCTTTACAGTCATTTCTCTACAATTCTTCTAACATATTTTTCGCAGCACGTACGCTTTCTTCATCTGTTCTCCAGATCTCATATTCACTCAAGATAAGTAAGCCCATATTCACGCCTTCTTTTCGGAATTTCATTTCACTGTCCAAAGTCTTTTTCCCTGACATATGATATGCATTCAATCCCGTCAGAGGGTAAAGTTGTCTGATCACTTCTGCACTGACTCCACTTCCTGCTTGAATCGTGATACGTCCATTACTCTTTTCGTGTAGTTCTTTTAATAAATCAGCTCCCTGCAGTGCTGTATTTTTCTGCCCTGAGGTAAGAATTGTATCTATCCCTAATAAAATCGCCTGTTCCATCACCTTGATCGGATCTGCACATACATCAAATGCTCGATGTAAGGTAACAGACATATCACCTGCTGCTTCCTTCAACACTTTCATCTGATTCATATTGAGAGTTCCGTCTGGATTGAGCACACCAATAACAACTCCATCTGCACCCATTTTCCGAAAAACTTCCACAGCATTTTTCATCATAGAAAATTCTGCATCTATATAGCAAAAATCTCCAAATCTCGGACGGATCAATACATGGATCGGCACTTCAACATTTTTTCGTACTTCCTCAAAAAGCCAAGGTCCTGGTGTTGTTCCACCAATGATCAAATTACTACAAAGTTCCAAACGACTTGCACCACCACGAACGGCTGCTATCGCAGATTCTACAGAATCCACACAGATTTCTAAAATATAATCTTGCATAGAAATCTCCATTCCGCCGCCTTTCAGTTGGCGGCACAAATAGTAATGAAAG
>CAZAEC010000037.1:0-15373 GCA_964484055.1 uncultured Clostridium sp.
GAACCCCTGATTCCAGCGTGAGAGGCTAGCGTCTTGACCGCTTGACCAAGGAGCCATATTCATTAATACTGCTTGTATCTCTTACAAGCAGTATTAACTATAACACAACTTCAACCTAATTGCAAGTGTTTTTTGTCGTAAATTGTTCTAATGATTTTTTATCTACCATGATCTGCAATGCTCTTTGATGGTTTTTAATGTCAACTTCATCGTGCTGACCACCAAATTCTCCATCCAATGTCCAAGGAATTTCTTCAATTGATTCGAAGTGAATTTCCTTTGCTTTAAAAGACGTGATCAATTCTGTCTCAATCCTTCTATTTGTCAATGAAGTAAGGATCTCATTCAACTCGATTGGGTTTTTCGGTCTTTTGATCAATGTTACCTCAAACAATCCATCATCAAATATTACATTGCGTCCAATGATTCGTTTGAATCCACCAACAGATCTAGAGTTTGTGACCATACCATACATAAATTCTCCATCAAACTCTTCTCCATCATGTATAACTCGCATACGATAAGAAGGAATATCAAAAATACGTTTCGCACCTTCTAATATATATGCCAAGTGACCTAATACATTTTTGATATTTTGATCTGTTGCATAAGAAACATCTGTAAATAATCCGAAAGCTGCGATATATACAAAAATATCATCGTTAAATGAACCAACATCACATGAAAATGGTTCACCATTTACAGCTATATGTGCTGCCTCAAGCATATCTTTTGAAATATGCAGACTATTCGCAAAATCATTCGTTGTACCCGCAGGAATATATCCAATTGGGATCTTAGTCTCTCTTTTTGCCATTCCAGTTACTACTTCATCCAAAGTTCCATCTCCACCACTGCAAACGACCAGATCGTATTCTTCTTCAAAAGCAAGTGTTTTAGAAAGTGCATCATGATAACATTGTGTTGGATAAACCGTTACCTCATATCCACCTTTTACAAAAATATCAAGAACATCTGATAATCTTGGTTTTAACTGTCCTGTTCCTGCATTTGGATTATAAATAAATAACATTTTTTTCATAAGCATACTCTCCCTATGTTCAAGACTCGCCATCATCTGATATATAAAAGGCTGTACAAAAATGTACAACCTTTTTTAAACTTTATTTTGTTGAATTCATAAAAAATGATTTAATTCCCTCAGCTGCCTTTGCTTCGTCTTCTCCGTCTGTTACGACTTTCAACGTATCCCCCTCAACAAGACTCAGACTCATCATACCCATAATACTTTTGGCATTGATCTTTTTATTCTGCATCTCAATGTAAATTCTGCTGCTGTACTGACTTGCTTCCTGTACAAGCAAAGCAATCGGTCTTCCATCAAGACCTCTCTCATGTTTTACAACAACCGTTGTCTCTATCATAATAATCCTCCTCGTTCTTGCCTGACTTCATCCGCTAATTCTCCCAACTTCCGAAGACGATGATTCACTCCGGACTTTCCTACTGGCGGAGATAACAATTCTCCTAATTCCTTAAGTGAAGCTTCTGGATTCTCCAACCGCGTAAGTGCTGTTTCTTTCAGCCCTTTTGGCAATTTTCCTAATCCAATCGTATCTCTTAAATATGTAATATCTTCTATCTGCTTCATCGCAGCGGACACGGTCTTATTGATATTGGCAGTTTCACAGTTCACCTTTCGATTGACTGTATTCCTCATCTCTTTTAAGATCCGGACATTCTCTAGATCCATCAAAGAATGATGTGCTTCCATGATATTTAATATATCCACAATCTGGGAACCTTCTTTTACATAAACAACAAATACCTTCTTTCTTGGTACGATCTTTGCCTCGATCATAAATATCCCCAAAAGACGGGTCATCTGTATTGCCATCTCTTCTGCATTACACACGATCTCAAAATGATACGACTTTGTCGGATCACTGACCGATCCTGCTGCCAAAAACACCCCTCTCAAAAATGCTCTCTTGCAACAAGTCTGCTGAATGATGATCGGATCCACAATATGGATCTCATCAAACTCCGACTCTTTCTCCTCCAAAAGTTTGGTAGCCTGCAGAATTCGAAGTGCATCTTCATGCTTCTTCACAATGACTGAATACACGCTGTTCTCTCTATTCATGTTCTTCCGAATGGAAATATCAGCTTCTATATTAAATGTTTTTTTTACTAATGTAAAGACCTTTCTTGCAACAGCCTGATTTTCTGTATGGATTTTCAAACGATACTCATTACGGCTTGTGATGATGATCGATCCGCAGATACTAAGTAATGCCGCCAATTCTGCGATCTGACAATGCCTTGCTGGATTCATCTGTCTCGAAAGTTCTTCTTTTATATCTCCTGAAAATGACATCTTTTATCCGCCTTATCTTGCTTTTGTAACGCTATCTTTTTGAATATCCCTGTGTTCAATACGAACACCATACTGGTCAGTCTCACTTATAAACTGATATAATGCATTGGCAATCGTTACTGATCGATGCTGTCCACCTGTACAACCGACTCCAATGATCAGCTGATTCTTTCCTTCCTGTACATAATTTGGTAAAAGAAATTCTACCATTTCTGTCAGTTTTTTCATAAATTCTCTTCCTCTTTCATTGTCGAGAACATACTCCTGAACAGCTTTATCATTTCCAGTCAATTTCCTAAGTTCTTCTATATAGTATGGATTTGGCAGAAAACGTACGTCTAAGATCATATCTGCATCCTGCGGTATCCCATATTTAAATCCAAACGACATCACTGTCACATACAAGTTTTTAAATTCTTTTCCTTCTGCATAAATTTTTTCAAGTTCTGCCTTTAATTCTCGAATTAATAACTTACTTGTATCTAATATATAAGTGGCTCTTTTCTTTAAGAACTTAATCTGCCCTCTTTCTTGTACGATCCCTGATGCCACATGTCCAATGCCACCCAATGGATGCTGATGACGTGTTTCTTTATACCTTTTGATCAATACATCATCCTGCGCTTCCAGAAACAAAATCTCATATGGAAAATTCATACCATCCAATGCATCCAATTCTTTTTCCAGACCATTCAATGACTGTCCACTTCTAATATCCAACCCTAACGCAACTTTTTCCATATTCGCTTCCGGTGTATACATCATTTCCGCAAACTTTGGCAAAAGTGCGATTGGCAGATTGTCAACACAAAAATACCCTATATCTTCAAGGATCTTCATTGTTGATGCTTTCCCTGCTCCTGACATACCAGTAACAATTACAAATCTCATCTTAAAATTCTCCAAGTCGCTTTACTTCTGGCTCCAAACGTACCCCGAACTGTGCCTCTACTTTATCAGAAACCTGTTCCATTAAAGAAACAATATCCGCTGCAGATGCATTTTCTTTATTAATAACAAAACCACAATGTTTCTCTGAAACCTGTGCTCCACCAACCTGAAATCCTCTCAGTCCTGCATCCTGGATTAATTTTCCTGCAAAATACCCTTCTGGTCGTTTGAACGTACTTCCTGCACTTGGATATTCCAATGGCTGTTTTGTTACACGCTGCTCTTTTAATTCATCCATCCGAGTACGGATTGACTCTTTGTTTCCTTTTTCAAGTTTTAATACTGCGCTTAATACAATGTCTCCATTTTTAGAAAAAATGCTAGAACGATAAGACAATTCCATCTCATCTACTGCTAACTTTGCAATCTCTCCTGTCTGTTTCAACACTGTTGCTTCTTGAATGACCTGCTTTATTTCTCCACCGTATGCACCAGCATTCATCATCACAGCACCGCCAAGTGTACCTGGGATTCCAGATGCAAATTCAAATCCTGTCAATTCGTTAGAAAGTGCTTTTGCTGCAATCTTTGACAGTAATGCTCCCGCTTCTGCGTATACATATTCCCCATCTATTTCAATCTGATTCATTTTCTGAAAGATCTGAATGATCGCACCTCGATATCCCAAATCTCCTACAAGGAGATTACTTCCATTCCCCACAATGTAATATGGTATATCCTTTTCCTTTAACAACAAAACTGTTTCCTGAACCTGTTCTACATTCTCTGGTGTTAAAAAATAATCTGCTGGACCACCTACACGAAATGTAGTATGTTTTTTCATTGGTTCATTTTCTTTTACATTCTGTTCGCCAAGTATCTGACATAATCCTTCTAATATACTCATGCGCCCTCCTATATTTTATCTATTTGAATCTATTTTATCCACAAAATTATTAAGGCTTGCCAAAACGCAAACCTTTTCTTCCGATGATACACTAAAATGCACAGAAATTCAAGTATACCCTCGCTGCCTTCCTATGTTTCTCTCCGAACCTCTTGCAAATTATTTCTGAATGATGTATATTAGATTCGTGTACTCGTAAACAAGAATACATAAAATATACATAAAAGGAGTGGATGAATAATTGGACACGAGTGACGCCTTGCAACTAATTGTACTGGCAATTCTATTATTGCTTTCTGCATTTTTTTCTTCTGCAGAAACTTCGCTGACAACCGTCAGTAAGATTACCATGCGTTCCCTCGCAGATGATGGGAATAAGCGTGCAGCAATGGTTCTTGACGTTGTTGAGAATCACAAAGCGAAAATGATCAGTGCTATCCTGATTGGAAACAACATTGTAAACTTATATGCTTCTTCATTAACAACAACACTTGCTACCCGTTTATTTGGCAGCAAGCTCATCGGAGTAGCAACTGGAGTTCTTACAATCTGTATTTTGATCTTCGGAGAGATCACACCAAAGAACTTAGCTACTTATAAGTGTACAAAGTTATCTCTTTCCTATATTCCGATCATCAGAACGCTTATGACTATTATGACACCTGTAATTTTTCTTTTGAACTTTGTCTGTCGCGGTATGATCCGACTGTTTGGAATCGATCCGAATGCAAAATCAGATGCTATGACAGAAGATGAACTTCGTACGATCGTAGACGTAAGCCACGAAGACGGGGTGATCGAATCCGAAGAAAAAGAAATGATCTACAACGTGTTTGACTTGGGTGATGCGAAAGCAAAAGACGTTATGGTTCCTCGTGTGAATGTGACATTCGCCGATATCAACTGCACATACCAAGAACTGATTGATATTTTTAAGGAAGATATGCACACTCGACTTCCAATCTATGAAGGCTCAATAGATAATGTTGTCGGAACGATCAATATGAAAGATTTGCTTCTCTTTGAAGACAAAGAACATTTCCAGATTCAGGATATTTTGCGTGAAGCCTATTACACATATGAATATAAAAATATTTCCGAACTCCTTGTGGAAATGCGAAGCACATCTTTGAATATAGCGATCGTTTTAGACGAATATGGCGAAACAGCCGGTTTGATCACTCTAGAAGACATTCTGGAGGAGATCGTTGGAGAGATCCATGATGAATACGATGAAAACGAAGAAGAATTTGTAAAGAAGATCAATGACAATGAGTATATTCTCGAAGGTTCCTTAAGCCTTGATGATGTGAACGATCGACTTGATCTGGAATTAGATTCTGAAGATTTCGATTCGCTTGGAGGATTTATCATTGAGAATCTTGAACGCGTCCCTGAAGTTGGTGACGAATTTACAACCGCAGAAGGAATCCGTATCATCGTTGAAAAGATGGATAAAAACCGTGTAGAAGAAGTTCACGTTTACCTTCCATCTGAGCCTATCTCATGGAAAAAGCATTCTGAGCACTCAGAAAATATTGACTAATTGAATATTTATTACAGGAGTTTCCACTGGAAGCTCCTGTAGAAATATATAATCTGGAGATGTACCGAAGTGGCCGTAACGGGGCTGACTCGAAATCAGCTTGTCGGACTTACCCGGCACGAGGGTTCGAATCCCTCCATCTCCGCTTTAGAAAAAAGGAAATCCGCAACAATGGATTTCCTTTTTATTTTCCTATCTGTAATTCATGATTTTTGATTCGATAACATTTTCTAATTTATTCACACTGAACAAAATACTTTTGAAGTGAATCATATTCATTGAG
This sequence comes from uncultured Clostridium sp., assembly GCA_964484055.1. Classification (GTDB taxonomy): domain Bacteria; phylum Bacillota; class Clostridia; order Lachnospirales; family Lachnospiraceae; genus Schaedlerella. Next base: position 5,969 of record CAZAEC010000037.1, read on the forward strand.
ATCTCGTGGCATCGGAATTCCAGCATACATCAATGCTGCACCTGTATAATATTTACCATCTTCATCTTGATACAACGCAGTTTCTTTCAAACCGCGCAGTTTGATATAATTAATCTCTTGATACGCATGTTTTCTTGTAAGCACATAATTCAAAAGTGCTTCTGTACCCTCTTCACTCACATACTGCCAAGCCACATAATCATGTTCTTCATACGGATTTGAAAGTCTTTCATATCTTCCGTTATGAATCAATTTTCTGTACTTTTTGTATTCTATGATCGCATTTTTTACATTTTCTTTTTCTTTCTCATCCAGCGCATTCACATCTAATTCATATCCAAAATTACCTGACATCGCAACAACCGCCCTTGTTTCCATTGGTGTTGTACGTCCTGTCTGATGATTCGGACAAACAGACACATGAGATCCTACTGCACTGATCGGATATCCAAATGAAGTTCCATACTGAATAGAAAGTCTTTCAATCGCATCTGTATTATCACTGCACCAGATCTGCGGTGTATAATAAAGCATTCCTGCATCAAATCGTCCACCACCTCCAGCACATCCTTCAATCAAAATATCTGGATATCTTGTGAATAATTTTTCAAGAAGATCATATAATCCTAAAATGTATCTGTGGAACACTTCTCCTTGTCTCTCTTTCGGTAAAGTTGCTGACCACACATCACTCAAACTACGATTATGATCCCATTTTACATACTCAATATTAGCAGAATCTAAGATACTGCACAAACGTTCAAACAAATACTCTCTTACATCGTCTCTTGACATATCTAAAATAAATTCAAAACGACTACGTCCTGGAGCTCTTCCTGGGATTCTCAGGCACCAATCTGGATGTGCGCGATACAGATCACTATCTTCGGAAATACCTTCTGGTTCAAACCAGATACCGAATTTCATACCAATACTATTGATTCGTTCAACCATCTTTCCAAGACCACCTTTGATCTTGTTCTCATTCACAAACCAATCCCCAAGACCTGACTGATCATTTTCTCTTTTTCCAAACCAGCCATCATCCATAACAAACATCTCAATCCCTAACTCTTTTGCCTTCTGTGCAATACCAAAAAGTTTTTCTTCATCAAACTCAAAATAGGTTGCTTCCCAGTTATTGATCAAGATTGGTCTTTCTTCAACTTTATATTTACCACGACAAAGATGATAACGGAATGCTTTATGGAAATGATATGAAAGTTCTGACAGACCTTTATAACTATAACTCATCACCACTTCCGGTGTTGTAAATGAATCACCTTCTTCTAAATGAAATTCAAACTGTGTAGGATGAATTCCCATAACAACTCTTGTCTGTCCAATATGATCAACTTCTGCCTCTGCTAAAAAGTTTCCACTATATACGAAAGATAATCCATAACAATCCCCCGCTGTTTCTGTCGCATTATTCTCACATAAGATCATAAATGGATTGTGATGATGGCTTGACTGTCCACGAACACTTCCAAATGACTTTATTCCATAATGAAGTGCCTCTCTTTCATATTCTCTTTCCATCGGATATCTTCCATGAAAATGGATCAGATTATAATCATGACCAAAAAATTCCAAACATACCGAAGCCGCTTTTTCTAATGCAATTGTTTCTTTTCCTTCATTCACGATCTTCGCTGCTCTTGTGATAATATCATATTTTGGAAGCACACCATAATACAGTACCACTGCTATTCCTGTTACTGTATCACGCATTTTAATCTCAAGTGTTTCCGCTTCCTCTTCCTCTGCATAGATTGCTGGAAGCCCATCTAAACTATATTTTCCTTTTTTAATACAATGAGACTCATATCGGAGATCTAAACCATAACCACCATTTGAATCTACTACTCTGACTGCCTCTGTTCGATAATCTCCAGTCCCATACACAGAATATTCCTGTGGCAATGCATCTAATGAAAATTCTCTTCGATTCCCCGCATCTGGTATCTGACCGGAAAATCCGCGATCATACAGCTGTATTAAATATTCCATATTACCGCATTCTATTTTTCTTCCATAATACAAATGAAGTAGTACATTGTAATCTGCAATCTTCATTTGATAAGATGTGTTTTCTGTATTCAGAGTAAATAATCTGTGCTTTTCATCAAATCGAATTGACATCTTTGTTCTCCTTTATCTCATTATTTTCAGTTATAAGTAACTACAAATATCATACCATAATCCTCCTTTTAAGAAAACATTTCTCCAAAATTATGAACCAATATTTTCTATATACCATATTTTATTAAGAAAACATTTAAGGAGAAAATGATGCCTTATTCTATCATGCTTGATGCCGGTCATGGAGGGCGTGATCCTGGTGCTGTTTACAATGACCGCCAAGAAAAAGATGACACACTCGCACTCACACTTACTATTGGTGAAATACTAGAAGATAACGGGATTGATGTGCAATACACACGTACGATCGACGTTTACAAATCTCCTTATGAAAGAGCTATTGAAGCAAATAATGCTGATGTAAATTTTTTTATATCCATCCATCGCAATTCCTACCCTATGGATAATACTGTATCTGGTGTAGAATCTCTCGTATATGATCTTTCCGGACTGAAACTTGAAATGGCTGAAAATATTAACAGTCAGCTCGAAACAATCGGATTTGTCAATCTTGGAGTCAAAGCCAGACCTAATCTTGTTGTTCTACGACGCACCAAAATGCCAGCCGTTCTTGTGGAAGTTGGTTTCCTTAATTCCGATACAGATAACTTTTTATTTGATCAAAATTTTAATGATATCGCACAGGCAATCGCATCTGGTATTTTAGATACCTTAGAAGAAAATCAACTCATTCCAGATTTTTCTCCTGATGATACTCCTGTACAATCACCATCTGAATATCGCGTGCAAGTTGGTGCTTATCGCAATCCTATATACGCAAATCGACATCTAAATGAACTTCTTGAACAGGATTTTCCTGCATATATCACGGAAGAAAATCAATATTTTTTAATACAGGTAGGGAATTTTAAGACTTTAGACGAAGCGGTAGACATGGAACGTCGGCTTCGAAGATCCGGATATCAAACAATCATTTTGCGATATCCTCGCCCAAATTAGATATTCTATAAAAATAAGTTCCATAACTTTCATTGTATTCTATAAACAAAAAACTGCTGAAAATGCTTTATTAAAAAGACATTTGCAGCAGTTTTCTTCATATTTTAACTGATCGACGGACCATTTCTACTTATGCTTCCAAACCTTCTGCTTTGATCACATCGATTACCTGGTTTACATATTTTTCGCAGATTTCATCTGCAGCAGCCTCTACCATTACACGGATCAATGGCTCAGTACCACTCTCTCGAACAAGAATACGACCTTCGCTTCCCAGTTCTTCTGCAACCGCTTCAACTGCTTTCTGTACTTCAGGATTTTCCCGAGCAGTCTTTTTGTCCGTTACACGAACATTCTTAAGAAGCTGTGGATAAATCTTAACAGGTTCGCACAGCGTTGCAAGAGACTGTTTTGTTTCAAGGATCACTTCCATTATCATCAAGGATGTCAAGATTCCATCACCAGTTCTAGCATATTTACTAAAAATAATATGACCAGACTGTTCTCCACCAAGAATAAATTTATTCTTCAGCATATTTTCGTAAACATATTTATCGCCAACCGCAGTCTGTTCATAACGCATACCAATCTTATCACATGCTTTATAGAGGCCTAAATTAGACATAACAGTTGTTACAATTGTGTTATCTTTCAGTTTTCCCTGATCCATCAAATATTTTCCACAAACATAGAGAATCTTATCTCCATCTACAACTTCACCATTCTCATCAACAGCAATACAACGGTCTGCATCTCCATCATATGCAAATCCTACATCTAATTTATTCTCTTTCACAAATTTCTGCAGCACCTCTATATGTGTAGAACCGCAATTTGTGTTAATATTTGTACCATTTGGTTCGTTGTTGATCACATATGTTTTTGCACCCAATGCATCAAATACACTCTTAGCAATCGCAGAAGCACTACCGTTTGCACAGTCAAGACCAACCTTCATATCTTTAAATGACCGTGTTGCCAAAGAGATCAATCGACCTATATAACGATTTCTTCCAGCCGCATAATCAATCGTGCGTCCTATCTCTTCACCAGTTGCCAATGGAAGTTCAGCAATCTCACCATCTATATAAGCTTCGATCTTATTCTCAACTTCTGCTTCCATCTTATGCCCTTGGCCATTGATCACCTTAATCCCATTGTCATAAAATGGATTATGACTTGCAGAGATCATGATACCACAATCAAAATCTTCTGTACGTACAACATAAGAAACACTTGGTGTTGTTGTTACATGAAGCAAATATGCATCCGCTCCAGACGCTGTAATACCTGCGGCAAGTGCATACTCAAACATATAACTGCTCCGTCTCGTATCTTTACCAATTACAATTCTAGCCTTATGATCCTGCCCAAAATACCAACCAAGGTAACGTCCTACTTTAAATGCATGTTCCACATTCAGAACAATATTCGCTTCTCCACGAAAACCATCTGTCCCAAAATATTTTCCCATTGTATCGTCTCCTTTATTTATTATTCTTATCCCCTACTAAAACAATATTCCATCTTTATCTCAATTGTTTTTATTTATTTTCAATATCCATAAGCATATCTACTCTACGCTGATGACGTCCACCCTCGAATTCTGTATTCAAGAAAGCATCTACGATCATTTTTGCAAGCTCAGCTCCAACAACTCTTGCACCAAATGCAATAATATTCGCATTGTTGTGTGCTCTTGACATCTTTGCAGTAAATGGTTCGCTACAAACTGCTGCACGAACACCCTTTACTTTATTTGCAGCCATAGAAATACCAAGACCTGTACCACAGATCAGAATACCAAGATCTACTTCTTTGTTCACAACAGCACGTCCTACAGCTTCACCATAAACAGGGTAATCACAGCTGTCTGTTGTCTTTGTTCCATAATCAACGATTTCATGTCCCATTGCTTCTACAAATTCAATAATCTCAGCTTTTAATTCCAATGCTGAATGATCGTTACCAATACCAATTCTCATTTTATTTCTCCTTATATTATATTTTCATAAAATTACTTTTTCTATTATAATCCATTCTAAGCATTTATTAAAGTCATAATTTTCACTGTTTTTTCTTTTCTACAAAAAGACAACGTTCGATCTTCTCTAATATTTCTTTCAAAACTAATATTTAACTAAGAGAAACGAAAAATAACTTAAGATACCACAAAGAAACTTTTACTTCTGTTGAAGTATATCTTTTCCTTTGTTAAAATCTCTCTCAAATATAAATATTATAATATGGAGGCCGATCATGGAACTACTAATATATCCAATCTTGTTAATTTATGCATTTTTAGGAGGGGGATCAACGCTGATCATTACAACGTATATTTTTATCATCATCGGACAGAAGATTAAAAATAAAATCAAACATGGTGCATCATTATTTGCTTAATATTCGCTCATTCTTAATGAAATACGCTCATAAAAAAGTACGCTGATCTATATATAATATAAATCTGCGTACTTTTATTTTCTAATATTTACACATCATTATCATTCACTCAAAACAACCGCTTTACTCCCTCTTTCAACAAACACTTTTTCAAACTGCTCTCTTGAATATGTTTGAATCCCCAAAATCGGACAAGCAATTGTCACCTCATCTTTATCCCATCCTATCAGCACGGATCCATGATCATTTGTGCTCCAATCAACGTAATCTCCGTCTTCTGTGTACCAACCAATCTCTGATTGTCTATCTTCCATTCCTATCGTTACCAACACTACTACTGGAGTTCCTTTGCTGACATATTGATATAGCCATTCCACACTACAACCAGTAATATTTTTTGCACACATAATACTTTCATTCTCTTCCAGATAACTATTTGCTGCAATTTCTACTGCACCTGCTCCACATACAGTTCCTAATTCCGAAAATGGATCTCCTACAAAATAATTTTCCAAATCCGGACCATACATTCTTCCATCACTTCCACAATATGTATAATATGTAGTCGTCGGTAAATACTCTGATGCCATTGTTGTTTTATCGACCTTATATCCATAATAATTCAATACCATTGTCAATGCTGTTATCTCACAGCCCGTTGGCAATTCTGGATTTTGATAAATAATCTCAAAATCTGGTATCACATAAGGTGTTATATCTAATTTTACTTTTTCTTGAATATCATATGTATTTTCTATCTTTACTTTTTTTTGCAGCTGTTGTGTATGTGATAATTTCGTTTCTTTTGTTAATTTATAACTTACTATACATATCAAACCCAAAAACAATAAAGCTATTAAACATTTTATAAATCTAGTATTTCTCAATACTTTATCTTCCTTTCATGCAAGTATGCATCCTATCCTGTAGTGTGTGTGTTTATTATAGGAACTTTACAGATTGTTTTCATGATACAAAAAACCCCAGAAACCTAAGTTCCTGGGGCATTTCATTATATTTAATACCGTTCTAAGTTATTGATTACTCAATAATTTTAGCAACTGTACCTGAACCTACTGTACGTCCACCTTCACGGATAGCGAAACGAAGTCCTTCTTCCATAGCTACTGTATGGATAAGTTCAACTGTCATTTCTACGTTGTCACCAGGCATGCACATTTCGATTCCTTCTGGAAGCTGGCAAACACCTGTAACGTCTGTTGTTCTGAAGTAGAACTGTGGTCTGTAGTTGTTGAAGAATGGTGTATGACGTCCACCTTCATCTTTTGTAAGAACGTAAACCTGGCATGTGAATTTGCTGTGGCATGTTACGCTGCCTGGTTTGATAAGAACCTGTCCACGTTCGATATCTGTTCTCTGAACACCACGAAGAAGTGCACCGATGTTATCACCAGCCTGAGCTTCATCAAGGAGTTTACGGAACATTTCGATACCTGTTACAACAGTTTTTCTAGCTTCTTCTTTGATACCAACGATTTCTACTTCTTCGTATACATGAAGAACACCACGTTCTACTCTACCTGTAGCAACTGTACCACGACCTGTGATAGAGAATACGTCTTCTACTGGCATAAGGAATGGTTTGTCTGTAGCACGTTCTGGATCTGGAATGTATTCATCAACTGTAGCCATGAGTTCCATGATCTTGTCGCCCCATTCTCCGTTTGGATCTTCAAGAGCTTTAAGAGCTGAACCTTTGATGATTGGGCAATCTGTGAATTCATATTCTTCAAGAACTTCTGTTACTTCCATTTCTACAAGTTCGATAAGTTCTTCGTCATCAACCATATCGCATTTGTTAAGGAATACTACGATATATGGTACGTTTACCTGACGGGACAGAAGGATATGCTCTTTTGTCTGAGCCATAACACCATCTGTAGCAGCTACTACGAGGATAGCACCATCCATCTGAGCAGCACCAGTGATCATGTTCTTAACGTAGTCAGCATGTCCTGGGCAGTCAACGTGAGCGTAGTGACGATTTTCTGTTTCGTATTCAACGTGAGCTGTAGAGATTGTGATACCACGTTCTCTTTCTTCTGGAGCTTTGTCGATGTTTTCGAAATCTACTGCAGCGTTACCAGATACTCTTTCAGCGAGTACTCTTGTGATAGCAGCTGTAAGAGTTGTTTTACCGTGGTCAACGTGTCCAATTGTACCAATGTTACAATGTGGTTTGTTTCTTTCAAATTTAGCTTTAGCCATTTTGAATAATCCTCCTTAAAAATCTACTTGTTTCCAAGTAATATATAACATTTTTACTCAGCTGAGTTTAATTATATTTCAAACTCAGCTGATTTTCAAGTCTTTTTAAATAAATAATTTATTTATTAGCGATTATTTACCAGCCAGGATTTTTTCCTGTACAGATTTTGGAACTGGTTCATATTTTTCGAAGAACATTGAGTAGTTACCACGTCCCTGTGTTCTTGAACGAAGGTCTGTTGCATATCCGAACATTTCAGACAATGGAACATAACCACGAACGATCTTACCACCGCCAAGGTCATCCATACCTTCGATACGTCCACGACGTGAGTTGATATCACCAATGATATCTCCCATGTATTCTTCTGGCATTGTTACTTCAACCTTCATGATAGGCTCAAGAAGGATTGGTGAACCCTGTTTCATAGCATCTTTGAATGCAAGAGAACCTGCAATGTGGAATGCCATTTCGTTAGAGTCAACTTCATGGTAAGATCCGTCGTATACGTTAGCGTAAACACCAACTACTGGGAAACCACCAAGAATACCAGATTTCATTGCTTCTTCGATACCTTCGCCTACAGCTGGGATGTATTCTTTTGGAATAGCACCACCAACAACTGTTGATTCAAACTTGAATGTTTCCTCACCGTTAACATCCATTGGTTCGAATTTAACTTTACAGTGTCCGTACTGACCACGTCCACCAGACTGTTTAGCGTATTTGCTATCAACTTCAACTGGTTTTGTGATGGATTCTTTGTATGCTACCTGTGGAGCACCTACGTTAGCTTCTACTTTGAATTCACGAAGAAGTCTATCTACGATGATTTCAAGGTGAAGTTCACCCATACCAGCGATGATTGTCTGTCCTGTTTCATGGTTTGTATGTGCACGGAATGTTGGATCTTCTTCTGCAAGTTTTGCAAGAGATTCACCAAGTTTACCCTGTGAAGCTTTTGTTTTTGGTTCGATAGCAAGCTCGATAACTGGTTCAGGGAATTCCATTGATTCAAGGATTACTGGGTGACGTTCATCACAGATTGTATCACCTGTTGATGTAAACTTGAATCCGATTGCTGCTGCAATATCACCTGAGTATACTTTATCAAGCTCTTCTCTTTTATTAGCATGCATCTGAAGGATACGTCCAACACGTTCTTTTTTGCCTTTTGTAGCATTCAGAACGTAAGATCCTGAGTTGCATGTTCCTGAGTACACGCGGAAGTAAGCAAGCTTACCTACGAATGGGTCAGTCATAATCTTGAATGCGAGAGCTGAGAATGGTTCTTCATCAGAAGCGATTCTCTCAACTTCGTTACCATCTTCATCCACACCTGTGATAGCTGGGATGTCAAGTGGTGATGGCATAAATTCAATAACTGCGTCAAGAAGTTTCTGAACACCTTTGTTTCTGTAAGCTGTTCCACAGCAAACTGGAACTGCTGTACATTCACAAGTAGCTTTTCTGAGAACTGCTTTGAGTTCTTCAGTGCTTGGTTCTTCACCTTCAAGATACATCATCATAAGATCATCATCTAATTCGCAGATTTTTTCTACTAATTCTGTTCTGTAAAGCTCAGCATCATCTGCCATATCTTCTGGGATATCAGTGATAGAAATATCATCACCCTTATCATCATTGTAGATATATGCTTTCATTTC
>CAZAEC010000038.1:0-12681 GCA_964484055.1 uncultured Clostridium sp.
CGGTCTCGACCTTGGCAAGGTCGCGCGTTACCAACTACGCCACTATCGCATTTTTTAAATGTTTCGCATCCGCTCAACGAAGATTAGTTTACTATAATAGATTGGAAATGTCAACATTTTTTTTGAGAAAAATAAATAAAAATTTAAATTCGGAAAATAAGATAAATAAACTGAAAATTTAATGGCTAAAATCGAAGGGAATGATTGCAGAGAGGAAAAAGTATAGATATAATGAAATCCATATAATGAATCAGGGGAGAGAAGGAGTAATGGCAATGGCTGGAATTTATAAAAGTGCAATGGAGGTAATCGGAAATACTCCATTAGTTGAAGTTACAAATATTGAAAAAGAGCAAAAGTTGAATGCAAAGGTGCTCGTGAAGCTAGAGTATCTTAATCCGGCGGGAAGTGTAAAGGACAGAGCAGCAAAATATATGATCGAAGATGCGGAAAGATGTGGAAAATTGAAACCAGGTTCTGTTATTATTGAACCTACTTCAGGAAATACAGGAATTGGTTTGGCTTCAATTGCTGCGATCAAAGGATATAAGATGATTCTTACGATGCCAGAAACGATGAGTATGGAAAGAAGAAATATTTTGAAAGCATATGGAGCAGAAATTGTGCTTACAGATGGAGAAGCTGGAATGAGTGGAGCAATTGAAAAGGCAGAGGAACTTGCAAGAGAGATTCCTAATAGTTTTATTCCAGGCCAATTTGTAAATCCAGCAAATGCTGCAGCACATCGTCGATCGACAGGACCTGAGATTTGGAGAGATACAGAGGGAAATGTGGATATTTTTGTTGCTGGTGTGGGAACTGGTGGTACTTTGACGGGAACTGGTGAATATCTTAAAGAAAAAAATCCTGAAATTAAAGTAGTTGCAATTGAACCAGCAGGATCACCATTGCTTTCAGAAGGAAGGATTGGTGCGCATAATCTACAGGGAATAGGCCCGAATTTTGTTCCTGATATTTTGAATACGGAGATTTATGATGAAATCATGCAGGTTGAAAATGAAGAAGCATATGTAGCAGCGAAGACGTTGGCAAAAAAAGAAGGAGTTCTGGTTGGTATTACTTCAGGAGCAGCATTGCATGGTGCGCTAGAATTGGCAAAACGTCCTGAAAATGCAGGGAAAACAATTGTAGCATTACTTCCAGATAGTGCGGACAGATATTATTCCACTCCATTATTTGGAGAATAAATATAAAATCAGCATTTTGCACAAAATGTAAATCAGGCTGCAATTTCAAGGTTGGGGTAAAAAATCACGGGAAACGTGTGGAAAAAAAGAAATTGCAAGCCTGATTTTGTGCAAAACTGGAATTTTATGCAAAGTTCCGAAAAAAGTCAAAAAAGAAAAACGGGGTTGAATTTTTAAAACCTCTTAGCTATAATCAATTCACATAATATTTCAAATCAAATCAGTTAAATCATGACACAACTCGTGTCAAAAATTCTCAATTTAATTTCAGATGGATGCGTAGATAAGAAAGGAGAAACATGGAATATCTAGAATTTGTACGCATTATAGAAAAAGAAATTAATCATAGTTTGAAAGGAGGAATGAAAGCAAAATTACATACAACAATTAAAAATAATAGTCAGAAAAAGATTGGGATCATTGTAGAAAGACCCGATGTTAATATTTCTCCAACAATTTATCTAGAAGATTATTTCATTGCATATCATCATGGAATCGAGATCAAGGAAATTTCCAAACAAATATTGAATTTTTATGAAGCGATAAAATGTGATCAGTCTTGGAATACAGATGCATTAGATAGTTATAGTGCGATTCGGAAAAAGATTGTTTTTAAAGTCGTCAATACAGAAAAAAATCAAGCTTTTTTGAATTGTGTTCCTCATATTGATTTTTTGGATCTAAGTCTTGTATTTTACGTGTTGTTAGAAGCGAATAAAGAAGGGACAGCGACGATGGTCATTCAAAATGACAATATGGAAAACTGGGGAATCTGCTTGCAGGAATTATTGTTAACTGCCATTGAGAATGTCAATGATCTGCTTCCGCCACAGTTATTTACAATGAAAGAAGTTATTGAAGAATTGAAAGATTCTGTGCAGAAGAAAAATATGAATATTTTAGAAAAAGGATTAGAAGATCATAATGAAGTAATGTACATTTTGTCGAATCCATTTCGCAATTTAGGAGCCGCCTGTATGGCATATCCTGGAGTATTGAAGATGATAGGAGAAATTTTAGAAACAGATTATTATTTGCTTCCAAGCAGTGTACATGAAGTGATTATTGTACCAAAAAGACAGGATTTAAATATCCAAGAAATGACAGCTATGGTAAAAGAAGTAAACAGTAAATTAGTAGAACCTGAGGAAATTTTAAGTGATCACGCTTATTACTACAGTTGTGTGCGTGGAAAACTTCTTATGTCGGAGTGTGGAAGATAAGTATAAAAACATGGTTACAATGCAGAGAAAAGAAAATAAAGGAAATGTATTTGGATGGAAATGAGGAGGTTCTTATGAAGAGATGGATGAGTCTGTTGATCGCAATATCGATCCTTGCGTTCTCATTCAAAGATTTTACTGTGTATGCAGAGGAACAGAAGATTCCGAAAGGAAGACAATTTTTTGCAGAGGATCATGTTACAGATGCAATTGTTACAGCAGATGTTTCATTTGATGAAAATAGTGAGATCCTTTTAGGGGAAGAGATCGATCTGGAAAATGTACCGAGTCCAATGGCGGTTGCTGGAGAAACTTGTCAGATCATACCTCATTCACAGACTTTATCATATGGCACTTGGTCAACGTGTAAGTTTGATGTGAAAACAAGTACGGGAACAAACAGAGGGTATTGTGCACAGCCGCAGACGCCTACACCAAGTGGATACTATACAGTATCAAAGATAGATGGGAGTACAGAATTTGGAAAAAAATTAAAAATTGCGCTCATGTTTGGAGAAGATGGACCTTGGTATAGTGAATCGACCGCTTTATTTGGTGGTTGTTCCTGGAGTTCTGTGTATGCATATTTGCATGCAATGATCAGTATTGTTTACAGTGGACAGACAAATGGTTTGACAAGCACGCAGGTACAAGCAATAACAGGTGCGATTGACCAACAATATAAGGAGCGAGGGAATTTAAGTATCTTAAATAATTATACGGTGTATGTTGCTTATAATGATAAACAGGACATTGTTTGGCTTGAAAAAGTTGCGGATCAGCAGCCCAAACCTCCGACGATTGAATTAAATATCGTAAAAAAGATCAAAGATACGGAACTGGTCATACCAGGAACGATATTTAGACATACGCTTCCTAATGGAACAACGGAAGAATTTACTACAGATGAAAAAGGACAGATCATCCTTAAAGAAGTAGGGGTAGGACGCCATATCATAGAGGAAATTTACGTACCAGATGGGATTTCTCTGAATATGGGAAAGCTTGTTTTTGATGTATCTGATACACAGAAGATCACTGTGGTAGAAAATACTTCGGAGGATCAGACAGGAAGGATGATATTGGAAGTGGAAAAGGCAGGAAAAGCAATATTGACGGTAGAAGATATCTTAGCTCCATATAGATTGCAAATTATAAAGTCAAATGAAAATGACATGAAATTACAGGGGGCAGAATTTGTTGTTTATGAAGATCCAAATTGTACACAACAAATAGAACATTCTATTACGGATGAAAATGGATTATGCTATTTTGAAAATTTAGAAATAGGGAGAATCTATTATTTAAAAGAAGTAAAAGCACCTCAAGGATATAAATGTGTGGAGGATGTTTATGAGATTAAAGCTGAGAGCAATCCAATAGAAGATGTATTTGAATGTTATATAAATAATGAAAAGACAGCAAATATAGATGAGATAAATGCAGAATATATTGTTAAACTGTCAATCATTAATTTTGGCGGTATTGAGATGCCGGAGACAGGGACACATACAAGGATTGCAATATTTATTTTTGGTATTGGATGTATGTTAGGGATAATTTTACATTCTATGAAAAAGAAAGGAAACGGAAAATAGATGAGAAAAAATACTAGAAAAACAGCGATGTTCTTGCTTGGAACAATGGCATTAACAGGAATTAGTACGACTGTAGTGGGAGGCGCAGTTTCACAGACTTTATTCGTACAGGCAGCAGAAAATGAATACAATGCAACAAATGGAATTGTTGTTGTAGGAGAAGGTTCTGCAAGTATTACGATTTCTGGAAATAAAGCACAGAGTCTACTAAGAAAGAAGTTTAAACTTTATAAATTGTTTGATGCTGAAAATTCAGCAGATGGAGAATCTATTAATTATACATATAACGAATTATATGAAACAGCATTGAAAAAGGTGGTGGCTGAGGCTCTTCAAAAAGAGGTTAAAGAAGTGACAGAATATATGGTCATCGATTATATTCAGTCATTAAACCATAATGTAGTAGAAGGTGTGGATGCTGAACAGAAGTTAGAAGGAGCGTATAGTGATTTCCGTTACTTTGTAGAGAAGCTTCGAGATGAGATAGAAAATTCAAATGTGACAGGTGAAACGGTCATTGCTAGCAGTGTAAGGGATGACAATAGTATTTTGGTGAGCGGTCTTGATTTTGGATATTACATTATAGATGAAATCTCAGATGTAGAAAATGAGCATGCAGCCAGTTCACTCTGCATGGTAGATACTGCGAACCCGTTGGTGCAGATCAAGATCAAATCGGATTATCCGAATGTGATCAAAAAGATTCAGGAAGACGATAAGTCAGAAAATATTACAGATCCAGATGGATGGAATGATATTGCAGATTATGAGATCGGTCAAACGGTTCCTTATAAGTATGAGTCAAATGTTTCGAATATGAATGGTTATGATACTTATTATTATGCATGGCATGATGTAATGGACGAGGCATTAACATTTCAGCCTGATTCTGTGGAGATTGTGATCAGTGGAGAAATGGAAAATGGAGATGTAAAAAGTTATAAGTTATCCAAGAATGAATATACGATTGAGGAAAATACGGAAGACGGAGAAACATTTAAAATTGCAATTGAAGATATAAAGAAAATTGTAGATAGAGAATTTGATAGAAAGAATGATCTTGGGGAAAATATTTATGGACAATCGGTTGTTTTAAAATACAATGCTGTATTAAATGATAAAGCTGCATTACGGACTGGACGTGCTGGGTTTGAAAATGATGTCCGATTAGAATTTTCAAACAATCCGGATTCAACGGGAATCGGAAGTACAGGATATACACCTTGGGATACAGTTGTTTGTTTTACTTATAAAGTAAATGTGTTAAAAACAAATAATTATAATCTGGAATTGGAAGGAGCAAAGTTTCGTCTTTATAGTGATGAAGAATGCGAAAATGAGGTTTATTTGAAAAAGTCAGAAAATGGCTATATTGTAATGAACAGAGATTTGTTAGGTGGTACAGATCATGTGGGAGGATCTGTACCTGAAAATGCGGTTGAGATGGTATCTGCGAAGGATGGAACATTTGTAATATATGGTCTAGATCAAGGTACGTATTATTTGAAAGAAACAGAGGCACCGGATGGATATAGAGCATTGCTTGATCCGATTGAGATTAGTGTGATTCCTACATTTACAGAAGAAAGAGATGGTTATGTAAAAGGAGAAGGTGCAACAGATACTACTCTTCAGAAATTAGAGGCAACAGCAAAGATGAAGACATTTTATAGTGGTTTACTAAATGCAGAAAGTCAGTCATTGGAAACGGAAGTAGAAGATGGTTCCATTAATTTAAATGTAGTGAATAAGGTTGGAATGAAGTTGCCAGTAACAGGAACTTCTACGTTGTTGATTATCTTTGCAGCCGGAAGTGGAATGATGGTATACAGTGTGTTGAGCAAAAAGAAAAAACGTGAGCAGATTTAAAGAAAAAATATGCAATATTCGAGAAGTTGGAAAAGAAATCATATTTATCATTGGATTTTTATTGTGTATTTTTCCGATTGTCAGTAATGTGATCACGAGTGTGCAGCAGGAAAATGTGATAGAAACATATCAAACAGCGGTAACGAAGCAATCTAAGAATGATTTAAAAGAAATACGAAACAATGCTGTTCAATATAATGAATTACTCTTTCGGTTTCAAGATACCGTGATCGATCAAGTGAATTTATATGATGAGATGTATTATAATCAGCAATTAGATTGCTCTGGTACTGGAATTATGGGAAGCTTGGAAATCCCAAAGATAGACGTGAAACTTCCAATCTATCATGGGACTGGAGAGGCGGCATTGAGTAATGGGGTTGGACATTTGAAAGGAACATCACTTCCAGTAGGTGGAGATGATACACATGCTGTGTTAAGTGGACATCGAGGTCTTCCAAGTTCTAAATTACTGATTCGGATGGATGAAATAGAAAATGGTGATTATTTCTTTATAAATACATGTGATCAGACATTGGCATATGAGGTGAGTTCAATTAAAGTTGTTGAACCAGATGATGTTTCTGATCTACAGATAAAAGAAGGTGAAGATCTAGTTTCAATCGTCACATGCACACCATATGGAATCAATACGCATCGTTTGATCGTGACTGGTATAAGAATCGATTATAAAAAAAGTAGTTATGAACAACAGCAGCAATCATGGCCGTCTTTTAGAGAGATACTATTTACACTGCTGCCATTTGTACTAATATTGTGTATGATTGTCATGAATTGGAGGGACAGGAGGAGTTTGAAGCGTGCAAAAAATGAAAAAGATGCTTCTTATTATAGGCATAATGATCATATTATCTGTGCAAACGGTGTCTGCACAAGAGGAAAAGGTCAGCTTGCAGGCGAAAGAAGGAGTATCAGAAAAAGGTTCTATACAGATCATCATACCAGAAGAAATAGAAAATACAAAAAGAGAAGGGATTGGATTTCAATGTATTAAAGTTGCAGATATTGTTAATGGAAAATATGTTTTTCGAACAGAAATCGTCCAAGAACATAGGATAGATTTAAAAGAGGAAATGACAGCAGATGAAAGTAATGAAATAGCAGAAATCTTAGCACAATCAGACTATGCCGATGAAGTAAAAATAACAGATCGAAATGGAATGATTAAATTCGATGATTTGGAAAAGGGATTATACTTACTGAAAGTTCAGTCTGTTTCAATGGATGGGAGAATCAGTTCTGCATTGATTGCTGTTCCAACATGGGACGACATACAGAAAAAGATGGAATATAATATAGAAGTGATCCCCAAATATGTACAAGGTGAAAAAACAGGAGTAAAGACTGGAGATTCTAAGGAGTTGAAAGTTTATTATGTTGCAATGAGCATATCTTTATTGTTTATGCTATGTTTAATAAGAAGAAGGAAAAACAATGAAGGATAGGAATGAATTTTTGCATAAAGATCCTAGTGGGATCAAGCAGGAAATCACAGTGGTCGTCGAATTGCAGGATGGAAAAATTAAAAAAATTCATAACGCATATTGCTATCAGCCAGCGATACATTTTAAGGGTGGTTCTATAAAATGGCATGAAGATTTGAGCGTAAAATAGGACTTTACTTTTAAAAAAAATTATGTTAGCATAATTAAAGCGTTCTAATAGAGATATTAGAACGCTTCTAATTAGGCGTCTGTAGCTCAGTGGATAGAGCACTGCCCTCCGGAGGCAGGAGCGGCGGTTCGATCCCGCCCAGACGTGTGAAAAGCTGTTCGGTCTTCATGCCGAACAGCTTTTTTCATATCTTTTGAGGTTTTAATTTCTGAGTAATTCAATTTCCTTTTTGTATGGTGGATAAGATTTTTTGGGATTATCAACATCTGGAATATAAGGAGTTTCTAAGATCTTTGGTACGTGTTCAAAGTCTTTGTGATGTACGATGTAGTGCAGTGCATCAAAGCCAATTTCCCCACAACCAATATTGGCGTGACGGTCTTTTGCTGCACCAGGTTTATTTTTACTGTCATTAATATGGAAGACAGCAATCTGATCTTTTCCGATCATACGATCAAAGCCATTGATCACATCATCAAAATGGTGAATGATATCGTATCCGCTGTCACTTGTATGGCAGGTGTCAAAACAGACACGGAGTTTATCATTATGAATAACTCCATCGTAAATGCGGGCGAGTTCTTCGAAGTTTCTTCCAATTTCAGAACCTTTTCCTGCCATTGTTTCTAGCGCAATAAAACAATCGGTGTCTTTGGTTAAAACTTCATTCAATCCTTTGATGATCTGTGCGATTCCAGCATCTACACCAGCACCTACATGAGCACCTGGGTGAAGAATCAATGTATGACTTCTGCAGGCAATCGTACGCTCAATTTCTTTAGCAAGAAATTCTGTTGCAAGTTGGAAGGTTTCTGGTTTGACAGAATTTCCTAAGTTAATGATATAAGGTGCATGAACAACGATCTCTTCAATTCCGTGAGCATGCATATACTCCCAAGCTGGCTCAATATTGAGTTCACTGATTTCTTTTCTTCTCGTGTTTTGTGGTGCACCCGTATAAAACATAAATGTATTGGCACCATAAGAAACGGCTTCTTTCGCAGAGCCAAGCAGCATTTCTTTTCCACTCATGCCAACATGTGAACCGATTTTCAACATAATATATTTCCTTCTTTCTTTCTAAACGTTTCTTTTATATCACTTGCCAGTAACCATTATAAATGCTAAAATAGCAAAGTGAAAGTATAAATTGGAATATAGATGGAGAGTGAGAAAGTGAAAACATTTTTAGAGATAATTACTGAAGAAGTGAAACAGGCTTTTCAGGATGCAGAATATGATCCAGCACTTGCAAAAGTTGTATTATCAAATCGTCCGGACTTATGTGAGTATCAGTGCAATGGTGCTATGGCAGCAGCAAAGAAATATCACAAAGCTCCGATCATGATCGCTAACGATGTAGTTGCAAAACTTCAGGAAAGTGCATGTTTTGCATCTGTAGAAGCTGTAAATCCAGGATTTATTAATATGAAAGTAAAACCAGAATTTGCAGCAGACTTTTTGCAGAAGATGGCAACAGATGAGATGCTTGGAGTAGAAAAAGAAGAATCACCAAAGACAATCATGATTGACTACGGCGGACCAAACGTTGCAAAACCATTGCATGTAGGTCATTTACGTTCTGCAATCATCGGTGAGAGCGTAAAACGTATCATGAAATATAAAGGAAATAAAACAATTGGTGATATTCACCTTGGAGACTGGGGATATCAGATGGGGCTGATCATTACTGAACTTGAGAAACGTCAGCCAGATCTTCCTTATTTTGATGATAATTTTGAAGGAGAATATCCTGAAGAAGCGCCATTTACAATTGGCGAATTAGAGGAAATCTATCCAACAGCTAGTGGATATGCAAAAGAGCATGAAGATTATAGAGAGAAAGCACTTCAGGCTACATTCCTTCTGCAGAATGGAAAACCAGGTTATCGTGCACTTTGGAAACATATTATGAATGTTTCTGTAGCTGACCTTAAGAAAAACTATCAGAATCTGAACGTAGATTTTGAACTTTGGAAAGGGGAATCGGATGCACAGGAATATATTCCAGGCATGGTAGAGATGTTGAAAGAAAAAGGATTTGCTCATTATGATCAGGGCGCACTTGTAGTAGACGTACAGGAAGAAACAGATAAAAAAGAAATTCCACCATGTATGATCCTGAAATCAGACGGAGCAGCATTGTATGATACAACAGACCTTGCAACACTCTTAGAACGTGAGCAGTTATATCAGCCAGATGAAGTGATCTATGTTGTAGATAAACGTCAAGAATTACATTTTGTTCAGGTATTCCGTTGCGCTAAGAAGACAGGAATCGTAAATCCAGAAGCAAAACTTGAATTCCTTGGATTTGGTACAATGAATGGAAAAGATGGAAAACCTTTCAAAACAAGAGAAGGCGGTGTTATGCGTCTTGAAAATCTGATTCGTGAGATCAACGAAGAGATGCTTAAAAAGATTATGGACAACCGTACAGTAACAGAAGAGGAAGCAAAGGCTACAGCAAAAACAGTAGGTCTTGCAGCGATCAAATATGGTGATCTGTCTAATCAGGCATCAAAAGATTATGTATTTGATGTAGATCGTTTCACTTCATTTGAAGGAAACACAGGTCCATATATTCTTTATACAATCGTTCGTATCAAATCTATTTTGAACAAATATATTGAAAATGGCGGAAGTGTAGAAGGACTTGAGATTCAGCCAGCAGTAAATGACTGTGGAAAAGCACTGATGCTTGAGATTGCAAAATACAATGATATGATCAACACAGTTTATGAAGAAATCGCACCACATAAGATTTGTTCTTACATTTATGATGTTGCGAATGCATTCAACAAATTCTATCATGAGACAAAGATCCTTGCAGAAGAAGATGAAGCAAAGAAGGCAGGATATATTGCACTGTTAAGTCTTACAAAAACTGTTTTGGAAACATGTATCGATCTTCTTGGATTTGAAGCACCAGAAAGGATGTAACATCTAAAATGACAGAAAAGTTATTTTATGAGAATAGTTATATGAAGGTATTCTCTGCCAGTGTTCTCGAATGTGAAGCAGCAGAGGAATATTGGAATATCGTTCTTGATCAGACTGCGTTCTTTCCAGAGGGTGGAGGACAATATGCTGATACAGGTGTTTTAGATGAAGCGAAAGTGTTGGATGTGCAGGAAAAGAATGGTGTTATCATTCATAAAACGGATCGTCCATTAAAAGTTGGAGCGGATGTTGTAGGAACGCTTAATTGGGGCGAACGTTTTATGAAAATGCAGCAGCATACAGGGGAGCACATTGTATCAGGACTTGTTCATAGAAGATTTGGATATAATAATGTAGGATTCCATCTTGGAAGTGAAGATTGTACGATGGATTTCAATGGCGAGATTACGAAAGAAGAACTTGCTGAGATTGAGATTTTGGCAAATGAAGCGGTTGCAAAGAATCTCGAAGTGCTTGTGACATATCCAACAGATGAAGAATTGGAAAATTTGAATTATCGAAGCAAAAAAGAAATTGATGGACAGGTTCGTATTGTAGCAATTCCAGAGTATGATGTGTGTGCTTGTTGTGCACCACATGTTGTACGAACAGGTGAGATTGGGCAGATTCGACTTACGAATGTGCAGCATTATAAAGGCGGTGTGCGAGTGACTATGTTATGTGGATTTCGTGCACTTGCAGACTATAATAAAAAATCTAAGTCTGTGAAAGAAATTTCAGCACAGTTGTGTGCAAAAGAAGATGAAGTATCAGAAGTTGTGGAACATTTAAAAAATGAAATGGCACAATTGAAGATAAAAAATACTTTATTACAGCAGGAAATACTGAGATATAGAGCACAGTATGCAGAGATTATAGATGGGATAGCTTGTTTGTTTGAAAAAGACCTGGATGGAGATTCTCCAAGATTTTTAATGAATCAGGTATTGGAAAAAGAATGTAAGCTATGTGCAGTATTTTGTGGGAATGATACTGATGGGTATCGATATGTGATTGGAAGTAGATCGGTCGATCTAAGAAATATCGTAAAAGAATTGAATGCTGTATTTTCAGGAAGAGGGGGCGGAAAGCCAGAAATGGTACAAGGTTCTCTCAAGGGGAATGAAAAAGAATTGAGGGCGTGGATACAGATGAAAGTGGGGACTATGTATGAATAAAACGCCTAAGTATAATCCTTTTTGGAGAGTGTGTGGACCATTTATTTTGTATATGGCCATACAATTTGTAGCACAGATTATCGTTAGTTTATTTTTGGTTGTGGGAAATGCAGATGAATTAGCAAAGTTTTATGCAACATTGAATGAAGTGGCAACAGATGCTGAGTGGTCTATAGCAATCACTAATATGACATCATATATGATGGAAGTAATATTAGAACATTATGTAGAGATTACAGGAGTGATTGCGCTTTGTACAATTCCAGTAATGGCTGTTTTCTTTAAGAAAGATAGAAAAAGAGAACAAGAACAAAATCTTATGGTAAATTTGAAAGCACCAATAAAGAATTATATTCTTTTACCAATCTTGGGATGTGCGATATGTCTTGGATTCAATTGTTTGATCATTATGACAAATCTTGCTTTTACGAGTGAAAGTTATTTGTCGAGTTCAAATTTATTTTATTCTGCATCATTCTTGGTTCAGATTGTGTGCATAGGGATAATCGTACCAATTTCGGAAGAATTATTGTTTCGTGGCGTTATCTTCAATCGATTGCATGAATTTGCAGGATTCAAAAGAGCAGCGGTATTTTCTGCGTTCATATTTGCTTTGATACATGCGAGTTATCTGCAGATGATCTATGCATTTGTTTTGGCATTGTTTTTGGCATATGTTTACGAGAAATTTGGTTCTTTTAAAGCACCAGTGTTATTGCATATCTGTGTGAATTTAGTTTCACTTGTATGTACAGAATGGAAGATTTTTGATCTTCTTTATGCAGTCCCAGTAATGATGGCGATTACAGTTGTTATTTGTGCATGCATTGGTGCAATTATGTTTATTCAGATTCAGAAGATTAGAGAAAAAACGATAATAGAATAAAAAAGTCACTCTGTATAGATAGGATGATATACAGAGTGCTTTTTTTATGAAAAATATTACAAATATATTAAAAAAATGTTGCAAAAACGAAGAGACATTATTATAATATAAAAGTAAAACTTTTATAATGATATATAATCC
>CAZAEC010000039.1:0-12046 GCA_964484055.1 uncultured Clostridium sp.
TTACATTTAATACTTTTCTTTTCATAACATTTTCTCCTGTCGATTATTTTTTATATACTATTCGCATAGTAAGAACAAAACGGGCTGGCCATTTCCCGTTTCGAGTTCTTCAAACTCCAAAACCTATTTTTCATAGGTCTCAACTTTTTATGATCTTGCACATTCGCCTTCTGTTCCTCGTAAAATTCCAATTCCATGTCCGAGTACCGGCAAAATGTATTCCAGACTCTCTTTTACTGCTTTTGGACTTCCCGGAAGATTGATGATCAGCGTTTTCTTACGGATTCCGGATACCGCACGACTGAGCATTGCACGTTTTGTGATATTTAACGAATATGCTCTCATTGCTTCGGCAATTCCAGGTGCCATACGATCACAAACTGCGATCGTAGCTTCTGGTGTGATGTCTCTCTCTGAAAATCCAGTTCCACCTGTTGTAAATATTACATTTACTTGTCTCTGATCTGCCAAGCGCATGAGATGATGCTGCAAAACTGGTTTACTGTCTGGAAGAAGAAGCTGTTCAATCACATCATATCCCTCTTTTTCCAGCATCTCTTTTATCAATGGACCACTTTCGTCTTTTCGTTCCCCTACTGCACCTTTATCACTCAATGTGATAACTGCCGCTGTAAATGGACGATCCGCTTCAAGTGGAAGTCGGATTACTTCATCGCCTGGACGAATGAGTCCTCCTCGTAAAACTTTTGTAAACACACCCTCTCTTGGCATGATACAATCACCCATGATCTTATAAATCTCACAATGACTATGACATTCTTTTCCTATCTGAGTCAGTTCCAATAACACATCACCAATCTGAAATTTTGTTCCGACCGGAATCGTACGCAGATCAAATCCTTCCACGATCAGATTCTCTCCAAACGCACCAAAATCTACTTCTGCTCCTTTTGCTCGAAATTCTTCAATTTTTTCATAAGACAGCATACTCACTTGACGATGCCACTTTCCTGCATGTGCATCCCTTTCAATGCCCCAGTCTTCTTGAAGCACTGCTACTTCAATCTCATGTTTTTGTGTTCCTTTTTTCTCACTGATACAAATTGCTTTTAACACGCCCATCGCATCAACCTCCTATTCCAATCATCAACGCTTGCTCTGTAATTTCTTCAATCTCCTCAAAACAATGTTGCTTTGGCTTATTCTTTATTCCTGTTTTTAATAGTTCTTGTACTTTTTCTTTTCCGTCTTCGCTTCGGATTGCCATTCGAAGATCTACACTGTCCCCATAACAAAGACATGGTTTCAATCTTCCTTGTGCTGTCAGACGGATTCGATTACACTGTCCACAGAACTTTCCATGTATCGCACTAATAAATCCTATACTTCCTTTAAATCCCGGAATCTGATAATAGATTGCCGGTCCATTTCCATGAACCCTTTCATCAGCCTGTGTTTCCGGATATTTCTCTTTTATCATTTTTAACAAAGATTCATTGTATATTGGATCGAACTGCTTACCATATCCAATCGGCATCATCTCTATAAAACGAACATCCAAAGGATATTTTTTCGCTAGATGAATCAGATTCTCCCATTCTTCTCCATTATAATCTTTCTGCAAGACAGAATTTACTTTCACTCTTAGACCTGCATCAACACATTTTTCAATGGATTCTAAAACTTTTGGTAATTCGTCTCTTCCTGTGATCTGCTGATATCTTTCTCGATCCAAACTATCCAAACTAATATTTACAGCATCTAATCCATTTTCTAATAAATCCTCTAAATATGTTCCTAGCAAAACACCATTCGTCGTGAGTGTAACTTGTTCGATTCCTGCAATTCTTTTTAGTTTTCCGATCAACTCTGCACATCCAAGTCGTACAAGTGGCTCTCCACCTGTTATTTTTATTTTCTTAATCCCTAGATTTGCTGCTTCCTGACAGATTTTCTCAATTTCTTCATAAGTAAGCATAGAGTCCATCGGAGCAAGATCCACACCCTCTGGCATACAATACCGACATCGCAGATTACAACGGTCTGTGATCGAGATCCGCATATAATCAATGTTTCTTCCATATTGATCTAACATTCCATTTACCGCCTGTTATTGTTATTTCCCGAATCCACAATTTGGGAATGTACAGACTGGACATGAAAGACAAAGTCCACCTTCTCCCAAATGATCAAGATCTTCTTTATTTAATACCTCTCCTGCCATAACACGTGGGAACACAAGATCAAAAACTGTTCTTTTCGCATACATTACACATCCCGGCAAGCCCATGATTGGAATATTCTCATTATAATAAGCTAACAAAAACATAGCTCCCGGAAGTACTGGTGCTCCATAAGTTACAATCTTTGCTCCTGTATTTTTGATTGCTAACGGTGTTTTATCATCTGGATCAACACTCATTCCGCCTGTACATACGATCATATCAGCACCCGCATCCAGCAATTTTTTAATACATGCTGTAATATTTTCTGGATCATCATGGCTGATCTCATGTCCTATGATCTCTGTATCGTATTCTGCTAATTTTTCTAAGATCACTGGTGTAAATGTATCTTGGATTCTTCCGTAATACACTTCATTTCCTGTTGTTACGATTCCAACTTTTTTATGAATAAATGGCCACAATTCGAAAATAGACTCCTCACCGCCCACTTCTTTTGCTCGTTCCATCTTTTCTTTTTCAATCACAAGTGGGATGATTCTTGTTCCTGCCATCTTTTCTCCTTTTTTAATTGGAAAATTACCATGTCTGCTGGCAATCATCATCTCTCCTAATGAGTTGATCTTATTTAATTTTTCTGTATCAATCTTTAATAAACCATCACAATCTGCGATCAGTTCTATTTTTCCTTCTTTGATTTCACTTGGATGCATATGTTCATTCTTACATAGATCATATAAAATTACTGCAGCATCGTTTTCATGCAGCATATTTTCTGAATTTTCCCAAATGTATATATGATCTTTTCCAACACTCAGCAATACTGGAATGTCTTCTTCTCTGATCACATGTCCTTTCCGAAATACTGCATCTTTTGTTACTCCTCGAATGATCTGTGTAATGTCATGACATAAAATCTGACCTACAGCATCTTCTGTTTTCATTCGTTTCATCTTGTTTCCCGACCTTTCCTTCACTTTTTATTCGATTTATTTTTAAAAACAAATCGCTTTTTTAAATAAAGAGATCAAAAAAAGATCTCTTTAAATTTTTCATCTGCGAATGCTTGTATCTCTTTTTCCAGCAATTCGTATTTTCGGATCAATTCAAATCCTTCTGACGTTACTCGGGCTTCACCACCATACTTTCCTCCATTTTGTCTGTATACCAGCTCTTTCCCATATTCCGTCTCTGCAACACGAAGCATTGACCATGCTTTACTGTAAGAAATACCACATTTATCACTTGCTTCTCTTACAGACCCCAGACTCTGAATCTGCTTTAACAGCGTGACCATCCCCGCTCCAAGAAATTCTTTTCTATTCACAAGCTGTACATCTACACTTACATGCTGAAGCTGCCCCTGATTTTCTTCTGCAATACGGAGCAGATTCTTTTCATCTGTAGAATCTGCTGCAATTCCTTCATCTTTCACATTAACATAAGAAATTTGATCACGAAGAGAAGCTATGCAGCCCTTTAAGCCTTCTTCTCCATTATATTGAATGATCCATCGAATGATATTTCTCTGAATCATGATTGGATGCCCACTTCTCTTTTGATAAGAAGGAATTACAATTTTTTCGTCACTATTTATCAATTGACGAACGGTATCCATTGAAAAAAGCGGTACATCTACCGGTGTGATCAATATCTTATCGCATCGTTCTTCTAGATATTTCAATCCAATTTTTACGGAATCTAACATTTGAGTCGTCTGATACTGCTCATTTTGTAAAAAAACGACACCCTTCCATTTGAGTAATTTCTTCAATTCCTCTGTCTGATGGCCCGTTACGATCACAATCTCTTTGATTCCTGCACGATAAAAACTTCTGACGATTCTTTCCGCCATTGTGATTCCATCGATATCATCCAATGCCTTATATGCCCCATCACGATCGCCGATTCCTGCTGCCGTAATTACTGCACCAACACGCCCCATCCATTCTCCACCTTTCAACTAAAGAATATCCAACTCTGCTCTCTTTCCTGGACGCTGATTAATGATTTCTCCACTCTTTCCACCACTTTTATGACAAAGATAAATCTCTCCAATCTCCATAGATTTATCCAATGCTTTGCACATATCATAAATTGTAAGAAGTGCAACACTTACCCCAGTCAGTGCTTCCATCTCAACGCCAGTCTTTCCTGTCACCTTCACAGTACAAAAACATGTTACGATACATTCTTCTGGATCCATCTCAAAATCAATACTACATTTTGTGATTGGAAGAATGTGACACATCGGAATCAATTCTGATGTTCTTTTTGCTCCCATGATCCCTGCTGTTGTTGCAACACCTAATACGTCACCTTTTCCGATCTTTCCTGCTTCGATTGCACGATATACTTCTCTGCTCACTTTAATCTGTCCTGAAGCAGTTGCCTCTCGTACAGTATCATTTTTCTCCGTCACGTCTACCATGATCGCTTTTCCATTTTCAGCAAAATGTGTCAGTTCCATAACACGTCCTCCATCTTTTATCACTTTTGCTATTATCTAAACATTTCATCAAAATCTTCTGCCAGTTCAAATTGGTTCTTCGAAACCTTTAACAAACCTTCATTCTCCATCTTTTTGAGTGTATGAGACAGAACACTGCGATTTAAACCAAGATAATTCGCCATCTGTTCTCGATCAAATCCTATCTCAAATTTATTCGAATGTTCTTTTTCCCGTTGAAAACAAAGATAACGATATACTTTTTCTCTCGCATTTTTTACAGACAAAAGTTCAATCTTTTTATATCTTCGAATATTGTCATTTGCAAGAAATCTTACGCTTGCTCTATATAAGATCAATCGTTCTTCTTCAGTCAATATACCTTCTTTTTCAAGCACTGAAACCGGCATCATATAAATTCTTGAATTCTTTGTTGCATAAATATGATAGGGACTTGTTTTTTTCTGACTGAGCGCCGTTTCAATCCCTACCATATAATATTGTTTGAGTTTTTGCATCAACTGCTCACTTCCATCCGCAAAATACTTTGATTCGCACAATTCTCCGGATAAAATGATTCCTAACTCCGAAAGTTTCTGACCTTCTTCGATCAAAACCTCTCCTTTTTCTATACTTACTACCCTTGAAGGGATTTTATCTAATAAATTTTCCAGCTGTTCATAATTAAATTCCTGAAATAAAACACAATTATACAACTGTCTTATCATCTTGCTATTCTCCCAGCATTTCCAAAAGTGTATTTTTTACCTCTTCTCTTAAAATGCCTCTGTTCTCTTCTGTTATATCAAATATACACACATCATCTCGTGCCATGATCTCTTGGATCCATTCAATCGGCGGATCTTTTCGCAAAACACCGATCACATGTGTATCCTCATCTAAAATCTCTTTGATTTTATCTATATACCGTGGACACTCTTTTTCAAATCTTCCACATTCATCGAATATCAAAAGTTTCGTTCTATCAAAACTATCTAAAACTTCTACACCAACAGTCTCATATGCTAATGTATCAAAAATCGGACGTCCTTCAAAATGCAGCACTGTCTTTTCTTCTGTTTCTACATTTTTATCTGAAGTAAATCTTTTGATACATAAATTTCTTTCTTCATTCCAACGCTGATCAAAATATGTAATAAATCCATCATATTCTATCTTTAAATCCTGTCCTTCACTCAGATCAGAAAGCACACTTTTGATCAGTGTGCTTTTTCCAACCTGAATATTACCGGTAAGGAAGATATGCTTTTTTTTCATATGCGGATCAACCCTTTGTTGCACGATGTTCGATCAACTGTGCTGCGATACTGATCGCAATTTCCTCAGGTGTCTCTGCTTTGATCTCAATTCCGATCGGCGAATAAATTCTCTGGATATTTTCCATTGTATGTCCTGCTTCCTGCAAACGTTTTACAGTTGCAGCTACTTTATGTCTGCTTCCGATACATCCAACGTAAGATGCATCTGTATGCAGAACCTGTTCTAATAATTCGTAATCACTCTGATGTCCTGGTGTCATAATGACAACATAATCTTTTGCATCAATTGTAATGTAATCTTTGATATTACAGAAATCTCCGTATACAACATCTTTTGCTAAAGGAAACATTTCTTTTTTAGCATAATCAGGACGATTATCATACACAACAACATCAAAATCAATCGCTGTCAAAACTGGTACAAGTGCTTTTCCTACATGTCCGCCACCAAAGATCCATACTTTTCTTGGTCTGTGAACTGGTTCGATGTAATACTGTGGCTCGCCTTTTACAAGAACTGGATTTCTCTGTAATTTTCCCTTAAATACATCTTCTGTGATCTGACCGCCAAACTGCAGCCCTTTTTCTTTTGTATAGATTGCTGCATCTGTGATCATTCCATCAGACATTCTATTGATGACCCAGCCTTCCTCTTCTTCTGTCATGAGGTGATAAACTTCTTTCACCCATTCCATATCTTTTTCAGATTCTCCTGAGAAGAACTGAATGTAAATTGTAACATTTCCACCACAGATCATTCCGATATCTTCAATATCATTCTTTGTCAGACAGTAACCTTTCACAAGTGATTTCTTTTCCTGTAATGCTTCTTTCGCAATTGCTGTTGCATGAAGTTCAACTGCACCACCGCCAACAGTTCCCATTGTTGTCCCATCTGTAAATACAGCCATTTTCGCACCTGCTCCTCTTGGAGATGATCCCGATGATCCCAAGATACTGCAAAGTACTACATCATTTTTTTCCTCTAACTGCTCTATCATTTTCTCAAAAATTGCTTTCATAATTCATTATCCTCCATATACTGAATTTCTTATTCCATTGCAAATCTGATCAATCCCATTTTCTTTTCCGCTGGGAAAATATATGGAAACTCGTCATTTTCCTGTAAGATCAGACGTTGTTTCACGTCCTCTATCGTTACTTTTTCGTCCGTCTTATTATATATTTCAAAAAATCTTACCGCCTCGTCCAGATCTCTAAATGGCTGATCCAGACTGATCGACATCTCTTTGTAATCACACTTTCTGCCAGCATTTTCTAACTCTTCCAACATTCCTTGCGCTGAATGCCTATGCTGTCTAGGTGTCTGCTCTTTAATCTTGAATCGGTGTTCCTTTGCAAGTCTCCTTACAATAAACTGCTGACTGACTCCAAGATGTTTCCCAATCGAGTCAATCTCCTCCAATGTCCCAAACATGCAGTACACCGTTGTATCAACCTGTTCTTTAGGTTTCCAATTGAACACATCAACACAAAGAGCTTCGATATTCGTAATCTTTTCTCTTTTCAATTTTTGTTTAAGTTCGTCTATCACAGCTTCTGAAACATCGACTGCATATACTTTTTTGCAGTGTTTCGCAAGTTCAATAGATAGATTACCTAATCCACATCCCACATCACATAAGACACTATCTTTTGTAATATAAGGTATCATATAAGATGCAAGTTCTTGATAATACTGGGTATCCTTCGCAGCCTGATTCATAAACTGGATCATCTCCGAATTCCAAACATAAATCCCCATAGTTCATTTACCTTTCCTTCGGCACATACTGCCTAGCAATCTGTACCATTTATTATTTTACCATACAGTTTATCAGAATTACGTTGTTCCGACAACATGAAATGATTTCCATAACAATTCTTACTATTGCTAACCATACAAAAAAGGAAGCTCCTTAAAAAGAACTTCCTTCTATTATTTAAAACTTAATACTCTTAATGCGAGAGACATCCCACAGCAAATCTATTATACCTCAAAAATCAGATCACCATAAGACGGCATTGGCCATACATCTTTGTCAACGATCATTTCCAATTCATCAACTGGCTCTCTCAATCGTTCCATAGCTGGCACAACATCTGTATAATAATAATTTGCACGTTCCTGTGCATCTGTCTTAAGTGTTGCCACTTCTGCCATCTGTATCAATTCTACATGTCTGTCTCTCGTTTCCTTAAGCAGTCTGCTTACTCTATTTAATGTTTCAGCCTGTACTTCCGGATTAACTCCAGCTTCTTTTACCGCAATCACAGTATCCGCAAGTTTCTTTGTATATCCAATGATTGCTGGAAGAATCTGCTTACTCGTAATATCAATCATTGTACGAGCCTCAATATTGATTGCTTTTGAATAAGCCTCAAACTGAATCTCCGCACGTGACTCAAGTTCTGTTCGAGTAAATACACCAAAACGTTCGAACAACTGCACTGCTTTTTCTGTTGTGATCGCAGGGATCGCTTCTACTGTAGATTTTAAGTTTGGTAATCCGCGACGTTCTGCCTCTTCTACCCATTCCTGAGAATAACCATTTCCATTGAACACGATCTTTTCATTCTCAATCATGTAAGTTCGAATCAACTCGTGCACATCTACATCAAAGTTTTCTGATTTTTCAAGAATATCACATGCATCAGAAAATGCTTCTGCCACAATCGTATTCAATACTGTATTTGCATTGGAAACAGAATCCCTTGAACCAACCATACGGAACTCAAATTTATTTCCAGTAAATGCAAATGGTGACGTTCTGTTTCTGTCTGTCGCATCTTTATAGAAATCAGGTAATGTAGTAACACCTGTTTGCAATGTACCACCTTTGATAATATGTGTGGCTTCCCCTTTGCTGATCAACTGCTGCATTACATCTTGAAGCTGTTCTCCAAGGAAAATAGAAATAATCGCTGGTGGTGCTTCTGCTGCCCCAAGTCTATGATCATTTCCTGGATCAGCTGCAGACTCACGAAGCAGATCCGCATGCTTATTCACTGCTTTCATAACACATGCCAACACAAGTAAAAACTGTGTATTCTGATGAGGTGTCTTGCCTGGTTCCAAAAGATTAATGCCATCATCTGTGATCAATGACCAGTTGTTATGTTTACCAGAACCATTCACACCTGCAAATGGTTTTTCATGAAGCAAACACTTCATGCCATGTTCCCCAGCCACACGTTCCAATGTCTGCATAATGATCTGATTATGATCGACTGCAATATTGGCTTCCGCATAGATCGGTGCCAGCTCATGCTGTGCTGGTGCAGCTTCATTATGCTGTGTTTTTGCTGATACTCCAACTTTCCAGAGTTCAATATTCACATCTTTCATAAATGCTGCAATCCTTGGGCGGATCGTTCCAAAATAATGATCATCCAATTCCTGACCTTTCGGTGGCATTGCCCCAAAAAGAGTACGTCCTGTATAGATCAAATCTTTTCTCTCTGCAAATTTCTTCGCATCGACAAGAAAATATTCCTGTTCAGCTCCTACAGAAGGAGTTACTTTTTTTGAAGTTGTATTGCCAAATAATCGGATCAATCGAAGTGACTGTGTATTGATCGCCTGCATAGAACGAAGCAACGGCGTCTTCTGGTCAAGTGCTTCTCCTGTATAAGAACAAAATGCTGTCGGAATACAAAGTGTCGCACCAGCCGCATCTTCTCTTACAAATGCAGGTGATGTACAATCCCATGCTGTATATCCTCTTGCCTCAAATGTTGCTCTCAATCCCCCTGACGGAAATGAAGATGCATCGGATTCTCCTTTGATAAGCTCTTTTCCTGAAAAACTCATCAAAACTTTTCCGTTTGACATTGGTGCTGTAATAAAAGAATCATGCTTCTCTGCTGTCACACCAGTCAAAGGCAAGAACCAATGCGTATAATGCGTAGCTCCCTTTTCAATTGCCCACTCTTTCATCTCATGTGCAATTACATCCGCAGTTTCAAGATCCAGATCTTTTCCTTCTTCGATCATCTGCTTTAAGTCTTTATACACCTTTTTCGGAAGTCTTTCCTGCATGGCAGTGTCATTAAATACATTTTCTCCGAAAATATCTGCTACATTAATTTTTTCTGTGCTCATAGTGTTTTCCTTCTTTGCAATAAACTTTCATGCTTTAATATAGCATAGTTTTTTTCAAAAGAAAATAGGACATTCCAAAAAAATTCTGGAATGTCCTTATTTTTATTTCTATGTTATTCTGCTTTACCAACGGAACCAAATAATTCCATTTTCTCTTTAACTTTTGCGATAATAGCATCACAGCCTGGTTTCAGAAGTTTTCTTGGATCAAATCCTTTACCCTGAAGGTCTTTACCTTCTTCGATGTACTTACGTGTAGCTTCCTGGAATACAAGCTGGCATTCTGTATTAACGTTAATCTTAGCAACACCAAGGTCGATTGCTTTTTTGATCATGTCATCAGGGATACCTGTACCACCATGAAGTACTAATGGCATATCACCTGTAAGCTGCTGAATCGCATCCAGAGTCTCAAAGCTGAGTCCTTCCCAGTTTGCTGGATATTTTCCATGAATATTACCAATACCTGCTGCAAGGAAATCGATACCAAGATCAGCGATCATCTTACATTCCTGTGGATCTGCACATTCACCTTTTCCGATAACACCATCTTCTTCTCCACCGATAGCTCCAACTTCTGCTTCAAGTGACATGTTGTGTTCTTTTACGATCTGAACGAGCTCTTTTGTCTTAGCAACGTTCTCTTCGATTGGATAATGAGATCCGTCAAACATAATGGATGAGAATCCTGCCTCTACACATTTCAGACATCCTTCATAACTACCGTGGTCAAGGTGAAGTGCTACTGGAACTGTAATATTAAGTTCTTCGAGCATACCATTTACCATACCTACAACAGTTTTATATCCGCACATATATTTTCCAGCACCTTCGGAAACACCAAGGATAACTGGTGATTTTGTTTCTTCTGCTGCTAAAAGGATACATTTTGTCCACTCAAGGTTGTTGATATTGAACTGACCTACTGCATAATGTCCTGCTTTTGCTTTCTGAAGCATCTCTCTAGCTGATACTAACATAAAAATTCCTCCCATCTTGTCCCGTCATAAAAACGAGTACATCCGTTTTACAATCTTCGTTTATTATATCGCAATTATCAAAAAAACTCAATCTATTTATCTTGGGATTTTTGAAAGTGCCTCTGTATCTGCAACAATCGTTACATCTGGATGTAACTGAAGAACAGATGCTGGAACTTCTGGTGTAACTGATCCAAAAAATGCTTTTGCAACGATATCAGCTTTTCCTTCTCCATTTACTACAACAAGGATCTTCTTTGCTTTCATAATTGTTCCAATCCCCATTGTGTAAGCCTGTTTTGGAACATCATCTGCTGATGCAAAGAAACGTTTGTTAGCTTCGATCGTACTTTCTGTAAGATCTACACAGTTTGTTGTTACTGTAAATGCATCTGCAGGCTCATTGAAACCAATATGTCCATTGTGTCCAAGGCCAAGAAGCTGAAGATCGATTCCTCCGTATGATTTGATCAATTCTTCATAACGTGCACATTCCTTCTCCGCATCTGGTTCTGTACCATCTGGCACATTTGTATTCGCTGGGTCAATATTCACACGATCAAACAAATGCTCATGCATAAAGTAATAATAGCTCTGATCATTGTCATGTGTAAGACCTCTGTATTCATCAAGATTTACTGTTTTAACTGTAGAAAAATCCAAATCTCCTTTTTCGTACCATTCAACTAACTGATCATATGTTCCGATTGGGCTAGAGCCTGTTGCCAGACCCAGTACACAGTTTGGTTTCATAGTAACCTGTGCAGCAATCACTTCTGCTGCTTTTCTGCTCATCTCCTGGTAGTCTTTTGCTTCAATAATTCTCATATTCTTGCCTCCTGTGGTCAGAAAAAGGAAACAGATTTTCAAAATCCCCTTACGGTTCTCTAAAAATCTGACCTAATCTTAAAATCATCATTCAATTGTTTTTTTGAACAAGTCCATACTAACAAACCCCAAAAATACTGTCAAGTTTTTTTATATGCCATTTTCTTCCTCTTTTTTTCTTTGTTAACATAAATAAATAGCGGAGTTTTGATATGTACCCTCTTTACTGGACATCCAGTAAGGAGGGTATTTTTATGCGC
>CAZAEC010000040.1:0-11640 GCA_964484055.1 uncultured Clostridium sp.
GTGTTGTTGTGCTTAATTTAGAAATCAATGTGTCCAGGATTCTGGGTACATATCAGAATGAGCTGACTGCGCCTTTCGACATTTTCTAGCAAAATATCTGGAAAAAAGTTTTTCAAAAATACTTGATTTTAAAGACAGAACAAGATATTATTAACAAAGAGCAGAAAAGCTTTCAAATGTGCAAGGATTCGAAGTGGTTAGTATAGTTAAACCGAGTCCTACACCATGACTCGTAAGTGAGTTAGAATTAACACGTTGATGAGACGAGTAAGCTGTGGAACGTTCCAGAGAGAGATACATTTGCTGGAAGTATCTTATCGGGAAGCAGTTGAAAACTACCTCTGAGTGGCCCTAATCCGGTCCGGTGATTCCGTTATAATCGTAAAATGAAGTGGTTTAAAGTTCGAATCAGAACTGACAAAAAGGGTGGAACCGCGAGCAAAGGAGTCTTTGCCCGTCCCTTGCATATAACATGCAGGAGAAGGGCAAGGGCTTCTTTTTATTTATCAGAAAAGAGGTCTTATGAACCAGGACTCATAAGAGCGTCTTGAATAGAAACTTGCTACATTTTCCTGATACAAAGCAAAAAAAGGAGAGAAAAAGATATGATTATCACATTAAAAGACGGTTCTCAGAGAGAATACGCAAAAGCAAAATCCGTAATCGATATCGCTTATGATATTAGTGAAGGTCTTGCACGTGCAGCATGTGCAGGTGAAGTAAATGGTGAAGTTGTTGATCTTCGTACAGTATTATCAGAAGACTGCGAACTTAACATTTTAACAGCAAAAGATGAAAAAGGTCTTACAGTACTTCGTCATACAGCATCTCATGTACTTGCAGAAGCTGTTCAGAAATTGTATCCAGAAGCAAAGGTAGCAATCGGACCAGCGATCGATACAGGTTTCTATTATGATTTCGATTGCCCACCATTCTCACGCGATGACCTTGATGCAATCGAAAAAGAGATGAAAAAAATCATCAAAAAAGGTGCTAAGATTGAAAAATATACAATGCCAAGAGAAGATGCAATCAAATTCTTCGAAGAAAAGAATGAACCTTACAAAGTAGAATTGATCAAAGATCTTCCAGAAGGATCTGAGATTTCCTTCTACTCACAGGGTGAATGGGTAGACCTTTGTGCAGGTCCACACCTTATGAGTGTAAAAGGCGTAAAAGCTTATAAATTACTTTCAGCTTCCGGTGCATACTGGAGAGGAAGCGAAAAGAACCCAATGCTGACACGTGTTTATGGTACAGCATATGGTTCAAAAGATGAATTGAAAGAACATCTTGAAAAAATGGAAGAAGCAAAAAAACGTGATCATAACAAACTTGGTCGTGAAATGAAACTTTTCACAACAGTTGATGTAATTGGTCAGGGACTTCCATTGATCATGCCAAACGGTGTTATCATGATGCAGGAAATGCAGCGTTGGATCGAAGATGAAGAAACAAAACGCGGCTATATCCGTACAAAAACACCATTGATGGCAAAGAGCGATCTTTACAAGATCTCTGGTCACTGGGGACATTACAAAGATGGTATGTTCGTACTTGGTGATGAAGAAACAGACAAAGAAGTATTTGCACTTCGTCCAATGACATGTCCATTCCAGTACTATGTATACAAAGCAGAACAGCACAGCTACCGTGATCTGCCACTCCGCTACGGCGAGACATCAACACTTTTTCGTAACGAAGATTCTGGTGAAATGCACGGTCTGACACGTGTACGTCAGTTTACAATCTCTGAAGGTCATTTGATCGTAAGACCAGACCAGATGGTAAAAGAATTTAAAGACTGTATCGCACTTGCTCAGTACTGCTTACAGACACTTGGTGTAGAAGAAGATGTAACATATCATCTTTCAAAATGGGATCCAGAAAATAAAGAAAAATACATTGGTGAACCAGAAGTTTGGGAAGAAACAGAAGGACATATCCGCCAGATGCTTACAGAACTGAACATTCCATTTACAGAAGATGTTGGAGAAGCAGCATTCTACGGACCAAAAGTAGATATCAATGCAAAGAACGTATATGGTAAAGAAGATACAATGATCACAATTCAGTGGGATGCTCTTCTTGCAGAACAGTTCGATATGTATTATATCGATGAAAATGGCGAAAAGAAACGTCCATACATCATTCACCGTACATCTATGGGATGTTACGAAAGAACACTTGCATGGCTGATCGAAAAATATGCTGGTTTATTCCCAACATGGCTTTGTCCAGAGCAGGTTCGTGTAATTCCAATTTCTGACAAATACGCTGACTACGCAAATGCAGTAGAAGCAGAATTAAAAGCAAATGGAATCCGTTGCTCATCTGATCACCGTTCAGAAAAAATGGGTTACAAGATCCGTGAAGCTCGTCTTGCAAGAGTACCTTACATGCTCGTTGTAGGAGCAAAAGAAGAAGAAGAAAATAAAGTATCCGTAAGAAGCCGTTACCTTGGCGACGAAGGAGCAAAAGATCTCAAAGAATTTATTGCTGCGATCAAAGAAGAAATCGCAAACAAAACAATTCGCAAGATCGAAGTAGAAGAAACAAAATAATAATAAATGACTCAAAATTCCGCTGTCTAGTTCATGAAAATGTCTGGGCAGCGGATTTTTTTGTTGTGGCGGAAGATTTGCTTGGCCAGGGAAAGCATTGGGTATGGTGGGCTTGGATTTCCCATGGTGGAGAAAAAGTGATTGTGTCATATAGAAAAATGACATGAAATCAAAGGATATCTGGAAGAAAATGAGAAAAAATATTGACCGGTAGTAACTACCGCATTCTATAATCACATATATAAGAAATAAAAAATGTCATTATCATATGGAAATTATAGGAGGATTTTGCAATGAAGAAATTTACATTTTCATATCCAACAAATGTTTATTTTGGTGAAGGAAGCTTAAAGGATGCTTTTGTAAAAGAAATGTCCAAAGTAGGAAAAACTGTGATGTTAGCTTATGGTAGTGGTTCGATCAAAGCGAATGGAGTCTATGAAGAAGTGAAAAACCTGCTTTTGCAGGCGAGAAAAGAAATTGTAGA
Source organism: uncultured Clostridium sp. (assembly GCA_964484055.1). Lineage (GTDB taxonomy): Bacteria > Bacillota > Clostridia > Lachnospirales > Lachnospiraceae > Schaedlerella. The sequence goes on from CAZAEC010000040.1 coordinate 3,052, forward strand.
TTTTTCTGGAATCATGCCGAATCCAACTTATACGAAAGTGCAGGAAGGAGCAGAACTTGCTAGAAAATGTGATATAGATTTCATTTTAGCAGTAGGTGGCGGAAGCGTGATTGATTGCTGCAAAGTGATTTCAGCGCAAGCAACATTAGGAGAAGATATATGGGACATGGAATATAAAAAAGGCACATTTCCAAATACTGGGATTCCAATGGGTGCAGTTGTAACAGCTTCAGGCACGGGTGCTGAGATGAATGCAGGCGCAGTAATCACTTACGGAGAAAAACAATGGAAAGGCGCAATCTTTGGAACAGCAGCAACATTTGCAGTGCTCGATCCAAAATACACAATGTCCGTACCATCCATGCAAGTGCTTTCAGGTGCATTTGATACATTAAGTCATGCGATGGAAACCTATCTCGGATCTTCCGATGAAGGAAATGTGTCGGATGATATTGCTCTTGCTGTCATGCGCAATACAGTAGTAAATATGCGCCGACTTTTGAAAAATATGGATGATATTCAGGCAAGAAGCAATTTGATGTGGGATTCTGCTATGGCAGAAAATGGACTCTTAAAATGTGGTCGTCTTACAGATTTTCAGGCACATCAGATTGAGCATCAATTAGGAGCGTATACAGATTGCAATCATGGACAAGGACTTGCCGTGATCCATCCAGCTTATTATCGCCATATCGTAAATGATGCTTCCGATAAATTTACAAGGATCGCACAAGTAGTATTTGAGGTTGACACTGCAGAGGAAGGAATCGAAGCTTTGGAAAAATTCATCAAAGAATGCGGTCTGCCAACAAAGATGAATCAATTAGAATCTGTAGTAGAGATCACACCAGAAATATTACGTCAGGTTGCAGATACTTGCAATATTATCAAGAGTAATCCACGAGAACTCGATCGAGAAGAAATCTATCAGATTTTGCTGGAATGCATGTAAAAGGAGAACATTTTCAAAAATATTTTCCAAAAAGAAAGTGTTGCAGAAAGTAGAGGTTGCAGGTAGACTATTCTTAAAAACATAACGAAAGTACAGATGGAGATGCGAATATGAACATACAGATTTTTGGAACAAAGAAATGTAATGATACAAAGAAAGCAGAACGCTTTTTCAAAGAACGCGGAATCAAATACCAATTCGTTGATATGAAAGAAAAAGGGATGAGTAAAGGCGAATTTACATCCGTTGCCCAAGCAAATGGCGGCCTTGAAAATATGATTGATTGGAATGGAAAAGATAAGGATACACTCGCACTGATCCGTTATATTTCCGAAGAAGATAAGTTGGGAAAAGTTCTTGAAAATCAAAAGGTAATAAAAACTCCGGTTGTTAGAAATGGAAAGAAATCAACGGTTGGATATCAGCCAGAAGTATGGAAAACGTGGAAAGAGTAGTAGGGGTTCCAGTAAAAGGTATTGTAATATAGAAAATAGCTGATTTTTATTGAAATCTGATAAAAAATGTGATATTATTCGCTCATAAGAGAGAAATATATCACGTGAGGTGTAGAGATGAATCATAAAAAAGAGCTTAATATTACAAATCAAATAAGAATTAGATATGCAATGCATGGAATTGCTTGGATGATCGCTGGGGTTTTTAGATTTTTTGACAATACTTTTTGCAGAGGGATAAGTATTGTGGCTTTTGCTATTTCAGTAGTTTTGTTAATGAAAGTTATTCTTGCGAATAGAGAGTTGGAAGATGAAATGGCCGAATTTAATCTATATAAAGCAAAAGCAGCAACGATGGATTCGTTAAGGATTCTAGTATGTGTTGTGCTTATTTTTATAGTGGTGCTTACTATCTTTGGATTAGATGTGCTGTCAATAAATGTTAAAGATATAATCGTTCCAATATTGTTTATTGTAATGGGGATTGAAAATTTGTTGGTGGGTTTATTTTTCGCTCACTTTGATAAGGAGTAAACAATATGCCAGTATTAAAAACAAAGATCCATGAATTTCGAAAAGAAAAAAATTTGCAGCAAGCAGAATTAGCAGAACTAGTGGGAGTGCGAAGAGAAACTATCGGGAAATTGGAAAATGGAAAATATAATCCATCATTAAAATTGGCAATGGATATTGCAAAAGTTTTTGGAAAATCAGTGGAAGAAGTTTTTCAATTTGAAGAAGATATATAGTTTGAAGAAAATAGGGACTGATGACTTAAAATTTAAGTTGTCGGTCCTTTTTGTATTGTTATTTCTATATAGTAACTAAAGAGGTTTGATGGTATAATATTTGCAATAATAATCAAAGAATACGGAGGAGAAAAAGATGGATCTTGTAGTGGAATTGCTTGCATATGTAAAAGAAAAATATGGTATCATGCCAGAACATCCATGGAAAAAATCTCCGGAAAATATGACACTCAAAGATTTGGAATCTGGAAAATGGTTTGCTCATATTATGCTTGTAGCAAAAAAGAATCTTGGCCTTGCAGGGGATGAGGAAATATTTGTTGTAAATGTAAAATCAAATCCTGAATTTATTAGTATGGTATCTCAAGTTGAAGGATATATGCCAGGTTATCATATGAATAAACAGCATTGGTTAACCATTTTCTTAGATGGGACAGTTCCGTTGGAACAGATTCTTGAACGAGTAGATGAAAGTTATCAGATAATAACTGATAGTCCAAGCAAACGAATTTATGAGGCAGTAAAGAAAATCCCTAGAGGAAAAGTAGCTACTTATGGACAGATTGCAGAAATGGCTGGCGATAGAAAAATGGCGCGGGCGGTTGGCAATGCATTACATAGAAATCCCGATCCAGAGAATATCCCTTGTTATCGAGTTGTGAATGCAAAAGGCGAATTGGCGGGTGAATTTGCATTTGGTGGAGCTGGGGTGCAGGCCAGATTGTTGGAGGCAGAAGGTGTAGAAGTGGTGTGCGGGAAGGTAGATCTGAAGAAATATGGGGTGTGAGGAAAATATATAATTCCATGTAATAAGCGTTATGGAAAAAGAGCGTATGGATTTGTAGATAAAGATTGATTTTTGATTATAGAAATATAAAGTATTTTGTAATCTAATTAAAAAATATGTTGAATTTTGAAGGCGGTATTTATTATGAATAGATTTTGGTCTTTTAGAGAAATTGTTGCAATAGAAGAACCAGTATTTAATAACACTTTAGAGAGGTTTTACAATTTAGGGATAGAAGGCTTGGTGCGTGAAAATATACAAAATTCTTTGGATGGAAAACTTCCAAATTCAGAGGAACCAGTATATGTGGATATAAATACAGGGATTATGAATTTTGCGGATATTCCAGGAATTGAAGAACTAAAAGATCATATTAACAGTTTAAAAGGCGAGAATGAGTATACAAAAGAAACGATAGCTCATATGAAGGATAATATGAATAAAACACAAGTTCCATACATTTCATTTGAGGATAGTAATACAAAAGGTTTAACGGGAGCAGAACACGGTGAAAAAGTTCAATTAGGAGATACTTGGGGAGTATATGCATATAAAAAAGGTGTACATTATGTAGAGAAGGATGTGGCGGTTGAAGGCAGTAGAGGTGGATCTCATGGAATTGGAAAAATTGCATGTAATGCTGCATCTGATATATATTTAATGTTTTTTGCAAACTGTGATGCTGAAAATAAGCAACATCTCGGAGGAACGATACAATTGATTGAACATGCTATCAATGGTAAGAATTACAGATCTACGGGATATTTTACCAATGTAATAGATGATGTGTATTATCCATTCAAAAACGATTTCGCATCTGTGTTTCAAAAGAAAAGCCGAGGATTAAAAATTATTATTCCTTATTTGCGTGAACAATTTCAAGGAATAGAACAAATAGTTAGAGCTGTTTGTGATAATTTTTGGCTTGCAATTCTTGAAGAGAAATTAATTGTAAAGGTAAATACTCTTGAAATTAATGCAAATAAGATCAAAGAAATTGTGAAAGATAGTAGTATTTACAAAGAACAGAAATATGAGGAGATTAGAAAGAACTTCACACCATTGTATATAGATACTTATTTAAATTATCCAGCATCTATAATACAAATTTCTGATAAAAAGAAAGATTATAATTTTAAATTATATATGATGTATAATGAGTTGATAAAAAAGGGAAGAGTTGCAATAGTACGTGGAATAGGTATGAAAATTGAAGATAAAAAGATTACTAGTTACGTAAATGCTCCATTTAATGCAGTACTTATTCCAGTTTCTTCAACAGAAGATATGTTTTTAAAGTCGTTAGAAAATGAATCACATACACAATTATCGTGTGAGCATATTAAGAATCTGTCTGTACAGGCAAATGCAAAAAGATTTATTAATAACATTACAAAAGAAATTCAGATAATCGTTGCAATGCTATTAAAAGAAGCGAATCCGGCGGATGGAGCAATTGATACATCCGATTTAATATATTCGGTTGAGAGAAACTTTAAAAAGGAACTTTCAAGGGAAATTTCCACTGTTCAGCTTACAAAAGGGAATAAGGAAGGTGGAAAAACGATTGTAAAAGTGAAAACACAAAGTCGAAAAAATAATAAGTCAAAAGAAAAGAAACAAGAAAAAAGAAGTGTAAAAGATATTATTCGTAAAGTTTTGAAAAAAGACGGACAGAATACAGAAAGAAAGAGAGTACGATATCCTATGTATCCAGAGTCTGTTAAACGAATTGTTCTTAATAATAAAGAAATTCTTGCATTTGATTTTACAAATGTTGACCAATATTCGGGAGAAAAGATTTGTGATATTTCTTTGTCGATAATTGATGGAATGGGAAAGGCCTATGAATCTGAATTTAGTATAAAAGACAATTATTTGAATATATTCGACAAGAATGCAAAAGTAAATTGTCAGGTTGAAGGAAATATTATTCGGGATGTTTGCATTGATGAAGGTAAAGTAAATATCGAAATGTCTACAACTGATAAATTCAATAGTTCGTTGAAATTTATGTATTACGTGGAGGTGTAGGAATATATGATTTATACAAAAAAAGCAAATTTTCCATATCCTATTTTAATGAATTATTCGAATGATTATGAAGATAGCGAATTTGAATTAGATATTACATTACGTGATAATGCAGAGGATTATATAATTGATATATCTTGGAACATAAGCTCTAATTTTATTAAAAATCAATTGAAAGAAAAAAAGGCAAGTTTGGTTCTGATTATAAAATCGAAAGATAATCAATTTTATTTGCTAGAATATTTAGAAAAACCACAACTTTACATACCAAAATGTAAATTAAGCCTTAATTCTAGAACAGTTATGCAATTGATGGTCAAGACAAATATAATGATAGATTTCAAAGAAAACAGTGATTTGAATGATTTTTATCAAGAGATAAAGCAAGATATTAAGGTGCAACCAGGAATGGTATTAGGATTTTCTAATACAGTGATTTTTGATGGTAGTCAACAAAAGCCATATGACCTTTTTGAGCGTAAAGTTGATAAAACTATTAAAAGTGATGTGGAAATTCGTTTGGGTGATGAAACAATTATTGTAGTTTATAAAAATGAAGAATTGCAATTTTCTGATATTCAAAACAGTAGAGAATTTAATTATCCATATTTATATTTAGGATTACAGAAAGCATTGATTAGTTTTTTGATTCATATGAATTCAGAAAATCCGGAAGACGGAGTTCACATAGATGAGTTAGAACCACCAGAAAATGTGCTTGATAGTAAGTTATATAGCTTAATGCAAGCTAAGAATATAATGGAATTAAATCTTGATAATATAGACGAAGTAATTTATAAGATGTCGGATAAACTTATTATGCGTTATGCAGAAGCAATAAGGAGGTTACATAATGGAAGTTAAATTATTGGAACAAGGGTATAAGAATAATGAATTGTTTTACAAGGCATTTTTGACAGATTCTTTGTGGAAATCTGAATTTGTTTCTAATGAGCATATTTGGATTAAAGAAGAATTACCTGATTTTCCAATATTTTTTGCAATTAGAGATCATGAAGAAAGAGAAAAGCAATTTATAAATACCATAAAGATTATTTCGGAATATGTCATATGCATGGATCGAGATATATATATGGATGAACGTTTTTGGCATTCATGGCTATGTTTATATAAACGAGAATATTTGTTGAATCTTTATCCTCAAGTAAAAGAAGGATATGACACGTTTAAAAATATTATTACAAAAAAATTTGATTGGGAGAATTATATTTATAAAGCAATCTTAATAGCACAATATGTAGCGGAAAATAAATCTGAAAACAACAGAGAAAAAATGTATCATACAATTTTACAGAATTTTGATATATTCAACTATATAATCAAGTATGAAATATTTAGAAATGGTCAGTTTTTAATTAATATAATGGATATTATCGAGGAAACTGGTTTAAGTAAGGTATTGAAAGCAAAAATTAAAAATCGTCCCGATTTGGGAAAAGACGAACGATATGGAAGACGAGTAATATTTGAATTTAACAAAAGCTATCCGATTGTATTGGGGCCGATGTTGAGTAAGGAGATGTTGAAGGAGTATTTTCTGAAATTTTTATCATATTACTATCATGAAACAGAAGTTGTAGAAGAAATCGAGGATGAATTTTAAGGGTACATATTATGTAACTAATGGTTGTATAAATGCATGCATTAGTTGATAGAACTTATGAAGTTAGCTTTGAAAATACGAAGAGGCAGCTGTATATATTGTTGGACAGTGAATGAAAGAAAATAAAATGAAACAAAGTATCGGGCATTATAATATTATTAGAATTGAAGATATGCGAATAGAGTTACAGAAGGAGAAATAATTGTGATATTGAAAAGTTTAAATTTACATAATTTTAGAGGATATAAAGATATTGAAATAGAATTTGATGAAAATTTTTCCGTGTTAATAGGAAAAAATGATGTTGGGAAGTCAACTATTTTTGAAGCATTAGAAATTTTCTTTAATTCAGAACAAATCAAATTGGATTCGGATGATCTGTTTTCTGAACATGAAGAGAATGATTATGAGATTAGAATTTCGTGTAGATTTTTTGTAGAGGATGATGAAATTATTATTGACAAACAAGTTAAGACGAATTTGGCAGATGAATATTTATATAATCAAGATGGCTTACTTGAGATTATGTTGGTTTCAGATAATGGAAAAAAGGGGAAATATTATATTAAGGCATATTACCCAGAAGAATTTATTATTCCATTAATCCAGATGAAAATAAGTGATTTAAAAAAGGAACTCGACAAACGAAAAGAACAAATTCCTAAATATGAAGCTATTAACAAAACAATTTCATCAGAAATACGTAAAGCAATTTATGGAAGTCTTATTAAACCGATTAAATTGGTTGAAAGGGAGATTGATCTTACAAAAGAAGATGCAAAAAATATTTATCAATCAATACAACGGGAATTACCTATTTTTTTCTTGTTTAAAGCTGATCGTGAAAATAAGGATGGAGATGCAGAAGTACAGAATCCTTTAAAAGCCGCAACAAGAAATGTTTTAAAGGGAATAGAAAATGAATTAGAAAATGTAAAAAGAAAGATTGAAGAAGAAGTGCTTCAGATTGGAGCGGAAACTATTGAGAAGATGAAAGAATTGGATCCAGACATAGCTCAGGGTTTAAAAACTTCAGTAAATACAAAATCTTGGGATTCGATATTTTCATTTCAATTAATTGATGATTATGGTATTCCGTTAAATAAAAGAGGGAGTGGAGTCCGTCGTTTGTTGCTTATGAGTTATTTAAGAGCGGAGGCTGAACGTAGGGCAAAAGCTAACGCAAATACAAATATTATATACGCTATAGAGGAGCCAGAAACGGCTCAGCATCCAGACTATCAGAGAACTTTAATGGAATCATTATTAGATTTATCGGATAATCCATTGCATCAGATAATGATTACAACACATACTCCTGAAATAGCTAAAATGGCTAGTATAGATCAGATTATTTTTATTAAAAAAATTGACAGAAAACCAGTTGTTATTTTAGAAAAAGAAGATAAATTTCTTGATATTAAGAAAACATTAGGTGTTCATGCCGATTTAGACTCAAAAGTTGTGGTCTGTGTAGAGGGGGAAAATGATGTTCACTTTTTGAATAATATTTTGAAGATTCCAGAATTTAATAATATTATCGATTTTTCAAAAGAGAATGTCTCGATTATTCCAATGCATGGTGGAACTCTTAAAAGCTGGATTCAAAGAGACTATTTGAAGGATTCGAATGTAAAAGAAATTCATTTGTACGATAGTGATGTAAAAGAATATACTGAACTTGTCAAAAAAATGAATGCTGAAAATAATGATAGGCGTCAAGGATTCATAACAGAACATTTTGAAATGGAAAATTATATACCAAGAGAACTTGTAGAGAATCAGTTCAATATAGATTTAAGTGAATATGCTGAAAAATGGGGAGATTCCTTAGATATTCCTAAATTACTAACAGGGAAAGTTGGAAAACAATATGGACGAGATGATGCAGAACGTGAAAAAAGAGTAAAAATGATTCTTAATGGGTCAGTTATGAAAAAGTGTACTTATGAAATGATTGAGTCGATGGGTAATGTAGACGAAATTTC
>CAZAEC010000041.1:0-10870 GCA_964484055.1 uncultured Clostridium sp.
TGAAAAAGTGTACTTATGAAATGATTGAGTCGATGGGTAATGTAGACGAAATTTCAAAGTGGCTTAATGCTATAAAACAAGCAGTTTTGTAAATTCCCTTTTACAAATTTAGGTATGGGTAAAACTATTGATGAAGCATACTTTGGTTTAGTTCATAAAATAGATGAGTATATGGAGGAGCACGCTGATAAATAAAATTCAACACGGAGACTTATATGATTAGAAATGATAAAACGATAGATTATTATAATAAAAATGCGAAGCAGTTTGTAGAAACTACAGCGAATGTAGAATTCCATGATATGCAGAACCGTTTCTTAGATAAATTGCAAGAAGGTGCATATATTTTGGATTTTGGTTGCGGTTCTGGGCGTGATACGAAATATTTTTTGGGACAGGGGTATCATGTGGATGCAATCGACGGTTCGGAAGAACTTTGCAAATATGCTAGTGAGCTGACAGGGATTTGTGTGAAACACATGTATTTCCAAGAATTGTCGAAAGTGGATAAATATGATGGTATTTGGGCATGTTCATCCATTCTTCATTTAGGAATGGATGAGTTGGAGGATGTGATGAAGAAAATGTGTTTGGCTTTAAAATCGAAAGGAATCATATATACTTCTTTTAAATATGGCACATTTTCTGGCGATAGAAATGGAAGATATTTTATAGATATGACAGAAACTACATTTAGTGAGTTGATTCATAAAGTGAAAGGACTGGTAATTGAGGAACAGTGGATTACTTCTGATGTTCGACCTGGAAGAGGAGAAGAAAAATGGCTCAATATGATTTTAAGGAAAGAATAGAGGAATCTTATGTAGAATCGACAGATGTAATGACTGGCGATAAGAATCGAAGTCGATATCTGTTTTATCAATTGAAATCAAGTATGGCTCGTGCGAAACAGATTGATATTATTGTGTCATTCCTTATGGAATCAGGTGTAAGAATGTTGTTGAAAGATTTGAAGGCAGCATTGGAGCGTGGTGTTCCAATTAGAATTCTTACTGGAAATTATTTAGGAATTACACAACCGTCCGCATTGTTTCTTATCAAAAAAGAACTAGGAGATGGAGTGGATCTTCGATTTTATAACGAGAAGGAACGTTCTTTTCATCCGAAATCCTACATTTTTCACTATGAAAATATGAGTGAGATTTATATTGGATCATCGAACGTTTCTAGAAGTGCACTGACTTCAGGGATTGAATGGAATTATCGATTTAGCAGTGAACAGGATAACAAAAATTTCAACTTATTCTATGATACATTTTTAGATTTATTTGAAAATCATTCTTATGTTATAGATAACGAAGAATTGACAAGATATTCCAAAAGTTGGCATAAGCCAGCGGTTGCGAAAGATATTGCAAGATATGATCAGCTGGATTTGGATACTAAAGTTGAAGTACTTTTCCAGCCGAGAGGTGCTCAGATTGAGGCATTATGTGCTTTGGAAAATAGTAGAGCAGAGGGTGCGATGCGAGGATTGGTTCATGCCGCGACTGGGATAGGAAAAACCTATTTGGCTGCATTTGATTCTGCGAAATACGAAAGTGTGTTGTTCGTTGCGCACAGGGAAGAAATTTTAAAGCAGGCAGCAGTTGCATTTAAGAATGTAAGACATTCGGATGATTATGGATTTTTCAATGGCAAGCAAAAAGATACTGGAAAATCTGTCATCTTTGCTTCTGTAGCAACATTAGGAAGAAGTGAATATTTAACAGAAAAATATTTTACACCAAATGATTTTAAATACATAGTAATTGATGAGTTTCATCATGCAGTCAATGAACAGTATCGTAGAATTGTGGAATATTTTAAACCACAGTTTATGCTTGGGCTCACGGCAACACCTGAGAGAATGGATGGGAAATCAATTTATGAGATCTGCGATTATAATGTCCCATATGAAATTACATTAAAGGAAGCAATTAACAAAGGTGCATTGGTTCCATTTCATTATTATGGTGTTTATGATGAAACAGATTATTCTGCATTACATCTAGTAAAGGGACGATATGCAGAAAAAGATTTAGATGATAAATATATTGGAAACACAAAACGTTATGATCTGATTTATAAATATTATAAAAAATATCGTTCAAAACGTGCATTAGGATTTTGCAGTTCACGAAAACACGCAGAAGAAATGGCAAAAGAATTTTGCAAACGTGGTGTAAAAGCAGTTGCTGTATATAGCAATGCAAATGGAGAATTTTCAGAAGAAAGAGATTTGGCGATACAAAAATTAAAAAATCAAGAGATACAGGTGATTTTTTCGGTGGATATGTTTAATGAAGGCGTTGACATTGCAGCACTTGATATGGTCATGTTTTTGCGTCCTACAGAGTCACCAACTGTATTTTTACAGCAGTTAGGACGCGGTTTGCGTACAAGCAGAGGAAAAGAATATTTGAATGTTCTTGATTTTATTGGAAATTACGAAAAAGCAGGAAGAACTCCGTTTCTGCTCAGTGGCGGGACAAATTTTGGAGAAAATAAAACGCGAGATTACTATGAAATCGAATATCCGGATGACTGTATTGTAGATTTTGATATGAGATTGATTGATCTGTTTCATGAGTTAGACAAAAAATCGTTATCGATCAAAGATCGTATAAAACAAGAGTATTATCGCGTAAAAGAATTTCTAGACGGAAAAGTTCCAACACGTATGGAATTGTTTACACATATGGATGAAGCCGTTTATGAATATTGTATGAAACATTCAAAAGAAAATCCATTTAAAAGATACATGGAATTCTTATATGAATTACAGGAGTTATCAGAAGAGGAAATGCAGTTATATTCTGGAATGGGTCGAGAATTTTTACAATTGATTGAAACAACCGACATGCAGAAAGTCTATAAGATGCCAATTTTGTCCGGATTTTATAATGAAGGAAATGTGAGATTGGCTGTTACAGATGAGGAAGTGCTGGAATGTTGGAAGAAATTCTTTGATCACGGGACGAATTGGAAAGATTTTCCAAATGTAACTTCTTATGAAGAATATCAGAAGATAACAGATAAGCAACATTTAAGTAAAGCAAAAAGCATGCCGATCAAGTTTTTAAAAGCTTCCGGAAAAGGATTCTTTGTGGAGAAGAAAGGATATGCATTGGCAATTCGTAGTGAACTTGCGGATGTGATCCGAACGGATGCTTTTAAAAAGCAAATGAAAGATATCATAGAGTATCGAACGATGGAGTACTATCGGAGACGGTATGTGGGAAGATGATGTTGGAAGCGGATTGTTACTATATATAAAAGAAATAGAGATTGCTTGGAATAATAAAAGACAGGAATGATAATAGTAGACCAGGAAGTGGGCGGTATGGCAGATAAAAAGATTATAGAAGAAGTAGGGAAATACATAGATAAGTATGACCGATTTTTCGAAAAATGGTCTTAGCGGAAAATTTATTAGGGAGGATCAGTATGTTTATTAAACGACCGATGGTAAATTCAAAAGAAGAACGAGAAGCAAAACAAGATATTAAAGAATTGTTAGAATTTGAACGTTTTAGCAGAGATAATGCTCAGTGGGCGGAAATGAGAAAATGTTTTACAAAAGATTCGTATGTTAATGTTTCTTGGTTTCAAGGAACAGGGGATGAATTTGTGACAGCTTCTGAGCGTATGAATTCTTATGCGCCGCATAAAGTTTATAATACACATATTTGGGTAAATGGTGATCGTGCGGTAGCTATTATGATGGCAACCCTTCAATTACGTCGTGTGATTAATAATATAGAGTATGTTGTAGATTCTGATATAAAAATCGTTACAGGTGTTGTAAAGCAAGAGGGACAATGGTACATTGACCGATTCGAATGTATTTATGATAAAGATGAAATTAGGACTGTTGTTCCAACAGAAGTTGAAACTGTATCGAGAGCAGAGTTAAGTCAATATAGAGAAAGTTATGCTTGTCTTTCATATATTACAGAGAAGACTGGTATGAAGATAAGTCAAGATATGATAGGTCGTGATCGACCTGAAATGGTAGAAAAACTGTATCAAAGTTTCGATAATTGGTTGTTTTGTGAGGCGGCAGAAAGATAAATGAGATTTACTAATTAGGGAATGGTTAGGCGGAGTTATTTATTATATTAATCTTAAGGTGGAGGTATTGTTCATAGATCTTCTACGTAGAGGATAGAAAAGTTTTTTCAAAAACGCTTGACAATTAACTGAAAAAGCAATATCATAAACGCAGTTAAAACATTTATAGGAAAGACTTAGAAGAGAAGAGTAATAAGTGGGTGGTTTTACAGAGAGTTCCCAGTGCTGAGAGGGAATAAGCCGAAGCTTAGGAAGATGGTCTCGGAGTTGCATGGTCGAACTTTATTTTAGATCATGACGGTCGCGCCCGTTACAGCGATAGAGTATAAGCCGAAGGGCCGTACTTGAAGAGGTTCGGTATGTGAATATCGAATGAATTTAGGTGGTACCACGGAAGCATAGCTTTCGTCCTAATTGTAGCAGTGAGACAGTTAGGGCGGAGGCTTTTTTTATTACATAAATTTTGAAAGGGGAAGAAATATGATAAAGTTAGATCATGTAGATAAGATCTTTGATACTGCAGCTGGCCGAGTGGAAGCAGTTAAGGATGTATCGTTGGAAATACAGGATGGAGAGATTTTTGGTATTATTGGTTTTTCAGGTGCCGGGAAATCAACGCTAGTGCGTTGTATTAATCTTTTGGAGCGGCCGACGTCAGGAAAGGTTTTAGTTGATGATGTGGAGTTAACTGCTCTAGATGAAAGGGAACTTCGTGAGGTTAGAAAGAAAATCGGAATGATTTTCCAGCATTTTAATCTGATGCGTTCCAGAACGGTTTATCAGAATATTGATTTTCCATTGAAAAAGTCTAATCTTTCAAAGGCAGAGAGAGAAAAGAAGATTATGTCACTTCTTGAACTGGTTGGTTTGACGGATAAGAGAAATGCGTATCCATCCCAGCTTTCCGGCGGTCAGAAGCAGAGAGTCGCGATTGCTAGAGCGTTGGCGAATGATCCGAAGGTGCTTCTTTGTGATGAGGCAACAAGTGCGCTGGATCCGCAGACCACGCAGGCGATTCTGAAGTTGTTAAAGAAGGTAAATGAGGAACTTGGAATTACAATTATTTTGATTACACATGAAATGGCAGTGGTAAAGGATATCTGTGACCGAGTTGCGATTATGGAAAAGGGTATTGTAGTAGAGTCTGGAGATACTGTAAATGTATTTAGTCATCCGCAGCAACCGATTACGAAGGATTTTATTGAAACAGCAAGTAATATTCGCAAGATTCATACGCTGATTGAAGAGGATAATGAGCTGACCAGACTGGGTGAGGGCGATAAGATGTTGTTGCTGACCTATTCTGGAACGAATGCAGGAGAACCTCTGATTTCTTATTTGTCGAAGGTTTATGATATTAAGGCAAATATTATTTATGGAAATATTGATTATCTGAAGGGAAAACCGCTTGGCAAGCTAGTGGTAACTTTAAGTGGCAAGTCGGATAAGATGAAAGCGGCAATAGACTATATTCATTCCCTCGGAATAGAAGTGGAGGTAATTAAAGCATGAGTTTATTATACAGTATAGCACCGAATCTGGAACTGCTTGGCGGAGAACTTTTAAAATGTTTAGGAGAAACATTAAAGATGCTGTTTGTATCCGGCAGTATTTCATTTGTAGTTGGTTTATTTTTTGGCGTTGTTTTGATTGTTACTAGAAAAGGAGGCATTTTACAGAATCAGATTTTATATCGGTTGATGGATAAGTTGATTGATGTGATTCGTTCGATTCCGTTTATCATTCTTATGGTACTTTTGATTCCAGTCAGCCGTGCGATTGTGGGAACAGGTTCCGGTGTTACCGGTTCTTATGTGGCATTGATTGCCGGAACGGTACCGTTCTTCTCACGACAGATTGAGACGGTTCTTGCAGATGTCGATTCTGGTTTGATTGAAGCGAGTGAAGCAATGGGCTTTGCACCGGTAGAAATTATTTTTGGTGTATATTTAAAAGAAAGCGTACCGGGTATCAGCCGTGTTACAATGATTACGTTTGTCAGCTTGATTGGAATTACAGCGATGGCGGGTGCAATTGGTGCTGGAGGTTTAGGTGATTTTGCAATCCGTTATGGTTATCAGATGGGTTATACAGATATGACATGGATCACAGTAGTGATTATTTTGATTATTATCAGTATTATTCAATTTATCGGAAATGTGGTTATTAAGAAGACAACGCATTAAGCGTAACATTCTTAAAAATAAACGAATTAGAAAAGGAGTAATGAATTATGAAAAAAACATGGAGAAAATCAGTAGCATTAATTCTTGCATCCGCATGTACAGTTGGCTTATTAGGCTGTGGAGCAAAAACAGATTCCTCAACATCTAAAGAGGCGAAAGATGGGACAACTGTAGTGAAAGTTGGCGTTGTTGGTGAATACAATGCACAGTGGGATACGGTAAATGAACTTTTAGCAGATGACGGTATTCAGGTAGAATTGGTGAAATTTACAGATTATGCAGCACCGAACCGTGCATTAAATGACGGCGAGATTGATTTAAATGCATTCCAGCACAAAGCATTTTTAGCAAATGATATTGCACAGAAGGGTTATGATATCTGTGATATTGGTGATACCATTATTGCACCGCTTTCTGTATACAATAATGCAGATAAGATTACTTCTATGGATGAGTTGAAAGATGGCGATATCATTGCAATTCCAAGCGATTTGACAAATGGTGGTCGTGCGTTAAAGCTTTTAGAAGCAGCAGGCATTTTAAAATGTGATCCAGATAAAGGTTATACTCCGACAAAGGCAGATATTGTAAGTTACAATGTAAAAGTAGAGATTAAAGAAGCAGAGTCCGCAACTCTTTATAACATTCTTCCAGATTGTGCAGCAGCAATTATCAACGGTGGAAATGCATATACTGCAGGTTTAAATCCAGCAACAGATTCTATTTTCCAGGAAGATGTAAATCCAGAAACTAATGAGGCTGTTCCACAGTTAATCAACATCATTGCAGCACGTACTGCAGATAAAGATAACGAGGTTTATCAGAAAGTAGTAGATGCATATCATACATCGGAAGTAGAAGCAACCATTAAGGAAGTTTATAAAGGTGCATTCCTTTGTGCATGGGAAGGTGCTACGAACTAAGGAGGCTTAAGGGACTATGACGCTGAAATCATATGTTTTAGAGGAAAAAGAATATCTGGTAGCGTTGAGACGTTATTTTCACGCACATCCGGAGGTAAGCAAGCAGGAGTTTCATACTTGTGAAAGAATTGAGGAAGAACTGGATTTGATGGGGATTCCCTACCGTCGGGTAGGTGAAACTGGTGTGTATGCGTGGCTGGATGGCGGAAAAGGACCGGGACGCGTGATGGTGCTTCGTGCAGATATCGATGCACTGGCGATGGAGGATCTGAAAGAAGTTCCATATCGGTCACAGAATCCAGGAGTCTGTCATGCCTGTGGCCATGACGGTCATACGGCAACCCTTTTGGCGGCAGCAAAGATTCTGAAGAAAAAGCAGGCTGAGTTTTCTGGACAGATTCGCTTCTTTTTTCAACAGGCGGAAGAAATCGGTTATGGTGCCAGAATCTTTGTAAAGGAAGGACTAATGGAAGACGCATCCAGAGTATTTGGTGTTCATGCAGCTAGTGCGATGGAGAGCGGAACTATTTCCTTTACTAAGGGACCACAGAATGCGAGCTGTGATTATTTCAAAATTACAGTGACAGGCCGTGGTGCTCATGTTTCAAAGCCGCATATGGGAATTGATGCTGCTTATGTTGCATCTCAGATTGTGGTAGCGTTACAGTCGATTGTAGCCCGCAATACCGATCCGCTGGAAACAGTGGTGGTTGGAGTTGGTGTGATCAAAGCTGGGACCCAGTATAATATTGTGGCAGAGCATGCAGAATTGGAGGGAACGACCCGTTGCTTTAGTGATGAAGTAAGACAGTTTACGAATGAACGTGTCACAGCTATTGCGAAGCAGACAGCAGCTCTTTATGGAGCGGAAGCAGAAGTGGAATTCCGTGATTATGCGAATCCACTGATTAACAATGCAAAGGTAGTGGATGAAGTGATTTCGGTAGGCAGACGTTTCCTGCCGGAAGAAGCCATTATTACCGATCGCGAGAAAGAGCTTGGAGCAGATGATTTTGCTTATTATATGGCAGTGACCCCTGGTATGTATGCATTTGTCGGTACTCATAATCCTGCAGATTCAAATACAGGTGTAGCGCATCATCATGGACTATTTGATTTAGATGAAGAAGCCTTGCTGATTTCATGTAATATGTATGTGGATTATGCATTATGGGTATTAAATGAAATGGTAGAAGAATAAAGAAGTGTTAAAAGAGGATTGCTTTGGTTTGAGCGATTCTCTTTTGTGTTATAATACAGCAGGATTAGTTAGAAGAAGCGGGATTAGCCCCATTTGATTTTGATATATATTAAGATATCTACACAGAAGGGAGAATAGGCTATGGCAATGCACGATTGGAATAATGACGGTAAGAAGGATATGAAGGATAATTTTATTGAGTATCAGATATACAAAGAGATAATAGATCAGAATGATAAGACATCTTATACACCAAGAAGGGGCAATGGAATGTCTACTTTCGGGGCTATTGTAAGTGTATTTGCTGGTCTGTTTATGCAGGCAGTTTTATACGTGGCATTGGGTATTGATGTTGAGAATGTGCCTGTACTTGTTATTTTTATTCTGTGGGCGGTTTTCTCGGCGATTGCAGCAGTTGTAGTAGATAAGATTGGTTTATAAAATCTATGTGATACAGGTGATTGTGTAAAATTTTAAACTACGGGTTTAATGACTTTTTAGATTAAATGTGGTAAAATGATGACCAAAGTTAGAATCGTGTTTAGGGATGTAGAAGAAAATTACGGAGGTACAAGAATCATGGAACCAATGTATTTATCTATCCGGACAGAAGAAACCGGTCAGAAAATTAAGAAGTTACTGCTGGAGAATGGCTATACGGTAAGAGACATTCAGGTTGCCTGTGGGTTTGAAAATCCACAAGCTATTTATAAGTGGATTTCTGGAAGGTCATTACCAAGCCTTGATAATTTTGTTATTTTAAGTAAAATACTACATACAAGTATAGAAGATATCCTCGTCATTGACGGGGATATTGTTCGTTTATGGGGAAGTTTTAAACTAGCAGTTCAATGACAACTGTCCGAAATGCCATTATACTAATCTCAACAGATGGAACAAGAGTTAGAAATGGAGGAACGTTGATGAAGAATTTTTGGAAAATGGAAGACTTTTCATTATTTGCAAATTCGTATGTTTATGTAGATCATAATTCCTATCTCGCCGATTCATTGTTTGCACAGAGAAAAATAGCCATGAAGTTTAAAACAGAAATGACCAAAATTGATTCACCATATCGCATAATTTTTTGCAAGGTGCGAAAAAGAGATGTACAGAAATTTGAAGATGCCTTAGAAAAATTAAAAGCTAAAATGCTTTTGCTGGGATATACGGATTATGCTGATGTCTGTGGTGAGATAGATATGTTGATTGATAAGAGATGTGAAGGAAAAAATAAAATGAAGAAATATGTTTCACTTGATAAGAGAAGTAAAAAAGCGCAGAAGGAATATTATTCTAAGCAGAGGCTAACCTGGGGTGTATTGAATCCGGTGACACGAAGTGTGCCTAGTGGAAAGACTTATAATCGCGAAAAAGATAAACAGGAAAGACGAAGAATCGGCAGAGAATTCAGGGAAGGGGATGAAATGCTCTGTGGCAATAGAAAGAGATATGTATACCAGCCGAAAACGCCGCAGGAAAAACGGTTGTATGCATATTATGTGGAATTGAATCGACGAGTAGCGTAGAATTATACTACAAGTTCAATGACAAATGTGTGGACCTCCCTTAAAATTATTACTAGGAAGTATAGTAGAAATAATTTGAGGGAGGATTTTTTAACCACAGCCTTTATCAATCAAAATAATTCATCAAACTTGGCTTACAAGCCACAGTTTGTTTCGAACAATTATAAAGAAGGACGAAAGGTGATCTCATCTATTGAGGATGAGCTTTTGTCATGTGAAGAATTTGCAATCAGCGTGGCATTTATTACGATGGGTGGTATTACGCCATTGCTTCAGACACTAAGAGAGTTGGAACAGAGAGGTGTTCCAGGGAAAATTCTTACGACGGATTATCTGACATTTAGTGATCCGAAAGCATTGCGTATTTTAGCAAAGTTTAAAAATATCGAACTGAAAATGTTTGTAACTCAAAATGAAAACGAGGGATTTCACACAAAGGGATATATTTTCCAGAAAGAGGAAATGTATCGGATCATTGTAGGAAGTTCGAATATGACACTTAGTGCACTTACGACCAATCAGGAATGGAATACGAAAATTGTTTCTACGGAGCAAGGAGAGTATACGCAGAATGTGGTGACTGAATTTAACCAGTTATGGAATGTGAAACAATCCTTGCCGTTTGAGCAGTTTATTGATGTATATACAGATATTTATACAAAAAATAAAATTATCCAAAAGCAAAAAGAACTTGCAAAGCAGGCAGAAATCCCATCTCTGGAAGTGTATCGTTTGCAGCCAAATTCTATGCAGGTTGGCTTCATTAACAATCTGCGAAAGATATACGAGGCGGGAGAAGATAAGGCGCTGCTGATTTCAGCGACGGGAGCATATGTTATATTAAAGGCAGGTGAAAAATCCTTATTTTATAAGGGTTTGGAGCCTGTCTTTTCTATTTCATAAAAATTATTTGGGCGAAATTATGATGGGAGGTGCGAAAATAGGCGATTGACA
>CAZAEC010000042.1:0-10225 GCA_964484055.1 uncultured Clostridium sp.
GAAATTGATACAGAAAGTCATGAAAAAGCAGAAAATTTCTCCTTTGCTAAGTGTAAGATTGCAGTAGGCGAAGAAATTGAATATTATAATGAGCCGAATATTAAGTGCAAGGTTACAGGGGATAAGAAAGTTGAATATAAGGGAAAAGAAATGTCATTGACTGCCGCTGCTAAACTTATTTCGGGTAAGAAATATTCGATTGCGGGACCGAGATTTTTCAAATATAAAGGAGAATGGCTGAACGATATAAGGCAGAGAATGGGATTTTAATATATAGGAGCGTAAAAATATGATTAACATTCGTAAATTAGAAACAGAATTATGGGAATCAGCCGACT
Organism: uncultured Clostridium sp.; assembly: GCA_964484055.1. Lineage (GTDB taxonomy): Bacteria > Bacillota > Clostridia > Lachnospirales > Lachnospiraceae > Schaedlerella. Next base: position 339 of record CAZAEC010000042.1, read on the forward strand.
TGCTTCGAGCGGGTTCAAAGTTGACTTCTAATCAGTACTGTATGCCAGTACTTGGTTTGATTTTTCTGCGTTATGCATATAGCAGGTTTAAAATGGTGGAGGCAGAAATTCTAAGAAATCGTCCATCTCGTGGTGGTAGAGTTATGCCGGTAGAAGCAAGTGACTTTGCAGCTAAAAGTGCTCTCTTTTTACCGAAAGAAGCGCAGTATGACTATTTGCTGAATCTTCCTGATGATATTTCATCTGCTGGATTGCTTAACAAAGATGATCAGCTGATGACCAGTCTTGGGGAAGTAGTAAATAATGCGATGCAGTTGATTGAAGATCAAAGTGAACAGCTTACAGGTGTACTACCGAAAAGTTACACGGATTTTTCAGATGAACTTTTATCGGAGTTGCTTCGTATTTTTAATAACAGTGCGTTGGATGAAGTGGGCGGCGATATCATTGGCCGCATTTATGAATACTTCCTCAATAAATTTGCAAAAAATATTGCATCTGATGATGGAGTATTCTTTACACCGAAATCACTGGTAAAAATGATTGTAAATATTATTGAACCAAAGAACGGTATCTTGCTGGATCCGGCTTGTGGTTCCGGTGGTATGTTTATTCAGTCCGGTGATTTTGTAAATCAGTCTGGTATGAATGCCAATAGTACTATGACTTTCTATGGTCAGGAGAAAGTGGAATATAATGCACAGCTGTGTTTGATGAATATGGCGGTGCATGGACTTACTGGTGTTATTAAATCTGGTGATGAAGCAAATAGTTTCTATCATGACGCACACAATTTAGACGGTTGTTGTGATTATGTTATGGCAAATCCACCTTTTAATGTAGACAAGGTGAAAGCAGAGTCTTGCGAAAATGCAAAACGTCTGCCGTTTGGTATGCCGGGTGTAAATAAAAATAAAGAAGTTGGTAACGGTAACTATCTGTGGATTTCCTATTTCTATAGCTATTTGAATGAGCAAGGTCGTGCTGGTTTTGTTATGGCTTCTTCTGCAACAGATAGCCAGGGAAAAGATAAGGATATTCGTCAGAAATTAGTAGAAACAGGTCATGTAGACGCAATGATCAGTGTAGGAAATAACTTCTTCTATACAAAATCTTTGCCATGTTCTCTGTGGTTCTTTGATAAAGGAAAACGTGAAGAAATCAAAGATAAAGTTCTCTTTATTGATGCCAGAAACTATTACACAGTGGTTGACCGCACATTGAATGAATGGTCTGAATGGCAGCTGAAGAATCTGAATGCGATTGTGTGGTTATATCGTGGAGAAACAGAAAAGTATGTTGCACTGTTGGATGAATACAGAACTGCATTAGGCAATGAATCTTTTGAAGATGCGCTTCATCAGTTGAAACATGAACTGAAAGAATTACAGAAAGAGTCCAAAGATGAAGTAGCCAATGCAGGGCGTAATGAGAAAAAGCGTATCCAAGCGGAATATGATAAAAAGATTGCGGATAAAAACGATGAAATTACTGTGGCAAAAGAAGCGGTATGGCTTTATGAAAAATTTGCCGACGGTGTTTATGCGGATGTGCTTGGTTTGTGTAAAGTAGTTGATATAACAGAAATCGAGGAAAAGGGTTGGTCATTAACACCGGGTGCTTATGTTGGTGTTGCACCTGTAGAAGATGATGGTGTGGACTTTGAAGAACGCATGGTAGAAATTCATCGTGAACTTTTATCTCTGCAAGCTGAATCAAATGAATTGATGGAAACTATCTCGCTGAATATGAAGGAGATGGGGTTATGAGATGGGAGAATAAAACGTTAGGAGATATTTCTTTATCTATTCAAACAGGCCCTTTTGGCTCGCAATTGCATCAATCTGATTATTCGGATAAAGGAATACCGGTAGTGATGCCGAAAGATTTGGTGAGTGGAACAATATCCGAAGAATCAATAGCCAGAGTTTCAAAAGAACATGTAGAACGTTTGGGAAAACATAAAATTCAAGAAGGAGATATTTTGTACTCTCGTAGAGGTGATGTGGGAAGATGTGCTTTTACGTCTGAACGAGAAATTGGATGGCTTTGTGGAACCGGATGTCTAAAAGTAAGAGTGGATAAAGAGAAGGCCGATCCTAAATTTATTTTTTACCAATTGCAAAAGGCAGAAACAATTGGTTGGGTCGTTAATCATGCAGTTGGCTCTACGATGTTGAATTTAAATACTTCTATATTAAGCGCAGTGCCTGTAGATATTCCAGAAATTGAAATTCAAAGAAAAATAGTAAATATACTTGCAACGTATGACAAACTTATCGAAAATAATCGAAAGCAAATAAAACTTCTTGAAGAAGCAGCACAGCGTTTGTATAAAGAATGGTTTGTGGATTTGCGTTTTCCTGGATATGAAGATGTGGCTATTGTCGATGGTGTGCCAGAGGGGTGGAGAAAATCATCAATGAATGATATTGCAAATTATTTGAATGGATATGCTTTTAAACCAGATGATTGGAGCGACAAAGGAAAGCCGATTATTAAAATTAAAGAGATGAATGAAGGTGTAACAACATCAACGCCAAGAAATGATGGCAGTGCGATTCCTACAAAATACAATATAATTGCTGGAGATATTTTATTTTCTTGGTCTGCAACACTAACGGCTATGATATGGGATTCGGAAGACGGCTTATTAAATCAGCATTTGTTCAAGGTTACTCCGAATGATGGTGTATGTAGAGAGTATGTATTACAGTCAATTAAAAAAACGCTTGACGAATTTAGGAATCTTACGACAGGTTCTACAATGAAACATATTCAACGAGGTAAACTAAAAGAGGTATTTGTAAATTTACCTCCGCAGGATGTTATGGACAAGTTTGCTTCCATTGCAGAAATGTATAGGGAGAAAATATTGAGACTTCGAGAGCAGAATAATGCTTTGAAGGAAGCTCGTGACCGCTTGTTACCAAAACTGATGAGTGGGGAAATTGAGGTGTAATCATGTCTGGTGATAGCAGGATAGAATTGACAGAATGTGAACGGTTCATATCTATTCGCATTATGCAAGAAGATGCAGAATCTATATATTCTTTGTTGCAAACGGAAAGGGATTCGGTTTTTGCAATGGAAATAATTCCGTATTATGCGTTATTTGTTCAGTCATGCCAAGAGTATATAGGAGAGAATGTTTTGCCTGAATCAGTGGCAAAAGATTTGAAGGATATTCGTAATCATATAAAAATATATGCGGATAGATTTGGTAAATCTCGAAAAAGAGTGGCATCTGTTGATACTGCACAGGATAAAGACTTCAAAGAACATCTCAAATTTAAATTTCTGAAAAAAATGAATATTCATCTAAATTTAGGAACCTATTGGACTGAAGAAAGACAGATAATTGGTAATACACAACAGTTAGCAGATTTTTTGTCAGTGGAGAGTGTATTTGATTCTGCAGTTAATGATAAGATGTTTCAAATGGGGTGTCTGATAGGCTCATTTGTTAACTCATTTAGAAAAGGATTAGCAGATTCTTTAGGTTATCCGATGATTGAAAGAGAATGTACAAAAACATCGATTAAATTTTTTTGTGATATAAATACAAATAAAAAGAATCCTATATTTTCTAAAGGACAAAATAAAGAAATAAATTTATTTTATTTGCATTTGTTGTGTAATATGAATTTTGTGAAATACATATTGAGACCACTATTTAAAGATGAAAATATCTGGATTTTTAGGGTGGAATATGTCGTTTCATATTATACATTACGTGCACTGGAACGTTTAAAAAACTATTCTGAAAATAACAAAGACATATCGGTTAAAACGAAAGAGATAGGTGGGATTCTTACGCAAGGTGAATTACTTTTTACAACAAAATTGCGTAACTGTATGATGCATTATAATCTTGAAAATGTAGGGGTTATATCTTTTGAAAATATTGATAAGCCGTTTTATGGAATTATTGAGACGTGCTTTGATGGAATGAGTTATCAAGAGTATTTGCTTGCGTTACATGATTTATCGGATAGGATAATTGATTTTTTGAGTAATCAATTTGATTTTACGGATGTAAAGTTAGAAAGATTGTAAAAACAAAGGAGGAACTGTATGAGCTATGATTATTCTGAAAATATACTTGTTCAAGAAAGTGCCGGTAATCTGCTCCGTGATGAACTGGGCTGGGATGTTCGGTTTGCCTACAATACAGAAGTTTTAGGAAAAAACGGCACTTTCGGCAGAGAAAGCTACAAAGAAATATTGTTATCTCGCTATTTTCATGAAGCATTGAAAAAACTGAATCCATGGATCAATGATAGTCAAATTTCCGAAGCACAGAAGATTCTTGAAAACAGATTGTCTACATCTTCTTTATTGCAGGTGAATGAGGAAAAATATTTTCTGATCCGTGAAGGTATTCCTGTTACTGTAAAAAAGCCAAATGGACAGACTGAAACGAAGAAAGCCACTGTAATAGATTTTCAGAACCCGAAGAATAATTATTTCCTTGCTATTAAAGAACTGAAGATTCACGGTGATTTGTATCGTCGCAGAACAGATATTGTAGGTTTTGTAAATGGCATTCCATTATTATTTGTGGAACTGAAAAAGAACACGGTTGATGTGCAGAACGCATACGATGATAATTACACAGATTATCAGGACACCATTCCGCATTTGTTCTATTACAATGCGTTTCTTATGCTGTCCAATGGTACGGAGGCAAAAGTTGGTACTCTGGGTAGTAAGTATGAGTTCTTCCATGAATGGAAACGTCTTGCAGAAGAAGACCAGGGTAGTGTTGCGCTTGAAACAATGCTTCGTGGTATTTGCAAGAAAGAAAACTTCCTTGATTTATTTGAAAACTTTATTCTGTATGACCATTCGGGCGGACATACAGCTAAAATCCTTGCCCGCAATCATCAGTATCTTGGTGTAAATGAAGCAATGAAAGCTTATGCAGAAAGAAAACTGAATGATGGTAAATTAGGCGTTTTTTGGCATACCCAGGGTTCGGGTAAGAGTTATTCAATGGTATTTTTAGCACAGAAAGTGCGTAGAAAATTTGAAGGTTCACCGACATTTGTTATTCTGACTGACCGTGAAGAATTAAACACCCAGATTAGTGATACTTTTGAAAACTGCGGGTTACTTGGCAAGACAAAGGCATCTCAATTTATGGCAACAAGCGGCGATGACCTTGTGCAGAAACTGAAAGGCAATCCAAGCTTTATTTTCACACTGATTCAAAAATTTAATAAGCAAAACGAGAAACCAATTTATCCGGATCACGATATTATTATTATGTCTGACGAAGCTCATCGTAGTCAGTATGGTATCTTTGCAGATAATATGATGAAATTATTACCTACAGCAGCTCGTATTGGTTTTACAGGAACACCGCTGTTGTCCAGTGACAATATTACAGCACGTACATTTGGTGGCTATGTATCTGTTTATGACTTTAAGAGAGCTGTAGAAGACGGTGCTACAGTTCCGCTTTATTATGAAAACCGTGGTGAAAAGATTGTAGATCTACATAATCCGGAAATTACAGAGCAAATTTTGGATGCAATTGAAAAAGCTGACCTTGATGTGGATCAGCAGGATAAATTAGAAGCAGAATTTGCAAAAGAAATACACTTGCTTACAGCGGAGCAAAGATTAAAATCAATTGCTCGTGATTTCGTGAACCATTATTCAGATTTGTGGACAAGCGGTAAAGCGATGTTTGTTTGTCTGAATAAGGTCACTTGTGTACGTATGTATAATTATGTGCAGGAATATTGGAAAGAAGAAATCAAAAAACTGAAAGCTAAAATGAAGACAGCTACTCAGCAAGAAACACAGGAACTGGAACGTAAGCTGAAGTGGATGCTGGAAACCGAAATGGCTGTGGTTATCAGTCAGGAGCAGAATGAAATTCAGACGTTTAAAAAATGGGATTTGGATATTAAATATCATCGCACAAAGATGGAAAAACGAGAACTGGATAAGGAATTTAAAGATTCCAAGAATCCACTCCGTGTAGTTTTTGTCTGTGCGATGTGGCTTACAGGTTTTGATGTGAAATGCTTGTCTTGTTTGTATTTGGACAAGCCGTTGAAAGCACATACTTTAATGCAGACAATTGCCCGTGCAAACCGTGTAAGCGAAGGAAAAAGCAATGGTTTAATTGTTGACTATATCGGCATTGTAAAAGCACTTAGAAAAGCGTTAGCAGACTATACAGCGAATGTTGGTGGTAATGGTGGCACAGATCCTACAGTAGATAAAGAAAAGCTTATTGCCCGAATTATTGAAACTATTTCAAAAGCGAAAGCATTTTTGTTAGAGAATGATTTTGATTTACAGCAGTTGATTGATGCGTATGATTTTACAAAGTTATCCTATTTACAGGAAGCAGCAAATGCAGTTTGTAGATCAATTGAAGATAAGAAAACTTTTACAACATATGCATCTGAACTTAATCGATTAATGAAATATACTGATCGAGATGATATTACTGGTCATACTCGTAAGGAATACGAAGCTATTGCAGCAATTTATGCAGAATTGCAGAAAAAGCGTAAACATGTAAATACAACAGATTTAATGGTACAGATTAATGCAATTATCAGTTCTTATGTGGAAATTCAGCATACACCTATGATGGTGCGTGAAGAACCACGCCGCTTTGATATTAGTGCAATTGATTTTGACCTACTTCGTAGAGAATTTGCAAGAATAAAGAAAAAGAATTTGGTACTGAAGGATTTGGAAGAACTTATTCAGATGAAATTGGACCGCATGCTGTTTACCAATCCGGAACGTATCAATTACTATGAACGATACCAGCAGATTATCGATGATTACAACAGTGAACAGGACAGGGCAACGATTGAAAAGACATTTATGGACTTGATGGATCTGGCGAACAGTATGAATCAGGAAGAACAGCGTTATGTTCGTGAGGGATTTGCAAGTGATGAAGAACTTTCATTTTACGATATGCTGTTCCGTGAGGACTTGAGCAAGAATGATATCAAGAAACTGAAAGAAGTTGCAGCTGATCTGCTTCAAAAAATTAAAACAAAGATTTCAGAATTGGATCACTGGACAGATAAACAGGAAACTAAAGCTGCCGTAGATAATTTGATTCGTGATACGCTGTGGGCTGAGTTACCGGAATGTTATGATGAAGTAAGCATTTCAGTGTATCGACAGCAGATTTATGAGTATGTGTATACACGATATAAAGAGGTTGCGTAAGGTTTTAGCGGGAGGTGGATGCTTGTGACAAAAGATGAATTAAATAAACTAATAGAAGAAGATTCTTATCACAAAAAACGTGAAGAACCATCTGAAGCAGATTTACGCCTATACTTAAGGGAAGTGGAGTATCACTGTCCTTTATGTGGTAATGAATTACAGTCAAGAAATCAGAAAAAAAGAGCTCAGAAAAGATTTCAAATAGCGCATATATATCCAAATCGACCGACCGTAGAACAATATTTGTTATTACATAATTTAGAGAGATTGGGTGAAAACTGTGAAGATTTTGAAAACAAAATAGCTCTTTGTGTAGAATGCCATCAAACACAAGATTTCCACACTACTGTTGCCGAGTATAATCATTTGTTAAATATTAAGAAACGTTGTTTAGTTCAAACAGCTTTACATGATGCAACAAGTACATTGGGACTTGAAATTGAAATCGATAAGATTGTTGAGAAGTTGGCGAATATGTTAGAGTCTGATCTGGCAGAATTAAATTATGAACCGGTTCCTATTGCTAAAAAATTTACTAATCAGGATATTTTGTTGAAGTCCAAAATTAGCGGTTATGTAACAAGTTTTTACCCATACATACGAGATTCTTTTAGAAAGCTTGATGGAAAAAGTGGATTTCATTTACAAGTACTTTCTGAACAGATAAGAGGAGCCTTTATAAAAATGGAAGGCATTTCGAAAGATAAAACACTTATATTTTCTAAAATTGTTGAGTGGATAAAGAATGAGACGCATTCTAATTCGTTGGAAGCATGTGAGGCAATAGTTTCGTTTTTTGTACAGAATTGTGAGGTGTTTTATGAGATTACCGAATAAAGTTACATCATATCAAGAAAGTATATTAAGCAAGCTTGTTGTTTTACTCGATGTACTGTGCAATGGGGATGTATCATTAATAGAATTATATTCTGGCACACAACAACACTTTTCTGATATATCTGAATTTATAGATGCGATTGATGTGCTCTTTGCTCTTAATAAATTGGAGTATGACCAAGAGTTGGAGGTATTGCGTTATGTTGGCTGAAATATTTTGTGAAGAATTTCATCAGAAAAAAATTGAATTTAAAAATACTCTTAATGTAGTGTTAGGTACTAATACAGGAGACAATTCTATTGGTAAATCTACATTCATACTCATTGTTGATTATGTCTTTGGTGGCTCTACATATGCCAAAGCAACAGATATTTTAAATAATATTGGTAACCACGATATTTATTTTAAATTTCTTTTTCAGGAGAAAGCGTATTACTTCTGTCGAAATAATATTGAATCCAATATCGTATGGATTTGTGATGAAAATCGCAATCATATAAAGTCAATTTCTTTACAAGAATATTGTGTGTGGCTTTCAAAACAGTACAATATTGATTTACCCCAACTATCGTTTAGAGATGCGGTAGGTCGTTATATACGTGCATATGGAAAAGAGAATTGTGACGAAAAGCGTCCTCTTCACTATATTGCAACAGAACCAAATAGTAAAGCAGTTACTGCATTATTAAAGCTTTTTGATTGTTATGCCTCAATAGCCCAGGTCGAGGAGCAAGCAAACTCATCAAAAGAAGCTTTAAAGACATATAATAAAGCTCAAACATTAAATTTTGTTTCAAAGATTGGAAAACGTGAATATCAAAAAAATGTTTCTGAAATAGAAAGACTTGAGTTGGAGATTAACAGAATTTCTTCGGGCTTAGAGCATAGTTTGCTTGATATTGATGCTGCTACATCGGAAAGAGCGGTTCAATTAAAATCTGAATTGTCAAGAGCAAGAAGATTGCGTAGCCATATATATAGTAAGCTTATCACAATAAATGAAAATGGAAATTATAAGTTTTCCAGTACAAGTGAGAATTATGAGGAATTATCTAAATATTTTCCACAGGTTAATTTGAAACATATTGCAGAAATTGAAGACTTTCATAAAAAAGTCGCTGCTATTTTTAAACAGGAATTAAGAGGGGAACGAAAAAAGCTTCTTTCTGCAATAGAGGAATATAATTTGATTATAGAAGGTTATGAAATACAGCTTAAAGAATTGATTCAAAATCCACAGTTATCGAAAATTGTATTGCAGCAGCATGCAGAAGCATTGAAAAGCATAGAAAAAATGCGCAGAGATAATGAGGCATATTTGAGGTCTGAAGAGCTTAAAAATCAAAAAAAACAAGATGCAGAAAGATTATCAACGATTAAGAATGATCAATTGGCGAAAATAGAAAATCAGATTAACATTGAGATGAAGCGGATTAATGATCTGTTATATAAAGAAGAATATAATTCGCCGTTAATTCATTTTACGGATTCTGGTTATCTTTTCACTACACCAGATGATACTGGAACAGGAATTGCTTATAAAGGATTGGTAGTTTTTGATTTAGCCATATTGCATTTAACTCTTTTACCTATAGTAGTTCATGATTCAGTGGTCTTAAAACAAATATCTGATGATGCTATTGAAAATATTATGAATCAATATATTGCTTGTGGAAAGCAAACAATTATTGCATTTGATAAACAGCAGTCTTATAGTAAAAAAACATCAGAATTATTAGAAAAATATTCTGTTTTAAAATTGGCTCCGAATGGTCAAGAGTTGTTTGGTCGTTCTTGGGGGAAACATTAAGATGGAATGGTGCAGGGGATG
>CAZAEC010000043.1:0-9080 GCA_964484055.1 uncultured Clostridium sp.
TTCGTCATACGAACAAAGCTATGTTTTCCATTGCTCATCTATTCTCCTTTCTGGCAATGGATACGTCAGAAAATATGTTACTTTGCCGTAGGCATCAGCTCGATGCAATCGCGAAATATCTGTTGAATAAATCTTTGATTTGTGCAATGGGTGTATTTCGCTCTCATACGCCGAGGGCTTAATTTTAAGAGCCTGGCTATGAAGCTTTGCCCACCTCTGGTGGAATCTTCAATCGTTCTGCTGCCTTAATGCTTTTTATCATATTTTTGGCGTATCCGCCATTTGCATATACCCGTATCCGGGTTTCATTCATAAGTGTTTCTTTTGTCTGCATAATTTTTTATTCCTTTGTTCACACAAGTTCGTTCACACCAATCCGTATTAATTGTCTTCTTTTTGTGAACCAAAAACTGTAAACAATATGAAAAACATTTTCTTAATACACTATTTTGTTTAGATAAAAGGAATTTCCATCTGCTCCGATACCTGTAAAAATCCATCTTCATCTTTCTTAGGTTTCTCACGTCGCCATGCTCTCTGTGTTCCAATACCTTCGCCAAACCGATGATTACTTCCGTGCTTTATCCATCCATCAATGTCATTATCCATAATCTCCGCATACTCTTTGGACTGCCATCTTTGTGGAATACCAACACCGTGAAATACTTTCTGATGAATAATTGCTGTACATACATAATCATCTTCGTAGTCATCCAAGAACTGTTGAATCATTCCTACCTGGGTATCCTCCGGCATAAACTGCGTCTGAAGGGTTTTTACATAATCTTCCATTTCATCAGAAAATGTAAGAAGATAATCTCCACTGCGATAGATTTCCATCGCTTCAGCCCACATCTGCTCGATGTAATACCGCGATTGTTTTTCATCATCGTAGATTTTCACTTCTGCTAAATCTGAATTTGTTTTCACCGGTGCAAATCGTCTATTTCCTGTTCGATCATAAGGAAGGAATGTCATATCGTTGGATGTACCACAAAACACACACTGTCTTTCTCTATCTTCTGCACGCCTTTCATATGGGATTCGATATACATCCTTCTGTCTGGTAATAAATGACTTTGTTCCCTCGATACTTTTTCCATTTGTCACTGCATGCATTTCTGCGAGTTCAACAATCCAATGTCCCTGGAGATATTCATAAACTCTTTTATCCTCCAAAGATTTCACATCGTCTGTAAACCACTCATCTTTGATTGCCAAGTATCTAAAAAAAGTAGATTTTCCAATTCCCTGACCACCAACCAAACAGAGCATAATGTCGTATTTACACCCTGGTTTATAGATACGATTGATTGCTGCAAGCATATGCATCTTCATAACTGCCGCAGAATAATCATTTTGTTCTGCACCCAGAAAATGATGTAACGCTTTTGCAATACGTTCTTCTCCATCCCATTCAAGTGTTTCCAAGTACTCTCTGATCGGATGAAAACTGTTATTGTTTGCCACAATATCTACTACTTTCCCTAGCTGTTTATCACTAATCCCATAATTTTTTTCTATATATAAAGCCAGATTATTCATATCTGTATCTGTCAAATGAATACCTCGTCGTTTCCATGGAACCGGTGCAACAATATCCACCTGTCCAGTCATTTCATTTCTTTGGATTACTCCTTTAAGATTCGGATCATGATTCAGCACATATTCAATTCCCACCATCTGTTTTGAAGAACAATCCATCTCTTCCAGCTCACGCTGAACATCTTCCACCGTAGTCATTTCCTCTTTCACAATATTCTCTAATCTCAGCAAGGACTCTTCGCTGATATTCTTCAATTCTTTCACCATAGTGTTTTACCTCCTCTCGTTTAAATTCAAATAATTCTAAAATTTCATCGCCATTACCAAACTGTAAAATATCCAAGTATTGATTTATTAAAAACTCCTTTTCCAAAGCTTCTACAAAAAGCGGATGCCATTCTTCCTCCATAGTCTGTGGTTTGTAAAACTCTTTCCAAAATTCAATCCACTTCAAATACTTAATAAGAATGTCTGTGGCTTCAATTACCCACTTCTGAATTTTCTGCTTTACAAAATCCGCTCTTTCTTGATCCGTTTTTACAGTCTTCTTTTTCTTTGATTGTGTTTTTTTCTTATATTGATTACCTTTAATTCCTAATGAAAAATCCTGATTTATTTTTTGTGCCGCCTCATATTGTGACAATCCAAACAGCCTTGCCACAAAGTCAATGGAATCTCCGGATGCACCACATGCAAAGCAATGATAAAAATCATCCACTTTAAGACTGGGATGCTTATCATTATGAAAAGGACAGCACGCCATTCCATTCGACTTCACTTTTATTCCATAATGCTCTGCTACAGTTTTTGCACTTACTTTAGCTTTGACTTCCTGAAATAAATTCATCTTCATCATCTCCTTTCCTCGTTACTGAACACAAAAAGGAGCTGACCACGATTGGCCTGCTCCTCTGTGTTAACTCTGTTTGAAATTCCATACCACTTCAATTGAATGGTCTTTGTAAACAATTATCTTTTTTACGAACAAATTAACAAAATTCCTGTCCAATTTGTCTATCTGCAAATATTCCTGATTAGAATTCCACCCATCCGGAATGGTTGATTCCTGTGTCATTCTATCAATCGATTCTTTCTGACACTCAAGATTCTTTTGCAACTGCACTAACATCTGCTCATACGTTTCTTTCTGCTGAAGATACGTTTCTCTTTCACTGATTCCTGCACGGTAAGACTCATATGCCTGAAACAAATCTGCATCTATCTTGTCATAAGACTGTTGCATATCCCGAAGATGTTTTTTTGCAAGTTCAATTCTTTCCGATTTCTTTTTCGCTTCTTTCTCAAATACTTCACTCATTTCTATGCAATTACTTATTTTTTCTCTTATTAATAATAAGAGAATTTCTTCCAAATCACTGTCTCGTATCGATTTGACACAGTCATCTGAATCAGATCGTAAAAATCTGCGATTACAATAATAAGTTCCTGCACCTGCATAAGTGTGCATCATGCAATAACCACAATTACCACAATAAACTTTTCCCTTCAACACATGGCTTTCGTTTTTTATCTGTGGACCTTTATTTTTATCAAGCTTTTTCCAAACTGCTTGATATGTTTTTGAATCAATAAGTGCTGGGAACACATTTTCAATACGTTTCCACTCTTCTTTCGGATAATATTCTCCGCCGCTAGAACCAACTCCACGTGCATGGGCTTTATTAATTACTGCAGTCCCTCCATATATTTCATTTCTAAGAATTCTTGAAACTGTATAAGCAGACCAGATATTGCCCTTATTTTTTTCACGAAAATAATTTTTTCCATCTCGCTTATCAATATAAGCTGCAGGTGCATCGATTCCATCACGGTTAAGCCCAGCACTTATCTTTAACATTCCTTTTCCCGAAGCATATTCAGAAAATATTCGTCGAACTACTTCTGCTCCTTTCGGCTCAATCTCTAACATATACCTGTCATTTTCACATTTCTTGTATCCGTACGGAGCATATGTATTCATAAATTTCCCCTGTTCCTTACGCACAGCAATAGCAGATTTAACTTTCTGTGAAAGATCCTCACTGTAAAAATCATAGAGTAATGCTTTAAATGCAACATCAATTTCACCAATTCCGCCTTCACAAAGGCTACTGTCATAAGTATCGTTTATCGCAATAAATCGAATACCCATAAATGGAAAAATCTGTTCTGTGTACTGTCCGATCACTAGATAATCTCTGGAAAATCGGGATAAATCCTTTACGATTATCACTTTCACTTGTTGCTTACGAACACTTTCAAGCAACTGCTGAATTCCTGGTCGATTCATGTTTTTACCGGAATACCCATCATCTTTGAATTCAATCACTTCTAGTTTTCGAAGTTTTTTATCCTTACGAATATAATCCATGATCAAGTCACGTTGGTTCGCAATACTATTGCTTTCGTCTTTCACCAAATCATCTTCTTTTGATAATCTGAGATAGATTGCAACTTTATCCATGCTACTCACCATCCCTTTCTAAAATATCAGTTTCTGAAAATCTCCAAGTAATCCTAAGTTCATGGTTTGGATGTAATTCAATACGAGTAATCAACAATTGAATCAATTCACTGTCCAGCTCTCCTTCTGATGCTTTTCCCAAACCAAGCAACCAGTGCATCTTTTCTCTGATACCCGATTCATAAGATATTTGTTTTTCTCGAATTTCTCCAATTTCAAGTTCTAACATTTCTCGCTTTTCTTCAGCTACAGATTTACCACTTATAAATTCTTCTCTTGTAATATTTCCCAAAACATATTCTTCGTATCTTACTGAAGATACCGCATCCAAATCCATAAGTTTTCTCTCTGCCTTTTGAATATCCTTTTTCCATTTTGCAAGCCCAGTCTCTAATTCGCTTTCTATTGTCTTTGTAAGTTTCTGATCCGCCTGATTAAATTTCCTTAACAAATCACCAATTAGCTCCTTTAAAATTTCTTCAAGTGACTTTTCCGTGATACGAATACCAATATGGTTTTGTGTCTGTAAATCATATTTTCCACTACATGAAAAGTAATATTTTCTCTCAGTTTCTACTCCATTCGAAACACTTGAAGCATATCCTAATCGTTCTCCACAGATACCACAATATAAAATACCTTTGAATCTGTTTTCCTTTATCGGAATATTTTTCGTACGATTAGATGAAAATGTACTATTTTCGACTTTTCCTAAAAGAATCTGCTGTACTTCCTCAAAAATTTCTTTAGATACAATTGGCTGATGTGTATCTTCTACGATAATCCATTCATCTTTATCCGTAAAATGTCGTTCCTCACCTTTGTAATGCCTTGTCTTACGTCTCCCCTGTACCATATTTCCAATGTAAAGCTGATTATGTAAAATGTTGCTAATCGTACCTATTCTCCAAAGTTTCACTTCATCTTCCTGTTCCCAGTAAAGATGACCCATCCGGAAATACTGTCCCGGAATGCTAAGCTTCTGTTCTTGCAGCTTTATTGATATTTCTCTGAGTGTCAAACCACTTAAAACCATTTCATAAATACTGCGAACTACTTCGGCTGCAGGTTCATCCACAATCAGTTGACGTAATGGATGTTCTTTATTAACTGTATATCCATATGGAGCATTACTCCCCAGAAACTTACCCCGGATTTGTTCTTGCTTTCTAGAAGAACTAACTCGTTTAGAAACATCTCTGGCATACATATCATTGACGAGATTTTTTAATGCTATCTCCAATTCCTTATTTCCGTTATGATCTTTACTTGTATCAAAGTGATCATTCACAGATATAAATCTCACTCCTAAAAATGGAAATATTGTTTCAATCAGATTACTTGTTTCTAAATAATCACGTCCAAGTCGGGATAAATCCTTTACAATAATGCAATTAATCTTACCGCTTTTTACATCCTCCATCATATTCTCAAATGCCGGGCGATGAAAATCTGTACCAGTATATCCTTTATCTGTATATTCATAAAACTCAGCAAATTCAGGTTTACCGGATATGTACTTTCGCATTATCTCTAACTGATTTTCAATAGATTCGGATTTACGATTGATAAGCTCCACTGACAATCTTGCGTATAGTCCTGTTCTCCAAGTTTCATGCGTTGATTCCATCTCATTTTTCTGTTTATTCACCGCATTATACCTATTTTTTGTTCTAGCCATCTTCTTCTCCTCTTACGATACTGAGTGCAGTATCTGCTCACATTTCTGCATTTCATCAGTGTATCGATATACAATTTCTACAGTGTTATCTTCGTATACCACAATTCGATTGATCAGACTTACTAGCAAACGATGATTCAATTCATCAATCTTCGGATTCTCCTTGAACTACTTCAAAATATCATCTGCTACAATTCCATTTTTATAAATTTTCTCAACCAATTTTTTCTGCTCTTGAATCGCATTTTGAAGTTCAATCTCATAATCGGTATACTGATTACGATACCTCTCAAACTGGCTCTCGCTGATTAAGCCTTCTTTCAAATCCTGATATAATGCAGTTTTTAATCTTCCATACTTAGCAAGTTCGTCCTTCAATTTTTGAATCTCCTTATCTTGCACCAAGGCAGCATCCTTCGAAATATGCAAATCTTCCAAACTTTTGGCCAATTCGTCATAGTGGCAAAGCTTTTGAATCATTCCATTCATGCTCTTTAACACTATTTCTATAAGATCCAACTCTAAAATATCATGACTGCTACATCCATTTTTCTTGTTATAACCAGAACATTGAAAATGAAATACTGGTCCACTCTTCAACATTCTTTTTCTTCTTATCAAAGATTTCCCACAGTCTCCACAGAAAACCAAACCAGCAAAAACATTCGGATTATTCGTGTCTGCAATTTTTATGACATCTCTTTCCAAAAGTGACTGAACAATGTAAAAATCAGCTTCACTAATAATAGGTTCATGCGTTCCTTCCACAATATCCCATTCTTCTCGGGGTTTTTGAATAAACTTCTTCACTTTATAGCTGACTAAACTAGACTTGCTCTGTACCATATTTCCAATAAGCATCTCATTTTTCAGAATACGTATTACCTGTGCCGCACACCACTTTGATTTCTTAGGTTTTCTTCCCTTTTTATAGTTGATACCACAGCTTCTTTTATAATCTGCCGGTGTTAATATACCCATACGAGTCAACTCATCAGCTATCGCATTTGCACTTAATCCATCGATCTTCTTGGCAAAGATTTTTCTTACAACTTCTGCTGCTGGTTCATCAATGATAAGATGATTCACATTTTCCGGATCTTTTTTGTATCCATATGGTGCAAATGGTGCAACATATTCGCCCTTTTCTTTCTTCACAGCCAGACTAGAACGAACCTTAAGTGAAATATCTCTGCTGAAATTATCATTGGTCAAAGCTTTGATCGGCATAATCAGATGTGTTTCACTTCCATCAGCAGTTAATGAATCATAATGATCATTAATCGCAATAAATCGAACCCCTTTCTCCTTGAATACTTTAGAAATATAGTTTCCTGTTTCAATTCTTTCACGACCAAAACGAGACAAATCCTTTACAACAATACAATCAATACGTCCCTCATCAATGTCATATAACATACGTTTCAATTCTGGACGTTTATAATTAGTTCCTGTATATCCATCATCGATATAGGTATCTACCACCTGCATTTCCGGATATTGACTTAAATATCTGTCTATGATCATTCTTTGATTGGAAATGCTGTTACTTTCCGCTTTTTCTACACCGTCCACATCTCCATCACCTTTAGACAGACGAAGATAAATAGCCACATGATACACTTTCTTTTCTGTCATTTATTTTCCCCCTTCCTAATAACGTATAGCTACAGTTCTCTCTACATATTGAGTCAACAAACTTGTGAGACTTTCTTCTCCGTCAAATATTTCTTTCACCTTATACTTTCCAATCCTGCGATAATCTTTTTTCTCAGAAATATAATGTTTCGCTAGTTTGCTGATATTTTTCCATTTATTCTGCATAACATGTATTTGGCATTCAGGCTGATACTCGATTGCTAAAGCACAATTACCCCAAAACATCATTGACTGTGCCTGACCTGTGTCTCTAAATTCCTTTTTCATAAACTTCCTCCTATAATTCCATGTTTATAATAGTTTTTACTCATACACCTTTATTTTTTTATCCATAACTAACAGACGGTGTCTTTTTTCTGCCAATCATGGCACATAGCTTTTCTTCACTTTGTAATTTGTCGTATCACTCGATTTCCTGCAGCTTGCGCTTACGGTCACGGCAGTTTCCTGCCCACAGATCAGGTTCAGAGGTCTTTTTGGACTTGCCCTGTTATCTCTGGCATCAACACGCTAGGTGTATCATTCCTTCAACAGGAACCTTCCGTTCTGTCTACTCACCATCTCGGCCTATTTCCTTTGCCAGGTACTGCTCGTACGCTCATTCACTTTAATCCCATATGGGATCTTAATGTTAACAAGAAAAAAGGCCTTTTCCCGTATATCCAAAACGTCGGAAAGATGTCATATTATTGACAGATTTCCTGTCTTTCGGAAAACTAAATACTTTATACAGAACACCTATCTGTGATAATATATAAATGACTTAAATTTGCTGAGGAGTGATAAATCATGTATGTAAAATTAACAACACAGGAAAAGCTTAAGGATCTCCGTGTCGCCAGAAAATTAACTTTAAAAGATTTAGAAGCAGCCACCGGAATTTCCAGCTCAACCTTAGGTGAATATGAAAATAATGAATACAAAGACATTACCAGCCACTCCCTAGAAGTTTTATCCAACTTTTATGGCGTATCTATTGATTATCTTCTTGGAATTACAGAAAATAATATTGAAGCAAATACACCTCTCGAAGAACTTCATTTGACAGATGAAGCAATCGCAGTATTAAAAAGTGGTAAAATCAATACGCGTTTACTCTCTGAAATGATTACGCATCCAACATTTCGTAAAATGATGACTGACTCTGAAATCTATGTGGATCGTATTGCATCCAGTCGAATTCATGATATGAACACCATGCTTGAAGCAGTTCGCCAAACCATGATAATGGAAAAAGGAGCTGATCCTGATGATATTTATATGCAAACAATCAAGGCTGCTCAATTTTCCGAAGACGACTTCTTTAGCACCACTATCAATAGAGATATGATGGAAATCCTCTCTTCCATTCGTGATACACATACAGATGACAGCACAACTGCAGATACTACCGGAACTGACCTTGTGAAAAATGCTTTAATTGAGGCCAATCATTTTGAAGGATCCGCTGAAGAAGCTAAAGCAGCTATGTTTCTGGGTCAGTTAGGAATCAAATACAGCAAAATCAGCAAAGACGAATTTGACACTCTGATAAATATTCTTCGTAAGTCTGATTTATTAAAATCTCCTGCCAGAAAACGTGGTAAAGGCAGCTCAAAAAAGAAGCATTAAACACAAAAAGACAGATCTGGACACACTAAAAATATCAGTGTATCTGAATCTGTCTTTTCTATGATTTTCCCAAAGAAATAAGCTGGGCAAGCTTTCTCTTGGAATCTCTTATTTAGTTGT
>CAZAEC010000044.1:0-7724 GCA_964484055.1 uncultured Clostridium sp.
CAGGTGAAAAACATCTTATGGGTGAATTCCTTATGAACGCTCAGGGTGAAGACGTGGTTGCTGGTGTTCGTACACCTCAGAAGATCGACCAGCTCAAAGAAGTTATGCCAGAAGTATACGAACAGTTTGTAGGAATCTGTGCAACACTTGAAAATCATTACAGAGATATGCAGGACATGGAGTTTACAATCGAAGATAAAAAACTTTACATGCTGCAGACACGTAATGGTAAGAGAACAGCTCAGGCTGCACTTAAGATCGCATGTGACCTTGTTGACGAAGGCATGATCACAGAAGAAAAAGCAGTAGCAATGATCGATCCTCGTAACCTTGATACACTTCTTCATCCACAGTTTGATGCAGCAGAACTGAAAAAAGCTGTACCAGTTGGAAAAGCACTTGGTGCATCTCCAGGAGCTGCTTGTGGTAAGATTGTATTTACAGCAGATGATGCAAAAGAATGGGCTGCAAGAGGAGAAAAAGTTGTTCTTGTTCGTCTTGAAACATCACCAGAAGATATCGAAGGTATGAAAGCTGCTCAGGGTATCCTGACAGTACGTGGTGGTATGACATCTCACGCAGCAGTAGTTGCTCGTGGTATGGGAACATGCTGTGTATCTGGATGTGGCGACATCGCTATGGACGAAGCAAATAAGAAATTTACACTTGCTGGCAAAGAATATCATGAAGGAGATGCAATCTCTCTTGATGGTTCTACAGGTAATATTTATGCAGGTATCATCCCAACAGTAGATGCTACAATCGCTGGTGAATTCGGAAGAATCATGGGATGGGCTGATAAATACAGAAAACTGAAAGTTCGTACAAACGCTGATACACCTGCTGATGCTAAGAAAGCTCGTGAACTTGGTGCAGAAGGTATCGGTCTTTGCCGTACAGAGCATATGTTCTTCGAAGGCAACAGAATTGATGCATTCCGTGAAATGATCTGTTCTGAAACACTTGAAGAAAGAGAAGCAGCACTTGAGAAGATCCTTCCAGAACAGCAGGGAGACTTCGAAAAACTGTATGAAGCACTGGAAGGAAACCCTGTAACAATCCGTTTCCTTGATCCACCACTTCATGAATTCGTTCCAACAACAGAAGAAGATATCAAGAAACTGGCTGACGCACAGGGCAAGACAGTTGAACAGATCAAGACAATCATTGATTCTCTTCACGAATTCAACCCAATGATGGGACATCGTGGATGCCGTCTTGCAGTTACATATCCAGAGATCGCTAAGATGCAGACAAAAGCTGTTATCCGTGCAGCAATCAATGTAAAAGCAGCACATCCAGATTGGAATGTAAAACCAGAGATCATGATCCCATTGGTAGGAGATATCAAAGAACTTAAATTCGTTAAGAAAGTTGTTGTAGAAACAGCTGACGCAGAAGTTGCAGCAGCAGGCAGCGACCTCGAATACGAAGTTGGTACAATGATCGAAATCCCAAGAGCAGCTCTTACAGCTGACGATATCGCAAAAGAAGCTGATTTCTTCTGCTTCGGTACAAACGACCTTACACAGATGACATACGGATTCTCACGTGATGACGCTGGTAAATTCCTTGACGCATACTATGATGTTAAGATTTTCGAGAATGACCCATTTGCAAGACTTGACCAGACAGGTGTTGGTAAACTTATGGAAATGGCAATCAAACTTGGAAAACCAGTAAATCCAGCACTTCACATTGGTATCTGTGGAGAACACGGTGGAGATCCAACATCAGTTGAATTCTGCCACAAGATTGGTCTTGATTATGTATCATGCTCACCATTCCGTGTTCCAATCGCAAGACTGGCAGCAGCACAGGCAGCTATCGCAGAGAAATAATTGATCTTAGATGATCAGTGGATTTAATTCATTGATGTAAAGATTTAAAGAATTATAAGCGTATCATTAGAAATAGTGGTACGCTTATTTTTGCTATCATGAAAAATACAATAATTATTGGAGACATTTGGATGCTGGAACAAAGAGTAATGTATTTTATTACGGTTATTGAAGAAGGTTCTTTTTCAGCCGCAGCACGAAAGTTGTATTTAAGTCAGCCAGCTTTATCAAAACAAATATCAGTATTAGAAAAGGAATTGAATATTCAATTATTAGACCGATCTGGATACAGGCCTGTATTAACAAAAGCAGGAACGATTTATTATGAAAAAGTTAAAGAATTGAAGAAACAATATGATGAACTATTAGATTATATAAATAGAACATGTCGGCAGAATATAAAGATAGCGTTTACGGGTTCATTTGAAAATAGGCATGTATTACAAGCGATTCATTCTATAGAAAAAGATTCTTTGAATATTAATTTATCTTTTTTGAAATGTAATTTTGATGCTTCATTAAGAAAATTGTTGGATGGAGAGGTTGATCTGAGTTTTGGTATTGAATCCACGTTTAAAAATGTAGATGAAGTTGAATATCAAATATTATATCAATATGATATGTGTGTGATTTGTTCATTTGATCATAAATTTGCAAATAAAGAAAGCATTGATATTGCTGAATTGAAAAGAGAAAACATGATCTTACTGTCAAAAAAATTTGGAAAAAGTTTCTATAAAGATTTTAAAGAGGCATGTCGGTTGGATGGCTTCATTCCACATGTAATAAAAGAGGTAGATACAATAGATGAGTTGGTATTTGAAGTTTCTATTGGAAATGGACTAGCGATCGTATCATCCGATGTGATTCGAAATACAGAAGTAAAAGCAATTAAATTGATCAACTCAAATCATGCAAGTAATTATGTGTTGGCTTATTTAAAAGAACATAAAGATGAAATGCTTTCGCAATTTATTTATAAAGTACAGACTTATTTTGCAACTCTATAACAAATAGTTATAGAGTTGTTTGAGTTTTTGGACAGTTTTTTTCATGTGAGGAAGAAATTATAATAAAGAAAAAAGCAATGAAGGGATATCATATGAAAAAAATTTTATTAAATGGTGTTGATGGTAATTTCGGATCATTTGCTGCAAAGGTGTTACTGGAAAAATGGCCTCATGAAGATTTGATTTTTGCTGCACCAACAGAAAATGGTTTGAAAAAGTATAAAGAAATGGGAATTGAAACAAGAGTAGCGAATTTTAATGATGAAGATGGATTAGCCGAAGCATTTGAATCAGTTGATACAATGATTTTGATCTCGATGCCTTTTGTGGGACCAAAAAGAAGAGCTGCACAGAAAAAAGCAGTTGATGCAGCTGTAAAAGCAGGAGTAAATAGAATTGTTTATACTTCAATTGTAGGGGCTGGTGATCCAGATATTGATACATATGAAGTAAACGATCATGTGTGGTTTGAATCATATGTAAAGGAGCAGCCTATACATTATGTATTTTTAAGAGATTCACAATATGCTGAAGCGATGGTTTCGAACTATATCAATGCATATGAAAATACGGGAAATGTGTTAGCAAATAATATGGGCGAAGGTAAGATGGCATATATTTCACGTGACGACTGTGCTTTGGCTTGTGCGTATGCAGCAATGAGTGATTATTCTGATCGTGTCGTAGAAGTGAATGGAGCAGAATTATTAACAATTGCAGAATATATTGCCATTGCTAATGAGGTGACAGGACATGCTGTAAAATACGAAGAAATTAATGATGATGAGCAATACGCATTTTTTGATTCTATAGGAGTACCTAGAACAACAGAAGAGATGTGGGCTCAAACAGCTACAAATTTTCCTTTCTGCAGCGATGGCATGGTAACATTTGGAAGAGCAATCCGTCAGGGACAGATGTCAACATTTACAAATGATTTTGAAGAATTAACAGGACAGAAACCAATGTCAGTAAAATATTTATTTGAAAATATGAATGATTATCTGATTGGAGCAAGAACGTCAACAGATGATGAATAAAATCAACAGCAGGATGCGATTTTAACTCACATCCTGCTGTTGATCTTTAGGTGTCAATCTCTATTTATAGGATTCGGCTTTTAAACACAGATACTGAATTTCTTGCTCTGTTAATTCAATTTCCAATGCATCTAGGCAAGAATCGAATTCTTTTCGGTCTCTAGATCCGATGATCGCACAAGCATCAATATCTTGGTTTAATACATAAGCAAGTGCGATATTGATGGAAGGAACGCCCTTTTCAGCACCGAGGATCTTGGCACGATTTAAACGTTCGAAGTTTTCTTCGGTGAAGAAAGCATCTTTGATATCTTGTGGTGCATTTTCATCGTAGATATCTGCAAAGAAACCGTGTCCTTGAGCGGCCCAGGAGAAAAGTTTAACATCAGCATCTTTGTGCCATAATGCATAATCGTCGTCTGCGTAAACACAACCAGGCCATCTTGTTTTAGCTACATGAGCAAGAGAGTAGGAAGGATTATTGACAGAAAGTCCTTGATAACCTTTTTCTTTACAATAAGCTACAGCCGCTTCTACACGATCTTTTTCCCAGTTGGATACACCATAAGTTGTGATTAAACCTTCTTTTCGATGCTGTTCTAATCTATCCATGATCTCACCAACAGGAACAGTAGGATCATCTCTGTGCATGAGATAAATATCAAAATGGTCGCAACCTGTATGCCAGAGACTGTAGTGAAGATCGTCAGTGATAATATCTGGTTTTACGCGCCAGTATTCAGGATGATGAGCTCCGTCTGGAGTGATGATTGGATGACATGCTTTGTCCATGATCACAAGTTTGTCTCTGTTATTGCGAGAATCAAACCATTTTTTCAGGATACGTTCAGATTCACATGCATGCTGACCTTTATAATTTGCACCATAGAAACGACCTGTGTCCAGAACAGTACCGCCCTTTTCTACATACAAATCTAACATTTTAAATATTTCATCTTCATATTTTTCATTGAACCATGCAGTTCCCATGATCAATTTAGAAACCGGTTTCTCTAAGCCTTTGATCTTTGTATATCTCATAATGTTCCTCCTTTATTTTGGAAAATTATTTTGCCTTTTTCATTAAAATGAAATCAAATACTAAACCTACAAATGCAACACCGATCGCTACCATATAAACGTTACTGTAAGCGTGGATGCCTGCTGTTGTATCAACAAATCTTGCAGCGATCTGTGGTCCAAGTAAAGATCCAATTGCATAAGCAAAGAACATGATTCCATAGTTTGTTCCTTGATTTTTCATACCAAAGTTTTTGGCTGTGAGTGGTGGGTATACAACCAAAACACCGCCAAATGAACCACCAAGTAAGATCAAGCAGATTGTGAAGAATACGATATTGTTTCCTGCTAAGTTTAATCCAAACAAAGCGGCAGCAGTTAATACAAGGATACCTGTTAAAGTTTTCAATTCACCGACTTTATCACAGAATTTTCCGATGATCAGACGGCCGCACAGGTTTGCAATACAGTTAATTGCAACAAAGTTGCTCGCAAAGATTGGATCCACCCCAAGTTGGGTCTGAGCAATTGTTGAAAGTGATCCAATCATCATAATACCTGCAGTACAGGATAAGGCGAATAATACTATCAACATCCAAAATGTTGATGTTTTTACCATTTCAGAAGAAGTAAAATCTTTTGCTGAAGACTGGGCTGCTTGCTGAGCTGGTGTATATCCATCTGGGATCCAGCCATTTTTTGGAACATCAACAAATAAAGAGGATAGGCAGACAAGTACAGCATACGCAAGACCGATATAAATAAATCCCTGTGTTCCCATGGATTGGCAAAGGATTGCACCAATCTTAGATAATGCTAGAGGACCTACGCTGGCAGATGCTAGTAACAGTCCAGACATTGTCCCTTTCTTTTCTGGAAACCATTTTAATGCCATATTTAGAGAAGGGTTATATAACAGACCATTTCCTGCTCCAGCGATAAATCCAGTTGTCAGATAAAGCATTGGAATGGATGAAGCAAATGCAGTCAGTGCCCAGCCAAGTCCGAAGACAATGCCACCGACAAGAATAAGTTTTTTTGGACCACTTTTGTCGATGATCTTACCGGATAAGATTCCAAAAAGAGCCATAAATGTCTGATAGATCGTCAGTGTCAGTGCAACTTGGGAAGCACTTCCGCCGGTCGCTTCTTGTAAAGGTTTTGAAAATACGCTGAATGCAGCAGATGCACTACAGCAGAAGATAATGATAAATGCAGCCGTAAATACGATTTTTCTCTTTTGCATAATATCCCTCCATAAATTTTTCTTTTGAGCTTTCATTTGCGGTTCTCAAGGTGTCGACACTTGTTTTGATCATGCTTTTGAAGTTCTCTTTCTGATTAGATTGTATCTCTGGGGGAGGGGAATTACTAATACCGTTTTCGATCAGAATTTATAGATAAAAACTATAGATTGTAGTACAATGTTAAAAAAATAACCATAAAGATGGGCGGATAATAATGATTCCGATATAGAATACGAAGGAAATCAAAAAATGGGGGCATATTATGAATTTAAATCAACTGCGATATTTTCAAAAGTTAGCAGAAACACAGCATTATACAAAGGCAAGTCAAGAATTGTTTATTTCACAGCCGAGCCTGACACATGCGATCAAGGAGCTGGAACATGAGCTTGGAGTTACATTATTTGATAAAAAAGGACGAAATGTATATCTCAATGAAAATGGAAGATGTTTTTCGGAATATGTAGATCAAGCGTTGAAGACATTAGATTATGGTATCATTCAGATTCAGAATAGGTATAAAGATGAACAGAAGATGATTGAAGCAAGTGTGATTCCAACTGTTGTAAAGTCATATTTTGCGCCAATTGTAAAAAAGATGACAGAAGAACACCCGGAGTATAAGATTCAATTTCATAGTGAAAAGACGTTGGATATTATTCAAGGAATTATGAAAAATCAATATGATTTTGGAATATGCAGTAAGTTAGAAGAAAATGGGTTGAAATATATACCTCTGCTCAGTGAAGAAATGGTGCTGATCACAACAGTGGATCATCCATTGACAAAATTGGAGTATATTACGCTTGCAGATATCGCAAATTATCCGTTGATCACATATCATAAACATATTAGTATTTATAAGGTTGTGATGGATTTATTTGAGAAAGAAAAGATAACACCCAATGTGTTGTATGAATTGGATGATGAAACTTCAATTGCAAGTATGGTCTCTCTTGATTTTGGTGTGGCGATCGTGGCGAATAATTTTACGTTGAATTCTTCAGAGCAGATACAGATTACACATTTAGATATAGATCCACATGCAAGATTGATCTATCTTGTATATAATCCTGATCGGCCGCATTCTAAGATCGCAATGCAGTTTATGAATGAATTGGTGGAGAAACATACGAAATTATGAATGAAATATGAAAAGTGAAATTTAAAAAGGATACGAAAAAAGGAACTGAATATTCAGTTCCTTTAACTACGGAAAAGGGACTTGAACCCCTACTAACAGAGTCAGAGTCTGCTGTGCTGCCAATTACACCATTCCGCATTATTTAATTGTATTTTTCTATCGAAGTGATAGGGTTCGAACTCGCAATATTATGAATTCGAAAGCTACGGAAAAGGGACTTGAACCCCTACTAACAGAGTCAGAGTCTGCTGTGCTGCCAATTACACCATTCCGCATTATTTAATTGTATTTTTCTATCGAAGTGATAGGGTTCGAACTCGCAATATTATGAATTCGAAAGCTACGGAAAAGGGACTTGAACCCCTACTAACAGAGTCAGAGTCTGCTGTGCTGCCAATTACACCATTCCGCATTATTTAATT
>CAZAEC010000045.1:0-4887 GCA_964484055.1 uncultured Clostridium sp.
AAGAAGCTGCGCCAGTGGTCAAACTCATTTTTGACCTCTGCATTGATGGCAAAGGTCCCGAAGCAATCGCAAGGATACTGGAAGATAAGCAGATTTTAACAACAAAAGCCCTGTATGCCAAGCGCAAGAAAAAGCCGTTGCCGGAAAGACCATATCATTGGATTGGTCAATCTGTTGCCGGTATCTTGGAACGGCAGGAATATACAGGTTGCACCTGTAATTTCAAGACTTATTCCAAGTCCTACAAGCTGAAAAAGCGGATTCCCAATGACCCTGAGAATATGTTTTATCTGCCCGATACGCAGGAGGCTATCGTTTCTCAGGCACAGTTCGACCGGGTACAAGAGTTGCGGCAAAACAAACGCCGCCCCGTGAAAGCGGAACGGCAAGGATTTTTCTCCGGGCTTCTGTTCTGTGCAGACTGCGGCGGTAAGCTCCATTTCGCCACCAGCAAGAGTTTTGAAGGCAAGCAGGATCACTATGTATGCAATCATTACAAAAGCAACCGTGGCACTTGCACTGCCCACTATATCCGGGAGGATACGCTTCGGGAGATCGTTCTGGAACGCATCCGGGCAGTCAATGCGTATATCCGCAACGATGTGGACACTTTTCAGGCGGAATGGCTGCAATGCCGCAAATCCGATCAGGAACGGAGTATCCGTGAGGACAAAAAGAAAATCGAACAGGCGAAAAAGCGTCTGTCCGATCTGGATGTCATCATCTCCCGGCTTTATGAGGACCATGTTCTTGGCAATCTGACACAGGACAGATACAGGAAAATGTCCGAAAATTACGAAGCAGAGCAGGAACGGTTAAAACTCGAAATCGAAGTTACCGAAGAATGGGTGGAACAACGGGAAGAAATGAACGAGGGGCTGGATGCCTTTATCGAACTGACACAGAAATATGTGGATGTGGAGGAACTGACCCCGACTATCGTCAACGAGTATATCAAGAAGATCGTTGTCTATGCCCCGGACAAGTCCAGCGGCAGACGAACACAGAAAGTAAAAATCTACTTCAACTTCGTGGACGATGTGGATATTCCCATTATTTCCGAACCTGTTATCACAAAAACGAGGTATGAACGCAGAAAAACGGCGTGACCCTTGCGGTCACACCGTTCTCTGCCCCCGGTGCAAGACAAAATAGTTACTTGTCACTATTAAGCCTTGTCTCTCGGAATTTTTTATTTATAATTTGACAGTTTCTGTCTTTTGTCATAATTATTTCTCCATTAACAGTGAAATTTTTCGTCACTTTTGGGTTTTCTTTTGGCTTCCATAGCGGCTTTCATAGCAGCTTTGCGATTTAAGATTGCATTGACTTCTGCATCGATATCAACTGGTGGATAGTGAAGGCCACTTTTAAGTGCTTGTACCATCTGTTCTGTACGGTTGCGAATTTTATATTCTTTTCCGTCTTTGATAAAGATATTTCCAGTCTGTCCGAAAATAAGCTGAACATCATTTGCTTCGCAGGCATCGTGGACTTTTTTAACCCATTCGTAGTGAAGTGGTCGAGAACCGAGATAGTTTTCGCCGCCTGCAAGTACGGTTTCAATCTTTCCTGTTTCAAGATAAGGTGCTATATCGACTTCTCCAATAAATGGTTTTAAACTTACCCATCTGTGTTTTGCTGGAAGATCAAGCAGATATGGCATACGTTCTTCTAAGCGTTTCTGATTTTCACAAGAAACAGAAAAAGATACGTTATCCCAGCCATCGCCCCAGTCATAAGGCAGGCAATCTTTGATTCGTTCTGCACGTTTTGTTAAAAGTGAAAATGTCACATCTGGACGGCGGCGTATAAAATCCCACGCTTCAATACGCCAAGTGTCTGCTTCTTCTATAAAGAAATCACTTGCCATACAGACGCGTACAAAAGATCCGCTAGGCAGTTTCCAGTCTCCTTCTCTTGTCTTTTTTACAGGAAGGTTAAAGTCAGACTTATTTCTGACTACCTGATTTGTATCTCTGCCATAACGTTTATCGAGAAAATAAGCGTAGCAATTCTGACATCCTTCTGAACATTTGTGGCAACCATGCCATGGATTCCAAATCTTATCGTTAAGATCCATTCTAGTTTCCTCCTTTATTTTAATGAGTATTTTATTAACATTCGGTTTCTTGATCAGCTTTCATAATGGTATTCGCTTTTTCTGCTAACGTCACTAAGTCATGAAAACCATCGTACCCAAGTCCATCTACTAAAAGTTTCAGTTTTTTATTCAAATCAGCTTGTGCATGATCAACTAATTCTAATGCTTTATCAGTAGGCAGGAGATAGTAAGCTCGTTTATCTTGTGAACAAGGTTCTTTGGTGATATACCCTTTGCTTTCTAAAGAGTTAATGTGTGTGGTGATCATAGGTTTTGATACACCGAGTAAATCAGCGAGCATTACAGGTGTATGTGAGCCTTCTCTGTTAGTGATAATGTTTAGTACTCCCATTTCACTAGGACGAATAGGTAAGCCTTTCTTTAAATCCATATAATTTTTTGCAAAGATCGAAAGTATCGCATTTGCATTAAAGAAATCATTCATAAGTCACCTCCGGACTAATAGTACATATAGATTAACTAAATTATAGTTAACCTACATGTACTTGTCAAGGTGTCTGGAAATAGATAGTGTAAATATTATAGTAGCGAAAAAAATCTGAATTACTTATTAAGATCTGAAAAAGGTTTTGAAGTAGAAAAATTGTGATTTATTTGAATTATTTGCACAAATAAAACAATTTTTATTGACAATAATAATTAAAAGTGATAGAACAGTATTAAATGAACAATAAGATTTGATAGAGGTGCGAAATTCATTAGTACATGTATAACGATAGTTTGGGAAGCTGTTTGCATGGAAAGGGGAGTTCGCCGAAGGTTTTATATTCCCAATATGATTCCTGGGTCGTAACAGAATATGTTGCGGACTGTCACGAAAGTGGAGCGCTATCAGCAGTGTAAGAATTTCAAAGTGGAAAGATTATACCATGAACGCGCAAATAGTGTTGTTCATGGTTTTTGTTTTATCAGAAGGAAAATTATTTCTTTCTGATGAAAGCCTCTGGCAGATTGCAGAAGTGCGTAGCGGTTATTTGTCATGCAAGCATGACCGCACTTCGTAGCAAGAATGCCGAGGCATTCTTGAAGGTTAAGATAGAAGGAGAAGGTTAAAAATGAGAGGAAAGAAAAAAGCTCTGTGGACAATTCTTACATTTCTTTTTGTTATGATGTGTGGAAGTTTGAATGTTTTTGCAGCAGAAGAAGCAGTAGAATATGTTCCAGATATGTATGCAACTATTTGGGCACTGGTACCTCCAATCGTGGCAATCGCGTTGGCATTGATCACAAAGGAAGTATATAGTTCTTTGTTTATTGGAATTTTGATCGG
The DNA here is from genome assembly GCA_964484055.1 of uncultured Clostridium sp. Lineage (GTDB taxonomy): Bacteria > Bacillota > Clostridia > Lachnospirales > Lachnospiraceae > Schaedlerella. Next base: position 3,396 of record CAZAEC010000045.1, read on the forward strand.
AGGTTTGTTCTGGTCAGGATTTACATTTGAAAAAACAATCACACATGTATTTCAGGATGGAATCGTAGGAGTATTATCTGATAGTTATAATGTAGGAATTCTTGTATTCCTTGTTGTACTTGGAATTATGGTTTGCATGATGAATCAGGCTGGTGGTTCTGCAGCATTTGGTCGTTGGGCAGGTGAACATATCAAAACTCGTGTTGGCGCACAGCTTGCAACGATCGCACTTGGTGTATTGATTTTTATTGATGATTATTTTAACTGTCTTACAGTAGGAAGTGTTATGCGTCCTGTTACAGATAAGCACAATGTTTCTCGTGCGAAATTATCTTATCTGATCGACTCAACAGCAGCTCCTATTTGTATTATTGCACCAATTTCATCATGGGCAGCAGCAGTTACAGGATTTGTAGAGGGAGAAGATGGTTTTTCAATTTTTATGCGTGCAATTCCATTCAACTATTATGCAATCTTAACAATTGTTATGATGATTACGATTGTAGTATTAAAAATTGATTATGGCCCAATGAAGCTTCATGAACAGAATGCATTAAAAGGTGATATTTATACAACAGAAGATAGACCATATGCGAATGCTGCAGGGGCAGATAATGTTGGAAGAGGATCTGTGATTGATCTGGTATTTCCAATTGCAATGTTGATTATCTCTTGTGTGATTGGTATGATTTATACAGGTGGATTTTTTGATGGAGCTGGATTTGTAGTAGCATTTTCAAATAGTGATGCATCTGTAGGTTTGATGCTTGGAAGTTTCTTTGCATTAGTGTTTACGATTATTTTCTATGCGTTAAGAAAAGTACTTTCTTTCAGCGAATCTATGACATGTATTCCAGAAGGATTTAAGGCAATGGTTCCTGCAATGCTGATCTTAACATTTGCATGGACATTGAAAGCAATGACAGATAGCCTTGGTGCAGCAGAATTTGTTGCAGTATCTATGGAATCTGTAGCTGGCGGATTGGTAAATCTCCTTCCAGCGATCATTTTCTTAGTTGGATGTGTGCTTGCATTTGCATCTGGTACATCTTGGGGAACATTTGGTATTTTGATCCCAATCGTAGTAGCAGTATTCCAGGGAACTAATGAAACGATGATGATCATGTCAATCGCTGCATGTATGGCTGGTGCTGTCTGCGGAGATCACTGCTCACCAATTTCTGATACAACGATCATGGCTTCAGCAGGAGGCCAGTGCAGTCATGTAAATCATGTTTCTACACAGCTTCCATATGCGATCACTGCAGCAGCAGTATCATTTGTAACATATGTGATCGCAGGTTTTGTACAGAATGCATTTATCTGTCTTCCAATTGGTATTGTATTGATGATTACGGTTCTTTTGGTCATTCGTTTCGTGACAAATAGAAAAAATTAAAAATTTGATAAAAAATAAATAGAAAGAGAGGTTCTTGTGGATTGATATGTACCCAGAATCCTGGACACATTGATTTCTAAATTAAGCACAACA
>CAZAEC010000046.1:0-4655 GCA_964484055.1 uncultured Clostridium sp.
GAGCAAGGGACTGAAAATCCCTGTGTCGCTGGTTCGATTCCGGCTCTGGGCATTTCTACTGCAAAGAAGTGGTGGGAACAAAAAAGTAAATACGGGCGTGTAGCTCAGTTGGTAGAGCACTTGACTTTTAATCAAGTTGTCCGGGGTTCGAATCCCCGCACGCTCATGAAGAGAGAAGAAACGATGTGTTTCTTCTTTTTTTGTTTTAAAGTTCTAGGAATTTGAAGAAAATATTTTGTGTGTATAAATTAATATGTGGAAATAAATATAAGATATCAACAGTTTGTAGAGATAATCGGTGAGAAAACCACAAAAATAGGAAAAACTCATTGGATTATGTTGATATCTATGTAAAAAATAAAACACCATGTGAATATCTAAAAAGGTCGCACTCCAGCGACCTTTTTTGTATAGTGCGTCTAGATTTGTTGGGAAAACTTGTAGATATTACTGTTATAGAAATTCAACAAAATTGCTGGGATATTTAAACCCCACCTAAGGGAGTAGACTATAGTCATCAAAGAAAAGGATACTTTTATAGGAGGAAGTAATATGAGAAGTTTATTTGGAGATATGTTTGATTTTAATCGTGATGGAGAATTGGATACATTTGAAAGAGCAATGGAATATGAATTTTTTGAAGAATTAGACAGAGAAACAGAGGATGCAGTGGATGTAGAAGATACAGAGTTAGAATTAGAGGTGTCAGGATTAGATCCAGATGAGTTAGAATTTATGGATTCGGATGAAAGACGAGAGGCCTTAGAGGATGCTGGATTAGATCCAGATGACTATGATTTGTGGTAGGAGGAATTGATGATGAGTATGAAAGATGGATATAGCAGAAAAGGATTCTTTGGAACAGTTAGTCATTATGATAATAATGGACGTAAGATTGGAGAAAGTAGACCAGGATTCCTCGGTGGAATGAACCATTATGATAGTCACGGAAATAAGACAGGACATAGCAATCCGGGATTTTTTGGCGGAATGAATCATTATGATAATTATGGTAATAAAACAGGTCATACAAATCTAGGATTATTTGGTGGAGCAAATCACTATGATAACAGAGGAAATAAGACAGGACATAGCAATAGAGGTTTTTTTGGCGACTGGAATCATTATGATGATTAAAAGAGGGTGTCAATTATGGGAAAAATATATTTTACTTTGACAGGAACAAAACATTATTTTGGAAAAGAGTTTCTTAAGCCAGGAATGAAATTGCAGCTAAATAAGGAACCAGACAATGAATATGATAAGGAAGCTATTATCGTGGTTGCCGAAGGCCTTGGCAAGATTGGTTATGTTGCCAATAGTCCATATACTGTAATAGGAGAAAGTATGAGTGCTGGTCGGATTTATGATAAGATTGGTGATACTGCGATAGGAGAAGTTGTGTTTATTACGACACAAGGAATTCTCTGTAAAGTATGTAAGAAGAGCTTGATTGATAAAAAAGAAGCATTGATTCCGAAAGAATAAAGACGAGAAGCTTAGGGTGTTGGGGCTCTAGGCTTCTTTGTAAATTAAAAACGAAAGGGAATAACAATATGTCAGATCAGCTGGTAACAACTTCTGAAAAGGATGCGACTGTTTTTACATTTACACAAGCAAATAGCCGAATTGGAACAGGAAAAAAAGCATCATTATACAACTTATATTAGATGTCATTTTTATGGGACAGTATAAGTTATAGTGTTATTGCAGAACCATTTAGTGTTATAATTATAAATACGGAACAATAGTGCAGGTCCAATATTCAAGACCACGAATTGCGAGTCGTGATTCGGAAGCAAATCCATAAATACTTATAATAGCGCTGCTCCAACGTAGTGAGAGGCACGCTACCACGTGCTATACTACGCCTTCGCACCGCGATATTCTTACTGTGTTGTTCTGTATTAACGCTGAGAAAGGGAGGAAGTTGAATATGAAGATGTATAGAGAGATTTCCTCTCTTTGTCAGGATTTGGGATATTCGTCACGAACTTTATATTCTTTAAGTAATACGATTGAAAAACATTATCATGAGGCAGAATTGATAAAGAGTAATGGAGAGATACGTTTAATACGCGTACCAGATAAACTTTTAAAGTCTATTCAAAGACGTATTGCAGATATTATCTTAGTGCAGGAACCGATTTCCTGTTATGCAATGGCTTATAGAGTTGGTGGCAGTACAAGGCAAAATGCCAATATTCACGTAGGAAAAAAGAAAGTCTTAAAATTAGATATTCGGAAATTTTTTGATCATATTACCTATCCGATGATAAAAGAAAAAGTTTTCACAGCTGATAACTATTCAGAGCCAATTCGAATTTTACTTTCTGTTTTATGTGTCTATATTCATCAATTACCACAAGGTGCACCTACATCACCAGCGATTTCAAATATAATTATGAGAAGTTTCGATAAGGTAATAGGAGATTGGTGTAGAGAAAAAGATATAGCCTATTCAAGATATTGTGATGATATGACTTTTCAGTAGAACCACATAATGAAGATATGATCGATTATCGAAAAATGTTATTAAATATAAAAGGGGTAATTAAACATGAGAATACAAACTGTTCAATGTGACATTACGGTTCAAAAAGTTGCTGAAGTAATTAACATGTAGTTAGATTAAAATTATTATAATGATAAACAAATTGGAATGAAATACAAAGATTAACAGGGGGAAAGAAAAATGGCACTTAGAAGATCACAAAAAGAAATGGCAATATCCTTGTTTGCGAAAGTATTTAGTACAACTAAAGATGAAAAGGAAAGAAAAGAACTCTATATACAATTTGCTGATGCATATGATGGTAGTATAAAAGAGTGGAGAGAAAAAGTAGAGCAGGTACTTGTGGATGAGAAACTCAAACAGCAATTCAGAGAATTTCATAATCGTGAAAAACAAACGGATATTAAAGAATTTGTAACTGTGGAACCTTTAAGTCTTGAGGATATTGATCAAATCAGCTATTTGGCAAGCAAAGAATTAAATATAATGCCGTGGGTAGTAGATGAAACAAGAGCAGATTCGATAAATGAATTTGTCAATAGTGGATATTCTTATGTTGCTAAAAGAGAAAATGTCGTATTAGGGTTTATTTTAGCATACAAATGTCCTACTTATGGCGGCCGTTATTATATTTACATTGATACATTTGTCGTTAATAGTGATGCACAAGGACAAGGAATTGGAAAAATGCTATTGGAAGAGTTGAGAACGGATATGTATCGCAACAGGATATATAGCATGAAATTGATGACTGAGAGAGAAATACCGGCTTATAAAATTTATAAGCACTTAGGCTTTGAAGAAATAGAAAATTATGTACATATGCAACGGCATTAAGTCTTTAATATTGGTAAAATACAGTGGTTATAGTTGTGCTGCTAATTGTGAAATTTGGTATTAAAGGTGAATAAAGTTATGAAAGCACGAACAGAAATAAGTATGCAATTATATCAGATGATGATTGATAGAGGTTATCCGGAAAATTTATGTGATTTGGTGACACGAAATCTGAATACAGATTATACGGCAACAAGAATGATCGGATATCTTTCTCATTATTCTTATCTACCAGAGGTAGAAGTTGTAGATGAGATGCTTGCGATTCTTAGTGATCGAAATGCGATTATAAAAAAGAAAGAAGCAGAACATGCGCAGGTAAAGATAAACGAACTCTATCGATTTGGCTTAGATATAGAATAGAAATTGAAGTGAGTAAATAGAAGGATTTTCACGAAATGAAGATATATGTAGATGCGGATGCATGCCCGGTGGTACGCATCGTAGAAAATATTGCAGATAAATATTCTGTGTCATGTACACTTTTATGTGATACAAATCATGTGCTGACTTCTGATTATAGTGAGGTAATCATTGTTGGAGCGGGTGCGGATGCTGTGGATTTTAAGTTGATCTCTCTGCTGAAAAAAGGAGATATATGTGTTTCACAGGATTATGGAGTTGCAGCGATGGCACTTGGGAAAGGTTGTTTTGCAATTCATCAAAATGGAAAATGGTATACGAATGAGAATATTGATCAAATGCTCATGGAGCGTCATTTGGCAAAAAAGGCAAGACGGAGCAGTAAGAAAAACCACCTGAAAGGACCAGCAAAGAGAACGCAAGAAGATGATATTCGATTTGCAGAATCATTTGAGAAGATGATCAGAAAGGCAAAAGGAATCTAGCATACGAAGCAGGAATCATTATATTAATATGTGGAATTGTTAATATGAAGAGAAAAAGGTAATGACGTCATGGCAAAAGGAAAGAATCAAAAGTTCAAATTGTATCGTTTGGCAGAAATTATGTTGGAAAATACAGACGAAGAACATTACATCACAATGCCAGAGATCATGGAAAAACTTGCTACATATGATATTACTGCAGATAGAAAGAGTATTTATCAAGATCTGCGAGAACTGGAAATGTTGGGGATTGAAATAGAGGGTGAACCTATTGGAAATCGCTATCATTATCATGTAGTAAGTCGTGATTTTGAACTCCCAGAATTGAAATTGTTAGTTGATGCTATTCAATCCTCTAAATTTATTACGGAGAAAAAATCCAACGTATTGATCAAAAAGTTGGAAAGACTGGTCAGTAAGTATGATGCACAGAAATTACAGAGACAGGTGTATGT
>CAZAEC010000047.1:0-2880 GCA_964484055.1 uncultured Clostridium sp.
AACCCCGTAGCAAAAATTAGGTCGTAGTGTTACAAAAATGCTTGACCACAACAAAGTGATGAAAAAATAAAATATAAATTTCTGAGTGACGAGAGAATAGATAAATTAAAAATTTGACAAACTATGCTATCGAATGTAAAATGACAACGTGAATAAAAGGCACTAAATAAAAAGTGGGAAAGGTGGCAAACATTTGAACTGGTTAGACAAGTTAGAGAAAAAGTTCGGTCGATTTGCAATTCAAAATCTGACAGTATATCTAATCTTAGGATATATTATTGGATATGGCGTATATCATTTTATGCCAGGGTTATTGAGTATGCTGACACTCGAACCAGCCTATATTTTGAAAGGTCAGGTATGGAGAGTGGTTTCTTGGATACTGGTACCGCCGACAGGTAATTTGATCAATATTATTTTTATGGCATTACTTTATTATTCGTTGGGAACAATATTGGAGCGTACATGGGGAACCTTCCGATTTAATGTATATATCTTTTCGGGAATAATATTTACAGTTCTTGGCGCATTTTTATTGTATTTTGTTGTTGGCGGCAATCTCGTGGGATATGGATATTTCTTTAGTACTTACTATATTAATATGTCAATTTTTCTTGCATTTGCTATGAGCTATCCGGATATGAAAGTATATCTGTATTTCATAGTTCCAATTAAGATGAAATGGATGGCTGTTGTATATGCAGTGTTGACGATCATTGATATTGTGCAAGGGAATGCGATTACAAGAGTCGCGATCATTGCTTCGCTGTTGAACTTTATTGTATTTTTCTTGTTGAGTAAGAATATGCGTCAATACAGTCCAAAGCAGCAGATGCGTAAGAGAAAATTCCAGCAGCAGACACAGGCAAGACCACACATGACATATGCGAATGGTGCAAGACATAAATGTGTAGTCTGTGGCAGGACAGAGCTGGACGATCCAAATCTCGAATTTCGTTTTTGTTCAAAATGTAATGGGAATTATGAATATTGTCAGGACCACTTATTTACACATGAACATTTAAAATGATAAGGTATCATCTGTCTTGAAAAACAGTGGTGATATATCAGAAAAATTAGGAGGCTTAACAATGAAAAAAACAAAAATCGTATGTACTATGGGACCAAACACAAATGACAAAGAGATTTTACGTGCATTGATGCTCAATGGAATGGATGTGGCACGTTTTAATTTCTCCCATGGAACACATGAGGAGCAGAAGCAGCGTATGGATATGGTAAAGCAGCTTCGTGAAGAAGAACATTGTAATGTCGCGATTCTTCTGGACACAAAAGGACCGGAAATTCGTACGGGTCTTTTGAAAGACGGGAAAAAAGTTATGTTAGAAGCTGGAAATGATATTATTCTGACAACGGAACAAGTAGAAGGTGATGTACAGAAAATTTCAATCTCTTATGAAGGGCTTGTGGACGATGTAGAAAAAGATCAAGTGATCTTGATCGATGATGGATTGGTCGAACTGCGAGTAAAAGGAAAGAGTGGAAATAATATTCTCTGTACAATCGTAAACGGCGGTGAACTCGGAGAACGAAAAGGTGTGAATGTACCAAATGTTTCTGTTAAATTACCAGCGATCACAGAAAAAGATAAAGAAGATATTAAATTCGGTGTAGAACAAGAGATTGATTTTATTGCAGCATCTTTTGTAAGAAATGCGGAATGTATTCTTGAGATAAAAGCTTATTTGAGAATGTTGGGAGCACCATACATTCCTGTTATTGCAAAGATTGAAAATGCCGAAGGAATTCGTAATATTGAAGAAATCCTGCGTGCAGCAGATGGTATTATGGTAGCTAGAGGTGACCTCGGTGTAGAAATTCCAGCAGAAGAACTTCCATATTTGCAGAAAAAAATGATCCAGCAGTGTAACAAACACTTTAAGGTTGTAATTACAGCAACTCAGATGTTGGATTCTATGATCCGTAATCCTCGTCCAACAAGAGCAGAAGTAACAGATGTTGCGAATGCTGTTTATGATGGAACAGATGCAGTTATGCTCTCAGGCGAGACAGCTGCTGGAAAATATCCAGTAGAAGCCTTGAAGATGATGGTTCATATTGTAGAAAATGCAGAAGAGCATCTGAACTATTCTACAATGGCTGAGAGAGTAGGAGAGCATCTGAAATCCAGCGTTTCTAGCGCGATTGGATATTCATCAATTTTGGCAGCAGATAATCTGGATGCGAAATGTATCATTACACCTTCTGTTACAGGTGCAACTGCAAGGGTAGTATCGAATCTGAGACCTCGTCAGTTAATCGTTGGTGTAACTCCGAATATCAGAGCATACCGCCGAATGGCAATCTATTGGGGTGTTACACCTTTGAAATCTTTAGATTTTGCTTCAACAAAGGAGATTAGTGACAGTGCAATCGAACTCGCAAGAATTAAAGGATATGTGGAAACAGGAGATATTGTTGTATTGACTGCAGGAATTCCTTCTCCAAATGTAAAATTGGAAAAGAGTGTTGCAAGTAATATCATGCAGATTGTAACGGTTGATTAGAAATTATTTGCAATTTGTGATTAAATTTATAGTATAATATGCAGAGCTGTAATCTTTTAATATCATAGGATATATAAGAGATTGCAGCTTTTTAAGAAAAAAATAAAAAAGTCGAAAAAAGTTGTTGACATTCTCAAAATGCTGAGGTATACTGTAGAAGTTGCTTGAGGAAAACAAAAAACAACGAACAAGAAAATGTGGGATCATAGCTCAGCTGGGAGAGCACCTGCCTTACAAGCAGGGGGTCACAGGTTCGAGCCCTGTTGGTCCCATACATTTCAAAAAACATATGGCGGAATAGCTCAGTTGGCTAGAGCACACGGTTCATACCCGTGGTGTCGCTGGTTCGAAT